>JBGVHH010000031.1:0-21233 GCA_045122195.1 Agathobacter sp.
AACAGAGCCAAAGGAAGATAAGAATGGTTTTTTCTTATATGAATATGAAAAGAGAATATTATAACTGTTATTTAGAGCAATAACTTTCAGTAATACGCTCTGTTGCTGTACCCATTTTTCTACGATATACTCCATCAAAAAGGAGTGAACTTTTATGGGTAGAGAAATTTATGACATCATTAATGACATGGCAGAAGTATTAAACGCATCGCAGATGCAGAAACTACAAGAGGTGTTGGTAAAACGGTTATCTGAGAATACTGTGTCTGACTATTTACAGACCACGAACGTGGAGTTTCTAGATATGTTTTTAACCGCAAAGCATTTAGAAGGATGTTCTGATAAAACAATACGCTATTATAGGTGCAATATTGAAAAAATGTTGGATACAATAAATGTTCCAGTGATAAAGATTACAACTGAAATGCTACGAAAATATCTTGTGGAGTATCAAACGATAAGTAATTGTGGAAAGGTAACTATTGATAATATTCGTAGAAGCCTTTCCACTTTCTTTTCTTGGCTGGAGGAAGAGGATTATATTATAAAAAGTCCGATGAAAAGAATTCATAAGGTGAAGACTGCGATTATTGTGAAAGATACCATTCCGGATGAGAAAGTTGAAATTCTCAGAGATAATTGTAATAATCTTCGTGATAGGGCAATGATTGATTTTTTGCTTTCAACTGGTATTCGTGTGGGCGAATTAGTTAGACTGAATATTGATGATATAGATTTTTCGGAGCGAGAATGTGTAGTTTATGGAAAGGGCGACAAAGAGAGAAAAGCATATTTTGATGCTAAGACAAAAATTCATTTATTGAATTATATTGAATCAAGGACAGATGATAATAGTGCATTATTTGTGTCGTTAAATAAACCACATAGCAGATTAACGGAAAGTGGAGTTGAATTACGGTTACGAGAAATGGGTAAGAAGTTGGGTGTAGAAAAGGTACACCCACATAAGTTCAGAAGGACTATGGCAACCAGAGCGATTGAGAAGGGTATGCCAATTGAACAGGTGCAGAAGATATTGGGACATGAACAGATAGATACAACACTTAGATATGCTATGGTTAATCAAAATAATGTGAAACTGTCGCATAGAAAATTCATTTCGTAAGTGTTGTAAGTAGCGTTGAAATAATTCAAAAAATAGGTTGAATTTATCCTAGATAAAGTGATATACTATCTATATAAAATGATGGAGGTGCTCATATGACAGTAGATACAAACACAATGGTTTCAATTACAGAAGCGAATCAGAACTTTTCAAAAGTTGCAAGATTAGTAGATGAACTTGGCTCAGTTGTTATACTTAAAAATAATGCGCCAAGATATTTGGTAATCGATTTTAGCAAAGCAGATGAAAGCGCTGTGGCTAAGAATGAAGATGTGCTCGAGATTTCAAGGAGATTACTTGCACAGAATAAAGAAGCTTACGAGGTGCTTGCTGAATGAAAAGATTGAGCAAAGAGCAAATTTTGATGCTCCATTCACAGCTCATAGAACAAACTGGCGGAACCCTTGGGGTAAGAGACTTCAATTTGTTGGAGTCGGCTATCGAGACATCGTTTCAAGTGTTTGATGGAGAAGAGTTATATCCAACGATACAAGCGAAAGGTACGCGTCTTGGCTATGGTTTAATAAAAAATCATTGTATGTTGGATGGTAATAAACGAATAGGAACACAGGTGATTATTTGAATTTTATGAATTGTGTGCAACTTTAAGTTGCGTATTCTGATAAAAGAGCAATTGCTAGTTGGTGGTAAAGTTAATCATTATTGAATATTCTAAGATTGATATATACAAATTCTTAGGAGGGATAATGATGATTTTACGAAAAAGCATTGCCAGTGATGTAAAAGAACTAACAAGCATTTCTACGAAAGCATTCGATACAGATGTGCTAGTAGGAGGACCGGAAAATGATGGACCACCGGGATATAATTCTGAAGGATGGCATAGGGAGATGATGGAGCAAAATCATCTGTACACATATATTTGTGAGGATGAGACCATCGTTGGTGGCGCTGTTATATTTGGAAGAGATGAACTATTTGTAGGAAGAATATTTATTGATCCAAAATATTTCTGCAGAGGATATGGCATTGCGTTAATGCAAGATATAGAAAGACTCTTTTCATCAAGAATGATAAGATTAGATACTCCAACATGGAATACGCGGACGAACCGGTTTTATAAAAAGTGTGGCTATATTGAAACCGGCAGAGATGGCGAAAATGTATATTACGAAAAACAATTGTAGGGTGTGGTTATATGAGCTTCGGAACTAATCTTCAGTATTTAAGGCAACTAAGTGGAAATATGACACAGGAATCTCTGGCAGAGAAAATGAATGTCAGCCGTCAGACTATTTCAAAATGGGAAATGGATACAGCAAAACCAGAAATGGATAAAGCTCTTGAGCTGTGTAAAGTGTTCAACTGTACACTGGATAATCTTTTCAGGGATGAGATGGACAAAAGAAGCGATAAATACACAAACTTACGCATTGAAATGGTTCCTGGATTTCGATATGTGGAGTATACGGTTGTAAGCACGGATCCAGAAGGAGATGCTATTGACAGAGTATATAAGTATGCAAAAGAAAATGGTGATGAAAATCCTAAAGTAATAGGATGGGATTTCCCAAAGCTGTCAATTGAACAGATTAATGTTTACAATATGCATGGATACACAGCTGCATGGATATTACCTGAAGGAATTACGCCGAAGGAATTGGAAATAAAAGAACAGACGGAACACAAATATGTAGCAATTCACATTGACAGACCTTTTGATAATCCTTTTGTAACGATTCCGGGAGCATACCATACTTTGAATGATTACATGAGAACTAATGGATTGGTTTATGTCGAAAATGAAGTAATTCCATGCTTTGAGACGGATGGAGAGAGTATGGATGTTTATATTGCTTGTAAGTGAAATAAATTGATGTTTTGTGGTGGAAGGAACTTATGAAATGATAATAGAAACTGAAAGACTAATATTAAGAATGTTTGAAAATTCCGATTACGATGATTTGTTTGAATATCTCGTTCAACTTGAGAACGATGAATTCTACGCAATAGAACTAAAAGAAAATTGCAAAGTTATTGGAAATATATATTGTGGGAAAAGAGATTTTGAGTCCAGGGAAGTTGGATATATCATAAATAAGAATTATCAGTGTCATGGATATGCAAGTGAAGCTTTATCTGCAGTAATAAGAAAATGCTTTAATAATGGCATACATAGAATATATGCAGAATGTGATCCACGAAATATCTGTTCATGGAAACTGCTTGAAAAAGTGGGTATGGAACGAGAGGCATTATTTCATAAAAACATTTACTTCTATAAGGATGAGAACGGAAACCCAATTTGGAAAGATACTTATGTGTATGCAACATTGAATGAATAGGAGAGAAGAACTGTGAGAATTGAAACAGAAAGATAAGTTATTAGAGATGTGAAAAGAATAACTGATATTTTATCGTTACAAAGGCAACAGAAACTTTCAGTTTGTAGAAATGGCGGCAAAATTAAGATTTCATAGTAACGATTTAGCTATGTGCGGAGCAAGCCGTGCCAGATGCTTTGGAAAATCACATATTTCATACAAAGTTGTAGAAAGGAATAAAAAACTATGAGAATTGAAACTTCCAGATTGATTATCAATGAATTGACTATGGATATGGCAGATAATGTAGTATTTCTGGCGGGTGTATATGAAAATGGTGGCGGTTCGTTAGTCTATACTGTTACACTGAAAGACAGTGAATGCATTGGATATGTGCAAGCTGTTCCATCTGACGATGGCAAATGGGAGATTGGTTTTCACATTGCTGAAAATTTTTCCCAAAAAGGTTATGCTACCGAAGCTGTGGCAGAATTTTTGCCTGTAATCATGAAAAAAATTGGTATTACAGAAATGGTGGGAGTATGTCTTGTGGAAAACAAAGCAGCCGTCAAGGTTATGGAACGATGTGGATTTATCAAATTGTATGAGGGTATTGGAAATTATCAGGGACAGGAGCGAAGAATTTGTAAATTTGTATATTATTTGTCTCCAAAAGATATTGTGGTGAATTTTTTTGAGGATGGCTATACCAATCATAACTATGATTTTGTTATGAACTGTATTTCAGAGAATTATATTGATAACAGTCCGGCTGGGGCCAGAAGTAACGCAGATGCTGTTGGTATTTTGAAAATTGTTGCGGGACAGTTTTCAAATCTGACTGTAAAGGTGTTGGATGTTTTTGCGGATGGTGGGAAGGTTGCTGCGCGTGTTCTCTATGATGGGATCCATACTGGTACCTGTATGGGTATCCCGGCAACCGGAAGAAATATCACATTTGAGGCTTTAGAAATCTTCAAGGTTGAAAATGGCAAGATTACGGAGTCATGGGGATATTGGCCAGATAAAGAAATTGAGCAAAAACTGAAATCTGAATAAGGTTGGTGTGTGATATGCATTTTGTTGAAGCTAAAAAACCTCCGGCGGATTGCAGGAATGCGAAGAGGCAGATGTCAGCAAAGCTGACGCGCATTCCACAACAAGAACGCTGAAGCGCTCTTGTATGTGACAGTAGAAGCAGGTGTTACCAGTTTACGCATCCATTTGAGGATATTGCAGTAAAACAGAATGCTCTGGAACTTCTAGAGGCAGCTCTAAAGTCAAAAAGAAAGAAGAGTATGATTGGAACTGGTTCAATGTCTGATCCATACATGCATTGTGAAGAAAAACTTAGGCTGACACGAAGCTGCCTGGAAATCATATCACAATATGGATTTGGTGTTGCGATTCAGACGAAATCAGATAGGATTTTGCAGGATATTGATTTGCTAGATGAAATAAATCAAAAAACCAAGTGCGTAGTACAGATAACACTAACAACCTTTGATGATAATCTGTGTCGAATCATAGAGCCAAATGTATGTAACACAAAACGACGGATTGAGATTCTATTGGAAATGAAAAAGAGAGGAATTCCAACTGTGGTATGGTTGTCTCCAATCCTTCCATTTATTAATGATACAGAGGAAAATATTAAAGCAATTCTTGACGAATGTGTTCGGGCGGAAGTAAAGGGTATTATCTGTTTCGGCATGGGACTAACCTTGAGAGATGGGGACAGGGAGTATTTTTATGCTGCTTTGGATAAGCACTTCCCAGGGATGAAGCAAAGATATATTGAGCGATATGGTAATTCTTATGAGCTACCGAGTCCTAAATCGAAGGAGTTAATGTCAATATTTATAAATACCTGCAAAGAGCATGGCATACTCTGCACACCGGATGAATGTTTTGCATACTTAAATGAATTTCCGGAAAAATATGCGCAGATGAGTATATTTGATTTTAATTGAAAGAAAAATAAAGTGAAAAATTCCAGGAAGAGGCTGATTTTCACAACTCTACTTTGCGTAGGTTGAGGAAGCGATAAGCAAGCCCTACAATAGAGTCATGAAAGAGAGGGAAAGCTTATGAATTATGTAACAGGAAAAGTAATAAGAGAACTTCGTGAGAAGAAACAGCTTACGCAGAAGGAACTGGCAGAAATGTTAAGTGTCAGTGAGAAAACAATATCAAAGTGGGAAACAAACAAAGGCCTGCCCGATATCGGAATTCTAGAGGACCTGTCAAAAAGCCTTGAAGTGTCAATCGCGGAGCTTTTGACAGGAGAGTTAAAATCAAATGAAAATATGTCTGGCAATATGCGAAAAATAGTCTTCTACGTCTGTCCGGTATGTGGAAATGTAATCTGCTCAATCGGCCAGGGTTCCTACAGTTGCTGCGGGATAACACTTCCAGTTCTTGAAATCGAAGAGGATTCAGAAGATGCAGAGCATGAAATGAAGCTCGAGTGTATGGATGGCGAATACTATGTATCTTTTGAACATCCGATGACAAAAGAACATTATTTATCTTTTATTTCTTACGTTACTTCAGATACAGTAGAAATAAAGAAACTATATCCCGAGCAGAATGCAGAAGCGAGATTTCGACGTAAAGGGCATGGTTTTATCTACGCATTTTGTAACAGGCATGGATTGATGCGGTGGAGCATATAATCGAATTAATTTGAACCTTACTGATTTCAGTAAGGTTTTTTTGTTGACAAAAATAGATTTCAGGATTATACTGACTAAAATGATAAAAACAGTCAAAAAGGAGAAGCAATGCCAAAACTTTATTCCGAAGAGGAGAAAAAGTTAATAATTGAAAAGCTCAAGTACGAAGCTAATATCCTTATGCAGGAAAAAGGGGTAAAAAAAACGACAGTCGATGAACTTGTAAAAAGAGTAGGAATACCCAAAGGCACATTTTATCTGTTTTATCCGTCAAAGGAGATGCTGCTCTTTGATGTGTCACAGGATTTTCATGAACAGGTTGATAAATATATTGAAGAAGGGATTTATAAAATCATTCAATCAAAAAATAAGTCCTTACAGAATCTGGATTTGTCAGATTGCGTGGAGGAACTTACGGATGTAATACTTGGAGCAATAGAGATAACTTACAATTCATGCCTTAGCGTATTACTCAATCCAGAGTCGATGAATCTAATTTTATCCAAGATTCCAGCGGATGTATTAGATAAGCACCGAGAAAGTGATGGTGACATATGTGATGGATTTTTTAAAACGATTGCCAATGAAAAGGGAATAGATGTCGAAGCATTGGTTGGTTCCTTCATGATGATTATTTTTGGAGGAATGTATAAAACTGCGATAGGTACAGAAAACTGGAAAGAGAGTATGAGAATTGTTTTAAGAGGTATCGTTATACAATTAGTTTAGCCAATTAGAGTAGGAAAAGTACATAGGTAATTAACATTAAACCAGTATACAAGGGAGAAGGAAGAATGAAAGAGAGCAAAGAAACGTTAAATACAGATGTAATAGAAGTAAGTGATTTATCATTTAGTTATACCAAAACACCATTTCTTAAAGACATTAATTTCACAGTACAAAAAGGGGAAATATTCGGTTTTCTTGGTCCATCCGGAGCAGGAAAAAGTACACTGCAGAAAGTGCTTACAGGGCTATGTACAAATTATAAAGGAACAGCAAAAATCCTTGGTATTGACAGTTGTAAACATGGCAAGGATTTTTATGAAAAAATCGGTGTTGATTTTGAATTCCCAAGCCTGTTCGAAAAGTTGACCGCAAGAGAAAATCTAAACTATTTTGCATCACTTTATTCAGGAAATAAACGCAATATTGATGAACTGCTAAAGGAAGTGGGACTATATGAGCATGCTGATAAGAAGGTTTCGGCATTTTCAAAGGGAATGAAGTCACGCCTTAATTTTATAAAATCATTGGTACATAATCCTGAGGTTTTGTTTCTGGATGAGCCAACCAGTGGACTAGACCCCAATAATGCCAAAATAATGAAGGATATGATAAAGAAAGAACGCGATTGCGGTAAGACGATAATCATCACAACTCACAATATGCAGGATGCGACAGAGCTGTGTGACAGGGTGGTTTTTATTGTTGATGGTCAGATGAAGGCTTTGGATACGCCACACAATTTCATAATGCAAAGAGGGGCCGCAAAAGTCAATTATACATATATGGAAAATGGCAGGGAACAGAAGAGAACAAGTCTTTTGTCAAAAATAAGTGAGGATGCTTTTCTTCAAAAACTTCTTTCTGAGAACCGTGTGACATCAATTCACAGCTTAGAACCTACATTAAGTGATATATTCATTGAGATGACTGGAGCACAGTTGGATTAGAAAAGGAGCAGACATGAGAAAAATAAATGTAATCAAGGGAGATATGATTTTTCAATGGAAATATGGTTTTTATGCACTGTATTTTCTAATGATAGTCATATATATGATGCTGTTTTCTTTTTTTGAAGGAAATACCCAAAATGTTATTGTGGACATATGTGTGTACTCGGATCCGGCCGCAATGGGAATGTTTTTTATGGGCGCACTGATTCTTTTGGAAAAAAGTCAAAGGGTTACAAATTCAATTGCAATCTCGCCTGTATCAACGAAGGAGTACATACTGGCAAAAGTGATTTCTATTGGAATTATTTCTGAAGTGGTAGGCTTGATTTTGATCTCTCAGGGAAAAACAGATAACTGGTTTTTGACAGCGGTAGGAATTTTTGCTGGCTCAGCGGTATTTAGTCTCTGCGGAATAATCGTTGGAGCCAAAATAGAAAGCCTGAATCAATACATAGTGTGGACTATTCCGTTTGAGATTATTGGATTTGTACCGGTCATAGTATATAGAATTGGTTTTTTGTGGGATAACAGACTTATGCTTTTACATCCGGGATGCAGCATAATGCAGCTTATTTGCGGAAATGACAGATTTCTCATCTTGTCATTGTTGTGTACAGTTCTATGGCTTTTGATACTGTTTTATACCGCAGATAAATGCGTGCAGAAAATGTTTAGAAATTCTGGCAAAGTTAAACTTTAGGGGGCATATTATGAGAGTTGTAGGAAAGATGTTTTTTAATATGGTAAAGCAGATTACTCAGGAAATGATGATGTTACTGCTTGTAATTGCACCGTTTTTGGCAGGAGCTTTTTTCAAGCTTGGGATTCCTTTTCTGGAAAAGACTTTACTTAGCAGATATGGACTTGAAAACTTTCTGGTGCCTTATTATGAAATATTCAGCTGGCTCCTTGCAATGCTTACAGGGATGCTTTTTGCGTTTGTCGGAGGGTTGGTTGTACTTGGGGAAATTGATGACAACATTACAAAATACCTTATGGTAACGCCAGCCGGAATGGTTGGATATCTAAGCTCAAGAATTGTAATTCCTGCTGTCATTTCGGGAATTGTTGCATTATTTTGTGTGCCTGTATTCTCACTTATAGAGCTTTCGTTTCCCAAAATAATAGTTATGGTCGTATCCACCATGCTAAGCGGAATAGTAACTGCAATGCTTGTGGTGGCGATCTCTTCGAATAAAGTAGAGGGGATGGCAGTTGGAAAGTTATCGGGTCTATTTGGAATGACTTTTTTCGTGCCAATTCTGGTTAAAGGAATGATAAAGTATGTATTTTGCTTATTTCCGATGTTCTGGGTTGGACAATGGAGTATTTCAGGCCCTCTTTATGCCCTTGTTATTGCAGTAGCGGAGTTTTTGGCATGGATATATTTAATGTTTGTGTTATTTCGAAGGCGATTGAATGGATAGACAAGAGTTCTGGAATGAATTTTTTAGTTGAACACCGTATTTTAAAATGGTACAATGAGAGTGTCCTAGAGGATAAATCAAAAAGAAAGAGCACATATTGTGTAGGGTGAGGAAATGTTTAACAGATAATTTAGTTTAGGTAAGACACATAGTAAAGTAGATGACCTGTGAAGCAGGGCTGTTTTTGTGTACGCTTAGATTGGATTATCGCACTATATATTTCTTTTTCTTGTCCTATGATGATAATATAGGTTTATCTCAGTTGGGAGTTTCATTCTCTAACTGGAATAAAGTCTTAGGAGGATTTGCGGTTCTGTTTTGCGTATGCATTACAGAACCTTTTTTAGTGTACGCCTTGTGGCGAACGTTGAAAGTTTTGGTATTTCACAGGAGAGGGGAGGCAATATGGCTCAGATAAATGTTTGTAATTTAACCTTCGCATATGAAGGCAGTTTTGATAATGTTTTTGAAAATGTTTCGTTTTCTATTGATACAGACTGGAAGCTTGGTTTTATTGGCAGAAACGGAAAAGGGAAAACAACTTTTTTAAATCTTTTGCTTGGAAAATTTGATTATAGTGGAAGTATAAGCAAAGGAATTGTATTTGATTATTTTCCGTATAAAATTTCGGATGAAGATATGTCAAAAGATGCTGCAGAGCTGATGGAAAATTGGAAAACTGGCGTGGAAAGCTGGCGTGTTATGTGTGAATTACCAAAGTTAGGAATTGATGCTGAAATATTATATCGTCCATTTTCAACTCTAAGCTTTGGGGAAAGAACAAAAGTAATGCTAGCTGTACTGTTTTCTGGGGAGAATGATTTCTTGCTGATTGATGAACCTACCAATCATCTTGATAAGGATGCCAGAGAAATTATTAAAAAGTATCTTGCCGGCAAAAAAGGATTTATTTTGGTTTCGCATGACAGAGATTTTCTTGATGCATGTATTGACCATGTGCTGGTGCTGAATCGTGTTGGGATAGAAGTCCAGGCGGGAAATTTTTCAAGCTGGTGGACAAATAAGGAGCGTGCCGACAGCAATGCAAAGGCTGAGAATGAGAAACATCTCAAAGAGATAAGTAAGCTGAAAGCAGCGGCAGATAGATCAAAACGTTGGGCGGATAAAAACGAAGGAACTAAAATTGGCTTTGATCCGGTTAAGGAACATGACAGATTTCTTGATACGCGAGCATATATCGGTGCGAAAACCAAAAAGATGCAAAGCAGAGTAAAATCTTTCGAGAATAGAATTATGAATGAGATTGAAGAGAAGGAAGGTCTTCTAAATGACATTGAGGAGATAACAGATTTGAAGCTCATGCCTCTGTCACATCATAAAGAACGATTGATTTCCTGCAAGGATTTTTCACTCAGATACAAGGATGCAAAGTCGCCTGTCATAAAGGATTTATCATTTGAACTTATGCAAGGGGAGCGGGTATTTTTAGATGGAAGCAATGGATGTGGAAAATCCAGTTTAATAAAAGCAATTTTGTCACAAAGTAATTCTTCGAAGAAGCATTTGTTATATCATAGGCCAGATAACGAGATACCGTTTGGAATGGAAGGAGATATGGCAATTGCAAGTGGACTTATCATTTCTTATATCAACCAGGATACATCGCATTTATGTGGTACTCTAAAGGAGTATGCCGTAGAAAATGAGCTGGATTATACGCTTTTACTTTCACTTCTTAGACAGCTGGATTTTTCACGAGTGCAGTTTGA
Organism: Agathobacter sp.; assembly: GCA_045122195.1. Lineage (GTDB taxonomy): Bacteria > Bacillota > Clostridia > Lachnospirales > Lachnospiraceae > Roseburia. Next base: position 10,926 of record JBGVHH010000031.1, read on the forward strand.
AAAGGACATGAAAGACTTTTCGGAAGGACAGAAAAAGAAGGTTCTCATAGCGTCGAGCCTTCTTACACCAGCGCATGTATACATATGGGATGAACCGCTAAATTATATAGATGTTTTTTCTAGAATGCAGATTGAGAAGCTGTTACTATCGTATGCACCGACAATGTTAATCGTGGAGCATGATGTGAGATTTAAAGAAAAAATTGCTACTAGGATTTGTTCAATAGAATTGAGTTGACAACGAAAATTTGTAATAGCTATAATGAAGAAAACGCTCGTTTGTAAAGTGGGGAGGGAAGTAAATTGCTTGAAGAAAAATTTACAATAAAAAAAGGTGATGGGAAGAAAATTGAAGGGAAAATTTTTGCGCCTCAAATAGATGGGAAAAAATATCCTACAGTTATTATTTCTCATGGATTTAACAGTTGTTTTAGGGATTTGGAGCATCATGGTCCGGGATATGTAAAGGAAGGAATTGTTGCCATATTTTTTGATTTTTGTGGTGGAGGATACAATACCTTATCTGACGGAACGTTAACAGAAATGACTCCTATGACAGAGGCAGATGATTTGCTTGCGGTTATCGAATATGCATCAAATCTAGATTTTGTGGATACAGAAAATCTATTTTTGTTAGGGGAAAGCCAGGGCGGGTTTGAATCTGCTTATGTCGCAGCACAGATACCAGGTAAAATACGGGGATTAATTTTATGGTATCCTGCGTTTGTAATTCCTGAACAATCAAAGGAACGCTATAAGACAAATGATAATAACTGTTTTGGGATACCTATCAGTCCGAAATTTAATGAAGCGGCAAAAGATATAGATATCGATGAGATAATGGATAAATATAGGGGACCGGTTTTCTTAACTCATGGAGATGCTGATGAAATAGTTCCACTTAGCTATTCAGAGCATGCCCAGCAAAGATATGCGAATGCATCTCTTAAAGTGATTCCAAAAGCAGGGCACGGATATGAGGGAGAAGATTGTGAAAATGCAAGAAATTTATCCATCAATTTTATAAAAAAGAATATGAAAGATTATATGGAAGGGTAGGAGTTAGATATGAATAATTTATCTGTACAATATGTGGATGAAATCGATGAATATTTAAAGGCGGATGATGTGATTGATTATGGAAATGTGTCTATCACTCAGCTGGCAGATGAATTATATCAAAGATTTAAAAAAAATGGATAAGGCTTGACGCAAGAGGAAATAGAAAAGACGTGGTTTGGGTAGAGTGGATTTAAGTGCAACAGAGGAAGGATATCCAGTATATAAGAGAGTTGGTTTTGTTGAGAAAGAACATCGATATATGGAAATGAGATATAAATATTAGTTGGAGAGAAAAAAGGCCATTAATTAGAATAGAAACAGAAAGACTATTTTTACGAGAAATGAATCTAGAAGATTATAATGCACTTTATCAAGTACTGGCAGACTCCGATATCATGCAGCATTATCCATATACATTTGATGAACAAAGAGTAAGAGGATGGATTAATAGAAACATAGAAAGATATCATATTCGAAAAGATATGCAGCAAAAAATAAACTACCTTCCTGTGACAGCCTTTGTGAAATTCGCCAATGTGCACGGAAAAGGAGTGTAGAAACCTGCGGTGATTGTCCGGACATGAAAAAATGTAAGCTTGTTGGGATGATTATTTCTAATAACCCGGATGCTTTGAATAATCTTGCGAACGGCTCGGAAGGGTGACTTATAACAACCACATGGAATAGAGGTAATTGCGCATATTGCCGACGCAACTAAGGAAAACAGTACTGAATAGTAGGAGGGGACACTATGAGAAAAAAATATGAATTATTAGTGAATCAAATCAATGAAGGAAAGTACACTGGTCGTGAAATCTTGTTAACAGGTGTGGTTTTATTTCTGACTGGAACGTTATTTGGCATAATCTTCTCGCCGCGTAAGTATCAGGTTATTGGAAGTAATAATGGAAACGGAAGCGGAAATGGAAATATAGAATTCATTTCATATGATGGAATAAAGTTTCCATTTGAGGATAATTCCTTTGATTTGGTTGTTACAAGATATGCGCTTCATCATTTTCCAAAAATTAAAAAGAGCATTAGTGAAGTGGCTCGGGTATTGAAGCATGATGGTCGTATGCGATTGATTTGATTGGCGAAATTTCAAAGAGTCTAATGAAAAATACTCACATCTTATTCCAGTAAGTAAGACAGAATACATAAATGGTAGGATTCTCCATTTCTTGGCGGAGTAAAATAAGAATTATGGAGGCAAAAATGATTGCATAGTGTGGATTGGATTGTGAGAAATGCGATGCATCTATGAGGGAATAGGAAGTGCTATTGAGTACAACTTTTTTCCAACAAGCGGATGGCCAATGGAAGAACCCCAATGCATGATGTGTCAGGAGACATATGAAGGATCTTTTACTGGCATACATGGATATATAGTTTATGACATGTATTTCAATGCGTAAAATCGGAATTTTTGAGGATGTATATGATGGTTGAGTTTAGAAAATTTTCAGAGTTTCCTAGAGGAACGCTATATGATATTTTACAAGACGCTTATTCTTATGATTCAAGGAATAAAGAACTGTGGGATGAAAATTGGCAGGAATCCGATAAGTTTTTTTATGATAATCCAGAGATTGCTGACAAATATGGCTTGGTAACGTGTATTGATAATTATCCAATAGGATTTGTAACATGGGACCCACGGAATATACCAGAATATGTAGAGATAGGACATAATGGAATCCGAAATGCATATAAAAGAAAAGGTTATGGACATTTGCAATTACAAGAAGCAATTCATAGAATCAGATCTTATGCTGGTTTGAAGAAGATTATAGTATGTACTAACAGTAATTTAGTGGCTTCCAGAAATTATGAAAGTGTTGGCTTTAAATTATATGACAAGAAAAAGAATGACTCAGAAAGTGACTATACAGGAGATTACTTGTATTATGAAATAATATTGTAGAATTGTGAAGGTAAAATTTATTGATAAAAATGAACCTAATAAAATGTGATGCAAATGATTATCAAAGAATAACAGACTTTTATAAATATGTAATTGATAATACCAACGAGATGGAAAAATACGCTTGTTGGAAATATGGACAACACCCGACAGATGAAATCATAAAAGGGTATATTGATGAAGGGCACATGTATTATGAAAAGAAGGATGGATAGATTTCTTTTTATATGAATTGGTTTCATCTCAGTTGGAGAGTTCTTGAATGAATTATAAAGGAGAGGGGAAAAATGGATATTAAAATTGTGGATTTACCTGAGATTGTAATTATTGGAAAAGAGGGATTATGTACAGAAGAAGCTAACATTGTACAGGATCTATGGAAACAGGCAAATGAAAATTTTAATCAGGTATTAGAACTTGGAATGAAAGAAAAGAATGGTAAGTTCGTTGGATTTTGGGGTGCAATGAGCGATGAAACAATGTCATTTATGCCGTGGGCGAATAACTTTTCAAGAGGTTACTATTTGGCGGGGATAGAAGTTGATAAAGATGCGCAGGCACCGGAAGGATGGAAGAAATGGATTCTGCCAGCAAGAAAATATTTAGTGACGGAAGTAATGTTTGAGCATTATATGGAAACCTTTAAGGATGTACTTGAATCTGAAATTCCATCAAGAGGGTTGAAATTATGTGGTGCAGCTTGTGATTATACAGAACCTTCAACAGGAAAAAATTATATATTCTTCCCTGTTCAGGAGATATAGTTTTTGGATTGCTAGTAATTAAATATTATTGTGTAAGATTAAGAACTTTACAAATCAGAATAGGCATGAATAATAGTCAAATAATTATCGACATGCGTCTTCAAACACGTTATAATAAAAGTAGTCATTACTGCAGGCTTGTTGGGGACAATGGCGAAAGCTGCAAGCTATGCAAAAAATAGATGATACGGATCGTGCGAATTTATTCACATACGAATCGGATTATCTATTTTTTTATAATTTGGAGGGATTTTTTTGGAAAGAGAAGATAAGATAAAAGAAGTGTCGGATTGTCTGATACAAAATCTAATAAAGGATACAAAATGCCTAATAATAGTAAATAACAAGACAAAGCAATATGAATGCCTTGAGTCGGATGATATGTTTAAAACTATCATTGATGATAGTGGAAGTATTGAGGAATTATATAATACCTTATTTTTGGATAATAAGAATAATGGCATGGAAGATAAGGCTGGCTACAAGCAGTTTGGAGATTTGTCTGTTTTCCAACGTGACCGATATCGAGTAAATCTTAGTTTTGTAGTGAACAATAAAGAATGCATATATGAGTTAGTGCAATCCCGAATTAATGATGATGAGATGGCTATTTTTATTATGGGGCAGAGCTACTTCATTAATCATACTACAATAGAAAAGGAAAAAGCAGACACGATTCAAGAAGCTTATTTATTTTCTATGATTGTTAATTTGTCTGATGATTCCTGTATCAATCCAAACACCACAGAAGTAAGGTCAGACCGTCAGGATTTTATGGACATTAAGTATTCTGACTGGAGATTAATGATTTCTAACATGTTTAAAGAACAGGACAAAATTTTGTTTTTGCGTGCTTCATCTCCGGAAAATATTATTAATACCTTAGAGACCAGACCGCGTTTTAATATTGACCTGCAGATGAAGAATATTCAGGGAGAATATGTATGGTCCAGACTTAATTTTGCAAGAATGAAGAATTTTTCCCGTGAAAATCCAAGATTTTTGTATACTGTTTATGATATTTCTGAGGATATGAATCAGTTGCTGCGTCAGGAAGGTATCACAAAAGCTGTAGAAGAACAGAATGAGATATTGCAGCGCCAGGATCAGAAAAAAACACAGTATTTTGCCAATATGTCGCATGAATTCAGGGCGCCAATTAATGCTATTATGGGCATGAGTGAGGTAATTCTCTGCAATAGCAAAGATGCAAATATACGTGAGTATGCAGGAGATATTAAAAATGCAAGTAAAAAGTTATTGTATCTGGTTAATGATGTTCTCGATTTGTCAAAGATTCAAGCAGGAAAGATGGAAATTGTTCCTGTTGAATATGAAATTGAGGATCTTGTAAGAAATGTTGGAAATGTGATTAGATTAATGGTTCAGGATAAGTCTTTAGCATATGAGGTTAATATTGCCAAGGATGTACCTAAGAGACTTTTTGGGGACGAAATACGTATTTCGCAGGTATTAACAAATTTGTTAACCAATGCTGTAAAGTATACTGATCAGGGAAAGGTAACATTAACCATAAATGCTGTCAAAGACTCAAGGGGTATGGATGCTATTGAATATATAGTAGAAGATACCGGTTGTGGAATTAAACCAGAGGATATGGGTAAGCTGTTCGAATCCTATGAACGAGTTAATCTTGAACGTAATCGCAGCGTAGAAGGAACCGGTCTTGGAATGGGTATCGTAACTGGTCTTTTGGATGCAATGAACAGTAAACTTAACGTGGAAAGCCAATACGGAAAAGGTTCTCGTTTTTCATTTGTACTTGCACAAAATTATGTTAATTCATCACCAGCACCTCAAATTATTAATAAGACCAAGGAATTAGAGTTGACTGATAAGCAGATTCTGGTTGTAGATGATATTCCTCTTAACTTAAAAGTTGCAGATATATTGCTCAAACCGTTCGGGGCCAATGTAGAATTGGCCAACAATGGAAAAGATGCTTTGGATATGATGAAAGAAAAGGAATATGACCTTATATTCATGGATCATATGATGCCGGGTATGGATGGAGTTGAGACTCTTAATCAGGCTCGCACGATTAGCGATTACTATAAAGATGCAGCTATTATTGCGATGACAGGAAATGCTTCCGTAACAGCCCGTGACGAGTATATGTGTATGGGATTTACAGATTATCTTGAAAAACCTATACTGCCGGATAAGATGAAAGAAATATTAAGAACATACATTGGGTAATTACCTGAGATAAAAAGATGGGAGTGATAGCTTCCATCTTTTTTCTTGACAATATCGAACTTTGTTAGAGAAAAAGAACAAAAAAAGTCTATACTCTTTGCTCACTTTTGTGAAAAAGGTATAGACACTTTTTGGTTTGTTGTTCAACAACTTGCCATATTACTTATTTCTTACTATTTACTCGGTCTAGCAAACTGAAATAGTAAGAAACTTATATAAGGGAACTTAGTCCTCTTAGCTCCCTTATTATAACAGGTTTTTCTCAAACGAATTACTTTTGCAGCAATCTTCAGCAGTTTTAAACGGACGGTATCAATGCGTTGTTTTCGCATGTTTGCTGATAACGCCAATCGTCTAAACCAATTAAATATGTTATACGCAAGAGCATGGACCTGCTTTGTACATGAATTCACCATAAACTACCGCATAATCAACTTTGTTATTCCTGGTGATTTCATCAAGCTCATCCACAAGATGGGATGCTTTTTCACGGAGAATTCCATTCTCCTTCAGCCGGATTACATAGCTTGTGGCATCTGAATACTGTAAATTTTCTTACGAAGTATTCTGCTAATCATAAGGAACTGGTTTAAGGTATCTTCATCCATACGGTTAAAGAATCTTGATACAGTAGGCTGTGATGCAAGGGCATCTTTTTCAAGTACAGACTTGAATACAGGATCATTGGTCTTGAAAGCTTTTCCTAAAAGCTTATCAATACCAAGTTTGCTTACGAATTCTTTGATAAGAAGTAAGCCTGCATCGGAGGATAAATCTCCTCCATCGAAATTAATTTTTTTCTTGACAGAAAGAAACGTCGATAGCTATAATTTAATAGAGAACGAACGTTAGCATAGAGTGGGTGATGAAAATTGATGAAATATGAATTACCAGCATTGAAAGATGAAAATGAGTTAAAGGAATATCTTCAAGAGTGTTTTCAAAATGGAGAGCACGATGTAATTATCTGTCAGGATTTGTTGCTGAATAGTTTTGAAAAATGGGTGATTCAGATGCACCATAATGCTGACAGCGGAAATGGTGATTGGGGAAGATCATTGATTCTGCTTTGTCATGATAATTCAGAATTAGTGGGTATTCTGTGTATTAGATATGAGCTTACCCCTGAACTTGAAGCGATGTATGGAAATATAGGATATAATGTAAGGCCCTCAAAACGAAGGAATGGTTATGCTACGAAAATGCTTTATCATGGATTGAAAATATGTAAAGATAAAGGGTTAGAAAAGATTATTCTTGGGAGCCATAGCGATAACCTTGCGTCTGTTTTAGTTATAAAAAAGTGCGGTGGTGTTCTCGTAGACATTGTGGAAGAATCGTCCGGAGTAATAAATTATTATTACGAAATAAAGTAATGCATGTTGCTTTGTTTTTTGTTGACGCATAGTATCACAGATTGGAAAAAAGCTGTGGAAAGCAGTATTAAGCAATACATCGGCAAATCTGATTACAGTTCATTCATCATTGTATGCAGCCGAGATTTATAAAAAACTTGGATTTTATCAGACTGATTCGGTAAAAGAAGACGGAGGAATTCAGTATATTCCGATGGAATACAATGTTTTGCAGAAAGCAAAAGGAGATTGATTAGATTAGAATATTAGCATGGGGAGATTAAAAAAATGAGAATAGAGACAGAAAGATTATTTTTACGAGAAATGAATAAGGAAGATTATGATGCACTTTATGAGGTTCTAGCAGATTCCGATATCATGGAGCATTATCCATACACATTTGATGAACACAGAGTAAGAGGTTGGATTAATAAAAATATAGAAAGATATCAGATATTCGGATTTGGTTTATGGGCAGTCTGCCTGAAAGACACTGGGGAGATGATTGGTGACTGTGGACTTACTATGCAGAATATTGGTGGTGTGATTAAACCAGAAATCGGATATCATATTCGCAAAGATATGCAGCGAAAAGGTTACGCCAGGGAAGCAGCGAGTGCAGTAAGAGATTGGATATTTGAGAACACTCCGTTTGCTACGATTTTTTCATATATGAAATCTACAAATTTACCTTCAGCAAGGTCAGCAATGTCATGGGGATGCAGTAAAGTTGATGAATTCGAGGACAAAGAAAATGGGATAACAATTGTTTTTGCAATTACAAGAGAGGATTGGCTTAAGCTTAAGAAGTATGGCCCGATGTTTGAAAATGTAGAGAAACGGTTATAAGGAGAAAGAGAAAAAAATAAAAGTTTGAAAAATAATGGAGAGAGACGATTATGACTTTTGTAGAAGCACTTAATAGTCAGGATTTAGAAACAATACGAAGTTTCCCTAAAGCAGATTTGCATAGCCACTTTGTACTTGGTGGAAGTAGGGAGTATATATTCAATAAGACCGGATATAAAATCGAATCTATAACCAACTCGTTAAAATCTATGAGTGAAATGGACTCATGGAGCAGTAAATATATTGGGAATCGTTTTAATAGTCTGGCAGGAAGAAAATTATTGATTAATGCAACATTTGAGCAGGCAAAATCCGATGGAGTAACTGTATTGAAAATAGGTGAAGATGTGTGGGGCCTTGGCGAGTTTTTGATAATGACATTGAGAAACTGATCTTTTCTTTCCAAGAGGCGAACGCCATGATAGCTCCTGAAATCGAATTACGTTTGCAAATTGGATTATCAAGACATTGTCCAGTTGATTATCTGATGAAATGTTTATCGCATTTTTGGGGACATAGGGAATTTTATTCTATTGATCTTTATGGAGATGAATTGGCACAGCCGATAGAAAATTTCATTCCGATCTACGATAAAGCTGCTGAAAACGGACTTGTGTTAAAAGCTCATGTGGGCGAATGGGGCACGGCGAAGGATATAGTTACTTCAGTTGAATTGCTTCATCTTAACGAAGTGCAACATGGAATAGCGGCTGTACAAGATGAAAGCGTCATAGACTACCTGATTGAAAACAATATTCGATTGAATATTACTCCTTCAAGTAATGTGCTCTTGGGTCGTGTACCTGATATGGCACACCATCCTATAGCGCAGCTCTATCGTAAGGGTGTGGATGTTACCATAGGCTCTGATGATGTATTAATCTTTGATTCAGATGTTTCAAAAGAGTATCTGCGACTATATCAATCTGGATGCTTAACAAAAGAAGAACTTGATGATATTCGGATAAATGGACTAAAAGGCCGAAAGGAGAACAATCATTTTCGAGGGTTCTAGCGATTATGCCAGACGGGAAAAATGGAGCACCATGTGGTGCGTGCAGAGAGTTAATGATTCAATTAATGCCTGACACTTATAAAAATGTTGAGATATTAATGGATTATGATACAGATAGAATTGTCACTTTGGGAGAGCTGACTCCTGAATGGTGGATATAAAATATACCGTCTTGCAAATTTACAAGGCGTTATTGAAATTTGATATATAGAAAGTGCGGAGAGAAAATGGATATTAGAATTATGGATTTACCAGAGATTGCAATTATTGGTTTTGCGACAATCTATGCAGTATTGATTGTAATAGTTTATTTTGCACAGACAACGACAGTTAGATTGGAGACGTTAACTCCGCAGGCATCGCAAATTCTTGATTTTAATAAGGGTGGATTAATTTTTAATTATGACCTACTGGGATATGGATTTATGGCATTATCAACATTTTTTACAGGGATAACGATAGAAGATAAAACGAAATCAGATAAGGTTCTCAAATGGCTTATGATGATTCATGGAATCTTCTTCATCGTATGTTTGATTATGCCAATGACAGGAATTTTGGTGCAAACAGCTGATAGTGATTCAAGTAAAGGAGGAGTAATTGCTCTTGAGGGTTGGTGTGTATATTTTATTTCTATAGGTATCTTATCTTTCATTCATTTCAAAAGAAGTTGACTGAAATAAAATATGGATTGCGTGAGAATGGAATTGTATGTTTTGAGGATGTATATGATGGTTGAGTTATAATAATCCAGAAATTATGAAAGTGTTGGCTTTAAATTATATGACAAGAAAAATAATGACTCAGAAAGTGCCTATACAGAAGATTACTTGTATTATCAAATAATATTGTAGAATTGTGAAGGGAAAATATATTGATAAAATGAACCTAATAAAATGTGATGCAAATGATTATCAAAGAATAACAGACTTTTATAAATATGTAATTGATAATACCAACGAGATGGAAAAATACGCTTGTTGGAAATATGGACAACACCCGACAGATGAAATGATAAAATGGTATATTGATGGCGGACACATGTATTATGAAGAGAAGGATGGAGAGATAATAGCAGCAGTAGCGTTAACACCATTTCAAAATGAGGATTATCAT
>JBGVHH010000032.1:0-10004 GCA_045122195.1 Agathobacter sp.
CCATAGATCCTGGAATGCATCGACTCGCCAAAGAAGAAGATTCCGGGATCTCTTTCTTTTTATTCTCTGGTGACAGTATATCGGTTAATTCCGTGACAGGCAATCAAATCCGTTGAAAGTCAGGCTGAGAGGGGCGCAACAAAATTATTAACAATCGCTTCTGTATCATCGGTACTTCCATCATCAATAATAATCCACTCAAATTCATAAGAACTCTGCTTATGCAAACTTAAATACAAGTCTTTCAATTTTTCTGCTCTATTATATGTAGGAGTAATTATTGTCACAGTTAATTTACTATTTCTACTCATGATGACTTACCTTCTTATATGCTTTTTTTAGTTTCATATAATACTTATCCATTTCGCAATATTTACTACCTGACTCTACTGCATATTGCCTTTTCCTGTTCAAATATTCCTCATCATTAAGCAATTTCCGAATCTCATCTACATACTCTTGCTCGCTATTACAAATCTTACCATTACTACTATTTATTATATCTTTTAATCCTCCGACACCTGAGCAAACTACTGGAACACCTAAAACTAATGCCTCAACAGCAGCTAGTCCAAACCCTTCACATAAAGATGGCATTAACAAAACTTTTGCCTTTTTCATATATTTATATGGATTTTCAACATTCCCTTTTAAACAAACTGTATTGTACAAATCATTTTGTTCAATGTATTCTTCACATTCTTTTTTTAGTTCACCATCTCCTAAAAAAAGTGCCTTTACCTTTTGTTGCTTATTTATTGCATTTATCACACTAAGTGCCTTTAACGGATTCTTTTGTACTGTTAATCTTCCCACAACAATAATATCAATACTTTTAATCTCATCTACTGATTCCTCAGACATTTTTATAATCTTTTCCTTGTCCACTACATTTGGCAATACTTCGAATTTATTTCTATATAATTTTCTAAATACATATTCTTCATATACAGATTCTGAAACTCCAAATACCTTTGTCAATTTATGAATACAGGTCGCGTATCCAATGGATTTCATATTAATACGCTTTTGCCATAAAGGATTGTTATGTAAATGAGCAATGACAGGGATTTTAAGTCGAGTTGCCATCATTGTTGCTGTAAAATCATGGGCATGAATAATATCTGGTTTTTCCATATTTACAATTCTTCTTATATTCTTATAGTTAAACGAATCCAACAACTGATAATTTACACCATGTTCCTCTAATTGCTTTTTAATCGGTCCATTTCCACATACTATGCTCATAGATATATCTTCGTCGTTCCTAAACATATCTGTTATTGTTAATACAACGTTCTCTGCCCCCGAATACTTATTGCTAGGGAATAAATGCATAATTTTAATCTTCGACTTCAAAATATATATTCCTCATTTTATCCATAACATTATCTAATCCAAATTGTTCTATCTTTTCTCTTTCAGCCATACTAATAGACTCTCTTAACGAAGAATTATGTAATAATAACTTTATCGCTTTAACTACCTCTTCAACTGTGTTATTTATTAGTACGCCATTAATTCCATCATCTATCAAATCGGTATTTCCCCTGATTGAATTACAAATAATTGGTATTCCCATAGCCATAGCTTCCATCATTGAAACCGACAAGCCTTCTCTTAATGATGGAAACAAAAAAATATCAGCTGAATTATAAAACCTTTGCACATCACTCCTATACCCAGCAAATATTACCCGATTTTCAAATCCTAATGTTTTAGCCAATTTTCTATTTTCTTCTATCATTTTTCCCTGTCCACATATTATGTAATAAACTGAATCATCATTCAATTTCGAAATACTAGCAATTCCCAATTTATGATTCTTATTCTTATTAACTTCGCCAACAGATAGAATAACTTTTGCTTTAGCTGGAATATTAAACTCATCCCGAATATCACAATTTTCTGCACACTTCTTATATTGTTCTATATCAATCCCAACCCCAGGCACATAATATATATTTTTAGCTTTGAACTTTCTTTCAGCACGTTTATAATCCTCTTGATTAATTAACACCAACACATCAGTCCATCTACTAAAGAACTTCTCCACAGGATAATATACAAGCCAGTTCTTTAGAGGAGCTCCTTTATAAAAATGAAATCCATGTGCAGTATATATAATTGGAGTATTTGTTTTATGTGCTGCACATCTTGCAATTACAGAACCAATTGGTGTATGACAGTGTATAAACTTATACTTATATTCCCTTATCAAATCAACTACTTGTTTATAAGCACTTATATTTTTTCTATCTGTTGTTTTTCTTGTTGAAGGAATATGAAACCATTTACCATTATGTTGTGATAACCATTCTTTGAATTGTTCTAACCTCTCATCCGAAACTGGATTTCCTTCTCTAAAATTTCCAGCAACATGTACTTCATATCCCATTTCTTCTAAAATTAATATATTATTTTTATTAAATTGCTCTATCATTGCGGCAGTAGTTGCCATCATCAACATTTTTTTCATTTTCTTCTTGTAATATTTTTTCATGCATAACGGTTACTCCATTATGCATTTGTTTTCCTCTTTTTTCACTGAATCCTTCTGTACTTTCTTTTCTGAGAATTATTTTCAAGGTTTCAAAGATTATTTGAATATCAAGTACCAAGGAATAATTAGTAATGTAAAACAGATCCAACTTCAACTTGTCTAACGCTGTGGTATTATACTTTCCATACACCTGCGCATATCCTGTCAATCCGCCTTTTACTTTCAAGCGAAGCGTCCATTCCGGTATATCTTTAGAGTACAGCTCATCATGTTCCCATCTTTCAGGTCTAGGCCCTACTATAGACATATCACCTTTTAATATATTTAATAGCTGTGGAAGCTCATCAATTCTTATAGTTCTAATGACATTTCCAACTTTTGTTATTCGCTCATCTTTTTCTCCAGCAGGATGAGGTCTACCATCTTTCTCAGCATTTACAATCATAGATCTAAACTTTAAAATCATAAATCTACGACCATTTAATGTAACTCGTTCCTGCTTAAAAAACACAGGACCACCATCCTCTACATGAATTGCAATCGAAACAATCAATAATACAGGACTTAAAATCACTAATGTAACAGCTGATAGAACAATATCAAACAATCGTTTCAAAAAAATCTGTCTTGTAGAAATTCCAATATTTTTGCATAAACATAATGGTGTATCAAACAAATTCAATTCTTCTGAACTTCTTGCTATAATATCCGAAACTTTTGGCGTAAAATACACCCTTTTGTTTATCTCATAACACTTCTTTAATATTTCATTTCGTTGCTCACTTGGTATATCATTTATCAATACCGCATCATAATTATCTATCTCTGCATATACTTTATCTAAACCATTTTTATAGTTTATTTTCTTTACAACTTCATACTTGTCTTTTCTACCGTTAACCTTATCGCAAAGACCATTTATATATTCACCATACACTTCAAGTATCTGTATTGGCGGGAAAATTTTTCTATACAAGTTAATCATGGGCACTATGATTATGGCAAGAAGAACAAACTGTGCCGAAGCCATAAGTAAATATCTTGCTAATAATTTCCCCAAAAATCTAAATTGCCCGGTAATTGCCATTGATATAAAGACTTCTAAACATGCTACCGTAAATGTTGTAAGTAGTTGTGCTATAATCAGATTCATTTTTCTATCCACACCCACTTTAAAAGCACGTAAATATTTTCCCGTCAGTACAAAAAGTATCCCGTATATACCAATTGCCATTCCGAGATTTCCAAGTCCTAGCAAATGTCCAGTTACGTTGTTATGCTTTACAAAGTTGTACCAGACTATTGCAAATGACGATGTTGCTATAGCAGATATTATTATCATACAGAAGTATCTGTAATAGTATTTTCCATATCCATTTTTCTTCTTTATTACTGCCTGATGAATCATCAACAATCCTCTAATCAACTCTATTTTTTCTTTTGTAAAATAAAATGTGCTATACTCAATACACTGCCGCCCCATAAATGGTGCGGCAGCATGCTTTTCAGAACTCTGAAAAATCTTTATGAAAATAGTTTTTTCTATGAACAATTTTGTAATTTACTTATATTAAGCAAATTTTTTCTTTGCAACAAGAGCTGAAGCTCCTGCTACTAAAGCTAAGAGTGCTACGTAGAATACAACGTTAGTCTCTCCAGTTTTTGGAGATTTTCCTGTTGTAGCAGCATCAGTTGTAGAAGCTGATGTTGATACGATAGCGATAGCTGTTGGTGAGAATTTTGTGAAAGTAGCAACAACTGTGTCGTTAGCTCCTTTCTTTGTTGGTAATGCAACCCACTTTCCATCCTGGAAGTGAAGTACTGTGATACCATCCTGCCATTTAACTCCTGTCATTGTGATATCAATAGCATCTCCTGCAACATAACCAGCTGGAGCAGTTACTTCGAATACATCAAGAATCTGAACCTTGTCAGCTTTGAGATCCTTCTTTACTTCAGCAATTTTTGTGTCAGAAATGACAATCTTACCTTCTGTTGTTTTTTCAATTCCAGCTGCTTTAGCTTCCTCAGTTGTTGTAGAAACTTCATGAGAGATTGCAGCACCCTCTGTAGTCTTTCCATCAGAAACTGTAGTTGATTTACTTCCTGCAGCAAATGCAACTGTTGTCATACCGAGAACTAAAGTTACAGCTAAGAATAATCCGGCTAATTTCTTCATTGGCGTAGTCCCCCTTTCTTCATTATTTATGTTCTTCCATCAGATAATCTGATTTCAGAGCATATTGAAATAGTGTTCATAGAACAACTAATTTTCATCGTAAAATAATTCGACTATCAAACTCTTCAGAGCATCTTCATCCACGTGATACTCATCGTTTGCAAGTCCGGCGACGGTTTCACCCGGCACCTTGCACTCTTTTTCATCCAGACTATATCTGGCAAGTGCAAACATATCCTCAGAATCCATATCTGTCACCAGATACGGTGAGGCC
Organism: Agathobacter sp.; assembly: GCA_045122195.1. GTDB lineage: Bacteria > Bacillota > Clostridia > Lachnospirales > Lachnospiraceae > Roseburia. Next base: position 4,957 of record JBGVHH010000032.1, read on the forward strand.
TGTTCCAACAGGTTCTTGTACACACTTACTCCATTAGATGAATCCTGTAGCTGTGCTACAAGAGCTTTGACAAACTGCATCTGTCGTTCCATTCGCTGGTCATTACTGCCTGTCACCGTAACATCACGGGTTCTGACATATTTTTCTGCCAGCCTTCCATCCAGTGTAACTGTGATTCCCTTTACGAAGCTTGGATCTATCTGTGTGTAATCCTCAGGTATCTCAATTGTTACACCTCCAATAGCATCAGTAACTGTCGCTATTCCATCTATATTCATTGAAAGAAAATTATCAATTGGAATTCCATAAAGCAGTTCTGATACTGCTTCTTTGGTCAGACGGCAGCTCTTATTCGCACCGTCTCCAAACGCATACTGCATGGTTATCTGCATCTCCATGTCCAGTGCATATTCACCTTCCACATCATATACAGCCACATTTACCATAGTATCTCTGGATATTTCCAGCATCTTTGTGGTCTGGTTGTTGGAATCAATTATGTATAGAATCAGGCAATCAGAACGGCCTCCAGTACCCTCATATCCATTTGCTTCTACCGGCTCGTGCTGATCCACTCCCATGAATAACAGGGTTGTGATTCCAGACTTATATGTATACGACTTTCCATTGTATGTGATATTTCTATAGCTTAGGCTATCATCCTCATAAAGTTCCTCTGCTTTCTGTGTATCACCATTATCATGTGTATCTTTTGCAAATGGATTAAGTCTCCATAACACAACAACACATACACAAACCAGAACCAGGAATACTATAGCCATGGTAGCAATTCTACTTTTCTTCATTTACCAATACCGCCATCACAAGCAATCTATTGTTCGGCTGTCCTCCTATACAGGTGCTTAAAGTAATAATTCTGCTATTGGTATCAACAGCAACATCTTCTCTTATAGGACTGTTCATGTCCCTGATTTCATTCACAGAATCCAGAAAACTCTGTCTCTTTCCTTCCTGTGAAAAATCATAGGTATTCAATATATGTTCATCACTATAAGTAACAGCAGCAAATATTTCGTAAGTCAGAATACTATCCGGTGTATAAATGGTAATCGTTGAATTTTCCTTCATGAAATTCTCGTCTCTGAATTTATGAAGCCCTCCGAACATTGTTCCATTTTTCATATGATGTCCGTATATAACCGTGTTGAAATCTGTAAAATCTTTTGCATTGGCCATTTCTGTATATATAGAACCAGGAAGCCCATATGTTCCATCAACTGTATAATCCAGATAGTAGCTGTCATCTGTACTGCTTTGGCATATTGGATACTCTGCTTCTACTCCCGGTATTGAAATCCAGGCATATATATCAGGATTCTCACTTTGCAGTTTTTCAAAATCTATTGGAATCTGTAATCCCTGCTCCGTTTCCGGCTCTGTATCATCAACTTCTTCCACCGGCTTATAAGCCTCAGAAGCGATTCTGTCATAATTGTCTTTTTGATCATTCTGTCTCAGGAAATAGCAAGCTATATATATCCCGCATCCAATTACAATCAATATACAAATCGCTATAAATATATTTACTTTCCTGTTTTTCTTCTGTTCACTCATATTTAAAGTCCTTTTACAGTGAGAATTCTTGCAACTGCATTATTTAGCACTTCTTCTGATATCTCACCTTTATTTACTGCTTCAAGAACTGCATTATAGCTTCCCACAAAACCGGTTGATACCCATACCATATCTACTCCTGATTTCACAGCCGCTACAGCGGCTTCATCCTGAGTCATGCCTCCTGATACGCCCTTGGATAAGTCTGCAGTCATTATTATGCCCTCGTAATTCATGTCATATCTCAAATGGGACATTACATTCCCAGATACAACACACGACATCTCTGCATCACCTGTAAAGCTTTGATTAGCATAAGCTCCAATCATGATAACAGACACATCAGTCTCTATAGATTTTGAAAACATATCATCCACAGAAGTAATATCAGTTGCACCTTCATTGGGATATGTTCCAACAATTGAATGTATCATATTCTCTTTATATCCAGCTGTCACAGCAGCCATCTTGTCCACATCACCTGAGTACGCTGTCAAATTCATGTTCAATCCATTCTGTCCGATATACGCGCTCATCTTTCTGGCATCCTCGCCAGCATTTTCTAACGTTCCCTCTGTCATAGGGTCATTTACAATCGAAATCGCATTGGCTTTTGCAAGTGGTGAATTGTCTCCTCCCACTTCTGCTACTGCCAGAAACATTGAAAATCCACTTCGTTCATTGGCATATGACTGGACATTTCCCATCATTGCCTGTGTTGCAGCTATTCCTCCAAAATTCGGTTGTCCAAACACAAAACCTCCAAGAGGATACTGACTTATTGCAGCTTTTGTCTTGTTGCCGGCATTTGTAAACTGCGCAACACCTGTAATCTCCTCAGGTCTTGTCATAAATAGCTGACAAACCTTTTCCTCAGTAGTCATTGAACCAACCTTCGCAAGTACTGAATCTGAGAACGAATTCGCGTCATCTGTATCAGAGGCTCCTTCTGTATCTACAATAATCACCTCTGTACCACTCGGAATCACTTCTGTACTGCTAATCACTCCTGTATCTATAGACTTTGGCTTTTTCGTATTATCCTTGCTGAACAATCTAAATACCCCAAAGACAGCAACCACTAATAGAGCTACTATTTCTACAAAAATCAATAGCTTTTCGCCAGTATTTTTCTTCATATGAACTCCTTTACCAACAATAGCAGCTACTATTAAGCTTCTTCAGTTTCTCGTCCATAGTAATCGCCATAGTAACTACCGTAATAACTCTTGTAGTAAGAACCATATCTAGTATTATCTCTTTTTACCTTGTTGAGCACTCCTCCAAGTATCTTCACACCTGATTCTTCAAGTGTTCGCTTTGTATTTACAATTGCTCTGCTACTTGTTGCGTTCTGGGCAGCGACTATGACCGCGCCATCAACGTTTTTACCTATAACTGCAGCATCAATTGCTGCTCCCGTCGGTGGAGTATCTACAAGTACATAATCAAAATTCTGTTTGCCAAACTCTATCAGCTGGGCAAACTCGTTTGTTTCTAAAAGTTCTGTTGGATTCGGTACTTCATGACCTGCAAAAATAAAGAATACGCCTCTGATATTTGATGCGTACACCACTTTGTCTAGAGAAGCCTGTCCCGACAAATAATGAGACAAGCCTTTTATAGAAGAACCACTCTCTACTGTTGCTCGAAGACGACCTACCAGCACTGATTTTCTCATATCTGTATCCACCACCAATACTGTCTTCTTCGAATCTGCCAGAGAGCGGGCAAGATCAACTACTACCGTACTCTTTCCTTCATTCGGAACACTACTTGTAAAGAGAATTGATTTGATTCCCTTTCCACTAAAGCTGATATTGGTCTTTAGTGCTCGAAGTGATTCCTTCATTGAATAACTCTGGTCTTTAATCTGATTTATTAATACTGTTTCCATAATAAGCTACACCAATTCCCCTTACTTTTTCTTCTTTCGCTTACTCTTCTTTGATTTATGTCCGTCGTACTCTACCGAATCCTCAAGCGGCAGTGATGCCAGTACCTTGAGTCCTGTACGACTCTCCATTTCCTCAGCATTCGATACTGAATCATCGAGAAGAAATCCTACTATCACAACTATTGCAGCCAGGATAAATCCAATTAAAGCTCCCAGTACGGTATTCCTTAGTATTCTATTGTTTACGGCCTGATTTGGAACGTATGCCTTCTGGATTATCTTCGGCTGAGACTGATCCATATTGTCTGCAATATATGCCGAAGATACATTTACAATCTCATCTGCTATTGCTCTAGCTTCATCCAAATCTGTATCATTTACTATTATCTTTATCACACGTGTGTCAGTTGGATTCTCAACAGTCACATGTCCCTTCAACTCTTCATATGTATAATCTAAGTCCAGATTTCTAATTACATTGCTAAGTACTGTTCTTCCCGTGATTACATATTCATAATCCTTTGTAAGAGATGAACCTATCTGAATATCTGCAAGGCTTGTGATAGATGTTGATTTTGAAAAAACATACATCTCTGCAGACGCTTCGTATTCTGGCACATATGTTATCTTGGAATATAGTCCAAATACCATTGCCATAAGCACTAGCGATGTAATCAATGCCTTCCAATGTCTGAACAATTCATGCGCCAACGCAAGTAAGTCAATTTCCATTTCGTCTACTACATTAATTTCTTTTGTACCCATAAATAAATCCTTCAATTTTTTTCTTGGATTATTTTATCACAACCAGTAGTTGTATTCAAGTTTTAATAGTACACAATAATACTGCCTAAAAAATTAATATTTTCTACATCTATGATGGTTTTCACCTGTCTTACTTACAATTTTCAGTTGTATTCACCACACCTTGTAAGTTTTACTCTTAATTTAGCTATGACTTCATAATTAATAGGAGTCTATTTTTGAATATTGGGAGGAAATATTATGAAACGTTTACGCGAACTGAGAAATGCTAAAGGAATTAGCCAGCAGGAATTAGCAGATATCCTACATGTCACACAACAATCTGTATACAAATATGAACACGGAATGGCTGAACCTGATTTAGATATCATGATTTCTGCCGCAAATTTTTTCGATACCTCTATAGATTACCTGGTAGGGAATACGGATTTTCCATATAGATTTGAAACAATTGATTCATCAACAGCTCTTTCTTCACAAGAATTAAGGATAATAAAATATTATAGAAGCATCTCTCAAAAAGGGAGAGATACTCTTCTTGATTTGCTACCTGACGACAATAGAATAAATTAATCTAGAAAAAAGCTATCGTGAACACACCACGATAGCTTTTATTAATATTTATGATAAACCTAAATTAGAATTTACCTGCTTTTGCTGCTTCTTCAATAGAATCGGTGAGTGCCGTAAATTCAACACTTTCAAAGCATAATCGTCAAACAAAGACTTACAGTACACTCCCCAGTACTTTCCACCACGTTTTTGCTTCAGTACTCTGTATATCTTGGTACTGATTTTACATCTACATATG
>JBGVHH010000033.1:0-2724 GCA_045122195.1 Agathobacter sp.
AACTTCCTGTGCTAATTCATCAATCATGTAATTCGCTGTATTCCTATCGAGGATTTCCAATGCTTCTGAGAACATATATATCAACTCCTTCGGTTTGGTTCTAAATACGGCTATATCTTTATAATACTCCAAAAACTTCGGATATTTCTGCACCAGACGAACAATATGCTCTGCGTCAGTACAGCTAAAGAAAGTAAGCCACGCATCAAGTTCTGTGATTATATTTTGACCCATAGAATTGAAGGTGTCAAGCGATATATATGTTCTCAGAAGCATTGGAAATCCTCGATAGGAATACAGCGAATTACATGATTGATGAATTAGCACAGGAAGTTAAATCGATTAAAGAAGAGTTAGATTCCGCTAAGTCTGAATTGGATTCCGCTAAGTCTGAGTTGGATTCCGCTAAATCAGCGTTGGATTCGGCAAGAAAAGATTCCATGGCTAAAGACAATCTAATCGATACACAGAAAAATGAACTTGCTACCAAGGATCAGGAAATTTCTAAACTTAAGGCGCAAATCGAATCCCTTAAACAGAACAGTAAATAATAAAAGCATTAAATATATCTAAAACAAAAACAGCTACAATGCCGATAAATACTAGCATTATAGCTGTTTTTTGTGTAATTAATAAATATCTATGCATTTTTCTTACGATTAAGCACTGAAACACTGATTATTCCTAATCCTACCATCATAGCAAGTAAGAAAGTTGTAGTGTTTACATCTCCTGTCTTTGGAGAAGCTACAGTATTATCAGAATATACTAATGCATATGTTGAGAATTTATCTGTCTCAAATGTTAGATTATAGTTTGCATCTACATTTGCATCTAATACAGTTGCAACACCTTCATGATTACGAATAATCTTGTAAGAACGACCATTCTTCTGAAGCGCCTTTGGAATTGCTAAACTAATCTTTACTTTTCCATTTGGTACTTTAGTAACCTTTGTCGCATCCGAATCAGTAATCTGCTTCCAGAGGTTAATATCAAGATATGTACCTACTGTATAATTATTTGGTAATTTAGCTGTTATAACTTTCTTATCTGCCTCAGAAACTTTTGCTGAATTGTCAGCCACCTCAAGCCATACGTTTACATCTTTACCTGCTGCAATTGCAGCTTTATCTTCGGCTGTAAGAACAGCAACTTTAATCTCTTCTGGCGAATTTACAATTCCACCAGCTGCAAAATTACCATTTTCTTTTTCTGTTGGAACTGCAACGGCTCCGTCTGCTGGTAATTTACTTCCTACATCTGTTACTGTTTCTACTTGTCCACAACCTGTACATGTTCTTGACTTTGTTCCATCACTTGTCTTTGTTGCATCATTGTTTGACTTGTAATCACCATATGTATGTGTATGAGGAGTTGCTTCGCCGACAGCATCTTTAATATTCTCTAAATCTCCTACACCAAATAATGCTGAATATGACTTACTCTCACCCCCACCTAGTGTCTGATTGTTCCATGCGAAAGAATAACCACTATCTTCAGAACTTTTGGCCAATTCATTATAAAGACCTTCCTGCTTTAAATTTTTAGATACCAAGCCATCATACTCCCAATCCCCATCACGCGGTACATTCCAAAAACCATCAATTCCATCTACAAAATAATTCTGCCACACCCAATATTGATGATAATTTGAAGTAGATGCTGAGAGCGGAAAAACAGCAAAGCTAATTGTCTTATCATCAACTGTATCATTTAAAGCAAATGCACTACCATTTTTAACTTCACCAACATTTACAATAGGACACTTATCATTTTTATTGAATTGAGCATCTGCTTGCCCTGCAATCGAGTAATTAACCGCATTACTTCCTCTATTTTCTACAGTATATGTAAGTTTAATCAACTGTCCATCAGATACAAAATCAGGAGTCACATTTACATATAAATCCACCCCCTCTGTTATTGGTTCAGAACCATCAATTTTCTCAACAGGAATGATTTCATCACCTATTTTTAATATAACAACATTTCCTTCATTATTATATGTTGTTTCTCTCCATTTTCCTTCGACATAGCCCATAATATCAATGGCATCCCCACTCGCCACCCCAGAAGTATAACGATATGCCATTAATCCATTCTCATCTGATGTATAACCTTCAGGTACTGAATCACTACCATTTACCCCAGCATATACCTCATCAGGCATCCCCACTCCAGCAACCATTGTCACTGCAAGTGCTGTACTTAACCAGCGCTTCCAAGCACCTTTCTTCATCATATTCTTTCCCATATACTTTCTCCTTTTCATTTTTTAATGTAACTATTGTACCATCCCAACAGGGACAAATTGGGTACTAATACACTATAAAATGGAATTACTATAAAAATTTTCTCGATTTATGTAATACTATATAAAACCTGTCACAAAATTCTATTATTTTTTCTCAATTGTTTTCTCTTCCCCACCGTGTTACAATTCCAATACAAGTTGATTATTCGCGATATTTCAACTCTATACTTGGTCAATTCATGACAGATTGCATTTCGTCAATTATCCCAAGTTAGAATACAATTTAATTTTTACTTTATGAGAAAGAAGGGGTCTATTTATGAATGAAGCTATGCCATTTTTTCATCTTTCAGACCAGAACATCAGAATACTATACTGTCATTTATGCAAGGACAATGTAGTCTGGATATTACACTGGACAAATTTTTCCTATACGTTCTCAATCCAGATACTCACAAGGACAGACT
>JBGVHH010000034.1:0-6097 GCA_045122195.1 Agathobacter sp.
TGCTTTGTGGTTATGCAAATGCTGGAGTAGAGGCTATATCATCAGCATTCAGACCGAATTTCTGGCGAGCTGGTACAGACAATGACCGCCGCGGTTGGAAGGCAGAGGAACTGATGGGAGAATGGATGGATGTAGCAGTCAACGACGTGAAGGTCACATCCTCTACCGAAGGTAATAACGCTGTTGTTGAAGCTATTGTTACATCTGACGGCAAGGCTGTCATGAATTTTAAGTACTGCATGCATCCTGACGGTACTCTGGGTGTAAGTTACGACATCAAGATAAATAGTCAGATGCCTGAACCTCTTAGAATAGGTCTTCAGGGTCAGATTGATTCACGTTACTCTAACGTTACATATTTCGGGCTCGGTCCTTGGGAAAACTATTGTGACAGACATGCAGGACTCTTCCTTGGTACCTACAAAACTACGGTAGAAGGTATGATGACTGAATATGTCTATCCGCAGGAAAATGGTAACAGGACAGGAGTACGTTGGTTCACTCTTACCGACAAGAGCGGTAAAGGTATTCAGATACTCGGAGAAAGTCCTCTCAGCATCTCAACATGGAATACTACCCAGGAATCGTTGGAAGCAGCCAAGCATATCGGAGAGGAAAAGGTTCTTGAAGGTTCATTCGTGCTGAATGTCGATTGTAAACAAGCCGGTGTTGGAGGTACAGATACTTGGAGCATCAAGGCAAGACCTGAAGAGCACCACAGACTCCTTGACAAGCACTATAGTTATTCATTCATGATTCGTCCTACAGACAGCTTGAAGGATGCTGTAAACTCGGCACGTAACCGATAATTATAGAAGCGAGGAGTATTTTCATAAATGGATATGGAATTAAGGATACAAGCTAAAGGGATAACAAAACGATATGGAGCAACGTCTTTGTATCCATTCGATGGTTCCGAGATCGTTTTGAAGGCTCCTCGCTTTTTTAAAGTATATATTAAATACAAAAACTCTGTATTGATATAATATAAAGAGAAGGAGGGATTTTACCCTCCTTCTCTTGAATTTCCCTTTTAAGTTTTTGCTTAATTCGGGATATATAAATACTATGCTAGAAGCTTATATATGCTGAAGGCCATGAACGGCCCGAATGTTACGGATAGGGTATCCAATGCCCATATCTGAACAATCTGAGGTGTTCGTCATCCGTGGACGGTTCAGATAAACAGGGTTCATGAAATCTTTATTATTCTTCATAATTATCCTTTTTATATAATCTCAAATCAATCGAGAATTAAAACATGTTTACCTTAAACGATACTTGACGGAAAACCAATTAATTTTGTTCGTTTTCTCCTTTATAGTCAAAATTTACAGGAATCATCCCAGTTGGACACCAATAATTAATTTTGTTGTTGGTATTTAAACTCTTAGGTTGATTCGCAAACATTGAATTCATAAAATCTACCATTTTTTTCATACCTTTAAATTGTTTTTCCTCTTCTATGTGAAGAGCGTTAATACTAAAATACCTATTGATGATTGTCCTTTGTTATTGTTCTATATTATATTTATTAAAACTCCTAATTTAGTTTATTTCCTGAAAATTTACCGGAATCATACCGCTTGGGCACCAAAAGTTAATTCTTGCATTGCTGTTTTTTGCATTTTCAACGTTGTTTGTAAATACTGTATTCAAAAACTTTTTCATACATCTTCATTTTTTAGTTCCTTATAAAAGGAAGTTGTTTATACTATTAAAATTCCAATGACAATTTGAAACGTTTTTATGGACAATCATCTCGTTCTGGTTACTCAAACTGTCGTTGTTTAATCTTGTTGTTACTATCAGAAAGGCAAATTTTGAATAATGTCTTTCTCTTTTCACGCTGCAAAGGTATGTCAAAAATATTGTGTGGCATAAGGAATAAAGGGAAAACTTTCAAATATTCCGTTTTATTTGATTAATGTCAAATAATTGAGTTCTTTTGAAAAACACTACGTTTGCAAGTAAACATTTTTTATGTTTTGAGTTTTGGAAAACAAATATTTCCCGTTTGCGTGAGTATGGAAAATAGTGCGGAAAAACAATAAATAAGAATGGAATGAAAAGTACAAGCCATAAGTTTTCATATACAGAACAGGAGGATATAACATATCCTCCTGTGTCACTATCGGCATCGAAAAGAATGGATAGTGAAATTTAAAAGCATTCTCTCTTCCTTCTTATTAATATTGAGAGGATGCCGATTGCATCCTCTTTTTCATGGACAAATAAATTGAAAATCTGTGATAGATATAATGTGATAATTGTTAGCCTTTTAAACTTTTAAATTTAAATCTTTTTACCTTTTAAAACTTACCTATTTGCTTGGAAGAAATGCTTTACGAATTTATTATATTTCTGATATATTTCGTATATATGTATTTAAGTCTTTATTTTAATTGCAAATACTTTTTATATTGGCTCTGACTTAATGTACTTCTCATCAATTTCAAGTTTCCAAATATCGCTTCATTCAAGTTTTTGATTTGTCGTCTTCCCTTTGAATATTTGGCGCTTTGCATCTTGTCAGAAAAGAAATCAATGGCATTTTCCACATTGTCATATTGAGTAGAATTCAGATTCAAATATCTAGCCAATTTAGGCAAAGGTATTTCAATATTCAAGTCATTAATTTCTTGCTTGTTCTGTGAAAAACAAACTGTTGACAAACCTAAAACCATAATTACGGATAAAAACAATCTTTTCATAATGAGTAGATATTAAAAATAAAACATTAAAGTTTTTTATGGAGGGGGGTAATTAAAATTACCCCCTCCAGTTTTGAATAGTTTTTGTTAAATCTTTCAAATATTAGGTACTATTTGAGGCTCAACTGTTTTAAGACATTATGGGATTCATACCTGTTGGACACCAATAATTAATGTCTCTTTTATTCGTTTTATAAGACTTTGGGAGTCTGTTGAAAAACGCAGGGCTCATAAAATCTACAACCTTTTTCATACTTCTACTTTTTAGTTCTTCCGTGAGGAAGATTTTGTTAATACTTTTATCTTTTTAAGGAATAGCATTTTGTTGTGATGTGTTTGGCTAATATTTTTTTATAATGGTAAATTCATATTTTTCTGTCGTTTTAATGCCATTCCTGTTGTTTTATTATACCTATTGTTTTGTTTTACGCTGCAAAGATATGTCAAAAGAAAACAGTGAAGGTAAAAAAAATGATAGAAAAAAGGAAAATCCCCCGATTATTTGATAAAAGTCAAATAATCGGGGGATTGAATAGAATTTGATAGAGTAAAAAGTAGGAATGATAATGATTTCTATGCTACTTTTTTGTTTATAGCCTTTAAGAATGCTGACTTCCCTGACGAGTCTGTATTATCCTTTTGTTTTCTTAACTTTTAGTTTATCGAAACCTTCACCATAGACTCCAACAACATTGCTTTGTGAGACAAAAGCATTTTCATCTATATCTCTTACTAATCTAAAAATATCTGTTGATTGGTTTTTCTTGGCTAGTACTACGACTACTTTGATGTTTTGCTTGCTATACCAGCCAGTGCCATCTAATAAAGTAACCCCACGATGAAGTTCTTTTGTAATGGTTTCAGCTATTTCTTCATGCTTTCTTGAGAAAATTAAGAATTGTACTGACTGTCGGTTACTATTTACTACATAGTCAATGACCACACTCATCACAAACAATACGCAGAAGCCGAACATAACACGTTTCCAATCATGGAAAACAAAGTAGCAGGAAGAGATTATGATAATATCACCATACATTATTAATCTTCCTAAAGAAACATCTTTATATTTGTTGACTATCCATGCAAGAATATCAGTCCCTCCCGTACTCCCATTATGAATGAATACAAAACCTATACCGAATCCGAGCAAACCACCTCCTACAACACATGCCATAAATTCTTGTCCTTGCCCTAATAGTAAAGGTAAGTTACCTGCTTCATCTTTTAGCAATACTTGAAAGGACCACAAGAAAAAAGTAAAAACGGGAATGGCATAAAGCGTTTTTATGCAAAATTTAGGTCCTAGAATTTTCAAGGCAAATGACAAAAAAATAGCATTAATGATGAAGTAGGAAAGTTGGATTTCTATACCCGTAACGTAATAGATAAGTGAGGAAATACCAGCTACCCCTCCCGTAGTGATTTGATAAGGAAGCATAAAGGTTACCCAACCGAATGCATAGCATGCCAGACCAAGTGTAATTGCTAAATAATCTCTAAAAACTTGACTGCTTTTTGATGTTAATACTGTGTACATGATTATAGGTAAGATTGAATTTATTCGAACTGTTTATACAAACTTTTTTCATTCATATTTAAGTGTCTAACGATTGCTGTCCTAGTATAATTTCTAATGTGCACTAATTGTTTTTGTGCAAAAGTACACTCAATGAAAAAATGCATGCCGAATAATGTTGAAGAAAAAAGAAAGCTATGCAATTATTTGATATATGTCAAATACTCCGATATTTTGATTCTATAATATGGATATTCAGCAAACATTATATTGTGAAATGTTACATTTCTATGAAATTTCACTTTCAAGTGTTTTCTATTCCACTTTTCTCTATAAATTTGCCCCATAATATAATTATAAAGGTATATGGCAACAGAACGTATATTGATAGTAGATGATGAGGAAACTTTGTGCGAAGTTTTGCAACTCAACCTTGAAAACGAAGGGTATGATGTGGATATTGCTTTCAGTGCCGAGCAAGCACTGACTTACGACTTGAAGAATTATTCACTTATCCTCCTCGATATTATGATGGGAAAAATCAGTGGAATCAAAATGGCAAAGACGCTGAAAGAAGACGTGGCAACCGCAGAGATTCCTATCATCTTCTGTACGGCACGTGATTCGGAAGATGATATGGTGATGGGACTGAACTTGGGCGCTGATGACTATATCACCAAGCCTTATACGGTCCGCAATGTCATAGCCCGAGTGAAAAGCGTGTTAAGACGGACTGCTCATAAAAAGAGTCAGACATCACCTGATAAACCGAATGTGTTGAAAGCCGAAGGTTTGCGTCTGGATTTGGAATTCAAGCGATGCACGGTAGACGGTGAAGAAGTGAAACTGACCCGTAAGGAATACGAACTATTGGCTTATCTGATTTCACATAGAGGACAGATTTGTTCACGCGAGCAGATTCTGAGCAGAGTGTGGAGTGATGAAGTGGTGGTGCTCGACCGTACCATCGATGTGAACATAACCCGTTTACGCTCTAAGATTGGGCCATACGGATCGTATATAGTAACTCGTTCAGGTTTTGGCTATGGTTTCCGCGATTAAGCTTTCGTTCCATCGTCAGCTTTTTGTGATGCTGATTTCCTTCTCATGGAGTATCATCTTGTGCTTCATCGGATTCCAGTATCTGCGCGAGAAGCAATATAAGTCGGACTATCTGAGTCTCCAACTCCAACTCTACAACCGACATTTGCTGGAAGCTGTAGAGGAGGATGGAGAACAACATGAGGAATATATTGCCACTCACCAGAAACCTTTCGATAATTTGCGTATATCCATTATCGCTTTATCAGGAAAGGTAGTGTATGACAATATGCTTCCGGTTGACTCACTTGACAATCACCGGATGCGTCCTGAAGTGGCTGCTGCTTTGAAGAAAGGATCAGGTTATCATATCGGTCGACAATCAACGAGTGATGGTTTGGAATATTTTTATTCGGCTACACGAGGGAAAGAACTTATTGCGCGAACAGCCATTCCTTATTCGGCTTCGCTCCGTGAATTGTTGCAGGCAGACTGGACTTTTTTAGGAGTGATGATTTCTATCAGTTTGGCCATGAGTGTTTTGGCTTACTTTGTTACCCGACGATTAGGAAAGAACATGGAACGTCTTAATCGATTTGCTGCTAAGGCCGAGAAAGGGGAGGCGTTTGATGAAGACGAGCCATTCCCGAATGATGAATTGGGATCCATTTCCAATCACATTGTACAACTTTATGGACAATGGCAACAGACAATCAAGGATAGAGACTTGGCTCATGAGGCGGCCTTGCGTGAAGAGAAGGAAAAGATACGTATCAAGAGACAACTATCTAATAACATTAATCATGAATTGAAGACTCCGGTG
>JBGVHH010000035.1:0-2543 GCA_045122195.1 Agathobacter sp.
AGTTGAGGATTTAAAGAAGTTAAATACAGAAGTAGATAACTTTATAACAGTAACAGTAAATAGGGATAACGCCGCAAAAGAGGAACTAAATAAAGCGAAAGAAGACTTTTACACCAAATATTCATACTTAAAGCCTGAGTGTGAAAAAGGTTTTATTGAAAAAGTAGTGGATACAGTTGAGAGCGCAGCAGAATGGTGTTGCGAGCACTGGAAACTAATAGTTACTATAGTAATAGTTATAGTTGCAGTTGCGCTTATATGGACTGGAGTAGGTGGAGTAATTCTTGCAGGAGCCTGCTGGGGAGCAATATCAGGAGCCGTAATAGGTGGAATCTCAGGGGGGCTGGAAAGTATGGCGAATGGAGGAAGCTTCCTAGATGGCTTTGAGGATGGAGCCTTCTCGGGAGCGATTTCAGGAGCTATATGTGGAGCAGCATTTGCCGGCATAGGACAGCTTGGAGCTGTGTGTGGTAAATTTGTAAAGTGTACATCAACATTTGGAAAATTTATAAAGGGCACAGCGGCAGTATCAAAAGGAATAAGTATGGCAATGGGAGGGTTTGATACCCTTGCAATGCTTGACAGAGCAATTGGACCAGGACTAATATATGATTTAAACAGCAAGCTTCATTCAAATAAAGCGTATAACTTCTTCCAGACAGGTGTATCAGGAATAGCAGTATTTACTGGTGGAATGACATCCACAATGAAATGTTTTATTGCTGGAACATTAATAGCAACAGAGCTTGGCTTTGCCAGAATAGAGAGCATCAAGCCGGGAGACCTTGTATTATCAACAAATACTGATACAATGGAAACAGGCTACAAAAAAGTACTTGAGAAATATGTTCGAAAGACAAGGGAGCTTGTACATATAGTTGTTGGCGGCGAAGAAATAGTATCAACTCCAGACCATCCATATTTCGTAGTGGGAAGAGGCTTTGTAAATGCATGTCAGCTTTGCATAGGAAGTCCACTGCAGAATCAAGATGGAAAGATACTTGAAGTAGAGCAGATATACAAAGAATATCTGGAAGAAGACGAAGAAGTAACAGTATACAACTTCCAGGTAGAAGACTGGCACACATATCATGTGGGTGAGATGGAAGTGTTGGTGCATAATCAGTGTGGAGGAAGTTATGCAAGCATAAAAAAAGATAAGGGTGGACGATTATATGAAAATGAGGAGGTTCATCATACACCAGCCAATAGCACCAGTTCACTTTCAAAGGGAAAAGGACCCGCAATTAGGATGGAGAAGGGGGATCATAGAAAAACCGCAAGTTGTGGTCGTTCAAAAGAAGCAACTGAGTATAGAAGAAAACAATCAAAATTAATTAGCGAAGGAAAATTTAAAGAAGCAATAAAAATGGATATAGATGATATTCAATGTAAATTTGGAGATAAGTATGATAAGGGAATAAATGAAATGTTAGAGTATGTAGATGCACTTGAAATGGAGGGAGTGATTTAATGAACAGAATTTATGCAGAGCCATTAAAAAAAGTTGATAAGATTGAATTTGGAATGGAACGAGAGGTTGTAAGAAAATTGTATGGACAATATGAGGAGTATAAAAAATCCGAATATAGTCAAAATACGACAGATGATTTTGGAAACTTTCATGTTTACTATGATGAAAATGATAAATGTGAAGCTGTGGAAATTTTTGATGATGTAGAAGTGACCATAAATGGTGAGATAATATTTCCGGTAAAAATTGAAGATGCTGAGAAAATAGAAAGTAGTTTAGTTCGCGATGAAGAAGGGTTAATTAGCATAGAAAAATCAATAGGAATTTATGCACCTGATGAAAATATGGAGAGTATTTTGTTTGGGAAAAAAGGATATTATGAATATTAATATTTGTTTATCAATATTCAAGAAACTACCTATCATTGGGACTAAGCCCAATGGTAAGCAGAAAACGAAGGAATATCAGAACAAACAGCAATTTTTGAAATAGATATGACTGCGCCGGTGATTGTATCTAGAAATGATGAGATAGTTGAACCAGATGATACCAGTGTATTAGGTGTGTATGGATATGTTTTTTCGAGTGTCAGGCACCAATGTGGGAAAAGAAGCGATATCAACAGAAGCAGGAAATATTGCTTCGGACATAGTATATGATGCAACAGGTAATAGAACACTTAGTATGCTGGCAGGAATGACAACATCAAATTGTACCAGTAAAGGTCTGTGTAATTTGGATACAAAATATGGATGGTCATTTGGCAAAGCTACTGATACATCTACACCACTTGAAGGAATGAAGGGAATTGATGATAGCAAGTTGGATTCTGATGTGGAGGATGTCGAGGTTGGAGCAAAAAAGAATACACAGGATGTGGAAAATAATGTAGGACAAGAGTATAATAATAGTGGAAATGGTTTTAGTAAGACCAGCTATGGGGAGTCAAGTGAAAAATTAAACTGGGAAGCAATTGTTAGTAAGAAAGGTGAAACCAGGGTAGATCATATTAATCGACATGCGGTTCCAAATAATAGTCGAGAAACACATGGTGTATTTAACGGGAATC
>JBGVHH010000036.1:0-29201 GCA_045122195.1 Agathobacter sp.
TGCATATATAACTGTATCTGTATTGTTGTCCACATACTGTTCGAACTGTGTCAAACCAATTATATCCGATTTCTGATTAAGTGTAATTCCACGAATATCAATATCACTACCTTCTACATTGGTCCCGTAAGAATAACTACCAGCAAGTCCTAGAAGAATTACATGCTTTCCAAGATGCTCATTAGTTTTAATAAAGTCATATTCTGTTCCGTTTAGTATTTCTTTATAATTATTCAAAAATTCACCTCTTACATAAGGGTTCTGTCAAAAACTTTGTAATTCCTATTATCCCTTGGGCTACAGTAAACTGCAAATTCGATTACTTTAAATGCGTTTAGGTATTCATTAATTACATTCTTGGCTGCCATCGCAACCACTTCTGGGTTATTCATAAATGCCCCACAACCAAAGGCTCCTAAAATTACTACCTCCTCACCCTCAGCTACAGCAACATCTAAAATCCTTCTTAGACGCTTCTCGTGTAGTGCCAAAAGTTCTTTGTCTGTAATCTTTACCGCTTTATCTCCATCGCCATGATTATATATATTACTTGGATTCTCTCTCAAATTTGGTGCTGCACATGTAATTACATCAACTTCATACCAATCCTTTTCATCCATCAATTGCGGATTTGCAGTATCTGTTTTAAACACTGTAACTGAAGGGGTATATATAATATCATCATTATGAATTGGATTACGTTCTTTTCTATGAAGAGCATAAAATCCATTCCACATCGCATCTGTATTTAGATTAAAATACAAGCCTGAGCATCTACAAAGACACTCTTCCTGCGCATTCGCTCCACGTACCACTCCTCCTCCTGGATTAGTTGCTGAGGCAAAATTATGGACAGCTGTTTTCATTCCTTTATAAGCAGATGCAGCCTCATAGGTTCTTTTTGTCGAAACCACTACCTGCGCTTCTTCATTATATTTCTTTAAGTCTGGTAGGTTAAGTTCATCTTTTTCCAAAATAATTTTTTGTTTATCGGTCGATGCTTGTACGGATTCTTTTAGTCTATTAATTGTTTTTACCAAATGTTCTGTATCTTTAAAAATTTCAACATTCTCAACTCTTCCCATGGTTATTATTCTCCTTCTCTCTATAACAACTAACATATTTATAATAAATCATTTAATAATTTTTTAAAGTCAAAATTTACTGTTAATTAAATAAACTCCGCTCCTCATATTATTTTAGGCGCTTATCTGCGCTTTTACATCTGTATCGATAACAACAATATCGTCCATAGCAACCCCGAAAACTGCTGCCAAAACAACCAAATTATCTAATGTCGGCATCGCAGTTCCGTGCTGCCACTTGTAGATTGCCTGAGGAGTAGCAAAGCCAAATATCTGCGCTAAATCCTTAACGGACATACCTGCCTGCTCTCTCAATCTTGTAATATTTCTTCCCGTTGCTACCATGTTGATGGTAGGCATATTAAACATCTTTTCCTCCTGTTCTGCTTCTGCAGTATGGAGTTAATTATAACTACCAGTGTGCAAGCACCCAGCAGTCTTATCTGCCAGGCTTTGTACTAATCAGAAGCCTTAAAATTGTAAATAGGTTTCATCACATCAATGACATCTACTGACTCCCTGATTACATCAATAATGTCCTCAAGGGACTTATATGCCATTGGTGCCTCGTCCAATGTATTTTCGTTTACAGAGGTTGTGTAAACTCCCTCCATTGTCTTCTTGTATTCCTCCATGGTTAATTCCCTGAAGGCTTTTGTTCTGGACATAATACGTCCTGCTCCATGAGGAGCTGAGTAATTCCACTCAGGATTTCCCTTGCCGATTGCGAGAACACTTCCATCTCTCATATTTATTGGAATCAGCACTTTTTCTCCACTATGGGCTGCTATTGCGCCCTTTCTTAAAATCATTTCTTCTGTATCAATATAATTATGGATTGTGTGAAATGCCTCGCCTGCAGTCATTCCTGTTCTCTCTAAAATTATTTCTGCCATTTTTTCTCTGCTTCTGCGAGCAAACGCCTGACAGATTTCTACATCATGAAGATAGTCTTCTAAATATTTTCCGTCCAGATAACAAAGGTCCTCAGGGATATTTGTTGGACTCTCATAAACCTGCCAGTGGAGCTGCTTTAACGCCTCTTGTATTTCATTCTTACGTCCCTGCTCCTTGTAGGTTCTGATAATCTCGTCTCTTTTTTCAAGATAATCTCCATAGCCTCTGCTAAGGTTGATTGCTAGTTTCTGATATATCTCTGCAACCTGCTTACCAAGATTACGGCTGCCAGAATGAATGATTAAATATTTTGTCCCATCTGCAGCTTCGTCTATCTCGATAAAGTGATTACCACCACCCAATGTGCCAAGAGATCTTTCCAGTCGCTTAGAATCTTTAAGCTCTCTATAACAGCGAAGTTCTGTTAAATCAAATCTCTCCTGTCGTCCTTCCCACACATTCATTCCGGATGGAATAAAATGGGCAGCCTCATCAACCTTTTCAAAATCAATGTCTGTCTTTCCAAGGTTTACTGTGTACATTCCGCATCCGATATCGACTCCAACTACATTTGGAACTGCCTTATCAACTATTGTCATTGTGGTTCCAATAGTGCAGCCTTTACCAGCGTGAACGTCAGGCATGATTCGAATCTTTGAATCCTCTGTAATCACGTAGTCACACATACGTCTGATTTGCTCTATAGCCTCATCTTCTACTACTTTTGCGTAGCAGATAGCTGTATTTACTTTCCCTTTGATTTCTAATGCTTTCATCTCTTTTTCCTTTCTGATTTGAGATATTAATACATTGGACAATGCCCCTCATGGGATTTGAACCCACAACCTACCGGTTAAAAGCCGGTTACTCTACCAATTGAGTTAAAGGAGCATAACATTTATAAATCAAAAAACCGCTTACCTGGTCATCTAAGGTAAGCGGTACGCTAAAACATGTCTATCTATTTTGTCTGCCTGGTTCTATATGCCTGGTTCTGCGACAATTTCTGAAACACAATTTTCTCGTTTATGCTTAATCTTAAATGAGCGCATATAATTATTACTCCACTCGTAGTCTTTGAGTGCAGCAGGTTTACGTTCACTATTAAACTCATATAAACGATTTATTGTTGTCATGTCTTTTCCTTTCTGTGGAGCGCATTTTTGCTCCGCTTATCTCTTTTCTATATGGTACTATAGCATTTTTGTGGTATGTTGTCATTATACTTGTGGTATAAAATTACAATTTGGTATACTTGCTGTTAATCTTAAGTTTTTTAAAACACTATGTTTATTCCGTTAGGTTCCATTATCTTACGGGCTAAATCTTGTCCTGACATTGCTATATGATCATCAATAATTATGTCGTATGCAGTCGTTCCCATTACCACAATATTTCCTGAGGTTCCCTGAGAAATAATATCAACTATTTCTTTCTCTGTTAATTCCATTCCTTCCTGATACATATGCTGAACCAGCTTTGGTGTACTAAACAAGATTATTTTTGCTCCCTTCAATTGAGCAGGTGTTCTTCTATACATCGCATTTTGTTTTCCAGCAGCACCTTTATCATCAGAAATAATACATATTTTTCCATCTTTTGTTCCAGGCAAATAAGAAAGGATATATGTACATATACCAATTAGTTCTTCACCCAAATTATCATCATGTTCCTTATTTTTTCTCACTTGTGAGAAGAACCGCTGATATATATCTGATTGGTTTAGATTTTTGCCTCTAACTAGCTCATCATATAATTTGCTGTCTTCATTCAACGTTTTGGTTATTGTGCTAACTGAAGACTTACTTAATCGTACCGCCCATGAAAGATACTCATTCACCCTTAAATTAGTGGAAAAACATTCGGAAATGACATCAAAAACATTTTCCTCATTTAATAAAATTATTTTTATTCCTGCATTATTAATCTCTTTAAGATACTCTATATACTCCTGATTTATTACTCCACTAGTTGAAGCAAGTTCCATTAAAATTATTCTGGTAATTACAATTTTAGAGTTATGTTGCTTATAATAATTAATAAGTTTTTCCTTGCTTACCCTTTCTATATTTGAGTGCCTTCTAAATGAACATGTATCATAAAATAAGATTCTCTCAGATATAATTATTTCTTTAGATATTTGAGCAATGTCCATCACAAATAGAAAACGAATCTCTTCAAAATTTTTCGGGATTTCAATATATGTTTCTGACATATTTTACTCCCCCTTTATTTTTTTGTACAAATCCCTCATATTCATGAGGACTTTTTCTAATGTACGTTCATTTAAATATCCTTCTTCAATAAATTCTTTTCCAAATTTTTTAACCATCGCCTCTATATGGAAATAATCATCCTTATTTGATGCCAAAAGAATACTATCATCTAACCATAATTCCTCAAATTTAGCAGTCACAACATCCCTGCTAACTTCAAACAGATTCGCTGAAATATTATGCGCATCTGGCAATCCAAGCTCGTAGCAACGAATTAATACTGACATATATGGAACCTGATAATATGCCACTAACTTAATAAGCGTATCTAGCTCATTACCACATGATTCCTCCTTGAATTTTGCATACATTCTTCGGAAGCTTACTTCTGGCATCAGTAACATTCCAGCAAAAAGATTAGCAGCATATTCTTCTTCATGCTCATAATAATGTTCATCAGCAAATTCTACTTTAGAAACAAATTCTCTCTCCTGAAAAAAAACATGATATATTTCATGTGCAAGCGCAAAATTTACATTTACTTTTGGCAAAGATGTGTTTATCACTACATACCCAAGACCATCGCCTCTATAGCATAAAGCACCTATTTCGTCATCATCAAATGGAATTTCTAGCACCAAATATCCTTTTTTCTGAAACGAGGATCTTACAATTTGTAAAATATTTAACACATCATTATCAAATTCTATTCCTGAAAACGAACAGAATTTTTTTACCATTGAATTAGTTTCTTCCCTATTCTTTTGACTATAGAATATAATTTTTCTTAAACGATCTACATTCATACATTAATCCCTTGCAATATTGTCAAAACGACTTTTTGCACTTATTACTTCATCGATATTTTCCATTAATTCCATTAGCTGGCTGGCAATTTCTTCTTGCTTTTCTGACGGTTCTCCTGCATAAAAAGCTATTTTATTTGTTGAAAAACCATCGAAATTAGGTATATAAAAAGAATCTCCCAGAAAGAACTCAACATTCTTTCCTAATGCCTGTGCTATAGTCTCCATATCCGTGCCACTTTCATCCTGTGAACCTGTTAATAAGCGGGATAACTTATTCTTATCAATTCCAGTAATCATGCTAAGATAGGTCTGCTTGATTTTCATTTCTGACAAATATGTGTTCAAATTGCTTATAAACTTTGTCATGACACGCTCTCCTTTTCTTGTTCTGCTTTCTTTGAACTATGGTTCTTTTTGTCTTTTCAATTATTATTATATGCGTTTTTTTGCATAACACAATAATTTTATCTCATTTTTTGAGATTTTATATTATAATATTATTTCTTTTATATATTTTATTCAATTTTTAATATAACAAATCTCATAATATGCATTTTCTGCTTAATATATATTCTGCTTGTGCTTAATTAACTCCTAAATTCCACCCATTTCAGAATAGTAATTCTTCAAGTCTTCCTGCAGCTGCCTTCTTACTCTGTCCCAATCTTCTGACTCCATCTGACTGTACAAAGCATGATTCATGGAAATGACACTTAAATCCTTTGAATAATAAAGGAATCTTTTTCGCTCGAACTTCTCAAATGGATTTGTAAGCATATTTCTACAAATGGCTTTTCTATCCTTAAGCATTTCTTCGTTATATGGACAGATACTTCTATCCACCTGAAGTCCTCTGTTTATTCTGTCCTGATAAAATGCAATATAATCATCCAAAACGTCATCTATTTTTGCATCACCAATAGAATCAATATGTTTAACAACTGCAAGCATAAATGGCATCTTATAGGAAAGTGAATAGTCTCTCTCCTCCAGGAAATCAAAGAAATCATCTTTAATGGTATTATCATTGTGCTCCTTAATATCAAGCTCTTTTCGATATTTCTCCACATCGTCCGGACTAAACAGATAGAGTGACTTACTACCGAATTTGTATTCTACAGTAGGTGTAATCTTTCTCTTTTTTATCCAGCTGCTTACAGTTCCTGTGCTGACAAAATACTCCCGGGCAACCTGCTCCTGGCTTAAATAGCTTCCATACTTGTCCTCAAAGGAATTGATATCGACCTCTGTAATACGCTCGATTCTCTCCTCGATTCCATCAATGATTACCATATCTCCCGACTGGTAATCAGTCTTTGTAATGTCACCAAAAGGCACATAAAAAGGATTAGAAAAAATGGAATGCATATTACATGCCTTAACCATTGCGCCATATTCATCAACTACATCAATTACGATGACATTTTTCTTTACATCGGTTTTTCGTAATCCTCTTCCTATCTGTTGCAGATAGAGAACCTTTGACAAGGTAGGTCTGGCCATAACCAGGATTCCAAGCTCTGGATAATCCCAGCCCTCGGAAATCATATTACAAGCACATAAGAATCTGATTTTCTTCTGCTTAAAATCAGCCATCAATGCCGCCGGATTCTTTGTCTGCCCGGTGTAGCTTGCCGCGGAAATTCCTGCATTGTTAAGCAATTTAGCCATCTCGTTGGCATGATTCACATTCACACAAAATATAACGCCTTGACGCAAAGCAGCTTCTCCCGATGTAAAATATTCTTCAAGAACACTGACTATTAATTCATTTCTTGAAGTAACCCTTATTCTTTTTTCAAGGTCTGCATTGACATAATCCTTACCATTGAATCGAACTTGTGAAAGGTCGATGTTGGTTTCTATTCTATATACATTGGCCTTTGCAACCACTTCCTTCTCCATTGCTTCTTTTAAAGACAAAGAAGTAGAATATGTACCAAAAACAGTCTCTAATTTTTTCTTGTCAGGTCTTTGGTCTGTAGCTGTAAGCCCAATCGTAAAATCAGTATCAAAATACTGGATAACTCTTTTTAGTACTGGCGCTACCGCGTGGTGCGCTTCGTCAACAACAAGGTAATTATAATAATCCGGCTGCACATCGGCGTAATGTCTCGCCATATATGCGTAGGTTTTTATATCTATTTTATCTTTTAACTCTGGTAATGATGCTCTTATCCTATCCTGCCAATCTGCAAGAATATTTGTCCCCGGAACCAAAATTAATCCCTTAAAATCTGGTTTGCTCTTGGCAAATTCCCGTAAATCTTCCTCGACTATTTTTGATTTGCCGGCTGCAGTAGGCAAGACAATCAAAAAGGCTTTTATTCCTGCCTCTCTTCGTTTTTGTATTTCCTGCAAGCTGACTGTCTGGTGTTCATATAGTTCAACTTTTCTGTCTATTTTTAACCCATCATCTACAAATTCAGAGGTTTCTTTTCCAAAATACTGCTTAATGTCATCTTCAATACGATTCTCAAATGCACAATCCTCTGTAGAAAATCGAAATAGCTTTATCCCCCACAATGCGCAGGTATTCTGCTTTCTTAGCTGATTTTTATATTTTTCTTCTCCAATGATTTGTGGATGATGATAATTGACTCCATTTTCTTCGACTGCAAATTTTCCATTTCTAGTTCTCACTAAAAAATCAAGGAAATAATTTTTTCCACTTTCATCACAGATTCCATATTCACGCGATAAATATTTCAATGCATTAATTCCGTATGCATTTGAAAAGCTTTGCTCAAAGTGTAGTTCCAACGGTGAAACATCCGCCTGTTCGCCTCTGTCACCAACTGTAATCATATAATCCACGGGCATTGTAATTTCATCTTTTGAAAGATATTTATCAACTTCCGCCTGGACATATCCCAGAAATCGAAAAACTCTTTTAAATCGATGCATATAGTCATTTTGCTTGTCCGTGATTAGCATATATGAAAAAACTGGTTCCTCTGGATTATGTGTACAAATATTTTCATCAATAATGACCATGTCAATGCCATTATCGTAGAAGCTTGACAGTCCTCCATTAGGGTATTTCACCTGTTCTCTCAGAGAAAAATCTGTGTGTTGAACTAAGAAGCTATCTTTCGAAGTATTAGATTCAACCACTTTTCATCCTCCCTTCCAGGCCTTACATCTCCAGTTATCCAATATTCCTCAATTGCAATATCCTTCACATCGCTAATAAAATCTTTGAATTCATCTAAAGTGAAATCCGTAAAATATCTTCCATTTCTTTCACCTTCAAAGTTTCCATATTTGAAGGAGGTATATATGATTCCATTTTGCTTTAAGGCTCTGCTCATCTTTTGGCTTACTATTTTTAACTCTTCTTTTGGTAAATGAAGAATGGAAGAACAGGCCCATATTCCATCATAGCAATCTACTTCATCCAAATCCTGGAATAGCATATGCTTTACTTGAATTCCGGTATAGGCACTGGCACTTTTGCAAAGTTCTTCAGAGCCATCAATTGCTGTAACGGCATAGCCGGATTCAATGAAATACTTGGTATCTCTGCCAGAGCCACAGCCGAAATCAAGTATTGTTTTTCCGGTTAATGACTGGAGAAATTTATCTTGTGTTTCTTTAAAATCAACTGAAACTGTTCCTTGAATGAATGATTCTGCATTTTGGTTATAATAATCTAATGTTTTGTTTGTCATAATAACTCCTGAGGTATATTGTGCAACAACTTCTTCTTTAGCAATGCTCTATTATTAGCATATTCCTTTATGCAAACACTTTCAATTAGTTTATGAAATACTTTGAACAAAATACTATATTGGGTTAATAGTTTCTTTGATGAGTCTATACTATTCCATAAGGTGTCCTAAAAAAATAATAGCCCTGAAACACCATCTATTTGGCATTTCTGGGCTTTCAGTTACTACTTGTCACTATTGTTGTTAATGTTATTTCTGCTTAAATAAAATATTAACCATATTTTCTTGATGCTTTCTTATCTCATCCCATTGCCACTTGTCTGCATCTTTACACATTTGCATCATTACCATAAATTTTAAAGAAGCCACACTTATTTGATTTATCTTTCCGGAAGAATCTAAATAATGATCTAGTTTTGTTTTTGGACTCCAGTTAGATCCCGCACTATTTGCTTCGCTACCTATCATTGCATAGTTTCCAATGCAATTTATTTGAGCTTGATTCAAATTCCCATCTAAACCATTAGCAGTTGCCTGAGGATAATAATGTTCCAAACTTCTACGAGTTCTAGAAAAATAGAACTGATCAAAGATTTTTAAGCCAAAATCTTCACATCCTAATAAATCAAAGAATGCTTTTCGTTCCTGACTTCCCAACTTAGATTTTTCACCTCTAAGTTTTTCTGAATATTCTTTCCAGATTAAGTAATCAAGATAATTAAATACAAAGAGTGGGATTCCTTTGGATATCTCTTCTCCATTTCCATATACTGTATAGAAATCATTTGATGTTCTAACCAAAATATCAGTTTGGTCAAATTTGTTTTCCTTCAAAACAGTATTATCAAAGGCACCTGGCATAGGGACATTGATAGAGCTTAATTTGTCAGCCTCTAAATATACATTGTTGAAATATCTATTTGCTAATCCCTCAACAAATTCTGCATATTCCTTAGTATCTACAACATCAAGATCTATTAAGTACAATAAACAATAAAAAAGATAATTTTTCCTCTGTTTTGCTGTAAATGATACTTCAAACATTGATAACAAATGTACTAATTTATTTTGTATATCCGTCTCCCCTGCTGTATTTCTAGGGTAACCTTTAATATAGCCTTGTTTACCATTTCCATCCTTTGTCCACTTCTGAAGTTTCCACGGATTATTGTCTATTGTATCATCTTCTTTGGAATGATGAACTATATAGTTATCCAATAAATATCTTGACTTTAATAAGTTAAAAATGAAATCTCTTGGATCTATTTTGGCCGCATCAAATTCATGAAGTAATTCCTTGTCATCCAAGTCAAACTCACTTGGAATAAAATCAGATTTCTTCATCAAGGTAATCTTTAATACAATAAGTAAGAAATTTGAAAAATCAATTATTGGTTGAAATGAGTCTTTCTTGTCTTCATCTTCAGTTATTTTTTCAACAACACCAGTTTTAATTATTTCCTCGATAGATACTTTATTTTTCTTTTCGTTCTGACCGGTCTTTTTTAGATCAATGGATTTTAATGAATTGTAATCTGTAATGAGAAATTCATTGCAATTCGCACCAAATATGTCTACGTATTTCAAACTCTGTTGAATATAAACACTCATATCACTACAACATTCCCATATCTGATTAAAAAGCTCCATCTCCATCTCAGATCCCTTTTTTCGATCTAATGCTTCCATAAGATTTGCTTTGACAATCTCATATTTTTCAAGTTGTTCACCTCGAGAATTCATTATTTCAAAATAGTGATTAAGGTCAATATCCTTAGGAACCTTATAGTGAATAAGATGAACCTTGCTTTTAAAATAGTCAATGTATCCAGCTTGATCCTCTTCAGGAACAATTGCCTTGTATGCTTCTTTAGCATATGTCAAACCATTTACAATCCCGGAATCTGAACCAATTACTTCATCAACTTTCTTTAGATCATGAAGATTTTTCAAAGTCTCATCTGACTTTTTTCTTGCTTTATATGTTAGCCTTGTCTTTGGAACAATTCCAAGTACTGATAAAATAATTCTGATAGTGGTTAATCGTTGTTGACCATCAATTATCTCATACACACTCTCCCCTTTATGAAATGAGACAAGTGTGCCAACATAATAATATCTCTTTGAATCCTTTTTATATGCATCATAAACATCTTGAATTAACGCTACTATCTCATCCTTTTCCCATGCGTAGTTTCTCTGGTAAATTGGAATCTCGTATTTCATTTGGTCTGAATCCATATATAGTTTTTCTATTGAAACCTCTTTTAGAGGAATGTTCTCTTTTGCCATCATGGTTCCTCCCAAAAATGTAAATCTTTAAAGTATTTAAGATAGTTTGAACATACCCCATCAATTGTCTCATCCATATTCAAAGGATCCACATTTCCATCTCTGATATCGTTTATTCCTAGTGGAACGGTTATTTCTGCCAGTTTACTAAGAAGAGCAATTGGTGAATCTGATTCATTTATCACTTTATATATATTATATGCATTTTTTACACGAGAATCGGTTCGTCCCATTATGTAATTCTGCGCAACTAACCATCCTAACTTTTCATATTGAGCACGCATAGAATAAGCCCATATAAATGAATACTCTACAAACCTATTCAGTAACTCTGTATCCACCTTTGTCGGTCTGCTTGGGCAAAAACGATCAACATATAATAAAATTGCTGTATCAAACATCAATCTTGTGACACCATTTCCTGTCCCTCTTTTGTACTTCGGTAAATCAAGTGTCTTAACAATCTTATTATCTTTGATAAAAAAACCCTCATATTTATCATTGTTCTGAATATCTTCCAGAATATCAAAATAATATTTTGCATACTCAAAAAATGGTTTACCAGCTACAATTGGCGCATTAATCTGAAAGGGTCTTAGGTTCTGAGTTCCCGTAACAAAAGGTACTAAAGATTTATTGAAATTTGTAGCATATGAAAACGCTCCTTTATAATACTGAGCATATGGATAGTTATCCCTAGCAGAGATTCCTTTAAACAAATCAATATTATGTTCTGTTAACTCATCTGCCTTATTCCCTTGAATCCATTCTTTTAATCGATACAAGTACTCTCTAAACAATTTTGATAAAGTTTTCTGATTTAAATCCTCCCATGTTTTTACAACACGCTCTGTTTCTCTTACGTCCAGATCATTCATTTCTCTTAAATGATATGCTTTTAACAAATCATGAGGATATAGTTCCTTTCCTCTTGCATTTTGTGAATCAAAAAATTGAAATGCTTCAGATAGATCATCTGTAATAACAACAATCAATTCACAATTGTTCTTTATATACTTTTCAAATTCATCCTTTTCATCAGCTTCTAAATTATCAATTCTTCGTTTCATTGCTCTATAATTGTTTGCAATGTTATGTATCGTATATGAGTTTTCCGTTATTTCTCTATTAAGAAATGACACTTGATTATCTTCAAAGCATTTTAATAATAATGAAAATGTAATTGTTCTCTGTTGTCCATCAACAATATCATAGACAAGCTTTCCATCTTTCTCGTGTTTATGCAGTATGAGTGTTCCAACTCTATAAATTTCTTTGCTTGATTTCATAGATTCATCAATATCATTAATAAGCTGATTAGCATTCTTGGCCGTCCACTTATATGGTCTCTGATATGGAGGAATATCTAAAAATAAACCTTTTATGGAATTTCCATCTTGTGATATTGTTATTGTGTCTTCGCACAATAAATGTCCTATTTTAGTAAGTGCTAATGTTAATTCATTCCCCACGGCTTATCTCCACCTTTTTATATTTAAAGACTAGTTAGAACCATTTCACTATATGCGATGCTGATTTACAACTAAATTATATTTATAGAATCATACTTTGAAATTTCGTTTTATGCTTACCACCCGGCATTCATCATATAGAAAATAACAACCACCTGCATTACCATAATTAAGGGGATCCCCACGGTAAAGTAGTCCTTTTTCGTTTTATGCCTTAATAAGTACATTGCCAAAAGTGCGCCTGCCGAACCACCAATAAAGGCTAATCCCAACAATGTTACAATTCTAATTCTGAATCTATGCTCTGCAGCGTTAACCTTATCAACTGCATACACTACAAATGTTACAAAATTGATGATTGCAAAGTATATCAGCAAGATTTTGTACTGATCAAAAAAATTCCAAAACGCAATCGTAATCTTATCAGCATGATGCCCCTTTATCATAAGAAAAAGAACAACTTGTATTACAAAGACACACGCAATAAATACTCTAGACATCATATTTTCTTTAACAGCTTTTCGGTCAAAGATTAAGATTATCATTAAAATTCCTAAGGAACCACCAAGTAATGATATAACTGTAAGAGCTTTATCAATCTGTCCTTCAGCAGTATATCTATACAAGATCATATTTATAACATAAGCCAATGCACCTATTACATTTATGACAATTAAATAGTAGTCAAACGCACTCATTAATTCAAAATCTCCTTATTTCTTTGCAAACGAATGGTATTGAATGGTGATCTTAACATCATGATCTAATAACATCCCTTTCTTTATTGTTTGTACACCAGCAATCAAAACTTTCTGGACAGAAAATTCTTTCTTTATCCAACCAGTTTCTAAGTCGTTAAGCGGCATGGTGTATACTTCCGTAAATCCGATTTCCAATAGCTCCTGCGCAAGGTCATCATAATTTCTTTTCACCATCAACCTCATTGGATATGGGAAAGCAAATTCCTTCTTTAAATGATACGTTATTACAATTTCAGCATCATAAGGAACCATTGTACCAGCTTCAATCCATGACTGACCATTTACAACTACTTGTTCCACTTCACCCACAAACTTGTTGACTCCTGGATAAATATCCTTTATAGCTACTGTTTTGTAATTATTGAATCCTGCTTCTTTAAGTTCTTCAACAACCCCCTCCACATCAGTTCCAATTAACTGGTTTGTTGAATATTCAAACTCGAGATTCTTTTTGTTAAATAAAAACGCCTTTATTTGCTTGTTTCGTATATTTCTCTCCTTCAGCCTCTTCGCCTGACGTTCTCGACATTTTTCTTCGTCAATTCTTTGATCTTCTAAACGTCTTTCTTCTTCAAGCCTTGCTTTTTCTCTAGCTTTAGCAGTATGTTTTACAAAAGCTACTGCTCCAAGCCCCAATGCCAGTCCCACCAAACTTGCTCCAAAGCTTATATCATCATCAGATCTTTTATTGGAGTAGCTGTAACCGTCGTTTTCGTCATCATTGTCATAACTATCGTACCTAGAACTGCTTCCTTTTGCCCCGTTATAATATCCACTTCCATCCGAATACTTATAGCCATCGCTTCCATCTGCTCCATGATAGTATCCGCTACCATCTGCATATTTATATGCATCAGTTCCATCTGCTCCATGATAATAAGCGCTGCCATCAGAATATATATAACCGTCACTACCATCTGCTCCATGATAGTACCCACTTCCATCTGCATAAATATAACCTTCGCTACCATCAGCCCCATGATAGTATCCACTGCCATCTGAATATCTGTAACTTTCACCAGCTTCGCCGTTTATAAAACCGCAATCATCTGAGAATAAAAAATCTTTTCCTCTGTCACTTCCCAATTTTCCACATCCATCTCTTTAGTTTCCGTTCCAAATCTCGCCTAGGAATTGGTACAACAATTTGTCCATTTGTGTCTACCAATCCTTTTATTTTGTAATTAATTTAATCTTTAATTCATCAAATACATTTGTAACCCATTCATATGTATCTAATATAGAGTTTTGATCTTATAAAATATATTCCTTGCTGTCTGTATTTATTTCTTCAATATAAGCCTTTAATTCTTCTGCATTCGCAATTTGTTTATCTTCCACATACCATTGGATTTATCAAAAATTCTCAAAAAATTTATTTTGTTTATTTGTTTTTTCGAGTGTCAGGCACAAATAGTCTTAGTAACGCTCTATTATTAGCATATTCCTTTATTTGGACACTTTCAATTAGTTTATGAAATGCTTTGAGATGTTTTGGTTTTTTAATCCAAAAGCAAAACATCTCCAGAGCTTTCTCTCTGGAGATAAAAAAGTCTATTAGATTAGTCTTCATTATATTATTTCTAAATTATTTTTCTGCAATATATAAAGGCAAAAAATAATGAACCCAAGAAATAACATAATAAATCATAATAATCAGTTACTGATTTATAATTTATTATAGGTGCAAAAAATTCCCATATTACTCCTGCAAACATTCCTAAAGCAATAATTGATTTATAAGATTTCAATTCGAAATTTATCCAAATCAACAAAATTTGACTATATCCCAAAAAAAACAGAGGACATACCAAATCATTCAAATAACATCGACAAAACAATCCTATCGCCCCTGATATATTAGGAATAAGAATTGTCTTGTTTATAAAATAAACCCACATTGCAAATACTATACAATATATATTTATTTTCCTTTCAAATATGGCTTGTTTAAATGATTTCATATTCCCCCAACGTTTTTAAATAAAACAAATAATAAGAATTAAGACAATAATAGCAAACACTACAAGTGCTATTTTCCACCAGTTTTCTTCCATAATGATTACTCCTCCTCTTCTTCCGTTGTATCTTCTATCCATTCAACTGAATATTTTTGTCCAATTTGTTTTCCAACATTTACTACATATTGTTTTAATAACTCTTTTGCATTGTTACGGGCTTGATCTAGCAAACTAGTGTCTGAATTAGCATTTTCTTTCATTGTTGCTTGAGCTGCCGAAAATGCTTGAGCTTTTTCATCGGCAGTAATTTCTGTAAATTTGCCATTATCCTCAATTGGATCTGAAATAGTATCTTTATCAGCATAAACATCTAATATTGTTGCTTGAGGAACATAAATTCTAACAACACCATCTTCTGTAGGTTCTTCAACTTTGACTTGTCCAACATCAATTCCGATATTTACAATGCCATTATATTCCATCCACATTTTTTTTGCACCATACTGAAATAAGCCATACTTAAATAAACCATCCGGCTCTTTTTGAAATTCAGCCACATCATGATAATAACATTTTAGTGTAGCAAGCTCACAAATTTTACTTACATCTGAAAACTCAGCTTTTTCTACAATTTTTTCTTCATTGTCAGGGAATTTTATTATAACTATCGCTATTACAAAAAGAACGGCAAAGATAATCATATTAATGCCAAATATCTTGAATTTTTTCTTTTTATCAACCGTTTTTATTTCATTCATTGTTTTCTGCCTCCCATTTTCATACTAATCCCATATTATTTTATAACCATTTGGTTTCAATATAGGATCAATAAGTCCCTCAATTATTGATTTCAGATTTTCTCTCGCAGAATCAATGAGTTCTGTAGATTTTTGTGATTCTATTTTCGCATCCTCTTCACAAGCAACCAAAGCGTCTCTTAACTCAATATCAACGTCATCTGGAATGAACGATATATTGTTCTCATCAACTGTATTGGAATTAATCTGAATCTCTGGAAGAATTGGTTTAACAGTTTTATTTTCATCATCAATCTCAAACTTTACTTGTTTCATATCAATTCCAGCTTTGACTTTTGCATTGTATCTAATATGACACTTAATCTTTTTCTTTTTTTCATCTTTGTATATTTCTGCAATTCCATTATAAGTGTATTGTGCTGTAGATAATTCAGAAATATCAATAGCATCCATCAAAGTAGATGATGTAATTATTGTTGTTTTCCCTTCATCAAATGTATGATTTGTTTTTGTGTATATGAAAAAAATAACTAACAATATTCCTAAAACCACAGGAGAATAGAGTAAAATTGTTTCAATTATTTTTTTTAATATTTTATCCATCTGCTAATTATCCCTCACTCTTTTCTATTCATTGTAGTAGACAAAATCTATCATATTTTGTCACCTTTTTTGATTCTACCACAATGCTACATGGATGTCATTTGTAATACAGCATTTTTTATTTACTAATTACTGCAATTCTACAGCATCTACAGCAAATTATTTCCTCTTATTGTCTCATCATTTCTTATCCAATGTGTGTCTAAACTCTAGGGAACCGCTAAAACAATTTTTGAAAAATTTATTTTGTTTATTTTTTCGAGTATCAGGCATTAATTTATATATCTTATCTATATTTTTCAACAATGTCCTTCGCAACTTTGCTTCCTTCATCCAATCCGTTCTCTGCCAGCACTCTCTTTGGTATCCTCATCCATTCACGAATTTTACCATCCTGTGATACAACAAAACACTTAGCCTTCAGAGACTTTCCTTCAAGTTGTTCTTCGCAATTGTAATCATCCTCTGTAATTCGATTAATCATTACATACTTCGCTTGTTCTACTTCGATACCAGCCTTTTCCATATCCTGCATAAATGTTTCGCACGGATGATAATAACCATCATTATAGCCAGCGCTTTTTCCAAGAACTCCATTTATCCAAATGCTAATTTGCACCTGTAGTTCTTCACTTCCATCTATCTCTTGATCAGTCCACACAAAATCAGAAAAAGTCTGATTCATAGCACCGATTGCCTTACTACCATGCGTCTTTGTAAGTTGTGGCTCACCAGCTTTTTTCATATACTCTGCCACCTCAATCTCGGTATAGCCTTGCAACAACAATAGCTCTCGAATCCATTTGGTCACGTACTCTGTCACATTCTTATATACGCTTGGCTTCATACCGCATATAATACAACCCAAACGATTATTAGCATTAGCAATATATAAAACATTTCGATTTTTGTATTTATCAATATTTACATCCCAGGAATAAAACAGATTCTCCTGAGAACTTTCAGGAAGCTTTGTTATCTTGCATTGCTTCTGCATTCTTGATGTTAATCCAATTTCCATTTTCTTGTTGTACTCCTATTTGTAGTTATATCTATTGAACTTACTCTTTAGAATTCCTAATATCAATACCATTAATGTCAAGTACCATAAAGAAAATTTTTTCAAAAATTTTCAAAATAGTTATTTGTTTTTCGCGTGTTAGGCCCAATGTGTCTAAACTCTAGAGAACCACTAAAAGTCCAACACCTCGTCCGATCATAAAATAATTGGCAAGCATCATTTTGTTAAAATAAACATTTCTAATTATTTATCCTTTTTAGGTAACTTGTTCATAATAATAGCTCCTACAATACTGCAAGCAACATTTAGCATCTTATTCTGATTTTCTTCGTCCTTTATCCAATCAATAGCCATAGCCATCGCTTTCATAGTCATATCAACTGCAGCATCCCTGCCTTCAAAAAGAGTCTTCTTAAACGCTTCCATCTGAAGTTTTCTTTCTGTCATTACTTCAGTATCACAAACTTCATCAGATATCTCATAACCGCATAATGCCACCGAAACTTGTGAGTTATCATCATATACCATAATCATTACATCTGTAACAACCTCACTCTGATATTGTCCAACTGCCTCTTTAGCTATTTTTATTGCAAGTTCCTTATCAAATCCATTATTTCCTGAAGCAAGTAGTGGGAAAGCCACCGATTCACACTTGAGTTTATTAGCTATTTCTAATGCAGAAAGATAAGCAGAACACAATGTTTCATACTCATTATGCTCACCATCGATCCATTTAGGTACAACAGCATGTATTATGTATCTAGCTGAAATTCCATAAGCCAATGTTGGTACAGCACTCCCAACCTTGCACTTACCAATTCCTTTACATGCCTTGGTAAGCTCCTTTCGACCTGCTTTTTTAAAAATCGCAGCTGATGTTCCTGAACCTTCTTTCAATTTTTCGTTTGCAGGAAGAACTATTGCGTCAGCCACAACATTGGTAATATCTCCTTTAACAAATCTTAATTCCATTCTTTTTCACTCCCATCAATCTCTCTCTTTGCCTAACATACCTTTTTTCTTGTTGAATAATAGAATTCTTCTAACGGACTATATAAGAATACCCGTTCAACCATTGGTGTCAGGTACCATAAAGACAAATTTATCAAAAATTTTGAAAAAATTTATTTTGTTTATTTGTTTTTTCGAGTGTCAGGCACCAATGCGTTTTTCAATTCACTGTATGTAATATAAGGAGGATTTCCAATAATATATTGAAATTTAATAGTAGTATTCCATTTCAAATAATCTGCATTTATTACTTTCCAATCAACTTTGTCAATATTGTTACGTTTTAATACTTCATCTAAATTATCAATACACTTTTTATATTGTTCTTCATCAATCTCAATTCCATATATGTCTTTTGCTAACCCATTCTTTATTCTTGTTCTAGACAGACCTTTTTCCCTACAATCATCAATATACCTTTGAACTACCGCAACCAGGATATTGCCATCACCACAGGAATTCTCTAATAATTTTTTTCCATATAAATTGTGAATATATCCCACACTATCTAGTAATTCTCTTACATAGTTTTCAGGCGTAAATACCTGGCACTTCTTATTCATAACTATCTCTTCACTTTCTCTATTCTTCCTCACTCAAAATCCATATCTGCTTGAGTGGTATTTCTGCCTTAATGGCAGGACTCAATTTTTCATAATTATCAAATAATTCATTAACAACATCTGTAGAATCCCATAGACGAATTTTGAAAAACTGATTACCTTCTTCTCTTGCAACACTATCTTTAAATCCATTCCATGATACAAGCAAACCATATTCAGCTTGTACATTGTTCATCACACCACCCAATTGATCCAATATAGGTCGGTCAACAGGTGTATCCTGTGTCTTTACCTGCACACAAATCTTAGGGAAACCAAATCCCATCTCTCCACCAGAAGCTAACAAATCTTTTCCCCCATCAGCTCCCTGTTTACTGTGATATACGGTAAATCCTTTCGCTTTCAGAATCTCTTCAATTAAGGTTTCCATTTTATAACCTTTGAACTTCTGGATAATATGCTTAGCAATAGCATCCTGAATTGCTTCTTCTAAATCAGTCGATGAATCTGCTTGTGTATCGTCTGCTTCTGAAAATACAGAATTGGTTACTCCTGAAACTTTCCAGTTATTTGCAGCCATTGCCTTTATTCTATTTTCAGCATCATTTCTTGTGATTTTACAAACAGTCATAAATGCACCGAATGAATACAAAATATCTTGGTCAAAATTATTTCTTGGAATATCTTTCGCAAACCAATCTACGTTTCTAAAATGATAATACGGATTACCATTGTTGATATCATATGTATATTCCCCAATAACTTTCCCAATATGAATTGTACTCGTCCTCTTACTTGGCAAAACAATCCAATCATCTATTTTCATACGATGAGCAATCGGATAAATCTGAGACTCCCAGTTTTTCAACGTATTTATTTTTTCAGACGGATATAATTCTTGTAATTTCTGTAAATGTGCCACTCTATCTTTATAATCCTTCAGATTAATTTTCAAATCCTGCCATGTAAGGTAAATCCTATTATCCGTTAAAAACTTTTCCTCATATTCTCCATTTTTACCAGCCCTAAATAACCAAATACTCATCTTGTACCTCCAATCACATGTTATGCCACCTCTTTATACCTCATATACACATACTCATAAATCTTCTGTCTATATGTAAATATTGCATTGTCTGGATAGCTTTCCGGTAATTCTTCCCAAAGAATCTTTCCTATCAAGGTGTCAACCTCGGCCTTTGTTTCCTGTTTATCAGTCCAGTGATCAAGTTCCGCTATTTTGGATTTAATCTTCTCAAGTAAATCTACGGCAACTTTCTTTATCTTCTTAATATCCTCTTTTGAAAGATTGTCATTAAAAAGCATATCGTACAATGAGAGCTCCTCATCTGAATTAAATCCTTCACGAACATAACGCTGTTCTTCCTGATTCATCGAATTTGCTAAATTCATAAGCTCCACAAAAGTCTTTTCAATATTAGCCCTATCCTGCTCTTTATTGTATTCCTCGATTATCTGTTGATATCTCTCATAATAATCCACTCGCTTAGGATTCTCTTTTAGCATACTATCAAGCCTTGTTTGAATCAGCTCATCCAAATCCATAATAAGAAGATTCTTCTTCTGTGCTTTTGCAAACTCTCTTCGAAGCAAATCAAAATCAATTTTACTAATATCAAATCGCTTTGCAAAAAAATTATCCTTAGATGTCTGTTCAATCAATATGTATTCTCCAAGAATACCATTAATCTGAACCATAAGGTCAACAGTATCCACATGTTTCTTCT
The DNA here is from genome assembly GCA_045122195.1 of Agathobacter sp. GTDB lineage: Bacteria > Bacillota > Clostridia > Lachnospirales > Lachnospiraceae > Roseburia. The sequence goes on from JBGVHH010000036.1 coordinate 20,875, forward strand.
TTTTCTTTAATTCGTCATAGATTGCAATAATAGCGTCCTTTCTTTCTCTGTCAGCTACAGAAATATCATTTCTATCCAAATACTTCATCATACGATTCAGTTCGTTTGCATAGGTCATAAATTGCTTGCGTGATTCTCTGCTATCTGACACCGCATTTGCCGCCGTTTGTAACAAGCCAAGTTTCGCAAAATCTCTAGCATGAATCAAATCTTCTAAATCAAAATCTTTACTATCAAGAAACTCTATTGTAGCTGCAATCACTTCAAGTACATGCTCTATCAGTTCACCTTTATCCACTGTTGGGTCTGTACTTCTTCCTCCAACATTTGCCGTATAATCAGCAAGTGCCTTACGAAGTGCTTTCACAATTCCAATATAATCAATGATAAGTCCGTTGCTCTTACCCTCAGCCACACGATTTGCTCTTGCTATCGTCTGCATAAGAGTGTGCGCCTTCAAAGGCTTATCCAAGTATAAACAAGACAGACATTTTACATCAAATCCGGTAAGCCACATTGCACAGACAAAAACTACTCGAAGCGGATTATCTTTATCCTTGAATTCCTTATCAAGTTCCCTCTTCTCCATCTTTTCACGATGAGGTTTGATATCAAGATTCCATTTCTTAAATGTCTGAATCTCATTCTGTTCCTGAGATATTACAACAGCCATCTCTGTTTCTTTCATCCACTTAATCTTACGGTCAAGTTCCTGAACTTCCTGCTGTGATGCATTTGCTCGAACAACTTCCAATCGCTTTATCTCTTTTTGCCAATAATCCTGAACCATATTGTACATACGGACGCATGTCACCTTATTTAAACATACAAACATAGCTTTACCGCTTGTCCAAAGGTCTGAATAATGCGAAACAAAATCCTTAGCAACAGACTGCAGTCTTGGTTCCGCTGTCATCAAATGAATTTCTTTTTCAAATTCATGTTCTAGCTTTTCTGTCTGATCAGCAGCGAGATCAGCAGCTTCGATAGCATCAAGAATCTTATCTGTGATATCCGGATTATGAATATCTAATATTTTCTCTCCGCGATTTTCATAATAAAGAGGTACCGTAGCTTTATCCTCTACTGCTCTCTTAAAATCATAAATGGATATATACCCACCAAAAGTACGCTCTGTTATATTATCATTTGAAAGAAGTGGTGTACCGGTAAATCCTATACGAGCTGCTGTTGGAAGTAATTCCACCATGTTATCAGCAAAGATTCCGTACTGGCTACGATGTGCCTCATCAGAGATAATAATTATGTCATGGTCAGGGATTATTGGTTCATCTACCTTCTTATTAAACTTTTGAATCAAAGTAAATATAAAGCTAGGATTTCCCTTTAACTTGTTAATCAGGTCATCTCCACTTGTAGCAATAAACTTTGAAGCCCTTGTCTTTCCAAGCAAGCCACAATTTTCAAAAGTGTCACTAATCTGCGTATTTAACTCTTCTCTATCTGTTAAAACAACTATTGTTGGAGAACCAGCAAATTTTCGGCGGATTTTTTGTGACAAAAATACCATAGAATAACTTTTACCCGAACCTTGTGTATGCCAGAAAACACCAAGCTTACCATTATTAAGTTTTCTTGCTTCATATGCTTTTACAGCTTCATTTACTCCCAAGTACTGATGGTTACGAGCTAATATCTTTACTGTGCTTCCACCGGAATGATCATATAAAATAAAGTTTTCCAACAAATCAAGAAAATTCTCTTTCTTACAAATACCACGAAGCATTGTTTCAAGAGCAACACTTCCCTCTTCCTGTTCTGAAAGTCGTTTCCATTCATGGAAAAATTCATACTTGCTTCCAAGTGTTCCAACCTTCGCTTCTGTTCCATTCGATAACATAAGAAATGCATTGTAATAGAAAAGATGTGGTATCGTATCAAGATAATCCGTATAATTGTCCGTATATGCATTCTGCACATCGACAGAATTCTTTTTGAGTTCAACAAATAGCAATGGAATACCATTTACAAACCCCACTATATCTGTGCGTCTGCGGTATAAATCTCCATGTATTTTCATTTCCTTTACAGCCAAGAAATCGTTATTGTCCGCATTAATAAAGTCAATGACTGCAGCCCGCTTTTCTTCCGTCTGACCATTTTGTTTCTTAACCTTTACCGGAATACCATCTCTAATATAGCCGTACTTTTCTTCATTTATCTGCATTAATGAAGCTGATGACATATGATGTTCAAATGTCTTTAATGCATCGTCTATCAAAGCAGGTGTCATCCATGGGTTTAATCTTGATAAAGCCTCTTTGAAATATTTCACTAGTAAAATCTCTTTATATGATTTTCTTCCAAATGTACCGTTTTCGCCTAGTACTTCTGTGTTGTAGGCAAATTCTACTCGCCAGCCAAGCTCGTCTTCAAGGAGGTGACCAGCACTTTCCTGTACTAATATGTTTTCGGAATAATCATAGCTCATAAATCTGCCTCCAACCTTTCATATTCAACAATCACTGCATCAACAGCTTCCAAAGAGTAAAAGTCTTTTTTTGTACCACTTTGGTTTTTAGGATCAAGATAATTGGGTTTACAATAATTCTCATTTTCCTTAATTTTTTTCATTACAATGTTAAATTTTTTCCCAAACTTAATATCCGGTTTTTTCTCTTTTACTTTCTTCCTCAGTTCATCATATCTTAGTGGTGGTAAATCTGGTTCCACTCTCATAGCAGGTGCATTTGGATCGTCTGTATAACGAATTGCTCGTTGCAACGGAACCGCATTCTTTTCATTACAAAGTGCTGCTATAATATCAGCATTTTTTATATTTTTTACTCTGTCGGTAGCAAGATTAAACCCCACCACAATACTATCTTCTACTCCTGCTCCTTTTAATTCTCGAATAGATTTGATAACAGCATTCACAAAATCATTTTGAGCACCCTTATAATCTTGTTTAAGATAATCAATTGGATTAAATGGTAACTTTAATCCGATTGGAAGAATAATTAAATTGTCCTCTTTGGTAATGTCCTTTTTGAAATATTTCTTCACAAAACTATCGTAATTTAGAACTGCCTTGGTAAGTAACATAAAAATAATTGGATCAAGTTCTCTTTCAGCAAAATGAATACTACTACAACGATACTCATTGAGCTGAAATATATTTTCTGATATCGCCATAAAATTATTATTCTTCTCAATACAATTTATATGGTCTCTCACCAAAATCAGTGCTTTACTAAAACTAATAGTATGCTTTCCATCCTTTTCGTATATCTTCCTTTTATCAATATACTGATATATATATGCTTTTAATATCAATTCCCAAGCATTAACAATCAAAATTGTTGCAGTAGGATATCTATACGCTATATTAGGCTTATTATGAATTTCTATTCCTGCAAATAAGGCTGCTTGTGACGCATCCAAAAGCATTTTCTTTGTAGATTTTCCTCTTGCCATCACGATATCCTCCTTTTTGTAATATCTTTACGCTTTGGTTGGATCAAAATTCAAACCAGCCTCTTTCATTTCTCGCATTAACTGATTTTTCCAATCTGAAGCAGTATGTGATATATATAATACACCAGATAAATCGCTTGGAATTTCAATCTCATTATCATTAAGTGCTGCAACTCGTCCCCTACCTAATTTGGCATAAAGATATCCATGTTCAAAAATTACATTCTGTCGAGCTCTATCTTTAAGATTGCTATCTCCTTTCTTTCGTCCTTCATCACAACATGTATACAAAACAATAGCAAATCCTACATCGGTTAGATCTTCAATTTTTTCTATTATTGTGCGACCTGCATTAGCTTCATTTTTTACTATAATTGGCTCTAAACCTATACGTCTTAACATCAATTCTACCTCATCAAGCAATTGATGATCATGTCCATGTACTATAAATACTTTTTTGTTATCGTAAGCCTGTACCACAGATTCTTCCTCCATTTCCCGTGTTAATATATGCTCTGTAAATGATTCAAACGCTGATTGTTTAAAATACATATGGTCAGCACCAAAATCAACATCTGCAGGTATGATAAACTCGTACTCCACCATATATTCCAAAGTGTCTTTATAGCGTGGATAATCCTCGTTCTGAATAATTATGGCCATATTTCCTGCAGTAAACTGTTTAATTTGTGCGTAATCTGCCAATAGTTGCTTCTGTTTAGCACATATTTGAAAGTTTGCCAAGTTTTTTTTCTCCTCATCTTTCGTTGATTCTTCTATATCTGGGGCAATTTCAAACAATAAACCTCGCAGTTTTGCTTTCATTGTTTTTAAATTATCTTTGATGGAATAAATATCTATATATTCATAAGAAAATCCGACTCCTTTGATATAATTGTACATACTTGCTCCCCAGTTTTTTATCTGGTTTTGGTACGTACCATCCAATTCTCGATGTAGTTCTTTCAGTCGATCAAAATCGTCTATTTCGACTACTGAATCAATTCTATTTATATCCGCTAATAGTTTTTTTACTTGACCTTCTTTTTTCTTCTGAGTAGGTGTTTTATATCCAGCCAAGTCATCATAATTAGGTCTTTTTACCATTATTTTATACCTCAATTTCACCGCTCATGAGCTTAGGAAGTAGGCGGTCACGAGCTTGTGATAACAGTTCTATCTGTTTTTGTAATGCTTTAATTTTCCCGAAATAAGCTGAAACTAACTCACAAAATGATTCAAGCATATCTTCAGAAGGAATTGTTAGTTTTAATGCGTTGATATCTTTCGCATAAACATGAGGTTGTGCAGCTCCCTTCTGAAGGGCATCCAAACTCTCTTTATTATCTTTGATAAAGCAATACACAAAAAATATATAAGGAGTAATTTCTATATCTGTGTATGAGCAATCAGATGCAAATACATCTACACTATATAATCTTGCAAAACCTGCATTAGCACCTGAACCGCTAACTGTAATAACAGGAGCTACAGTATTTGCCTTGTTGTGATAATAAGCTGGTTCTAACCCACCTGCAACAACAGGAACATCACCTTCATGAACTTGCGTCTTTGTAATAGTTTTTCCACGCTTAAAATGCGCAATATCTCCAATAGTACTTTCTCTCCATCCCTCTGGCACACCATCAACAATCTTCACATCCTCATATCCCGGAAAATGCAAATCTACAAACCATTCTTTATATAAGCGTTGTGCTGCTTCTTCAAGGAGCTTAATTTGCTTTTGGTTGTTTTCAATCAAATTATCGTACGTTTTTAACACCTTAACTATTTTTTCTTGAACATTAATTGGTGGTAATCCTATTTCCATAGCTCGCAAAGAGGTTAAGCTTACAGTTCTCTGTGCTGCCCCCAATGCTGCCGCATCTGCTTTCATATAAAATTCACGATTTAGCATTGTGTAATACAAGAATTCAGGAACAATTATTTCCTTGTTTGGCCTTAAAATAGCAATATGTCTTTGAAATACAAATTCAATATTTTCACTCATATATACTGGTATTCCGAAAGAACCTACGACTGAATACAATATATCGCCCTCATGAGGTCGTCTTTTACTATCTAATTCATCATAATACTCCCTCGGAACATACATAGTATTTGAAAAATCGAACTTGTTTGTTTTAGTAATATTTGCAATGGTAACAAAAGGAATTCCCTTTTTTGCTTTTGGCGGTGGTTGATGATCACCGTCAGAAATAGATTTACAAATATCACTTAATTTATATTTTTGCCATGTCATAACCCCATCTCCTTCATATTCTTCGAGATGGTATCCATTAAGTCATTTGATTCTGCTTGCAAAGATAAAAGTTCACGATGTATCTCTGCCATTCGCTCTTCAAAATCCACGCCATCATCTTCAACTGGTGCTACACCAACATAGGCTCCCGGAGTAAGTGACCAGCCCTTTTCTTCAATACTGATTCCGTCTTTGTTGTCTCCTTTTGCAACATCTGTTGTATATGCAACTTTGCAAAGCCCAAGAATATCTTTATATTCACCATCGCCAAATTTGTCGTAAAGCCAATTTGCTTCCTTGGCTACAGCGATTTCTTCATTTTTATCAGTAATCATTTTGTCATATTCAGCCTGAATACGCTTTTTGTCGTTGCGGCTTGCATTCTCAACCTCAATTTTTGCACGCTTTTGTAAATCTTTTAGTTCTTCCTTCAAAAGATGTAGAGATTCTTCAAACGAAATTGCACAGCCTAATATACTTCTGTATTCTTCAAGAAGTGCAGTATATTTATCTGTTTCTCCGCGATATAGCCAAACAATAGCATTCAGATTTTTAAGTTGCCACTCAGACCATTCATTCAGTGTCCGGTCAACTACAGTATAGTAATTTCTCGCATCAATAAAGAGCACTTTATCCCTAAGTTCTTTCTTCTTTCCTTTGTCAAAGAACCACAAAGAACATGGCAAGCTCTTTGTATAGAAGAAATTGTTTCCAACGCTTATCATTACATCTACATGTCCTGTCTTAATAAGCTTTTCTCTTATATCCTTATCACTGCCCTGACTATCTGTTGCAGACGAAGCCATAACAAATCCAGCTCTACCATTTTCATTTAAATATGCATAAAAATACGAAATCCAAAGATAATTTGCATTTCCAATTTCTTTATTCTTATTCTCTTTCGGACATCCAAAAGGAAGTCTTCCGGCATTTGCAGTAGATTCTGCTTTTACTTTATCTACATTAAATGGCGGATTCGCCATAACATAATCACAGCATCCTTCAAGATTATGTGCATCATGATAAAAACTGTTTGCTTCATCTCCAGATTTTACAACACCTGTAAGACCATGCACTGCCATATTCATCAAGCAAAGCTGAGCATTATACTCAACTTTTTCCTGCCCATAGAAAGTCATACTGCTATTGGCCTGTAACCCTGCAGCATTTACAAAATCACCTGTCTGAACAAACATACCACCAGAACCACAAGCTGGATCTAATAAAGTTCCTGACTTCGGTTCCAAAATATTAACAATCATTTTTACTAACGACTTCGGTGTAAAAAACACACCATCATCAGATGCTATATTCTTTGCGAACTTATTAAGGAAATACTCATAGATACGACCAATTACATCTCCACCTACTTCATCAAGGGCATTATTATTAAAAATACGAAGTAATTCTCCTAAAAGCTCATCCGAAAAATCGGTATAACTTTTAGGCAATACACCTGTGAGCTGCTCACTCTGCTGTTCTACAAGTTCCATTGCATTGTTTACTACCTCACCAAGGCTATTCATTGGCTGACCGGCAATATTTTTCAAATTTGATGCTGTAATGTTTTCAGGAAGATTTACAAGCCATTCATACTGTGCCTCCTTTGGAAGAAACAATGCACTCTTTGCAGCAAAATCCTTTGCTTCAACCGGCATCTGTCTTCCGTTACGCATTGGTCTATCCTTCAATATTTCTGCTTCAACCATCTTAAAGCGACTAAATGCATATCTCAAAAATAATAATCCCAGAACCGGCATGCAATATTGGTTTGATGTAAGTTTAGAACCTGCTCTAAGTAAATCAGCAGACTCCCACAAATCTGCTTCCAATTTTTTGATACTTCTATTATCCATTATTGTGTTTCCTCCAAACAATCTATTGCCACAATTACATTCTACTTACCGGACTCAATCTGCACAATATCATCAAAGCCACATTTTAATTCAACACATATCCTTGCTAGAATATCCAACGACACCTGCTGATCATTATTCATCTTTGTAAACGTGCTTGGTGCAATTTGCGTTCTCTTTCTTAATTCAGTTTTCGTCATATCCCTATCAATCAATAGTTTCCATAAGGGCTTGTAAGATATTTTCACCTGATTTTCTGACATGTTCTTTCCTCCGATGTATCACACCAAATAGTCCTTTTTTCTCAAGATAAATTATATCATCTATCTTTCATCTTTACAATTTGAACTTTTGAGTTCTCGAAACACGGTGTATTCCTGATTATGTCTATTTTCTATTTTTCAAAACAAAAATAATTCCTTTCAATTACTCTCATTTCAACCACACGAATATCCGTATTACTCAAGACTAAATTTTCTTCTTAAATCTTATATATTTTAAAAAAGGATTACAGAAAGAAAATATGCCTTTCCATAATCCTATTGTTGCTAATTACAAATCCCCCAATTTTCCTTATCAATAATATTATTTTACTAATATGCAAATATCCTTCCTTAATAAACTTTAGAAAACTCTAGAAATCAAAATCATCCGGATCATATCCCTCCGATTCCAAATACTCTCTTGCCTCGTCTTCATCCATCCCGTCTATCTCATCAAGTATATCTTCATTATCGAATGTTAATCCATCATCTTCCGGCTCATTCTTC
>JBGVHH010000037.1:0-226448 GCA_045122195.1 Agathobacter sp.
ACACTGCAAATGCAGTGTTTTCAAAGGGTTGGGCTATTTTTAAATATCAAAAAATAGAGCAGTCCGTACGGGAATCGAACCCGTGTTTCCGCCGTGAGAGGGCGGCGTCTTAACCGCTTGACCAACGAACCGTGTATTATATTAGCATGGTATAAATATTATTGCAAGTGTTTTTTTATAAAAAACATCAAAAACTATTAAAGTTTCTGAAATACTTGCAATTACTAGATAAAAGTGGTAGTATGGATACGATAACATGGTAACTAAGGTTGAGAGAGGACGAAAGCCCTCTCTCAATTCACGTTAAAAAACAAATTACAAACTGAATAAAGAAAAGAGGTGTAAATGTGTCAAAAGCAAGTGTATATGAAGCTAAGACAGAGAATCTGATTTCACCTATACTTGACAGAATGTCCTTTGAACTTGTGGATGTTGAATATGTTAAAGAGGGTGGAACGTGGTATTTAAGAGCTTACATCGACAAAGAAGGCGGTATCACTGTAAATGACTGTGAGGCTGTTGCTAGAGAAATGAATGTGTTGTTAGATGAGGAGGATTTTATTCCTGATGCGTATGTATTTGAGGTGAGTTCGCCAGGACTTGGAAGACCACTGAAAAAAGAAAAAGATTATATACGTAATCTTGAAAAGGAAGTCGAAATTCGTACCTATAGAAGTATTAATAAGTCTAAAGAGTTTTATGGAATTCTTAAAGCATATGATAAAGATACTGTTACAATTTGCGATGAGAATGATGAAACCATTATTTTTGAGAAGAAAGATATTGCATTGATTCGTCAGGCATTAGATTTTTAAGCGCACGATAACACAAATAGGAGGAAAAGAATAATGAATAATGAGTTATTAGAAGCGTTAAATATAATTGAACAGGAGAAAAATATTAGTAAAGAGACATTATTAGAAGCAATTGAAAATTCTCTTGTTACTGCATGTAAAAATCATTTTGGAAAATCTGACAATGTTAAAGTTGAGATTGATCCAGAAACATGTGAATTCGAGTGTTATCAGGAAAAAACAGTTGTTGAGGTTGTTGAAGATCCTGTAGAGGAGATTTCTCTTGCAAACGCTCAGATGATTAATGGAAAATATGAGCTTGGTGATATTGTTAGAGTAGAGGTAAAGTCTAAAGAATTTGGACGTATCGCAACACAGAATGCCAAGAATGTAATTTTACAGAAAATCAGAGAAGAAGAAAGAAAAGTTATCTACGATGAATATAACGGAAAAGAAAAAGATGTAGTAACAGGTGTTGTTCAAAGATACATTGGTAAAAATGTAAGCATTAATCTTGGTAAAGCAGATGCTTTATTAACTGAAAGTGAGCAGATAAAGGGTGAAGTTTTCAAACCTACAGAAAGAATTAAAGTATATATTCTTGAAGTAAAATCTACTTCAAAAGGACCAAAGATTCTCGTTTCGAGAACTCATCCAGAACTTGTAAAGAGATTATTTGAATCAGAAGTTACTGAGGTTAAGGATGGAATTGTTGAGATTAAATCAATCTCAAGAGAAGCAGGAAGTCGTACAAAGATTGCTGTATGGTCTAATGATCCTGATGTAGATCCAGTTGGAGCTTGCGTAGGTATGAACGGTGCAAGAGTAAATGCTATTGTAAATGAACTTCGTGGTGAGAAAATCGATATCGTTACATGGGATGAAAATCCAGCCATTCTTATTCAGAATGCACTTAGTCCAGCAAAGGTTATCTCAGTTATTGCTGATGCTGATGAGAAGACAGCAAAGGTTGTTGTTCCAGATTATCAGCTTTCACTTGCAATTGGTAAAGAAGGTCAGAATGCAAGACTTGCTGCAAGACTTACAGGGTTCAAAATTGATATCAAGAGTGAGACTCAGGCTAGAGAGTCAGGCGACTTCATTGATTATGAGAATGATTATGAAGATGATGAATATTATGATGAAGAGTATTCAGATGAGTATTCAGAAGAATTTTCAGATGAGTATGAAGATAATGGTGATGAAGAATAATGGCTAATAAGAAAATACCATTGAGAAAATGCGTTTCATGTCAGGAAATGAAAGTAAAAAGTGAACTGATTAGGGTCATAAAGACTCCGGAAGGTGAAATTGTTCTTGATGAAAGCGGAAGAAAAAATGGCAGAGGTGCATATATTTGTAAATCTGTTGATTGCTTTGAAAAAGCAAAGAAAACAAAAGCTTTGGAACGTTCGCTTAAGATATCTATTCCTGAAAACGTATATGAGATATTAGAAAAGGAGATGAACCGATTTGACAGATAAAGTTCTTTCAATGTTGAGCATTGCAGCTAAGGCAGGCAATGTGGCAAGCGGTGAATTCTCTACAGAAAAAGCAGTTAAGAGTGGGTATGCATTTCTAGTAATTGTTGCTGATGATTCATCGGCTAATACTAAGAAACATTTTACAGATATGACAGATTTTTATGAGGTGCCTATTTTTTTCTATAGTGATAAAGAAAATTTAGGTCATGCAATTGGAAAAGAATTTAGAGCTTCACTTGCAGTTACAGACGAAAACCTTGCAAAAGCTGTCATCAACAAACTGCAACAGCAATAAAACTGAATAATGGAGGAAACATATATATGGCAAAAATGAGAGTTCATGAACTTGCAAAAGAATTAGATATAAAATCACAAGATATTATAGAAGCATTAAGTACAACAGAATATGCAGTAAAGAGTGCTCAAAGCGGGATTGAAGACGATGCTCAGAAAATCGTAAGAAGTAAATTCGCCAAAAAAGCTGAACCAAAGACTGAACCAAAGGCTGAAACAAAAGTTGAAGAAAAAGAGTTAACTAAAACTGAAACAAAAGCAGTGGAAAGACCTAAGAAAAAAGCCAGTATATCTGCTGTTTTTAATGCTCAGTATAGTAAGCAATCTCGTAGGCCATCAGGAAATAATGGAAATGGTCAGCGAAAAAATGCAGGCGCAGGTAACAACAGAAATAATGACAGAAATAGCAACAGAGGAAACGATAGAAATAACGATTCTATGTCAAGACCACATAGCATAATTAAACCAAGACCAATTGGAGAAAGAGCTATGCGTCCAATAAGCGAGCGTACTGCAAATCAGCATGAAGAGATTGTTGAAACACGCAGTAATAAGCCAAATAATGAACGTCCAAACAATGCAGAGCGTTCTTTCAATAACGATAGAAGACGTAACGAAGGAAGAGTGGAAGCTTCAGCTGACAGAACAAAGAAAACACCAGCTGATCGTGGTAATAATCGTTCAAATGATAGAAACTTTAATAGAAACAACGACAGAAATAATGACAAAAATAATGATAGAACCAGTGACAGAGGAAATGAAAGAAATAATCGTTTCAGAAACGAAGCTGTTGCTGTAGCCCCTGCTCCAGACGGAAGAGGAAAAGAGAGCAGAGAAAGAAATAACAACGATAGAAGAAACAAGCATAATCAGAATCAGAACAGAGATAAGCTTGGAAAGAAACAGGAAAATTATATCAATCTTGAAAAACATGGTGGCAAGAAGAAACATCAGCCACAGCCACAGCAGCCTAAGGAAGATCCAAATGAGATTAAGACAATTACTATTCCTGAGAAGATTACAATCAGGGATTTAGCTGATAAGATGAAGATTCAGCCATCTGCAATTGTAAAGAAATTATTCCTTAAAGGTGAGATGGTAACTGTAAACTCTGAAGTTGATTTTGCATCGGCTGAGGAAATTGCACTTGAGTTTAATTATATCTGTGAAGAAGAAGAAAAGATCGATGTAATCGCAGAACTTCTCAAGGAAGAGGAAGAAGATGAAGCTACAATGGTTTCACGTCCACCTGTAGTTTGTGTAATGGGTCACGTAGATCATGGTAAAACTTCATTACTTGATGCAATAAGAGAGACAAGAGTAACTGACCGAGAGGCTGGTGGTATCACACAGCATATCGGAGCTTCAGTTGTGTCAATTAATAATCAAAAAATCACATTTCTTGATACACCTGGACATGAGGCATTTACTGCTATGCGTATGCGTGGTGCTAATTCAACTGATATAGCAATTCTTGTTGTAGCAGCTGATGACGGTGTTATGCCACAGACTGTAGAGGCTATTAACCATGCAAAAGCAGCTGGTGTAGAAATTATTGTTGCTGTAAATAAGATTGATAAACCAAGTGCTAACATTGATAAAGTAAAACAGGAGCTTTCAGAGTATGAGCTTATTCCAGAGGATTGGGGTGGAAGTACAATTTTCTGTCCTGTTTCTGCACATACTAAAGAAGGTATTGAGAACCTTTTAGAGATGATTCTTCTTACGTCAGAAGTTCTTGAACTCAAGGCAAATCCAAACAGAAATGCCCGTGGTCTTGTTATTGAAGCTCAGCTTGATAAGGGACGTGGAGCTGTTGCAACTGTTCTTGTACAGAAAGGAACTCTTCATGTGGGAGATCCAATCGCCTGCGGAAGCAGCTATGGAAAAGTTAGAGCTATGATTGATGATAGCGGACGTAGAGTAAAAGAAGCAGGTCCATCAACTCCTGTTGAGATTTTAGGTTTGAACAGTGTACCAGCTGCAGGTGAGACTTTTGTTATGTGTGATTCAGAGAAAGAAGCAAAAACTTTTGCTGAGACATACATTTCAGAGGAGAAAAACAGACTTATCGAGGAGACAAAAGCAAAAATGTCTCTTGATGATCTTTTCTCACAGATTCAGTCTGGTAATATGAAAGAACTTGACATTATTGTTAAAGCTGATGTTCAGGGTTCTGTTGAGGCTGTAAAACAGTCGCTTGTTAAACTTTCAAACGAAGAAGTTGTTGTTAAGGTAATCCATGGTGGTGTAGGTGCTATTAATGAATCTGATGTTATTCTTGCATCTGCTTCAAATGCAATCATCATTGGATTTAATGTAAGACCAGACCCAATGGCAAAAACAACTGCTGAAAATGAAGGTGTAGATATCAGACTTTACAAAGTTATTTACAATGCTATTGAGGATGTTGCTGCAGCTATGAAGGGACTTCTAGATCCTATTTACGAGGAAAAAGTTCTTGGTCATGCAGAAATCAGACAGATTTTCAAGGCTTCAGGTGTTGGAAATATTGCTGGTTCATATGTGCTTGATGGATGTATGGAAAGAGGCTGTAAGGTTCGCGTTAGAAGAGAAGGGGAACTTGTATTTGAAGGAGATTTAGCATCTCTTAAGAGATTTAAGGATGATGTTAAAGAAGTTAAAGCCGGATATGAGTGTGGACTTGTATTTGAAGGATTTAACGATATTGCTGAACTTGATATAGTTGAGGCATATAAAATGGTTGAAGTTCCTAGATAGGAAGTGAAATTATATGAGAAAAAATAGTATTAAAAATATTCGAATTAACGAAGAGGTAATGCGGGAATTGTCAAATATTATACGTGGGGAAATTAAAGACCCACGTATAAATCCAATGACAAGTGTTGTTGCTGTTGAAGTTGCACCTGATTTAAAAACAGCAAAGGCATATATTAGTGTATTAGGAGATGAAGAATCTCAGAAAAATACACTTGCTGGACTTCGTTCTGCTGAGGGATATATAAGAAGAACTCTTGCAAAAAATATTAATCTTAGAAATACTCCAGCAATCACTTTTATTATTGATCAGTCAATTGAGTATGGTGTTGAAATGTCCAGAAAAATTGATGAGGTGACTAAGGATTTGAAAGAGGATTAGTAAATGACGAATCTTGATTCATTATTATCAAATGTAAAAACTATAGGAATTGCCGGACACGTCAGACCTGATGGTGATTGTGTTGGTTCTACTTTAGCTGTTTATAATTATATTAAGGACAATTATTGTCAGGCCAATGTGAAGCTTTTTCTTGAGCCAATTCCAAATATTTTTAAGTTTTTAAGTCGTGCAGACGAAATCATAAGTGATTATCCGGCGTGTGAAAGCTTTGATTTGTTTATAGCTTTAGATTGTGGCGATTTGGGAAGACTTGGAAAAGCTGCAGAATATTTCACAAATGCAAAAAAGACATTATGTATCGATCATCATGTTACTAATGGTGCATTTGCTGATGAGAATTATGTTTTTCCAAAGGCTAGTTCCACTTGTGAACTTGTATTTGAGTTGCTGGATGGTGATAAAATTTCAAAAAAAATTGCCGAATGTCTATATACAGGAATGGTTCATGATACAGGTGTTTTTCAATATTCGTGTACCTCAAGAAAAACTATGGATATTGCAGGCGCGCTTATGGATATGGGAATTGATTATCCCAAAATTGTTGATGATACTTTTTATACAAAGACATTTGGGCAGAACCAGATTTTAGGAAAAGCCTTATTGAAGAGCAAGCTCTATCTTGATGGTGATGTTATTCTTTCATACATTACTCAGGAAGAAATGCAAGAGTTTGATGTACTTCCAAAGCATCTCGATGGTATAGTAAATCAGCTTCGCGTTACAAAAGGAATCAAAATTGCTGTATTTTTATACGAGAATACAGATGGAACTTATAAGGGAAGCCTTAGAGTAAACGGAGAATATGATGTTGCAAAAATTGCTGCTGTATTTGGTGGCGGAGGGCACATTAAGGCGGCAGGTTTTTCTATTGAGGGTTCAATCGATAATATAATTGACAGAATTGTATCTGTGATAAAGGAGAATATTTAAGCTTATATGGTTAATGGAATTATTAATGTATATAAGGAAAAAGGATATACCAGCTTTGACGTGGTAGCTAAAATGCGTGGTATATTTCATCAAAAGAAGATTGGACATACAGGAACACTCGACCCGGATGCGGAGGGTGTTCTTCCTGTATGTTTAGGAAAAGCTACAAAAGTATGTGATTTACTTACAGATAAAGACAAGGAATACAGAGCTGTTTTACTTTTAGGTCAAAAAACTGATACACAGGATATAAGTGGAAAAGTGATTGAAAAAGCAGAGGTTAATGTTTCAGAACAGGCTGTTTTTTCTGTAATAAATTCTTTTGTGGGTGAACAGGAGCAGATTCCACCTATGTATTCTGCGCTTAAAGTAAATGGCAAAAAATTGTATGAGCTTGCAAGAGAAGGTAAAGAAATAGAACGAAAACCTAGAAAAATTAACATTTTTTCCATTGAAATAAATGATATTTCCCTTCCAGAAATTACAATGACAGTACATTGTTCTAAAGGTACATATATTCGTACTCTTTGTAATGATATTGGCGAAAAACTAGGTTGTTTTGGTTGTATGAAGTCATTACTTCGTACTCGCGTTGCCAATTTCAGTCTGGAAAATGCCTATAAATTGGAAGAGGTAGAAGAAAAAAATGATAGCATAGTTATTTCTGTAGATTCTTTATTTATGGATATGCCGGAATTATCTGCATCTAGCTCTGCAGATAAGTTAATCGCAAATGGTAATCGAATACCGGTTTCATTTATTACTGGTACTTTGGAATTTTCCGAAAAATCAAATTACAGGTTATATACTTCTGAGAATAAATTTGTAGGAATATTTGAGTATCATGAAGAAACGTTAGATTTAAAGCCGATAAAGATTTTTATGGAATGATGTGAGTTATAAAAGGAATGCAATGAAATATATAAGAGATACATTAAATTTTCATGTGGATGAACCGTCCGTTATCACCTTTGGAAAATTTGACGGACTTCATCGTGGACATGAATATCTGATGGAAAAACAAATAGAACAGAATTTGAAATATGGATATAAAAGAATAGTATTTACTTTTGATATTCCGCCAAAGGATGAAGTATCAAAAGAAAAATCAAAGGTTATCACAACAAATGATGAAAAATATTTTATTTTTGAAAAATCTGGTGTTGATTATCTTATAGAATGTCCTTTCAACAAGGATGTTATGATGATGGATCCTGTTGTTTTTATTAAATGGATTGTAAAAGTGCTTAATGTCAGATGTATTGTTGTAGGTAATGATTTTCGCTTTGGATACAAAAGAGCAGGAGATCATGAACTGCTTAAAACATTGGAGAAAGAATTTGGATATGAACTTATTGTTGTAGATAAGGTTAAAGATGACTGTCGTGATATAAGCAGTACCTATATAAGAGATGAAATTCTGAAAGGGAATATAAAAAAAGCAAATCAGCTTTTGGGATATCCGTTTTTTATAAGGGGAAATGTTGTTCATGGCAATCAGATTGGAAGGACAATAGGAATACCTACAATAAATATACCTATTCCAGAAGAAAAGATTCTTCCCCCATTTGGAGTATACGTTTCAAAAGTTCTGGTAAAAGATGAGTGGTATATGGGGGTTTCTAATATTGGTAGAAAACCTACTATTGGAGCTGAGAATCCCATTGGGCTTGAGACATACATTATTGATTTCAATCAGGATATATATGATCAGGTAGTTACTGTTGAAATGTATGATTTTATCAGGAGTGAGATGAAGTTTCCTTCGCTTGATAAGTTAAAAGAACAGATGAGCGCTGATATAATGCGAACTATTAAATATTACAAAAATGTTACGCAAATATGTTGACAATTATAATCTATGTGTTATACTCGTTGAGATGGTGCCCGTATATAGTTTATAATTTTGGGAGGACATATGAGTTTAAATTCTGAAAGAATTAAGAAAATTTCGGTGTTATTGGTATTTGTATTAGTGATAGGAATTGTTTCATTTAATACAGGACAATCAGGGTCTAAAAAGAAAGTAGAAGCTAATACAACAGAAGAAGATACATATAATCGCAATGCTTCATTAACAGCTGGAGCATCTAGCGTGATTGCAAGTGAAAATGGTGGTTTATCTGTATCGCAGGATTCCAAGGATTTAGTGATGGCGTCTGGTGAAGAAGGTAAATCTGCATCACAGTTATGTGGGTATACAAATCTTGCTATTGCAAATATTAGTGAGGGAAATCTGAATATCAGAAAAGAGCCTTCAACAGAGGGTGAAATTGCAGGTGTGCTTACAAAACATAATGCATGTGAAGTCCTCGGTACAGAGGGTGAATGGACAAGCGTTAAATCTGGAAAAGTAACAGGATATGTTATGTCTTCATATTTACTATTTGGAGATGAAGCAGAGCAGATCGCAGAAGAAGAAGTAATGACTGTTGCAACTGTAAATACTGAAACGCTTAGAGTTCGTTCACAAGCATCAACAGAGTCAAGTACGCTTTCTCTTGTTGGAGATTCAGAGGATTTAGCGGTAACCAATATAGTAGGTGATTGGGTTGAAGTTGAAGTAGATGATGAAACAGGATTTGTTTCAAAAGATTATGTTACACTTTCAAAGAAGCTGCCTACAGCTAAGACTATTACAGAAGTAAAATATGGAAGCGGTGTGTCTGATGTTAGGGTATCACTTGTATCATATGCATTACAGTTCGTAGGTAACAGATATGTATGGGGTGGAGAAAGCCTTACAAGCGGTGTTGACTGTTCAGGATTTACAATGCAGATTTATGCAAGATATGGTGTATATTTACCGCATTCTTCAAGATCACAGCCAGGCTGTGGAACAAAAATTAGTGCATCAGAGGCACAGCCAGGAGATTTATTCTTTTATGGTAACGGAAAGAGTATAAATCATGTTGCCATTTACATTGGAGATGGACAGATAGTTCATGCAAGTAATGCAAGGGACGGGATTAAGGTTTCTAATGCATATTATAGAACACCGGTTTGTGTTGTGAGATATTTATAAAAAATTATTTACATTAAAAAGTTACTATGCTATACTTTCAAAGTATGGTTTTGCCCATGCTCGGTGGTTGGACACTCCGACCTTTCACTGAGTATCATATATTTAGGGCTTATATAATATTAAAGGAGGATCAAGAAATGATCGCAAAAGAAAAGAAACAGGCAATTATAGCAGAGTATGGTAGAACACCAAATGATACTGGTTCACCAGAGGTTCAGGTAGCTATTCTTTCAGCAAGAATCGCTGAGTTAACAGAGCACTTGAAACAGAATCCAAAGGATCATCATTCAAGACGTGGTATGTTAAAGATGATTGGACAGAGACGTGGATTACTTTCATATCTTAAAGGTATTGATATTGAGAGATATCGTTCACTTATCGAGCGTTTAGGTCTCAGAAAATAATTGCTTATTTAGAGCGGAGTATTTTTATTCCGCTCTATTCTTGCGCTTAGGCAAAAACAGATAATTCAGAAGTTAAAGCCGAGACCACTGAAGAATGTATGTACTTACATATTTTGTTCAGTAGTTTCGGACTTCTGATAATAATAATTAAAGGAGAACAATTATGTACAAAAGTTATTCAATGGAGCTTGCCGGAAAAACTCTTACAGTAGATATTGGAAGAGTTGCAGCACAGGCAAATGGTGCAGCATTAATTAAATATGGTGAGACAACAGTTTTATCTACTGCAACAGCAGCGGACAAACCTCGTGATGGAGTAGATTTTTTCCCACTCAGTGTTGAGTTCGAAGAGAAGATGTATGCTGTTGGAAAAATTCCAGGAGGTTTTAATAAAAGAGAGGGAAAAGCATCAGAGAATGCAATCCTTACAGACCGTGTTATCGATCGTCCTATGAGACCTCTTTTTCCAAAGGATATGAGAAACGACGTTACACTTAACAATCTTGTTATGTCAGTAGATCCAGAGTGTAGACCAGAAATCGTTGCAATGATAGGTACAGCGCTTTCAGTTCATATTTCAGATATTCCTTTTGACGGACCATGTGCAATGACACAGATGGGCCTTGTTGATGGAGAGCTTATCGTAAATCCATCACAGGAACAGTGGGATAATGGTGATTTACAGTTAACTGTAGCATCTACGAAAGAAAAGGTTATCATGATTGAAGCTGGTGCGAATGTGGTACCAGAAGAGAAAATGCTTGAGGCAATTTACAAATGTCATGATGTAAACCAGACTCTTATCGAGTTTATGGATAAAATTCGTTCTGAAATTGGAAAGCCAAAATTTGAGTATGAAAGCTGTGCAATTCCAGAGCAGATGTTTGAAGATATCAAAGCTATCGTTACTCCAGAAGAGATGGAGGAAGCAGTATTTACTGATGAGAAGCAGAAGAGAGAAGCTAACATCAAGGCTATTACAGAGAAGTTAGAAGAGGCATTTGCTGAGAATGAGGATTACCTTGCAGTATTAGGTGAGGCTATTTATCAGTATCAGAAGAAGACTGTTCGTAAAATGATTCTTAAAGATCGTAAGCGTCCAGATGGAAGAGCAATTGATCAGATTAGACCACTTGCAGCTGAAGTTGATCTTATTCCTAGAGTTCATGGTTCTGCTATGTTTACTCGTGGTCAGACTCAGATTTGTGATATTGTTACACTTGCACCTTTATCTGAAGTTCAGAAAATTGATGGACTTGACGAAAATGTTACTACAAAGAGATATATGCACCACTACAACTTCCCAGCTTACTCAGTTGGTGAGACAAAGGTATCACGTGGACCAGGACGTCGTGAGATTGGTCATGGAGCTTTAGCAGAAAAAGCATTGACAGCCGTATTACCAAGTGTAGAGGAATTTCCATATACAATCCGTGCTGTATCCGAGACTTTTGAATCAAACGGATCAACTTCTATGGCTTCTACTTGTGCATCATGTATGTCACTTATGGCTGCAGGTGTACCACTTAAAGCAATGGTTGCAGGTATTTCATGTGGTCTTGTAACAGGCGATACAGATGATGATTTTGTGGTTCTTACAGATATTCAGGGTCTTGAAGATTTCTTTGGAGATATGGATTTTAAGGTGACAGGTACACATGAAGGAATCACAGCTATCCAGATGGATATCAAGATTCACGGACTAACTCGTCCAATCGTTGAAGAGGCTATCAGAAGAACTCGTGAGGCCAGATTATACATCATGGATGAGGTGATGAGCAAAGCAATTGCCGAGCCTAGAAAAGAAGTAAATGAGTGGGCTCCAAAGATTGAGCAGATTACAATTGATCCAAACAAGATTGGTGATGTTGTAGGACAAAAAGGAAAGACAATTAATGAAATCATTGCACGTACAGGTGTTAAGATTGATATTACTGATGAAGGTGCAGTTTCTGTATGTGGTACAGATAAAGAGATGATTTCAAAAGCAGTAGAAATGATCAAAATCATTACAACTGATTTTGAAGAAGGTCAGATTTTTGAAGGTGTTGTTACAAGTATCAAAGAGTTTGGAGCATTTATCGAGTTCGCTCCTGGCAAAGAAGGTATGGTACACATTTCAAAGATTGCCAAAGAAAGAATCAATCATGTAGAGGATGTTCTTACACTTGGAGATAAGGTTAAAGTAGTTTGCCTTGGAAAAGATAAGATGGGAAGAATCAGTTTCTCTATGAAAGATGTTAAAGAGGCATAAAATTGCAGCAAGAACGCTGGAGCGTTCTTGAAAATATTTAAGGATCACACACAAGTGTGGTCCTTTTTCATATCCTAAAAATAAAATGATAAAATGTAAAAAAATAGTTAATGCAGATCTTGTCTATAAAAAAGGATATTACGGAAAAGGGATAAATGTAGCTATTCTTGATACAGGAGTATATCCGCATGAATTAATAAAAGACAAGATTTTGGTGTCAATAGATTTTATTAATCACAAAAATTCTCCGTATGATGATAATGGTCACGGAACTCATGTTGCAGGAATTATCGCATCTGACAAATATGGAATTGCACCTAAAGCTAAAATTGTTAATCTAAAAATTTTAGATAAAATGGGGCTTGGAAGCACAAGGATTGCAATCAGTGCTCTAAATTGGATTAAAAATAATTACAAAAAATATAGTATTCGTGTAGTGAATTTTTCTATTGGATATTTACCATATTCGGAGTATTCTGAGAAGAAAAAATTATTAAAAGTAATTGATGAGTTATGGGATTTAGGAATTGTTATTGTCTCTGCTGCTGGAAATAATGGGCCGAAACCCTTTTCTGTTACTGTTCCTGGTATTTCTAGAAAAATAATTACAGTAGGAAGCATGAATGATGAAAGAAGTGGAAATGGCCCGACAGAATGTTGTGTTGTAAAGCCAGAAATATATGCACCAGGAACCAAAATTGTAAGTCTTGCAAATTCTTCGAATTCTGTTGCAATTAAAAGTGGTACATCCATGGCTACTCCTGTTGTATCAGGTGCGATTGCATTATTACTTGAAGAGAACTATAATATAAGACCAGAAATAGTTAAATTATTGTTATATGAGACTTCGAATAAAGAATTATTTAATAAAAGCTGGGGATTGCTTGATGTGGATGAACTAGTAGAAAAAGGTGGAAAATATTATGTCTAAGCTGTTAGGAAAATTAGTAAGCAGATTTTTTATTATATCACTAATTATTATTTTACAGATGATTTGGATATTTGATTTGTTCTATAATGCATCAATGACGAATCAAATATTCAATGTTATCTTAAGAATAAGTGCTTTAATAGTAGCATTGTATATTGCGAATAGGCAGATGAAGGTATATATAAAATTATCATGGATTTTTTTGATACTTTTTTTACCAATTGTAGGTATACCATGCTTTTTCTTTTTTGGAAGACCTGAGCTTACTGTGAAGACACAAAAGAAAATGCGAAATATTGTAGAAAAACACAGAAAGTATATTGTAAGAAATGAAAAAGTTGAATTAAAGCTAAAAGAGAACAATGAGGATGTGTATCGCCAGTGTATACATAATTCTAATGGATTCAAATACCCTGTATATCAGGAAGATACTGTAAAGTATTTCGATTTTTGTGAAAAAGCATATGAGTCTATGCTTGTAGATTTGAAAAATGCCAGCAAATTTATTTTTATGGAGTATTTTATAATTGGACAGGGCAAGATGTTTGATGAGATACTTGAAATATTGTGTGAAAAAGTAAAGCAGGGTGTAAAGGTTAGAATTATTTTTGATGATTTTGGAAGCATTAATGTTACACCAGTTGGATTTGATAAAAAGCTTAGAAAACTTGGAATAGAGGCATGTAGTTTCAATCCATATAAACCGTTTTTGTCAGTAATTATGAACGATAGAGACCATAGAAAAATCATGGTAATTGATGGTGAAATCGCATACACGGGCGGATTTAATATAGCAGATGAATATATCAATAAAATAGAACGTTTTGGATATTGGAAAGATGCAGGAATCAGAGTGACCGGAGACTGTGTAAATAGTTTTACGCTTATGTTTCTTGAGATGTGGTCATACATTAACAGATTGTCAGAAGTTGAAACTGAGTATATTTCACAAAAAAATGAATATCTTTTACCTGATTCTGATAAGAAAAAGGGATTTGTACAACCATTTTGTGATTCTCCCCTTGAATCAGATAATACATGCGAAAATGCATATATTGGTATGATTTACAGAGCGTGTAAGTATGTATATTTTTTTACACCATATCTTATTCTTAGTTCAGAGCTAAGCAATGCATTAATTGTTGCGGCAAAATCAGGTGTAGATGTGAGGATAGTAGTTCCTAATATTCCAGACAAAAAACTCATTTATATTCAGACTAAGTCGAATTTTAAGCAGTTAGTAAAGGCTGGAGTTAAAATATATAAATATAAACCAGGTTTTATTCATTCAAAATGTTGCGTAAGCGATGATATAGCAGCTATTGTTGGAACCTGTAATCTGGATTTCAGAAGTTTTTACTGGAATTTTGAAGATATGGTTTATATGTACAATTGCGACGCGGTTTTAGATGTGAAGAAAGATGCATTGAATACATTTGATGAGTCAATTATTGTTACAAGAGAAGAGTGCGATAATCAAAATATTGTGGTTGATGTGATACAAAGTATATTGCAGTTATTTGCACCATTATTATAAAATAGCACAATATCTTGTAAAATTGTCTTGAAAATATGACAATATCTTGTTACAATATCTTGGTAATAAAAAAGGAAGAGGCAACAAGATATGGATATGACGATTAAATTACAGGTGTTTGAAGGCCCTTTAGATTTACTTTTACACCTGATTGATAAAAATAAAGTAAATATTTATGATATTCCTATTGTTGAAATCACAGCACAATATATGGAGTATATTGCTGAGATGAAGAAGAGGGATTTGAATGTATTAAGTGAATTCCTTGTTATGGCGGCAACCCTTATTGATATCAAGTCAAAAATGCTTCTTCCCAAAAAAGTACAAGAGGAACAGGAAGAGGAAGACCCAAGAGCAGAACTTGTTCAACAGCTTTTAGAGTACAAGATGTATAAATGTATGGCTTATGAGTTAAAGGATCGTCAGATGGATGCTGAAAGAACAATGTTTAAGGTTCCAACTATTCCAGATGAGGTATTAGCTTTTGAGGAACCAGTAAATCTTGAAGAGTTAGTATCGGATGTTACTTTAGCAAAGCTTAATAACATTTTCCAGAATATTATGAAAAAACAGGTTGATAAGGTTGACAGAGTAAGATCCAAATTTGGAAAAATTGAGAAAGAAGAAGTTTCTCTTGAAGATAAGATGGTTTATCTGACTGATTATGCTTCAACACACAGACATTTTAGTTTTAGAAATCTTCTTGAAGCTCAGTCTAGCAAGGTTGAGATTATAGTTACATTTTTAGCAATATTAGAATTAATGAAGATGGGAAAAATATTTATTTCTCAGGACAACACATTTGACGATATCAAGATTGATTCTAAAATTGCTGCATAAGTAGGTTGAGTATGAATTATAAAGGAATAATTGAAGCTATTCTTTTTACAATGGGAGAATCCGTTGAATTAGATAAAATTGCTTCAGCAATAGAATTAGATAAAAAGCAAACTAAAAAAATAATAGAAGAAATGCAAAAGGAATTAAATGAATCTGAGCGTGGAGTTACAATCTTAGAGCTAGATGGCTCGTATCAGATGTGTACTAAGACAGAGATGTATGAGTATTTAATCAAGATTGCAAAACAACCTAAGAAGAGAGTTCTATCAGATGTATTACTAGAAACTTTATCAATTATTGCATATAAGCAGCCTGTTACTAAGGCAGAGATTGAGAAGATTCGTGGCGTATCCTGTGATCACGCTGTGAGTAAGCTGGTTGAATATGAATTGGTATGCGAACTTGGAAGATTAGACGCTCCAGGAAGACCATTACTTTTTGGTACCACAGAAGAATTTCTTAGATGTTTTGGAGTTCACTCAGTTGATGAATTACCTGTGTTAAGTCCTGTTCAGTTAGAAGAGTTTAAACAGGAAGCAGAGGCTGAGATGAATGTACAATTAGATATTTAATAATTTTAGTTAAGAATCATATATATTTTTTACGAAAATATATATGATTTTTTTATTTTAAAATGTTATGAAAATATCATGAAAAAATAGTGAAATATTTAACAAATTCAGTTGAAATATTTTGCTAAATAGTCTATTATCATACTAGCAAAAAATTTTTATTTTTTATAGATGGAGGGCATGAAATGAGTAATAATGAAAGCTCAGCTATGCAACGCATTGCTAACTTAGTCGATGAGAACAGTTTTATGGAAATAGGTTCTCTTGTGACAGCTCGTAGTACAGATTTTAATCTTACTGCAGAGAAAACTCCTTCAGATGGTGTTGTTATCGGACATGGTCTGATTGATGGAAATCTTGTATTTATTTACAGTCAGGATGCATCAGTTCTTAACGGAACAATTGGTGAGATGCATGCAAAGAAAATTGCTTCTGTATATGACATGGCAATGAAAATGGGAGCACCAGTTATCGGATTAATCGATTGTGGTGGTATGAGACTTCAGGAGTCTGTTGATGCTCTTGATGGTTTTGGACTCATTTATGCCAAAGAAGTTGCTGCAAGTGGTGTAATTCCACAGATTTGTGCAGTTTTTGGTAACTGTGGTGGTGGACTTTCTGTTGTTCCAGCACTTTGCGACTTTGCATTTATTGAAGAGTCAAAAGGAAGAATGTTTGTAAATTCTCCTGATGCTATCGAAGGAAATCGTGTTGAAAAGTGTGATACAGCTTCAGCTACTTTCCAGAGTGAAAATAACGGTTGTATTGATGGAATCGGTTCAGAAGGTGATATTCTTGCTGATATTCGTGAACTTGTTTCTATGTTACCACTTAACAATGAAAGTGATTGCTACACAGATACATGTGAAGATGATTTGAACAGAGCCTGCAATAGCATGGCTGATATGAAAGCAGATCCTAGATATTTATTGTCAGAGCTTTCTGATAATCATGTATTCTTCGAGACAAAGAAAAATTTTGCCAAGAATATGGTGACAGGATTTATAAAACTTAACGGAATGACTGTAGGTGCTGTTGCGAACTGCAGTGTTGTATATGACCTTGATGGAAATAAAGCGGAAGAGTATCCAATGTCTCTTACTGCAAAAGGATGTAATAAAGCAGCTGAGTTTATTTCTTTCTGTGATGCATTCTCTATTCCAGTTCTTTCACTTACAAATGTAAATGGATTTAGAAATTGTATGTGTTCAGAGAAGAAACTTGCAAAAGCCCTTGCAAGAATGACTTATGCATTCTCTAACGCTACTGTTCCAAAAGTAAACCTTATTACAGGTGAGGCATATGGTAGTGCTTATGTTTCAATGAATTCAAAGTCAATCGGTGCTGATATGGTATATGCATATTCAGATGCTAAGATTGGTATGATGGATTCTGTTATGGCCGCTAAGCTTATGAATCCAGGAGCATCTGCTTCGGAAATCGATGAGAAAGCTGCAGAATTCGATAATCTTCAGTCTTCAGCTGTTGCTGCAGCATCAAGAGGATATGTAGATATTATTATTGATCCAGCTGACACAAGAAAATATCTTGTTGGTGCATTTGAAATGCTTTATACAAAATATGTATGTACAGTTGATAAAAAACATGGAACAAAATAGAAAGGCGAAATTGTTATGAGAAGAAAAATAACATATGTCCTTTGCCTTGCAATGGTATGTTTACTTTGTGCCTGTGGAAAAACTGAGTCATATGAAAATGTTTCATATAATGGTGTGACTGGGGCTGAATTAAAAGAACAAGCAGATACAAGTGTAAACAATATTGTTAATTATTATGTAATTGCTAGTATGCTTGGTGGGATAGAAAGCGTAGATGAACGGCTTGAGGATGCTGCTAAAATATGTGGAGAATCAAAATATAAAGTATTCTATGCGACTCTTAATGAAATGAATTACAGTAGTTCAGTGGAAAACATGGAAGAAGAATATGCTGTACTCCCAACTTGGGATGAAATGGTGAATGAGTATGGGTCGTTATTAATAGATGAGAATACTGGTCTGGTTGCTAGTAAAGATTTTGAAGTAACAAAATCTGGAAACACTTTGACAACTGATATGATTATTACGTTTGAGAAGAATGACAAAAAAACTGATGTTACATTTGAAATGGTATATGATGCTACAAATATGGAACTTACAGGAATAACACTAAATCCTGTTGAAAGTACTGGCGCTAAGCTTGCAAAAGCTGGACAGAATACACTTATTTCATTAGCAATTGTATTCTCTGTATTAATTTTGATTTCACTTATCATTTTTAGCTTTAAATTATTCACTTTATTTGACAAAAAAGCTAAACAGCCTAAAAAATCAGTTGAGAAATCAGATGATAAAGAAGTTGTTGCTGATGCATCTGTAAAGAGTGAAGAAGTTAAAGTAGAAAATGTTGTTGATGATTCAGAATTAATTGCTGTTATTGCTGCTGCGATTGCTGCAAGTGAAGGAAAAACTATAAACGATTTTGTAGTTCGTTCAATTAATAGAAGATAATATTTGGAGGAAATTAAAATGAAAAATTATACAATTACTGTTAATGGAAACGTTTATGATGTTACAGTTGAAGAAAATGGAAGCACAGCTCCTTCTGCACCAAGAAGAGCAGCTGCTCCAGCTGCAGCAGCTGCACCAAAAGCTGCATCTGCAGGTGCTGGTAGTGTTAAAATTGAAGCAGGAGCTGCTGGAAAAGTATTCAAGATTGAGGCTAATGTTGGTGATGCAGTTAAAAAAGGTGATACAGTATTAGTACTTGAGATTATGAAGATGGAGACACCTGTTGTTGCTCCTGAAGATGGAACAGTTGCTAGTATCGATGTTGCTGTTGGAGATGCTGTTGAGTCAGGTGCATTACTTGCTACATTAAACTAATTTTAGGAGGTATAATAATTTGAGTTACGTAGGTGAAACACTTTCAAACCTCCTACATCAGACTGCCTTCTTTAATTTAACAGTTGGAAACTATGTTATGATAGCTGTAGCATGTTTTTTCCTGTTTTTAGCAATTAAAAAAGGATTTGAGCCTTTGTTATTAGTTCCAATTGCTTTTGGTATGCTTTTGGTAAATATCTATCCAGATATTATTGTTAGTCCAGAACATTCAAGCAATGGTGTAGGTGGATTATTATATTATTTTTATCAGTTAGACGAGTGGTCAATTTTACCATCACTTATTTTCCTTGGTGTTGGTGCTATGACTGACTTTGGACCATTAATTGCAAATCCAATCAGTTTCTTGTTAGGAGCAGCTGCACAGTTTGGTATTTTCTCAGCTTATTTCCTTGCAATTATTCTTGGATTTAATGATAAAGCTGCTGCTGCAGTTTCTATCATTGGTGGAGCTGATGGACCAACATCAATTTTCCTTGCTGGAAAGTTGGGACAAACAGGTCTTATGGGACCAATTGCGGTTGCCGCATATTCATATATGGCGTTAGTTCCAATTATTCAGCCACCAATTATGAAAGCTCTTACAACAAAGAAAGAGCGTCAAATTAAGATGGGAAATCTTCGCCCTGTTAGTAAACTTGAGAAGATTTTATTCCCAATTGTTGTTACTATAGTAGTTTGTTTATTACTTCCAACAACAGCTCCACTTGTTGGTATGCTTATGCTTGGAAACCTTTTCCGTGAGTCTGGTGTTGTTCGTCAGCTTCAGGAGACAGCTAGTAATGCGCTTATGTATATCGTAGTTATCTTACTTGGAACATCAGTTGGAGCTACAACAAGTGCTGAAACATTCTTAAACGTTAGCACAATTAAGATTGTAGTACTTGGACTTGTTGCCTTTATGGTAGGAACAGCTGCTGGTGTACTTTTCGGAAAATTATTATGTTTAATCACAAAAGGCAAGATCAATCCACTTATCGGATCAGCCGGAGTTTCCGCTGTTCCAATGGCAGCACGTGTTTCTCAGAAGGTTGGTGCAGAAGAAGATCCAACAAACTTCCTTCTTATGCATGCAATGGGACCTAACGTTGCCGGTGTTATTGGAACTGCCGTAGCCGCTGGATGCTTCATGGCTATATTTGGAATTTAAAAGGAGGATTAATCATGTCAGAAGTGGTAAAGAAACCATTAAAAATAACAGAAACTGTTCTTCGTGATGCTCATCAGTCATTAATTGCAACACGTATGACAACAGAAGAAATGCTTCCAATCATTGAGAAAATGGATAAGGTTGGATATCATGCAGTAGAGTGCTGGGGAGGAGCTACATTTGATGCTTCACTTCGATTCTTAAAAGAAGATCCATGGGATCGTCTTAGAAAATTAAGAGATGGATTTAAAAATACAAAACTTCAGATGCTTTTCCGTGGACAGAATATCCTTGGATATCGTCCATACGCTGATGATGTAGTTGAGTATTTCGTACAGAAATCAATTGCAAACGGTATTGATATTATTCGTATTTTCGATTGTTTGAATGATATCAGAAACTTACAGACAGCAGTAACTGCTTGTAACAAAGAGAATGGACATGCACAGGTTGCCCTATCATATACACTTGGTGATGCATATACACTTGATTACTGGATGGATATGGCAAAGAGAATCGAAGATATGGGTGCAAATTCACTTTGTATCAAGGATATGGCTGGTCTTTTAGTTCCTACAAAAGCAACAGAGCTTGTTGAGGCATTAAAGGATTCAACAACATTACCAATCGAGCTTCATACACACTATACATCAGGTGTTGCTTCTATGACATACATGAAGGCTGTTGAAGCTGGATGTGATATTATCGATACAGCAATGTCACCACTTGCTCTTGGAACATCACAGCCTGCAACAGAAGTTATGGTTAAAGCTTTTGAAGGAACAGAATTCGATACAGGTCTTGATCTTAACTTACTTACAGAAATCTGTGATTACTTCCAGCCAATTCGTGAAGAGGCTCTTAAATCAGGACTTCTTAATCCTAAGGTGCTTGGAGTTAATATCCAGACTCTTAAATATCAGGTTCCTGGTGGAATGCTTTCAAACCTTGTTTCTCAGCTTAAAGAGCAGGGTGCCGAAGATAAATATGATGAAGTTTTAAAAGAGGTTCCAAGGGTGCGTAAAGATCTTGGAGAACCACCTCTTGTAACACCTTCTTCTCAGATTGTTGGTACACAGGCTGTATTTAATGTTCTTATGGGAGAAAGATACAAAGTTGCTACAAAAGAGACAAAGGATATTCTTCTCGGAAAATATGGCCAGACTGTAAAACCATTCAATCCAGAAGTCGTAGAAAAAGTTCTTGGTGAGGATGCAAAAAATGCTATTACTTGTCGTCCAGCAGACCTTTTAGAGCCAGAGCTTGACAAGATTGAAGCAGAGATGAAACAGTACAAACAGCAGGATGAGGATGTTCTTTCATATGCATTGTTCCCACAGGTTGCAACTGATTACTTTAAATATAGAGAAGCACAGCAGACTGGAGTAGATGCTAATCTTGCAGATACAAAGAATCAGGCATATCCAGTTTAATTAAAGCTTTAAAAAAACAAAATATTTTGCTATAATAAAAAAGAATTTTTAAGGTTTTCCTTAAAAATTCTTTTTTGTGATTATTGAATTAGGAGCATAAAAATGTCAAATACTAATGATTTATTAAATAGAATTAATAACAACTATAGTTCTATGAGTAAAGGTCATAAGCTATTAGCTACTTACATTACTGATAACTATGACAAGGCTGTTTTTTTAACTGCGGCAAAAATGGGTGAAACTGTTGGAATTTCAGAATCAACAGTAGTAAGATTTGCTACATCTCTTGGATATAAAGGTTATCCTGATTTTCAGAGAGCATTAGAGGAATTAGTAAGAAATAAGCTTAATTCTGTTCAAAGAATGGAAGTCACCTACGGAAGAATCAGTCAGTCAAAGATACTTGAGACTGTATTACAGTCAGATGCAGACAAAATTAAAACTACTTTGGAAAAAATTGATGTCAACGCATTTGATTTAGCAGTTGATACAATTTTGAATGCAAAAAAAATATATATAGTTGGAATCAGAAGTTGTGCTCCGTTGGCAAATTTTCTGGCATTTTATCTTAATTTGATGTTCGATGATGTATGTCTTCTTACAACGAACAGTGCAAGTGAGCTTTTTGAACAGATGGTAAGAATTGGTAAAGATGATGTTATTATTGGAATTAGTTTTCCAAGATATTCTATGAGAACATTAAAAGCATTGGAGTTTGCAAATAATAGAAGTGCAAAAGTAATTACGATTACTGATAGTATTCATTCACCTATGAATCTTTATTCGTCATGTAATCTGATTGCAGACAGTGATATGGCATCAATTGTAGATTCATTAGTTGCCCCACTATCGGTTATTAATGCTCTCATTGTTGCTTTGTGTATGAAAAAGCAAAAAACTGTTGCACAGACACTTACTGAACTAGAAGACATCTGGAATGAATATCAAGTTTATGAAAATGATGAAATTGATTATGTGGATGACTCAATTAAGGTACATTATGCAAAATTAGAGGATTCATAAATGAGTAATGTAATAGTAATAGGTGGTGGAGCTGCTGGTATGATGGCTGCATACTCAGCATCCTTGTGTGGACATGTTGTCACTTTGATAGAAAAAAACGAAAAGCTTGGCAAGAAAATATATATTACTGGAAAGGGACGTTGTAACGTTACAAATGCTTGTGATATTGAAGATTTGTTTAGCAACGTCAGAACCAATGAAAAATTTCTCTATAGTGCATTTTATACATTTGATAACAATCAGGTTATTGATTTTTTTGAAACACATGGTATGGCAACAAAAATCGAAAGAGGGAATAGAGTATTCCCAGTTTCTGACCATTCTTCAGATGTGATTAGTACATTGCAAAAAGTATTAAAACAAAAAAATGTAAAAATAATGCTAAACACTGAAGTGAAAAAAATACGATTTCAAGAGGGCACGACTGAAAACAGCTGGGAGGTTGTTTTATCTGACAATACATTCATGAGTGCAGATTCTTTAATAATTGCTACTGGTGGTTTATCGTATCCATCAACTGGTTCAACTGGAGACGGATACAAATTTGCAGAAGAAACAGGTCATGCTGTCACAGACTGTACACCTTCACTGGTTCCCTTTAATGTAAAAGAAAAGTGGGTACCAAAACTTCAGGGTCTGGCACTTAAAAATACAGCTATTTCAATATTTGACAACAATAAAATGATATACTCAGATTTTGGGGAAATGCTTTTTACGCATTTTGGCGTTAGTGGTCCGATGATTTTATCAGCAAGCGCAACTATAAAGCAAAAATCGATAAATAAACCATTAAATTTATATATTGATTTAAAGCCAGCACTTGATGAAGATACACTGGATAAAAGAATATTAAGAGAATTTGATGATGCTAAAAACAAGCAATTTAAAAATTCTATCAATAAGCTTTTACCTGCAAAATTATTGCCTGTAATAATAGAATTATCTGAGATAAATCCAGATAAGAAAGTAAATGAAATTTCAAAAGAAGAGAGGATGAAACTTTTGAAATTAATCAAAAATTTGCCAATTACACTTGATGGACCTAGAGGATGGAATGAGGCGATTATTACAAAAGGTGGTATTAGTGTAAAAGATATAAATCCATCTACGATGGAATCAAAAGTAGTTGAAAATCTTTATTTTGCCGGAGAAGTGCTTGATATTGATGCACTAACTGGAGGATATAATTTACAAATTGCATGGTCAACAGGATACTTGGCAGGGCTAAGTATCAGATAGGAGATAAAATGAGTTTTAATATAGCAATAGATGGTCCAGCAGGGGCTGGAAAAAGTACAATAGCTAAAAAATTAGCAAAGGATTTGGGATATATTTATGTGGATACTGGTGCTATGTACCGTGCCTTTGCTTATTATTTTTTACAGAATAGTATTAAAGCAGAGGATGTTGAGGCTATTTCAGATTCTTGTAAAAATGTTGATATATCTATTTCATATAAAGATGGAGAACAGCAGGTTTTGCTGAATAATGAAAATATCACAGCATTTATAAGAAACGAAGAAGTTGGAAACATGGCTTCTGCAACAAGTATTTATCCAGTTGTAAGAGAAAAGCTTGTTGATTTGCAAAGAGCATTGGCAAAAAAGGAAAATGTAGTAATGGATGGAAGAGATATTGGTACTGTTGTGCTTCCAGATGCTAATGTGAAAATTTTCCTCACTGCAAGTTCTAAGGTAAGAGCTGAAAGAAGATTTAAAGAGTTAGTTGAAAAAGGCATTGAATGTGATATTGATGAAATTGAAAAAGATATCATTGAAAGAGATGAAAGAGATATGAATCGAGAAACATCACCTTTAAAAATTGCAGATGATGCAGTTTTGCTTGATTCGTCTTATATGGATATAGAGGGTGTTGTTTCTGAGATGAAGAAAATTATTAATGGGGCAAAATAAAGATGAATTTAACAATTGCTAAGAGTGCTGGATTTTGTTTTGGTGTAAAAAGAGCCGTTAACATGGTATATTCAGCCATAGATGAAGAAAACCTGCCTATTTATACTTATGGCCCAATCATTCATAATGATGAGGTTGTTAAAGACATGGTTAGCAAAGGTGTTACTGTTATTGATAACCTTGATGATTTGGATAACTATGAGAAAGGTGTTATTGTTATTCGTTCTCATGGTATCAGCAAAAAGGAATATGACAGAATACTTGATTCAGGATTTAAAATCTTGAATGCGACCTGTCCTTTTGTATTAAAAATACACAAATATGTAGAACAATATAGCAATGACGGATGTCATATAGTAATTGTTGGAAGTCCAACGCACCCGGAAGTATGTGGAATTAAAGGCTGGGTAAGAGAAAATGAAGAGGTTTCCATTGTAAGTGATTTTGAGCAGGCACAGAACTTTTCAATTGAATCCGGAAAAAAAGTATGTATTGTATCACAAACGACATTTAACTACAATAAATTTCAAGATATAGTTGAAATTATCAGTCAAAAAGGTTATGATATAATTGTTTTAAATACAATCTGTAATGCAACTGAGGAAAGACAGACTG
Source organism: Agathobacter sp. (assembly GCA_045122195.1). Classification (GTDB taxonomy): domain Bacteria; phylum Bacillota; class Clostridia; order Lachnospirales; family Lachnospiraceae; genus Roseburia. The sequence continues at coordinate 25,245 of JBGVHH010000037.1, forward strand.
AAGCAAGAACAATAGCCAGTCAATCTGATGCAATGATAGTCATTGGTGATAAGAACAGTTCTAATACACAGAAGCTATTTGAAATATGTAATAACGAATGCAAAAATACTTACTATATACAAACAAGTGACGAAATGGATTATAACAAAATCAGGTCAATCAATAACGTAGGTATTACAGCAGGGGCATCGACCCCAAATAATATCATTGAGGAGGTTTCAAAGAATGTCAGAAATGAGCTTTGAACAAATGCTGGAAGAATCTTTTAAAACTATAAGAAATGGAGAAGTGGTTGAAGGTACAGTTATTGATGTTAAACCTGACGAGATATTCTTGAATATTGGATATAAATCAGACGGAATCATAACACGCAATGAGTATACTAACGAGCCAAATGTTGATCTTACAACTGTTGTAAAGGTTGGAGATACAATGGAAGCAAAAGTCATTAAATTAAACGATGGCGAAGGACAGGTTATCCTTTCTTACAAACGTCTTGCTGCTGAAAAAGGAAGCAAGAGACTTGAGGAAGCTTTCGAGAATCAGGAAGTATTAACAGCAAAAGTATCACAAGTTTTAGCTGGTGGTGTATGTGTTAATGTTGATGAGACTAGAGTATTTATCCCTGCAAGTCTTGTATCAGATACATTTGAAAAAGATCTTTCAAAATTTAAGGATCAGGAAATTCAGTTTGTAATAACAGAATTTGATCCAAGAAAGAGACGTATTATTGGAAACAGAAAAACATTACTTGTAGCAGAAAGAGCTGCACAGCAGGAAGAACTTCTTGCAAAAATTAAAGAGGGCGATGTTGTAGATGGTGTTGTTAAGAATGTAACAGACTTCGGTGCATTTATCGACCTTGGTGGAGTTGATGGATTACTTCACATCTCAGAGATGTCTTGGGGCAGAGTTGAGAATCCTAAGAAAGTGTTTACTGTTGGTCAGACAGTTAAGGTATTTATTAAGAGCATTAATGAGACAAAGATTGCTCTTTCAATGAAATTTGATGATGAGAATCCTTGGAATGGTGCTTCAGAAAAATTCGCTACAGGAAATGTAGTTTCTGGTAAAGTTGCTAGAATGACAGATTTTGGGGCGTTCGTAGAGTTAGCTCCAGGAGTAGATGCATTACTTCACGTTTCTCAGATTTCAAAAGATCATGTTGAGAAACCATCTGATGTATTAAAAGTAGGTCAGGAAGTTGAAGCAAAAGTTGTTGAGTTCAACGAAGACGAGAAAAAAATTAGTTTAAGTATTAAAGCTTTATTTGAGTCAGACGAAGAAGACGAAGTTTCAGATGTGAATATTGATGAAGTAGCTTCAGACAATGAGTAATTATTTGGGAGCTGTCATTTGACAGTTCCCTATTTTTAAACCTATGGGGATAGGACTATTTTACTATAGGAGGGTTTTATATGTTTGATAAATATGAAGAATTCAAAAAAGACGTTTACAAACTTACAAGAATTGATTTGAACTTTTATAAAGAAAAGCAGATGCGACGTAGAATAGATACTTTAGCTACTAAAAATGGAGCGAAGTCGTATGAGGAATTTACAAAGATGATTTCTACTGATAAAGAGAAATTTGAACAGTTTGTTAATTTCTTGACTATTAATGTATCAGAGTTCTATCGCAATCCTGATCAGTGGAAGCTTATGGATCAAACTGTTATTCCAAAGCTAATAAAAGAACAAAGAAAACCATTTAAAATATGGAGTGCAGCATGCTCAACAGGGGATGAACCATATTCTTTGGCTATGGCATTTTCAAAACATGTTCCTCTTTCAGATATTCAGATTTTGGCAACCGATATTGATAAACAGGTAATTGCTCACGCAAAAGTTGGACTTTATAACGAAAAATCTATTGCTGGAGTTCCTGATGATCTAAAGAAAAAATATTTTACAAAAGTTGGTAATTCATATCAGATTTCTGATGAAATAAAAAGATGTGTTACTTTTAAAGAACATAATCTATTAAAAGATCCTTATCCTAAAGACTATGACTTGATTTTATGTAGAAATGTAGTTATTTATTTCACTGATGAAGCAAAAGATATGATTTATACTAACTTTTTTGAATCCCTAAAGAAAAAAGGTGTTTTATTTATCGGAAGCACTGAACAGATTTCAAAATACAAAGCTATTGGTTTTAATAGAATGAGTAGTTTTTATTTTGAAAAGCCGGAATAAATTAAAATGGGTAATCACTTAGATGATTACCCATTTTTTAATGGAAAAATATGATTAATAATATGTTCAACGTATCTTCGAAGCATTATATCAGATGAATAAAAATCTTCTGTAAGCTCAAAATATGAACATTTACTTTTATGTTCTTTTTTAAATTCCGGTTTCATGATTTCAGAATATTGGATAATAAATTCACTATTTTTTTTGATGTAGCAGTTATTTGCTTTACATTTTTCTCTATAATCATTGTCTACAAATGTCGCTACACTTTTGTGAACAGCCATATCTTCAGCAGGTAAATAGTAGTAATCCTTATAATTTGGATAAAAGTACTTAAGTTCATCTGCAATAACAGGAGTTCTGATAATTGTTTTATCTTTGTTCATCGAAATATAAAAATCATTATCTTTATATGTAACTCTCTTTGGAATGTAGAAATCATTTACTAATGTTATTATTAGTTCGTTGCGTACTGTTTGATCGAAAGCTTTAAATGGAGATACTTCAGTCTGAGAAATAGAGAATTGACCATTTAATACTTCGATATATGATAAAATTGGCAACAACTCCATCATTCCAATTACGTCTTCATAATTATGTAAATATAATATCTGTAAAAGTTCATCTTTTTTGGAATCCGAAGAATTCGATAAATTTACATAGTCATAGTAGAAATTAATTAGTTCTCCGCCACTGAATTTATCATCTCGAAGAAGCCCTAAAAATTTTTCGATGCTTTTTTGTTTGTAATTAGGCAGTTTTAGTAAATTTTTAATAGGTGTAATTGTTTTAAAAATATCCAGATAATTATATTTTTTAAAGTTTTCTTTGATGGAGTATTTATCACATTTAGCCTTTAGAAAAGGAATATCAAATCCAACTCCGTTGAAGGATATGATTGTATCATATTCCTTCAATATCTCTATAAAAGCTGAAATAATCAATTTTTCTTCTGATGGTTTTTCAGCAAAAAACTGATCTATACATACATACTTGCCTTTCTTTCTTGCACATCCAATCATGTACACGTTTGATTTGTTAGGGGAGAAGCCTGTAGTTTCTATATCGAAAAAAATTGATTTATCATCAAAATAAACATCAGAAATTGGTTCTTTTTTTATATATAATTCTTCTTTATGAGTACTTTTCATATATTTATTCTCCACTAGATGTTTTGTGAATTTATTATAACATAAAGTTTTAAAAAAAGTACAAAATATACCATTTAACTAAAAATAATAAGTGATATAATAGTAATGAGAATCAAAATAGATAATATAATTGATTTATTTTATTATGAAAGAGGGGCACGAAAAATGGGTTTAAGAACGTTTACTGGTGGTGTACATCCATATGACGGAAAAGAACTGTCAAAGGATTCTCCAATTAAAGAAGTTTTACCCAAAGGCGATATGGTGTATCCATTATCGCAACACATAGGAGCACCAGCAAATCCTATAGTTGCAGTAGGTGACACTGTATTAAAGGGGCAGATGATAGCAGAAGCAGGCGGATTTGTATCATCACCGATTTTTTCTTCTGTATCAGGTACTGTAAAGAAAATCGAAAAACGTCGTGTTGCGACAGGTGATATGGTAAATTCTATCGTTATTGAAAATGATGGGGAATTTAAAGAAGTTGATTATGTTTCAACAGAGGATGTCACAAAGCTATCCAAGGAAGAGATTATTGATAAAGTCAAATCGGCGGGTGTTGTCGGAATGGGTGGAGCTGGATTTCCGACTCATGTCAAATTATCTCCAAAGGAACCAGATAAAATTGAATATGTAATTGCAAACTGTGCGGAATGTGAGCCATATCTTACTTCTGACTATAGACGTATGCTTGAAAATCCTGAAGAATTAATCGAAGGAATGAAGATAATGCTTCAGCTGTTTGACAATGCAAAAGGTATTCTTGGCATTGAAGATAACAAGATGGATTGCATTGAAAAGCTTACACAATTAACAGAAAATGAGCCTAGAATTGAGGTATGTCCTCTTAAGACTAAATATCCTCAGGGTGGAGAGCGTCAGCTGATTTATGCAACGACAGGAAGAGCGATTAATTCTAAAATGCTTCCAGCAGATGCAGGATGTATTGTTGATAATGTCGAGACTATTATTGCAATTTACAATGCTGTAAAGCTTGGTATTCCTGTATTAAAGCGAATTTCTACAGTGACAGGTGATGCTGTATCAGAACCTTCTAATATTTTATATAGTATTGGAACTTCATATCAGGAACTAATTGATGCAGCTGGTGGATTTAAAGAAAATCCTGAAAAGATTATTTCGGGTGGTCCGATGATGGGCTTTGCCATGTTTAGCCTTGATATTCCAACTACGAAGACTTCCTCATCTATTCTTTGTTTTACAAAAGATGAGGTAGCTGCTTTTGAACCTGTTGCATGTATAAACTGTGGTAGATGTGTAACAGCATGTCCAGAGAACCTGATTCCAAGCAGACTTGCAAAATTTGGAACAAATGGCTTGATGAAAGAATTTGAAGAGTGGCATGGCCTAGAATGTATCGAATGTGGAAGTTGTACATTTGCATGTCCATCAAGAAGACAGGTTGCTCAACCGATTAAGACTATGAAGAAGCTTGTTTTAGCAGAAAAAAGAAAACAGGCAAGTAAATAAGAAAGAGGTGGATAAAAGTGAGTGATTTATTTAAAGTATCATCTTCACCACATGTACGTTCTAACGATTCAACAAGCAAGATAATGCTGTTGGTTATTATTGCGCTTATGCCAGCTACTTTATTCGGAATTTATAATTTTGGTATAAGAGCGTTAATGATAATATGTATCACAATTGCTACATGTGTGATTTCAGAGTATTTATTTAATCTTATCGTGAAAAAGAAAAACACTATTGATGATTTAAGTGCAGTTGTAACAGGATTACTATTGGCGTTAAATCTTCCTGTAGGTATTCCATGGTGGCAGCCAATTGTGGGAGGTGTTTTCGCAATAATTGTTGTTAAATGTCTGTTCGGAGGTCTAGGACAGAACTTCATGAATCCTGCGCTTGCTGCTAGATGTTTCCTTTTATTCTCATTTTCAGAGTACATGGTAAATTACGATGTTACTAAAAATGGAGTAGATGTCTACACTGGAGCAACACCTTTATCATTGATTAAAAATGAAGGTCTTGCCAGTGTAAATGTCAAAGACATGTTTATCGGTAATATCGCTGGTACAATCGGAGAGACATCTGTTATTGCAATTTTACTTGGAGCAATTATTCTTATTTGGTTTAATATAATTGATTTGAAAATTCCATTTTCATACATAATCACATTTGCAATATTTATGTTCATTTTTGGAGCACAAAGATTTGATATCTCTTATGTTGTCGCAGAATTATGTGGCGGTGGACTTATGCTTGGAGCATTCTTTATGGCAACAGATTATGTAACATCCCCAATTACACCAAAAGGACAGATTATTTTTGGTATTTGTTGTGGACTATTAACTGGTATATTCCGTTGCTTCGGTGCAAATGCAGAAGGTGTTTCTTTCGCTATCATTTTAAGCAATATCCTGGTACCAATCATTGAAAAATTCACAGTGCCTAGAGCATTTGGAATGGTAAAGGAGGCAAAGAAGAATGAATAAACGAATAGTACACGATGCCTTAATTCTTATGGCTTTTACTCTGGTACTTGGCCTTGCCTTAGGTTTTGTATACGACATCACAAAAAAGCCAATTGATAAAGCAAATAAAGAAGCCGCAGAAGCTTCCTACAAGGAAGTATTTAAGGATGCTGATTCTTTTAAAGCATATGAATTTGATTCAGACGAAGCAAGTAAGTTCCTTGAAAAAGAAGGATATAGCGATACAATTGACAACATTCAGACAGCCTTTGATAAAAATGGAGACGTTATTGGGTATGTAATTACTGTAACTGCCAAGGATGGTAGTCAGGGAAATATCACTTTTTCTGTTGGAATTAAAAATGATGGAACTGTAAACGGCTATTCAATCACATCTATTGCTGAGACTCCTGGACTTGGTATGAAAGCTACAGAGAAAGAGTTCTCGTCACAATTTAATAATAAAAATGTTGATAAGTTTAATGTGATAAAAAGCAAACCTTCTTCAGATGACGAAATAGAAGCAATTACAGCTTCTACAATTACATCGAAGGCTATAGCAAATGGATGTAATTCGGCTATTTTATACTTCCAGGAATATTTGCAAGGAGGTGACAAGTAATGAATAAATATGTAGAACGTTTATACAACGGTATAATTAAAGAAAATCCAACATTTGTCCTTATGCTTGGAATGTGTCCTACTTTAGCAGTTACTTCATCAGCAATTAATGGACTTGGAATGGGACTTTCAACAACAATAGTATTGGTTTGCTCCAACTTGCTTATTTCTTTATTTAGAAAAATAATTCCAAATGGTGTGAGAATGCCAGCTTATATTGTTATTGTTGCTTCTCTTGTTACAGTAGTTGATTTCCTTATGAAAGCGTTTGTGCCAAGCTTGTCATCTTCATTAGGAGTGTATATTCCGCTTATCGTTGTTAACTGTATTATTCTTGGTAGAGCAGAAAGCTATGCTTCAAAGAATAAACCGGTTGAATCAATTTTTGACGGACTTGGAATGGGATTTGGTTTTACAATTGGTCTTACAATTATTGGTCTCATTCGTGAGATTCTTGGAAGTGGAAAAGCATTTGATATTGAAATTTTTGGTGAATGGTTTACACCTGTTACAATCTTCGTACTTGCACCAGGAGCTTTTCTTGTATTAGCTTTTCTTGTTGCCGGAATGAATATTATCAGAAAGAAAATGGAAGATAACGGAACACCGCTTGCCGAGCCAAGTGGATGTCTTGCAGGAGATTGTGCACATTGTGGAATGTCTTGTGCATCAGCTGCAAAAGCTGAATTAAATGAAACTAAAAAAGAAGAAAAAGGAGGGGATGAGTAATGGGAAAATTATTATTAATCGCAGTTGCATATGCGATTGTAAACAACGTTGTACTTAGTCAGTTCCTCGGTATTTGTCCATTCCTTGGTGTATCTAAGAATACAAAAACTGCTGCTGGAATGGGGGGTGCAGTAATATTTGTAATTACAATTGCAACAATTGTTACACAGGGAATTTACAGACTTGTATTAGCACCGCTTGATTTAGCATATCTTCAGACAATTGTGTTTATTCTTGTAATTGCATCACTTGTTCAGTTTGTTGAGATGTTCTTAAAGAAGGTTATGCCTCCTCTTTATGAATCACTTGGAGTATTCCTTCCACTTATTACAACAAACTGTGCTGTACTTGGTGTGGCATTAAACAGTGTAACAAAAGGCTATTCATTTGTAGAGAGTGTTGTATTTGGAATTGCTACAGCTGTTGGATTCTTTATAGCAATTGTTCTGATGGCTGGAATCAGAGAAAAAATTGAATACAATGATATTCCAAAACCTTTTCAGGGAACAGCAATCGTACTTTTGACAGCTTGTCTAATGGCTATTGCGTTCATGGGATTCTCTGGAATGGTTTCTGTATAGGATGGGAGGAAATAGAATATGAATATTACTGCAATTTTAATAGCAGCTTTAGTAGTAGGCATCGTTGGTATTATTCTTGGATTTTTCCTCGGAATATCAGGTGAAAAATTCAAGGTTGAAGTTGACCCAAAAGAAGAAGCTATTCTTGAGGTGTTGCCTGGAAATAACTGTGGTGGTTGTGGATATGCCGGTTGTGCCGGCCTTGCAGCTGCAATTGCAAAGGGTGAAGCACCTGTTGGACAATGTCCGGTTGGAGGTGAACCTGTAGCAAATCAAGTTGGAAAAATAATGGGAGTAGAGGCTACTTCCGGTGAGAAGAAGGTTGCATTTGTAAAATGTGCCGGAACATGTGAAAAAGCGAAAGTTTCATATGATTATTCAGGTGTTAAGGATTGCACAGCAATGGCATTTGTACCAGCTGGTGGGCCAAAGACATGTGATTATGGATGTATGGGATTTGGAAGTTGTGTTAAAGCCTGTCCGTTTGATTCAATTCATATTGTTGATGGAATTGCAAAGGTTGATCCTGCTACGTGTAAAGCATGTGGAAAATGCGTAGCAGCTTGTCCAAAGAAGCTTATTGAACTTGTTCCAATAAATGCAGCACATCTTGTTAAATGTAATTCAAAGGACAAGGGAAAAGATGTAATGAATGCCTGCTCAGTTGGATGCATTGGATGTCACTTATGTGAGAAAAATTGTCCTTCAGATGCAGTTCATGTAATTGACAATGTAGCATATATTGATCAGGAAAAATGTACTGGTTGCGGAATATGTGCTGAGAAATGTCCAAAGAAGATTATTTTATAGAGCTATATTATTATAGACAGGGCTAACCAATTGGTTAGCCCCTAATTTATGCATTATTTTATTCGATTTCAGCTCCGCTTGACTTAATTATTTCATATTTATCTGTTATAAATACAGCTTCTACATTATCCAGGTTTTCAATTAATTCCATCCCTTTTTCTTTACCAAGGGAATAACATGTTGTACTTAATGCATCTCCGTCGCATGAGGAGTCTGAAATAATAGTGACAGAAAGAAGATCATTTTCTACTGGATAACCGGTTTTAGTATCAAGTATGTGATGGTATATTTTTCCATCAACCTTATAGAATCTTTGATCTATTCCAGAGGTGACAACCGATTTATCACTTATTTTTAGTTTAGCTATTGTAGATCCTTGCTCATCAAAAGGTTTCTGAATACCAACAGTATAATCTGAATTATCATTTTTCTTGCCAATTGTAAGAACATTTCCACCTAAATTAATTATTCCTGATTTTACATTTTTGCTATTAAGATATTCTTTCATTTTGTCAGCAATATATCCTTTAGCTATTGCTCCTAAATCAAGCTTGGTATTTGGATTTTGAAGCATTACATCATTACCAGAAATAGTAATTCCAGTATAATCAACAGTATCAAGGGCCTGAATTATATCATCTTCGGGTGGAATTACTGATGCTTCAGTTTCATTCTCATCATTATCAATATTTTTGGCTATCTCAGAGAAATTCCATAAATCAGAGAGCTTTCCAATTGTAATATCTAATGAACCGTCGCTAAGCTTAGAATAATATATTGATTTTTCAATTATTTCAATTGTCTCATCTGATACAGTCACTGCATTTTGACCGGCATTTGCATTTATTTTTGAAATATCACTTGTGTCTATTGTGTTAGAGAACATGTTTTCATATTTTTCTGCCAATTCAAAACAATCATTTATGTAGGTCTCGTTTTCCGTATCATATAGAGTTATGGTGATGACGGTGTCAAAATAAAACCCTGATTTTGAAACTGTATTTGCACCTGAATCTGAACACCCGGTAAGAATGGAAACAATTAATAACACAATCATCATCGTTGAGATTTTTTTATTCATTCATATCGCTTCCTTTTTTATTTGTCATATAAAACATTAGCACAACAAAATAATCAAAACAAGAATTCATAAATTTTTTTGTGTTTTTTTTCGTTTTATGGTAGAGTAAATAAGTGTGTAAAAAAATATGTATAGGAAATGAATAGGAATGAGTAATTTTAAAGAATATAAGAGAGTGGTAATAAAAATCGGGTCATCTTCATTAACTCACGAGGAGACAGGAAGTTTAAATTTTCATAAACTTGAGCATTTAGTCAGAGCTATATGTGATTTAAGAAATTCCGGAGTTGATGTATGCCTTGTAAGTTCTGGAGCCATAGCTGTTGGGCGTGATGTAATAGGCATAAAAGAAAGACCAACAGATATTTCAACAAAGCAGGCGTGTGCTGCAGTTGGACAGGGAAGACTTATGATGATATATCAGAAGCTTTTCAATGAATATAACCAGAACTCAGGACAGGTGCTGATGACAAAAAATACTATTATCAATCCAGTTTCAAGAGAAAATGCTACTAATACATTTGAGGAGCTTTTTAATCTTGGTGTTGTTCCAATTGTAAATGAAAATGATACTGTAAGTACCTATGAAATGCAGTTTGGTGATAATGATACGTTATCTGCAATTGTTGCATCACTTACAAAAGCTGATTTACTTATTTTGTTATCAGATATTGATGGTCTGTTTACTGATGATCCAAGACAGAATTCAGATGCCAAACTAATAAAAGTAGTAGAACAAATTGATGAGTCAATTTTTGGAATGGCAAAAGAATCTGCTGGAAGTAATGTTGGAACAGGTGGTATGTCTACAAAGCTTACTGCTGCGAAAATCGCTACATATTCTGGAATCGATATGATAATTGCAAATGGCTCTGATATAAACATTTTGTATGATATAATGAACGATGATTATATTGGAACTTTATTTAAGAAATCTAAGAACAACAATTTTGTATTAGCAAATTATATTTTGGAGAGTATCGGATAATGACTGATGAAAAAATTGCTAGAATAAATGAATTATATAAAAAATCAAAAGCTGAAGGCTTAACGGAATCAGAAAAAAAGGAGCAGGATCTCCTTAGAAAAGAATTTATTGCGAATGTAAGAGGAAATATCAGAAATCAATTAAATAATATTGATATGGTTAATGAAGATGGTTCTGTAGAAAATTTGGGCGAAAAATATGGAAAGCAAAAGAGAAATTCGTAAAGCATTAAAACAAAAAAGAAATAATATGGATAATACGATGGCATATAACCTAAGTGTTGAAATATGTAATAAAATAATACAGCTATTATCAAAAGAAAAATATCAAAGCTATTCTAAATTTTTGCTTTATTCTTCCATAAACCAGGAGGTAGATTTAACAAATCTTGCAGAGTACTTGCTTAGTAATCAAAAAGATGTTTATTATCCAAAAGTATTTAATAATGATATGGATTTTTTCAAGATAAACTCTTTTGATGATTTTGAAATCGGTCAATTTGGTATAATGGAACCATCGGAAAAACTTGAAAAACTACAAGATGGCTTTTCCAATGCAATAATGTTCGTTCCTGGCCTAGCGTTTTCAGATGGCGGACAGAGAATTGGTTATGGGAAAGGTTATTATGACCGATATTTATCTATGCGTTCGAAGATATATACATACGGAGTAGGGTATGATTTTCAAATGCTTCATCGTTGGCAGGATGATGAATTTGATGTATTACTTAAAGGATTTATTAGTGAAAAGAGAGAGGTTGTGATTTAAATGTCAAAATTAGAAAAATTATGTAAAAGTTCTCATGATGTTAGAATTAAAATCGGTATGCTTGATACAGACGTAAAGAATAAGGTTTTACAAGATGCTGCTGATAAATTAATGGAATCAGAAGAAAAAATTCTAGCTGCAAATCAAAAAGATATTTTTAATGCTAAAGAAAATGATGTGAAGGCCAGTATGATTGACCGATTAACACTCAATCACGACCGTTTAGCAGATATGGCTGATGGACTTAGACAGATAGCTAAATTGAATGATCCAATCGGTGAAGTTATGTCTATGTCAAAACGTCCAAACGGATTAATTATTGGTAAAAGAAGAGTAGCCATTGGTGTTATTGGTATTATTTATGAGGCCAGACCAAATGTTACTTCTGATGCTTTCGGTCTTTGCTTTAAAACTGGTAACTGCGCAATTTTAAAAGGCGGAAGTGATGCAATTAATTCAAATAAAGAGATTGTAAAAGCTTTAAAGCTTGCTTTAGTTGAAAATAGTGTTCCAGAAGAAGCTTTGTCATTGATAGAGTCTACAGACAGAGAGACAACAAATGAGTTTATCAGAATGAATAAGTATGTTGATCTCATTATTCCAAGAGGCGGAGCTGGACTTATTAATACAGTAATTGCTAATGCAACTGTACCTGTAATTCAGACAGGTACTGGAAACTGTCATGTTTATGTTGATAAAGATGCAGATTTAGATATGGCAATTAATATTATTAAAAATGCAAAAACACAACGAATCAGTGTGTGCAACGCATGCGAATCTATAGTGGTTCACCACAAAATTGCTAAGAAATTCTTACCAAAATTATATAAAGCTTTAAAAGAATTCAATGTAGAGCTTAGATGTGATGAAAACTCTGAGGAAATATTAAAAGACTGCAAGAATGTAAAAAAGGCTTCAAAAGAAGATTGGGGTACAGAATATCTCGATTATATAATGTCAGTTAAAATGGTTGATAATATTTCAGAAGCAATTGATCATATCAATAAATACAGTACATCACATTCCGAGTCTATTGTTACAAATGATTATGACTCAGCTCAGAAATTCCTGAATGAAATTGATGCTGCCTGTGTATATGTCAATGCATCAACAAGATTCTCTGATGGAAACGAGTTTGGATTTGGTGCTGAAATTGGAATTAGTACACAGAAATTACATGCAAGAGGTCCTATGGGGCTTGAAGCACTAACAAGTTACAAATATATCATTTACGGAAGCGGACAGATTCGCGAATAGAATTAAGAGGTTTTAAATGAGAGATTTAGAAGCAACACTTCAGTATGAATATATTGAAAAAGCAAAAGAATATGTTAATAAAAAAAGAGAAGAAAAAGGCTGTGAATTGACATATTATGTAAAGACTTTTGGATGCCAGATGAATGCAAGAGATTCAGAAAAACTTATAGGTATTCTGGAAGATGTTGGATATGTAGAAAACGACGATGAACATGCAGATATTGTAGTATATAATACCTGCACAGTCAGAGAAAATGCCAACAATAAAGTATATGGCAGACTAGGATATTTAAAAAACTACAAAAAGAAAAATCCTGATATGAAAATTGCATTATGTGGTTGCATGATGCAGGAACCTGATGTGGTAGAAAAAATCAGAAAAAAATATAAGTTTGTAGATATAGTATTTGGAACACACAATATATTTAAATTTGCAGAACTGTTGTGTAATAATTTCGAATCAGAGTCTCAGGTTATTGATGTATGGAAGGACACTGACAAAATAGTAGAGGATTTGCCTGTTAAGAGAAAATATTCTTTTAAATCAGGTGTAAATATCATGTTTGGTTGTAACAACTTCTGTAGCTATTGTATTGTACCTTATGTACGTGGTCGAGAGAGAAGTCGTGAAGCCAAAGATATTATCCGTGAAATAGAAGGCTTAGTTGCAGATGGAGTATGTGAAGTAATGTTGTTAGGTCAGAATGTAAATTCTTATGGTAAAAACCTTGAGAATCCCATGAGTTTTGCTGATTTACTTAGAGAAGTAAATAAAATAGAAGGGCTGAAACGTATAAGATTTATGACCTCACATCCGAAGGACTTATCAGATGATTTGATAATAGCAATGAAGGAATGTGATAAAGTATGTAATCACCTTCATTTACCTCTTCAGTCAGGAAGTTCAAGGATACTTAAAATCATGAACAGAAGCTATGATAAAGAAAAATATCTTGATGAAGTAAGACGATTAAGAGAGCAGATTCCGGATATTGCACTTACAACAGATATCATTGTAGGTTTCCCAGGAGAGACAGAGGAAGATTTTCAGGAAACTGTTAATGTGGTAAAAGAAGTAGAATACGATAGTGCATTTACATTTATTTATTCAAAACGTACTGGAACAAGAGCTGCGACTATGGAAGATCAGATTCCTGAAGAAATAATAAAAGACCGATTTGATAGACTTCTTAAAGTTGTTCAGGATATTTCTGCAAAGAAAGCCCAGAAATATACAGGAAAAACTCTTCCTGTTCTTGCAGAAGAAATGGATGAGCAGAATCCACTTCTTGTTACAGGAAGGCTTGATAATAATTCTATTGTACATTTTCCAGGTACAAAGGATATGATTGGAAATATTTATAATGTTACTCTTAATGAATGTAAAGGATTCTATTACATAGGAGAGGTTGCATCGGATGAATAAACGTTTCGGAAGGAACGATTTCGTTTTGATGCTTACTGTATTATTAGTTGCCATTTCTTTATTTTTTGCATTTAAGCTATTAAATAATGATAATGGCAATTATGTTGTTATTACCGTTGATGGAAATACTTATGGTTCATATTCTCTAGAGGAAAATCGTACAGTAGAAATTACTGATAAGGCTGGTAAAACAACCAATATATTAAAAATAACGGATGGTAAAGCAAAAATGATTAAGGCATCATGTCCTGATTTAATATGTGTGCACCAAAAAGAAATATCGTTAGTAAATGAGTCAATTATTTGTTTACCCAATAAAGTTGTGATAAAAATAGAGGGTGAAAATGAATCAGAATTAGATTCTATTTCAAACTAAGGAATTGTTATGTCAAAAAAAATATCTTTTCTTGGTATGTTCCTTGCACTTGCTTTGATACTTAGCTATGTCGAATCGCTTATTCCGTTTTCTTTTGGAATACCAGGTGTTAAGCTGGGACTAACCAATATAGTAATTGTTTTTATGTTGTATTTTTTCGGTCCGACAGAGTGTCTTTTAGTTACTTTTTTTAGAGCAGTTCTATCAGGTTTTTTATTTGGAAATGTTTTTTCGATAATATACTCACTTGCAGGGTGTTTGCTTAGTTTCGCGGTTATGTATAAAATAAAGAAAACAGGGAAATTCAAGCCGATATCAATTAGTCTGTTAGGTGGTATTTTTCATAATATTGGACAGCTCATTGTCGCTGCAGTAATTGTAGAAACATACAGTATAATTTATTATATACCGGTTTTAATATTTGCTGGAGCAATTACCGGACTTGTTATTGGAATTATTTCACAAGAGGTTATATTGCGAGTTAATTCAAATATTGAATTTTAGGAGGATATAATGTATTCATATATAAAAGGAGAGTTAGCCGAAGTAAATAGCGATAGCATTGTAATTGACGTAAATGGAATAGGCTATCTTATATACATTAGTGCAACTTCGTTTGAATATCTTCCATCTATCGGCGAAGAAATAAAGGTTCATACATATTTGTATATTCGAGAGGATGCTATGATACTGTATGGCTTTTTAACAAAAGACGATTTGGAAGTTTTTAAGATGCTTATCACTGTAAGTGGGATTGGCCCGAAGGGTGGATTAGCTATTCTTTCAATAATGAATGCAGATGATTTACGATTTGCTATTTTATCAGGAGATTCCAAAGCGATTTCTAAGGCACCTGGAATAGGTGCAAAGACCGCAGCAAGAGTCATACTTGATTTAAAAGATAAATTTTCTCTTGAAGACGCATTTGAAAAGAAAAGTGAAAATATATCAAAGAATATTGAAAATAATACTACTGGAACCGTAAAAAATGATGCTGTTATGGCACTCAATGCTTTGGGATACTCTTCAACAGAAAGTTTAAAAGCCGTATCAAAAGTAGAGATTAATGAATCAATGGATGTGGAAGATGTTTTGCGTCTTGCACTTAAATTTATGGCAACTCTCTGATTAATTATAGGTGAATCAAATGGAAAAAAGGGTTATTTCAACAAAATTACAGGAAGAAGATTTAAAGATTGAAAAATCATTAAGGCCTCTGTATTTTGATGATTATATTGGACAGGAAAAAATAAAAGAAAATTTAAAAGTATATATTGAAGCTGCAAAAAACCGTGGTGAAGCTTTGGACCATGTGTTATTCTATGGACCTCCTGGTCTTGGAAAAACTACAATCGCCGGAATTATTGCAAATGAAATGGGGACAAAAATAAAAATAACATCCGGACCTGCAATTGGAAAACCAGGCGAAATGGCTGCTATTTTAAACGGACTTCAAGAGGGAGATATTCTTTTTGTAGATGAAATTCATCGCCTAAATCGTCAGGTTGAAGAGGTTTTGTACCCGGCAATGGAGGATTTTGCAATAGATATAATGATTGGAAAAGGCGAATCTGCAAAATCAATTAGATTTAATCTTCCAAAATTTACTCTTGTTGGTGCGACTACAAGAGCAGGAATGCTGTCAGCTCCACTTAGGGATAGGTTTGGTGTAGTAAATCATATGGAATATTATACGGTTGATGAGTTAAAGCAGATTATTATTAATTCTGCAAAAGTTCTTAATGTTGAAATCGATGAAAAAGGAGCGTATGAGATGGCTCGTCGATCAAGAGGAACCCCACGTCTTGCCAATAGGCTGCTAAAACGTGTAAGGGATTTTGCAGAAGTAAAATATGATGGGAATATTGATTATAATGTAGCGAGCTTTGCGTTAGACTTACTTGAAGTAGATAAATATGGTCTCGATTTAAATGATAGAAATATATTGCTTACAATTATAGAAAAATTTGACGGTGGTCCTGTGGGACTTGACACTCTTGCAGCTTCTATTGGGGAAGACTCCGGAACAATTGAGGATGTTTATGAACCTTATCTTGTCAAGAATGGCTTTATTAATCGTACACCCAAAGGAAGAGTTGCTACAGATTTTGCATATTCTCATTTTGGAATAGAAAGAGCAACGGAATAAAGAATAAATATTGCATTATGTGTTTTATATCGCTATAATGTACTATATATTGTAGAAATTTGGAGGAATTACTATGTCTGCGAAAACAAGCGCTGAAGTAGTTATTGATGGAAAAGTTTATACACTTAGCGGATATGAAGGGGAAGAATATCTTCAGAAGGTAGCCGCTTACATAAATAATAAGATTGTTGAATTTGATACAATTGAAGATTATAAACATTTACCTATGAATATGAAAGGTACTCTTATTCAGTTAAATATTGCTGATGATTATTTTAAAGCTAAAGCTCAGGTTGAGAAATTAGAAAGAGACATAGAGCTTAAAGAAAAAGAAATATATGATTTAAAGCATGATTTGATTTCAAACCAGATTAAAACAGAGTCTGCTGAAGCAAATTTAAAAGAGCTTGAAGCTGAAAATAAAGAATTGCTTCTAAACAAAGCCAGACTTGAGGCTACACTTGAAGATACTTTGCTTGATGGTAAAAAAACATCTACAACTAAGAAATAATATTCAGGAACAGAAAAATCTGTTCCTTTTTTCGATTAAGAGGGTATTTTATGAGAAATAAAGATTTTGAGCTTTTAGCTCCTGCGGGCAATATTAATATTTTCAAAGCTGTTATTGAAGCTGGTGCTGATGCCGTTTATGTTGGTGGAGATATGTTCGGTGCTAGAGCATATGCTGGAAATTTTAATGAAGAAGAATTGTTAGAGGCTATAGATTATGCTCATTTAAGAGGAGTAAAGGTTTATTTAACAGTAAATACATTGCTCAAAAATGACGAAATAAGTAAGCTTTATGACTATTTGTTACCGTATTATAAAAGAGGACTGGATGCCGTATTGGTTCAGGATTTTGGAGCGTTGTATGCAATTAATAACTGGTTTCCAGATTTGCCAATTCATACCAGTACACAGATGACAATTACCGGAATAGAAGGTGTGAAATTTTTACAACAATATAACGTAACAAGAGTTGTAATGGCCAGAGAGGTTACTATAGAAGAGATGAAGACAATTCACTCTGAAACGGGAATGGAACTGGAAGCATTTATTCATGGTGCTTTGTGTTATTCTTATTCGGGCCAGTGTTTGTTTAGCAGTCTGCTTGGTGGAAGAAGTGGAAACAGAGGAAGATGTGCACAACCATGCCGATTACCTTACAAAGTTGGAAGTGATAAAGAGACATATATTTTAAGCATGAAAGATATGTGCGGAATTGAACACTTAAGAGAATTGAAAGAGGCTGGTGTTTATTCGTTAAAAATCGAAGGGAGAATGAAACAAATCGGCTATGCGACAGGTATCGTTGCACAATATAGAAAATATATTGACAGTATGAAAACAGTTTCAGACAAGGATTTAAAGAAAATAAAAGAACTTGGAAATCGCTGTGGCTTCACAAATGATTATTATTTTAAACATAATGATTCTAATATGATAACATACGAAAAGCCAAACTTTGTCTCAAATGCAATAGATGATTATGAAATACCCAATAAACTGGAAATATATGGTTTTTTGAAATTAAAAATAAACGAGCCAGCACAGTTAATTGTTAATTATAAAGATTTTAGTTTTACTTGCGAAGGTGATGCTGTTCAAATAGCAAAGAATTCACCACTTACTGAAGAAGATGCTATTCGTAGAATAAGCAAAACAGGAGATACACCGTTCTTGTTTGCTGATATTTTTTGTGATATTGATGATAATGTTTTTGTTCCAAATGGTTCAATAAATAAGTTAAGACGCGAAGCATTACAAGGCTTATTAAACGATATTGTCAGTGATAATTTTAGAAATAAATGCGAAAATACAGAATTAAATAAATTCAGTCTAAATGATCTTAATCAAAACAAAATCATTGCCTGTGTTATGAATAGTGCACAGCTTAATAAGGTTTTGGAATATGAGTTGTTTACTGATATATTTGTGGATTTTAACAGATATGATAAAAATAATTTTATAGAAGAACTCAAACAGGATATTTTGGTTACAAATCAGTCTGGGAAAAATTATTATCTGGCTTTGCCATATATTTTTAGGAAACATACTAATGAATTTTTTGACAAATATATAAGTGAGATAAATAATGTTGGAATAAAAGGCTTTGTAATAAGAAATACAGAAGAACTTCAATGGACAAGAACATATTTTAAGAATGCAGAAATTATTATTGATCATAATCAATATACATACAATGATTTAGCAAAAAAAATGTATTTTGATAATGGAGTAACATTTGATACAGTGCCATTTGAACTTAATTTTTCTGAAATAAATAAGCGAAACAATATCAATTCTATCTGTATAGTATATGGATATTATCCGATTATGACCAGTGCTCAGTGTGTTCACAAAAACTCAGTCGGTTGTGATAAAACAAAACAGATTACATATTTAAAAGATAGATACAATAAAAGCTTTCCTGTGATAAATAATTGTAATGAATGCTATAATACAATATATAATTCACTGCCAACTGTTTTGTTTAAAAATATGTCAAAGCTAAAAAATTGCGGAATAAGCAGTTTCCGTTTTGATTTTACAATAGAAAGCCCAAAACAAATCGAAACTGTAGTAAACTCATTTGTTACAGATGATTACAATGTCTTACCAGAATACACAAATGGGCATTTTAAAAGAGGAGTAGAATAATGATACATTTATTTGTACAGTCATCAAAGTATCTGATGCTTTTATTGTTTTTGATTTATACATATTTTTGTTTTCATGTATTTAAATACAATGATGATACAAGCAGACAAAAAGGGTCATACACAACTCAACGTTTCCTGATGTTTTTGATTCATTTAGATGGATTTTTAGTTTTATATGTAACCACAAATGAAATAAAATTATTAGGATTTTATGTAGCTCAGATTATTCTTTTTGAGGGAATATATATTATTTATCACAAATTTTATAAGAATGCTTCAGAGTTAGTATTGAATAATATGATAATGCTTTTGTCCATTGGGATGATAATTTTAACAAGAATTTCTTATGAAAAAGCAGTCCGCCAGTTTGTATTTCTTGTGGCAGGAAGCGTGATTGCTTTATTTATACCACTTGTTATTCAAAAAGTATCAATGTTTAGAAATTTCACCTGGGTATATGCGGCAGTCGGTATATTGCTTTTGCTTGTAGTTTGTGTTGCGGGTTCTGTCAGTTATGGTGCAAAATTATCACTTAGTTTTGGTGGAATATCAATACAACCATCAGAATTTGTAAAAATAATATTTGTATTTTATATAGCTTCTATGCTCAGGCAGGAGATTACTTTTAGACAATTTATGATAACCAGTGCTGTATCCGCTGTATTTGTATTGATATTAGTAGCCTCAAAAGATTTAGGAGGAGCATTACTATACTTCTTTACATATCTGATGATTGCTTACGCAGCAACAAAAAAATTCTATGTTTTTGTAGGAGGAATAGGCTTTTTGACTCTTGCTGCTTTTTTGGCAGGAAACTTTTTCTCTCACGTTCAGACAAGAGTTACAGCATGGTCTGATCCCCTTGCCGTAATTGACAAAGAAGGTTTTCAAATTTGTCAGTCTCTTTTTGCTATTGGTACAGGAGGATGGTTTGGACTAGGATTAAATCAGGGAATGCCATCAAAAATTCCTGTTGTTGAAAAAGATTTTGTCTTTTCAGCTATTGCAGAGGAAATGGGAGGAGCCTTTGCTCTTTGCCTAATCATGGTATGTATCAGTTGTTTTTTGATGATATTTAATTTGTCAATGCAGATGAAAGATAAATTCTTCAAGCTAGTAGCTTTAGGACTTGGTAGCATTTATGCGTTACAGGTATTTTTGACAATCGGTGGAGTTACCAAATTCATTCCATCTACAGGAGTTACCCTTCCATTAATCAGTTATGGCGGAAGTTCTCTTTTGTCTACAATAATTATTTTTGGAATAATACAAGGACTTTATATTATGCAATCAGTTGAAATATCTGATAAAAAGAAACCTTTAAAAAGGAGAGCAGATTATGGCAGAAAACAAAAAGAAAAGAACTAAAAGAAATACAGAGTATGCTGTCATAACTTATTTTTTCCTGCTTATTTTCCTGGCAATGATGGCGTATTTTGTTTATTTTCAAATTGTAGAGAGTGAAACCTTTATAAACAGTTCATATAACTCTCTTCAGGATTTATTTGCAAACAATGTAGTTCGCGGAGAAATAAAGTCGGCAGATGGTCAGGTTCTTGCAAAAACGGAAGTCGATGATGATGGAAATGAAACCAGAGTATATCCATATGGAAGTGTTTTTGCTCACGCTGTAGGATATTCAGTTAATGGAAAAGCTGGAATTGAGAGTCAGGAAAATTTCTCATTATTACGTTCACATGATTTCTTTGTTGATCAGATTTTTAATGATTTTAGTGGTGAAAAAAATATAGGAGATAACGTTGTTACAACTTTAGATTATGATGTTCAGCAAAAAGCATATGATGCATTGGGTGATTTTGATGGCGCAGTGATTGCAATTGAGCCATCTACAGGAAAAATAATATGTATGGTTTCAAAACCTGATTTTGACCCAAATACAATTGCTGCAAATTGGGATACTGTAAATGGAGATGGTAGTACAGCTCTATATAATAGAGCAACACAGGGACAATACGCACCAGGTTCTGTATTTAAAATTTTTACTGCATTAGAATATTATAGAGAATTTCCGGGTACCTATCTTGACTATGCCTATGATTGCAAAAGTCAAATAGTTGTAAGTGGTTGCACAATTCATTGTGCTGGAAATAAAACACATGGACATGAAGATTTAACATCATCGTTTGCAAATTCGTGTAATTCGTCGTTCGCAAATATTGGACTTACTATAGATAATAACAAGCTCAATTCATTATGCAATGATATGCTTTTTAATAAGAATTTACCGATTGAATTTGAATCCAAACCAAGTAAGTTCGAGCTTAATAACGATGCAACCACTTCTATGACAATGGAAACATGTATTGGTCAGGGGAAGACTCTGGTATCACCACTTCATATGTGCATGATTTCAGCTGCAATCTGCAATGATGGTGTGTTAATGAAACCATATATTGTAGACCATACAGAAAATGTAGATGGTGTAATAGTGGAAGAAAATTCACCTGTAAAATACAGCACTTTACTCAGTAATGATGAAGCTGATTTTATGGAAACATTAATGGGTGCAACAGTCACAAGTGGAACTGGAACAAAGCTTAATGGTCAAAGCTATAATGCATATGGAAAAACTGGAACAGCCCAGGTATCTGACTCTACAGACCAGACAAATGCATGGTTTGTTGGATATGCTAAAAAGGACGGCTACAATGATCTTGCTATCGCAGTGGTTGTAGAAAACTCTGGAGCAGGAAGTACTTATGCAGTACCGGTAGCTAAATCAGTTTTCGATACATACTTTAATCAATAGCATGGGAATAATTGCAATTTTTTCGAATTTAAAGTATACTAAATTTAATTATTAGAACCACACTAATAGGAGGAAATTGCAATGATTGAAGCAACAAGCTGTGGCGGTGTGGTAATCTTTCGTGGAAAAATTTTACTCTTATACAAGAATTATCGAAACAAATATGAAGGCTGGGTTTTACCAAAAGGAACAGTAGAACCCGGTGAAGAGTATAAGGACACTGCAATCCGTGAAGTGAAAGAAGAGACGGGTGCAAATGCGACTGTTATTCAATATGTCGGTAAAAGTCATTATTCATTTACAGTACCGGAGGATGTTGTTGAAAAAGACGTTCACTGGTATTTAATGATGGGCGAAAGTTATTATAGTAAACCGCAAAGAGAAGAGTACTTTGTTGATTCCGGTTTTTACAAGTTCCATGAAGCATATCATTTGCTTAAATTTTCGAATGAAAAGCAGATTCTTGAGAAAGCTTATGGAGAATATCTGGATTTAAAGAAAAGTAATCTTTGGGGCACACACAAATATTTCTAAAAGCAGTTTTTATAAACTGCTTTTTTGAGGTTTCAAATGATTTGGTATGATGATTTATTTTTGAGTGATTCACTGAAAAAAAAGAAAAACAGAATAAAATGGAAGATAAATCATCGTAGAGCAACAGGGATGGTTCATTTGATTTGTCTGCCATCCAACAAAAATAATTTATTAGATATTATTCCATCAGGAAATTTGCTTCAAAAGGGATATCCTAAGCAAGATTTGACGATAATAGGATTAGCAGCTGATTACAATGAGGCAATTCTTCTTACAAGAGATATTATTCATGAAATTTATGTTAATACAGATAAAATGAATGTAGAGGAATATTTAAAAACAACCAAAGGAGAGACTTAGAATGATATTTACAATTTTAAAAATAATAGGTCTTGTTGTTCTAGTTCTTCTCGCATTGATTATATTATGTATATTATTAGTTTTATTTTGTCCTATCAAATATCGTGGAAGGGGACATGCCAGCAAAGATGATTTCAATACTGATATAAAAATCACATGGATTTTTCGCTTGATTCGACTAAGATTTAAATATGATGAACAGACTAATATTATTCTTCGAGTTTTATTCTTCAAGAAAAATCTTTATGAAACATTGGATGAGGATAATACAAATGAATTATCTAATGAAGAAACTGACAAAGAATCCAAACAAGAGTCTAATGAAGAATTAAATATAATAACTTCAACTGAAGATTCATTCGAAGAAGTTAAAGACACATATGCGGATGATGGTAATAAATCACCTGTTTTTCACGTTTCTTCTAGTGAAAAGGAAAATTCTAAAACAGAAAAAACGCAAACACAAAAAAAGAAGATAAATTTTAAAAGCATTTTTGAAAAAATATCTAACTTTTATAATAAGATCAAAGCTCTAATTGATGATGAGGAATGTAAACTTGCGTTTTCTACTTTAAAAAGAGAATTCATTGTTTTATTAAAATCAATATGTCCAAAGCAGTTAAAACTAAAGGCTAAATATTCAACAGGCTCACCTGATACTACAGGATTATCACTAGGTTTTCTTTCGATGTTTCCGATTGGTTATCAAAATAGATGGGAAATTGAACCTGATTTTGAAAGCGATGAGTTTTATATTGATGGTGAATATAACATAAAAGGTAAAATATATATTTATAAAATACTTGGTATAGGTATACGATTGTTCCTTGATAAGAATTGTCGTAAATTATATAATAAAATTAATAGCTAACGTATGTTTGATTAGGAGGAATTAATGTATGTCAGAAAACAATTTTAACAATACAGTTGAATCATTGTTCAAGGGAATGGATAGTTTTATTACTACCAAAACTGTTGTAGGAGATGCTATTCATATTGGTGATACAATTATTTTACCACTTGTAGATGTTTCATTTGGTGTTGCTGCAGGAGCATTTATGGGAGAGAAGAAGAATAATGGTGCAGGTGGTATGGGTGGTAAAATTCAGCCAAGCGCTGTACTTGTAATTCAGAATGGACAGACAAAGCTTGTAAATGTAAAAAATCAGGATAGTATTACAAAACTTCTAGATATGGTTCCTGATGTAATAAATAAGTTTACATCAAAGGATAAAAATGATGAAGCTGATTTAGAGGAACTATTAAATAGTGAAGAAGAGTAAAAAATAAGGACATCCATTTGGATGTCCTTTTTAATTCAAAGACTAAGCTCTCTCAACTTTGCCAGATCTTAAACATGAAGTACATACATATAACTTCTGTGGTACTCCGTTAACCTTGCAAGAAACTTTCTTAATGTTTGATTTCCAAACATGGTTTGATCTTCTATGAGAATGACTTACGTTATTTCCGTAATGAACGCCTTTTTCACAAACTGCACATTTTGCCATGATATTGCACCTCCTTGCATTTCATTAAGCTCAATTAACATTTGAGCTCACAACAAAAGTATTTTATCAGATTAAAAAACATAATGCAAGGACAAAATATAAAATATTGATTTTTTTTGTAAATATAAGTATAATAAACTTAGCTACGTCACAAAATGTTGGAGGTATATATATGAAGGGACAAATGGATACCCAGTACGGACAAATTTTTATTGATACAGACGTGATAGCAACATATGCGGGTTCTGTAGCTGTTGAGTGTTTCGGAATTGTCGGAATGGCAGCTGTAAACATGAGGGACGGATTAGTAAAATTATTAAAAAGAGATTACTTAAATCATGGTATTAATGTAAAAGTAGATGAAAATAATGAAATCATCATAGATTTTCATGTTATCGTATCTTACGGTGTGTCAATCAGCACAGTATCAGACAATTTAATGGAGACTGTCAGATACAAGGTTGAGTCTTTTACAGGAATGAAGATTAAGAAAATCAACATATATGTTGAGGGCGTAAGAGTGATTGATTAAGGAGGATAACAAAGTGAAAGTCACAACAATAAATTCAGAGCTTTTAGCGAAGATGTTTTTAGCCGGAGCCAAAAATCTGGATTCTAAAAAAGAGTGGATAAATGAGTTAAATGTTTTTCCTGTACCAGATGGTGATACAGGAACAAACATGTCTATGACAATTATGTCGGCCGCAAAAGAAGTAAGTGCATTAGAGACTACAGATATGGTAAATCTTTCAAAAGCTATGTCTTCTGGTTCTCTTAGAGGTGCCCGCGGAAACTCTGGTGTTATTTTATCACA
Source organism: Agathobacter sp. (assembly GCA_045122195.1). Classification (GTDB taxonomy): domain Bacteria; phylum Bacillota; class Clostridia; order Lachnospirales; family Lachnospiraceae; genus Roseburia. The sequence goes on from JBGVHH010000037.1 coordinate 50,485, forward strand.
GCTATTAAGAGGCTTTTGTAAGGTTATCAAAGAATATGATGAATTAGATGTTACTATTTTATGTGATGCGTTTCAGAAAGCTGTTGAAACAGCATATAAGGCTGTAATGAAACCTAAAGAAGGAACAATACTTACTGTTGCAAAGGGGGCTGCGGATAAGGCCTTAGAGCTTGCAAATGAAACAGACGATATTGTTTATTTTGCTGATGAGATTATCAAGCATGCTGATTATGTTCTTAGTCAGACTCCTGAAATGCTACCTGTTTTAAAACAGGCTGGAGTTGTTGATTCTGGTGGACAGGGACTTATGCAGGTGTTAAAAGGAGCATATGATGCTCTGATAGGCAAACAGATTGATTACACAATTGAAGGCGCAACTTCTAGTATCAATCCTGCCAAAATTACTGCTGAGACAGAAGCAGAAATCAAATTTGGTTATTGTACGGAGTTTATTATTGTACTTAATAATCCAATGTCTGATAAGGAAGAGATGGAGTACAAATCATTCTTAGAATCTATTGGAGATTCAATTGTTGTCGTTGCCGATGATGAAATTGTAAAGACTCACGTTCATACAAATGATCCTGGTCTTGCTATTCAAAAAGCACTTACTCATGGATCTCTTAGTAAAATCAAAATTGACAATATGAGAGAAGAGCATCAGGAACGACTAATCAAAGATGCTGAAAAAGTTGCAAAAGAGCAGGCATCACAAGAAATTGAAAAGCCTTCAGAACCAGCCAAAGAAATGGGATTTGTATCTGTTTCAATTGGAGACGGCATGAATGAGGTGTTTAAGGGGCTTGGTGTAGACTACATAATCGAAGGTGGTCAGACAATGAACCCTAGTACAGAGGATATGCTAAATGCCATTGAGCATGTAAATGCAAAGAATGTCTTTATTCTTCCTAATAACAAGAATATTGTTATGGCTGCAAATCAGGCTGTATCATTAGTTGAAGACAAGAACATAATTGTAATCCCTACCAAAACCATCCCTCAGGGAATTACAGCTCTTGTAAATTATATTCCGGATCATTCTCCAGAAGACAACAAAGAAGCTATGCTTTCTGAAATTGAGAATGTAAAGACCGGTCAGGTTACTTATGCTGTAAGAGATACTGAAATCGATGGCAAGACAATCAAACAGGATGACTACATGGGAATTGGAGATCATTCTATTCTTGCTGTAGGAAAAGATTTAAAATCTACAACTCTTGAAATGGTGGATGAAATGGTTGATGAGGATTCTGCGATCGTTAGTATTTATTTTGGTTCAGAAACTACAGAAGAGGCTGCTGAGGAGATAGCTTCTGTAATTGAGGAAAAATATCCTGATGTTGAAGTAGAAGTTAATAATGGTGGTCAGCCAATTTACTATTATGTAATTTCAGTTGAATAATAGGAGCAATTATGGAAATTACTTCGCCGATTGATGAAATAAAAGGAATCGGGGAGAAGACTAAAAATTCATTTGCAAAATTAGGAGTATACACAATACGTGATATACTCCTTCATTTTCCAAAAAATTATGTCAAATTCCCGAAAATTCAAGATTTAGATGAAATAGATTTACTTGTAAGCGGTAAATTTTATGCTATTCATGCAGTTATTAGAAATAATGTTGTCGTAAAAGCGACATCCAGAATGCCTATTACACTTTTAACGATAAAATCAAATACAAAAACTCTTTCAGTAGTATGGTATAGAATGCCCTATATAAAAAACGAATTAGTACCAGGAAAACACATCATTTTATATGGAAAAATCTCTGAAAAGAAAAATAAATACATGATGGAACAGCCTGTAATTTATGATATCGCTAAATATCAAACACAGATAGAAGAGACTCTTCAACCTGTATATGGACTCACAAGCGGAATAACAAATAATCTTATTATAAAGACAATAAAAGAAGTACTAAATCAGGATAATCTATTTATTGATTATCTTCCAGCTTCGATAAGAGAAGAATTTGATTTATGTGAATATAATTATGCAATAAAAGAAATTCATTTTCCTGATTCGTTCGATTCATTAATCGAAGCACGAAGAAGACTGGTGTTTGATGAATTCTTTTTGTTTATATTAAGCATGCGCTACAAGAAAGAAAGACAGAAGAAAGAATCTTCTGATTTTACTTTTGAAAATTCATCTTTTGTTGCAGATTTAATCAAAAAGCTCCCGTTCAAGCTTACTAATGCACAACTAAGTACAATTCGAGAAATAATTAATGATATGTCTGAAGAATTCGTAATGCAGCGATTGATACAAGGAGATGTTGGCTCTGGAAAAACAATTGTTGCCTTACTAATAATGGCATGGACAAGCATCAATGGATACCAGTCAGCAATAATGGCACCTACTGAAGTCTTAGCAAACCAACACTATGATTCATTTGTTGGCATGATTGAACAATTTGGTTTGAATTGTCCGGTTATTCTGCTGACAGGTTCAATGACAGCTAAAGAAAAAAGGATTGCAAGAGAACGAATTAATTCTGAGAAAAATGCAATTGTAATTGGTACACATGCCTTGATTCAGGAAAAAGTGAATTTTGACAATCTGGCTCTTGTTGTCACTGATGAACAACATCGTTTTGGAGTCAAGCAACGAGATGCTTTTTCTGGTAAAGGAAATAAACCGCATATTATTGTAATGAGTGCAACTCCAATACCAAGAACTCTTGCAATTATTATATATGGAGATATGGATATCTCTGTAATTGATGAGGTACCAGCACAACGTTTACCAATAAAAAACTGTGTTGTTAATCAAAAATATCGACCTAAAGCATATGAATTCATTGCAAATCAGGTTAAACTAGGACATCAGGCATATGTTATCTGCCCTCTTGTAGAAGAATCTGAGAATCTTGATGGTGAGAATGTAAAAGACTATACAAAAATGCTGGAATCTGTTTTGCCAGAAGAAATAAAAATAGATTGCTTAAATGGAAAGATGAAAAGTGCCAAAAAAGATGAAGTAATGAACAAGTTTTTTAATAACGAAACACAAGTGCTTGTTTCAACAACTGTTGTTGAGGTGGGAGTAAATGTCCCTAATGCAACAGTCATGATGATAGAAAATGCTGAGCGTTTTGGACTTGCACAGCTTCACCAACTTAGAGGCCGCGTAGGAAGAGGAGATGCACAATCATATTGTATCTTTATTAATGCTTCAAATTCAAAGGCGTCACAAAAGAGATTGGAAATTCTTAATAAATCAAACGATGGCTTTTTTATTGCAAGTGAGGATTTGAAAATGCGAGGGCCTGGGGATTTCTTTGGAATTCGTCAGAGCGGCGATTTAGCTTTTCAACTCGCAGATATTTATCAGGATGCAGATGTATTAAAATCAGCATCTGAATCAGTTGATTCTATTCTTTCAGCGGATCCTGAACTATTAAAAGAAGAAAATAAAGGTTTGCAATATCAAATGAAATATTTTGAAGACAATCAATTAAAGCGGATGAATCTATGATTCATCCGCCTCTTTTATATCTGAAATATCTGGTGTAATTGTAAGAGAGTAGTTTGTGTAATAAACAACAAATCCAGGAGCTGCTCCATTTGGTTTTTTGACATTTTTCTTCTGGAGATAATCTATTTCTATTTTGTCACTGTTTTTTCCTTTTGAATAATATCCAGCAAGTTTTCCCGCTTCTTCAAATGTTCTGTCAGGTAATTCCTGATTCTCAGATTTTACAATTACATGTGAACCGGGCATTCCCTTGGCATGAAACCACCAATCGTTTCCTGTTGCAAATTTAAAAGTTAACTCATCATTCTGATAGTTGTTCTTTCCAACATATATATGAAATCCGTCAGAAGAAATATAATGAAATGGTTTGCTTTTTACTTTTATTTTTTTGTTTTTACTATTTTTCTTTATAAAGCCATATTCAATTAATTCCTCTTTTATCTGTACCAAATCATCTGATGTTTGAGCAATATCAAGTGAATTTTGTATGGAGTCTAAATGTTCAATCTGATTTGAGGTTTCTATTATGAGTTCATTTAATGCTTCTTCTGTCCTTTTTAATTTACCATACTTATCAAAGTATTTCTGTGCATTTTGGGTAGCGGTAAGCGTTTCGTCAAGAGGTATTTTAATCATTTTGTTGTCATCATAATAATTCATTGCCTCGAGAAATTTGGCATTTTCCTGAAGATTATATCCATATGCATTTATTAGTTCGCCATATATTTTATATTTATCCTTCTTCTGTGTATCTTTTAACTGTTTCTGTTGAAGAACATATTTTTTCTGATTACGTTCAAGGGCAGTTGATACAATTTTTCTAAGGTCCACAGATTTTTGCCTGATACGATTGTAAATATTTTTTTCTTCGTAAAAATTCTCAAGGACTTCTGATATTGAATCGTAGTAGCAGCTTTCGAAATTTGAATAGATACTTAACGAAACAGATGAAAATTCTTTTGGTTCCTTGCCATTCCTGATGATTACTGGTTTAAAATCTTCGTTTTTTACATCATCCATCATCCACATAAAATTAGAACATAAATGCCTTAGTTCTGAGTCATTAAATGCAGCGACAGGAAGGTCACCATCCAATCCTGCACGATAACAGATTTCATTTGCTATAATTGGACTTATTCCACAAAATGAAGAGTATATTGCCTTTGATAGAGTACATGCTTTATGTTTTATCAAATCAAACATTGCGTCATCATCTATTGATGTAGCATCAAATTTATCCTCCTGAGTAGATGGAATAGTGTATTGCTTTCCAGGAAGAACTTCACGTACAGAACTGAGTGAAGCAGGAATTCTTTTAACACTATCAATAATAACACCATTTTCATCTACAAAAATAATATTTGAATGTTTACCCATGAGCTCTATAATTAATGTTTTTTTGCACAAATCACCCATTTCATTCAAATGTTCGATTCCCATATTGATAATTCGTTCCATATGTGGCTGATAAATTGATATAATTTTACCGTTAGCAATGTGCTTTCTGAGAACCATACAAAATGTTGGTGCAGTAAGCGGGCTTGTTTTGTTTTTTTGCGTAAGATAAATAAATGGAAGAGAAGCATTTGCAGACATAGAAAGTCTATAATTGCCCTGTTTTCCTTTTATTGTGAGCAACAATTCATCAGATTCAGGCTGTGCGATTTTACTTATTCGCGAATTTAGAATTGTTTTATTTAATTCTGATACTATATTTGAAATTACAACACCGTCTAAAGCCATTTTATACCTCCATATCCAGGATTTTATTATAATATATTTGACGAAAATCTCAAGGAGTTATATAATAATTTCATCTATGCATGTGTGCTAGTTTATAGTGCCAGGAGAGGATAAGTTATGATTAAGAGCATGACAGGCTTTGGCCGCTTTGAATATTCAGATAATAAACGAAAGTTTACTGTTGAATTAAAATCTGTGAATCACAGATATCTTGATGTAAATATCAAGATGCCTAAAAAATTGAATTTTTTTGAGAGTACAATCAGAACATATCTCAAGAGTTATATCGAAAGAGGTAAAGTTGATATATATATAACATATGAGGATTTTACTGAAAGTAATTTTTCATTGCAGTACAATGCTGGTATTGCCGCTGAATATCTCAAGCATTTGAATGAGATGTCTGAGCAGTTTGGATTAGATAATGACATTCGTGTCAGTACATTATCAAGATATCCTGATGTGTTTGTAATGGAAGAACAACCACTTGATGAAGATGAAATATGGAACGATTTAGAAAAAGCATTAAAAGGTGCTTTAGAACAGTTTGTTGACAGTCGTATCAAGGAAGGTGAAAATCTTAAAGTTGATTTATGTAATAAACTCGATAATATGATTTCCTATGTGGATTATATAGAAGAAAGATCACCTGAAATTATTCGTGATTACAAAGTTAAGCTAGAAGAAAAGGTTAGAGATTTACTCGGTGATAAGCAGATTGACGATTCAAGAATAGCACAGGAAGTTACAATTTTTGCAGATAAAATTTGTGTTGATGAAGAGACCGTAAGACTTAGAAGTCACATTCTTTCAACAAAAGAGACTCTTATAAAAGGTGGAAGCGTTGGAAGAAAACTTGATTTTATTGCTCAGGAGATGAACCGAGAAGCTAACACAATTTTATCTAAATCAAATGATTTAAGAATATCTGATATGGGTATAAATCTCAAAACTGATATTGAAAAAGTAAGAGAACAGATTCAGAATATAGAATAAATTTAAATACAAAATAAAACGGAGAATTTTATGTCAAAAAAAGGTAATTTAGTTGTTTTTTCAGGATTTTCCGGTGCAGGAAAAGGAACAATTATGAAAGGACTAATGAATAAGTATGGTTCTGATTATGCTTTATCAATTTCTGCAACAACTAGAAATCCAAGACCAGGTGAAAGCCATGGCAAAGAATATTTTTTTGTTTCAACAGAAGAGTTTGAGAAGATGATTGAAAATAATGAACTTCTTGAATATGCCAAGTATGTCGATAATTATTATGGTACACCTAGTTCGTATGTAAATGAACAATTAGAAGCTGGTAAAAATGTTATTCTTGAAATTGAGATTCAAGGTGCATTAAAAATAAAAGAGAGATTTCCAGACACGTTATTAATGTTTGTCTCAACAAAATCAGCGGAGATTTTAAAAGAACGTCTTATCGGAAGAGGAACTGAAACAATTGAGGTTTGTAATCAAAGATTAAGTCGTGCGTATGAAGAATCTCTTGGAATAGAAGAATATGATTATTTTGTGATAAATGATGATTTAGACGAATGTATTGATTTAGTTAACAATATCATTAAGGATAGCAACAATGATGTCTATAGTAATCATCTTGTATCATCAAATATAGATTTTATTGAAAAAATGAGAAACGAGCTTTTATGCTTTTCGAAAGGAGATAATTAAAATGATACATCCATCTTATGTTGAATTAATGAAAGTAGTAAACGACGGTGTTGAAATCGGAGAGGAACCAGTTGTAAACAGTCGTTATTCGATTGTAATTGCTACTTCGAAGAGAGCACGTCAGATTATTGATGGTGCAGAGCCTATGGTCGAGAATCCAAAATGCAACAAACCATTATCTATTGCTGTAGAAGAATTGTATCGCGGGGATGTAAAAATCGTTACTGATGACGAAGAGTAGTATTTAAAGGGGGGAGGCTTATTTGTCTTCCCTTTTTATGGATTAATAGAAGAGCTATATATTAGAGAGGCTGTATGAAATTATTATTTATTTCACTTGGATGTGATAAAAACCTTGTAGATTCTGAGTATATGATTGGTATGTTAACCAACGACGGAATCGAGTTGACAGATGATGAAAATGAAGCAGATATCATTATAGTTAATAGTTGTTGCTTCATTAATGATGCAAAAGAGGAAAGTATTAATACCATTCTTGAGATGGCTGAGTATAAAAAATCTGGAAATTGTAAATCCTTGATAGTAACAGGTTGTCTTGCTCAAAGATATAAGGATGAAATTTTTGAAGAAATTCCTGAAGTAGATGCTATATTAGGAACAAATTCATATGATGCCATTTCTGAGGCCGTTAAAAACACACTCAAGAAAAATAGATATGAAAATCTAAATACCCTCGAGGGACTTCCTTCAATACATACTAAGCGTCTTATCACAACAGGTGGACATTTCGCTTATTTAAAAATTTCAGAAGGTTGTAACAAAAACTGTTCTTATTGTGTTATTCCTTCAATAAGAGGTCGTTATAGAAGTGTTCCAATTGAGGAATTAGTTGAAGAAGCAAAAGAGTTAGTTTCTCAAGGCGTAAAAGAGTTAATTCTTGTTGCACAGGAAACTACTTTGTATGGAATTGATCTTTACGGTAAAAAGTCACTACATTTGTTGTTAGATGAATTAAATAAAGTAAATGGACTATTTTGGATTAGAATAATGTATTGTTATCCAGAAGAGATTTACGATGAATTAATTGATTCTATAAAGCGAAATGAAAAAGTATGTCATTATCTTGATATGCCTATACAGCATTGTAATGACGATATTTTAAAAAGAATGGGCAGAAAAACAACTAAAGAACAGCTTATAAAAAATATCAACCACTTAAGAGAAGAAATTCCAGATATAACATTAAGAACAACTCTTATTTGTGGATTTCCGGGTGAAACGGAAGAAAACCACGAGGAATTAATGCAGTTCATTAATGATATGGAATTCGATCGATTAGGTGCCTTTACTTATTCTCCAGAAGAAGGAACAAAAGCTTCAACCATGCCTAATCAACTTGATGAAGATACTAAATCTGATTGGCAGGCGGATGTTATGGAACTGCAAGAAGAAGTTATTTTTGATAAAAATGAGACCTTAAAAGGTCAGGAACTATTTGTATTTATTGAAGGACAAGTATCCGGAGAAAATGCATATATTGGCAGAACTTATAGAGATGCGCCAAATATTGATGGTTATATTTTTATTAACACAGATGAAACACTTATGACCGGAGATATTGCCAAAGTTAAAGTTGTCGGTGCATATGAATATGATTTAATAGGAGAATTACTATGAATTTACCAAACAAATTGACTATATTTAGAGTTATACTAATCCCATTTTTTGTTTTTTTTCTTTTAGCTCCATACTTTGATGGATATGGAAATTACATTGCTCTTGCTATTTTTGTAGTTGCAAGTCTTACTGATATGGCTGATGGAAAGATTGCCAGAAAATACAATCTGGTTACAAATTTCGGGAAATTTATGGATCCTTTAGCAGACAAACTTTTGGTTTGTTCTGCAATTATTTGTCTTATTGATCTTAAGCTTATTCCATCTTGGGTAGTACTTATTATTATTGCAAGAGAATTCATTATTAGTGGTTTTAGGCTTGTAGCTTCAGATAATGGTGTAGTAATAGCTGCAAGCTATTGGGGAAAATTTAAAACAACCTTTCAAATGATTATGGTAATTGTTTTAATTCTCAATATCAATTTAAACAATCAGATTCTTGATATTTTAGGTATTATTCTGATTTATGTTTCACTTGCATTGACAGTGATTTCACTTATTGACTATATGATTAAAAATAAAGAGGTTCTTAAAGAGCAAAAATAGGAGACACTTATGAGAATTATTGCTGGAAGTGCAAGGAGCTTACCTTTAAAAACAATAGAAGGTAAAAATACAAGACCGACTACAGATAAAATCAAAGAAACATTATTTAATGTTTTGCAGTTTGATATTCCAGGATGCTATTTTCTTGATTTATTTGCCGGAAGTGGACAGATTGGACTTGAAGCATTAAGTCGTGGTGCAAATTATGCTGTTTTTGTTGAAAACTCTAAAAAAGCAGCTGCATGCATTGATGATAATATTAAATTTACAAAGTTTGATAAAGAGAGTAATCTTGTTGTTTCAGATGCTGTTACTGCAATTCGTACTTTAGATGGAAAATACAAATTTGATATAATTTTTATGGATCCACCATATGATAATGAATTAGAAAAAGATGTTCTGATTACATTAGCTGATAGTTCATTGCTTAAAGAAGATTCAATAATTGTTGTAGAATCTTCAATCAATACTGATTTTAGTTATGCTTGTGAATATGGATATGAAATGGTTAAAGAGAAAATCTACAAGACAAACAAGCATACTTTTTTAAGGCACATTTAGGAGAATAACATGAAAATTGCAATTTATCCAGGAAGTTTTGATCCACTTACATTTGGACATATTGATATAATTGAAAGATCATCAAAAATTGTAGATGAATTATGGGTTGGTGTACTAAATAACAGTGCAAAAAACTCGTTGTTTTCTTTAGACGAACGTGTTAGTATGATTAAGGAGATGACAAAACATTTATCAAATGTAAAAGTCGGATCTTTTCAAGGTTTGTTAGTTGATTATATGAAAGAAATTAATGCTACAATTATAATCAGAGGATTACGTGCTGTTACTGATTTTGAATATGAGCTTCAAATTGCTCAGGCCAATAATGTACAGAACCAGGAAATTGAAACAATTTTCTTGACTACGAACCTCAAATATTCGTATTTAAGCTCAACAATTGTAAAGGAATTTGCTTCGTACGGGGGAGATATTTCTAACTTCGTTCCAGCTGAATTCATTGATAAAATATACGCTAAATACAACATAACCAGATAAGGAGATTATTTTATGAGCAGTAGAATGGAACAGATAATCGAGGAAATCGAGGATTACATTGATGGATGTAAGCCATCTGCTATTTCTAGAAACAAAATTTTAGTAAACAGGGAAGAATTAGAGGAATTACTTTCAGAGTTAAGAACAAAAACTCCAGAAGAAATTAAAAGATACCAGAAAATTATTAGCAATAAAGAAGCTATTTTAGCTGATGCACAGGCAAAAGCTGATCAGATTATTGCGCAGGCTCAGATTCAGACAAACGAATTAGTAAGTGAGCATCAGATTATGCAACAGGCGTACGCTCAGGCAAATGAAGTAGTTCAGATTGCTACAAAACAGGCGCAAGAAATTCTTGATAATGCTACGAACGAAGCAAATAATCTTAGAATGAGTGCAATGGCATATACAGATAGCCAGTTAAAGAGCATTGAGGATGTTCTTACAAACGCTATTGATACCTCAAAAGCAAGATATGATAGTCTTATCAATTCATTACAAGGATTTTCAGATGTTGTATCTTCAAATAGAGCTCAGCTTTTTCCAACAGATGAGATTAATGAAAAACCAGCAAAGCCAGCTAAATCAGCACAGCCAGAAAAAGCTGTTGCTAAACCTGTTTCAGCAGAAACATCAAATGATGTTGATGTTACAAACATTACAGTATCAACTGATTTAGAGGATATTTAACAATAAATTAATTGCAGATAACATATAATTGTTGATGCCATAGTTAATATTATTTTTATCAAAATATATTTTTTTATTGACATCAGTTTTTGTACAATTGCTTTTGTCTGAATGATACTGGATAAACCTCCAAATGAAAGAACCGATGTACAAAGTATAGTTTTTATATCTGTGCTAATTTTTGTGTTACATATAAAGTTTATCCCGTTAGTTGCTTCAATAAAAGAGAAAAGATAGCGAACGAAGGCTATTTCACTGTTAGGAATCATATCTGGGATTCGTGCAATAACAGAGAATAATACTATATATCCGCAGAGTTTTATAAGTGTTTCAAATCCATTTATGATTCCGGCGTCAATGATTTGAATATTAATTTTAAATCTTGATGCCGTTTTTTTTTGCTTAATTAATGGATTGTTAATCAAAAAAATTATTAAAAATATAAAAGATGGTAGATACAACGAGATTAATACTATTTCAGGATTTTTTGTATGTAAATTGTTTTTTAGACAAAAGCACACTATAAAAGGTAAACTAAAATTATTAGACAAAGCTGCTATAGTAATTGCATTTTTTGATGATATCAAATTTCTTTCACATAAATCATTTGCAATTTTAGCGCCAATCGGAAAACCTAAAATTACACCTAGAAAATAATTTAACATATATAAATATCTGTCATTAATTTCATTTAGAATATTTGAAGACATTATAATATTTGAGAGAATTGTAAAGATAAACAGTGTAGGGAATATTTCATTAAACCACAATAAAACACCAATCTTGCAACTATTTGAAACATAATTGGGGTAGAATAAATAATATAAAATCACAAATGAAACACTAAAAACAAATAACATCTTTTTCATACTATTATATATTCAGAAGGGGAGAAAAAAATGAGAGTATTGGAAAATTTAGAACCACAAAAAGTATTTTATTATTTTGAGGAAATTGCATCAATTCCACATGGTTCAAGAAATACTAAAAAGATCAGCGATTATCTTGTGAATTTTGCAAAAGAAAGAGATTTAACAGTATATCAGGATGAATTAAATAACGTTGTAATCATAAAAGAGGCTACAGCAGGATATGAAAATTCTGAACCAATCATCATCCAGGGGCATATGGATATGGTTTGTGAAAAAGAAAATTCATCAACAATAGATTTTGAAAATGATGGATTAGAGCTTTATGTGGATGGAGATTTTGTAAAAGCAAAAGACACCACATTAGGTGGAGACGATGGAATAGCAGTTGCCTATGCGCTTGCACTTTTAGATTCTGATAATATTTTTCACCCTCGACTTGAAGTGATAATTACAGTTGATGAGGAAATTGGTATGCTTGGCGCAATTGGTATTGATTTGTCAATGCTTAAGGGACACAAGATGTTAAATATTGATAGCGATGTAGAAGACCAGTTTCTAACAAGCTGTGCAGGAGGATTAAGTCTGAATATTAATATTCCCGTAAAAAGAGAGGATACAGAAGGCTTAGTGACTAGGCTTATTGTGACAGGCTTAGAAGGTGGGCATTCTGGTGCTGAAATTCATAAAGAACATGGAAATTCAAATATTATAACAGGTCGTGTACTTGATGCTTTTTTCAATGAGATTCCACTTAATATTTTAAGTATGAAGGGTGGATTAAAGGATAATGCTATTCCTCGTGAAACTATTACTGAATTGGTAATTCCAGATGATGCCAGACAAATAGTTCAGAAAATCGTAGATAAATATAACGAAATCATAAAAAATGAATTATCGGTTGCAGATCCATCTGTAGAAATTAAAGTTGAATTTGGTTCTGTAGAAAAAAGACAAGCAATAGATTTTTCATCTGTAAATAAATCAATATTCTTTTTAAGAACTATACCAAATTCTGTCATCAATATGAGTCAGATTATGCCTGGACTTGTTGAAACTTCACTTAATCTTGGGATAATGGAATTAAAGGAAGATAGTTTATTTTTGGTTACTTCCATAAGAAGTAGCGTTTCGTCAAGAAAAGAAGATTTAAAACGTAAAGTGATTAAACTTGTTGAAATTATGGGAGGAGAGTATACCATAGAAGGTGATTATCCTGCCTGGGAATATAATGCAAATTCTACACTTCGTCCAAAAGTAACTGAAGTGTACAAGAAACTATTTGATATTGAACCTTCCTTTGAAGCAATTCATGCGGGACTAGAATGCGGAATTTTATCTGAGAAAATACCAAATCTCGACTGTGTATCATTTGGACCTACAAACTATGATATTCACACACCAAAAGAGAGATTAAGTATTTCCTCTGTAGCTAAATATTGGAAGTTCCTTGTAGAATTTTTAAAAGAGTCAAAATAATGATTAGGATAGATAAATTTCTTTGCGATTGTAATTTAGGTACAAGAAGCGAAGTTAAAAAAATTATCAAAAAGGGTATAATTAAAATAAATAATGTTGTGATTACAGACTGCAATTATAAATTTGATGAAAATAGTTGTATGGTTAAATATAACGATAAGCTGCTTAAATATGAAAAATACAGCTATTTTCTATTCTATAAACCAAAGGGATGTGTGACTGCAAAAAAAGATAATTTACACAAAACTGTGATGGATTTTTTGCCTAAAGAGTTATTAAAAGATTTCTCGCCAGTTGGACGACTTGATTTAGATACAGAGGGTGCGTTGCTTATCACAAATGATGGTTCTCTTAATCATCATTTGATGAGTCCTTCACATCACGTAGACAAGACTTATTTTGCAGTACTTGATAAAGAGGTTCCTCATTCAGCTGTTGAATATTTTTTATCAGGAGCAGATATAGGTGATGATAAACCTTGTAAGCCAGCAAAGCTTACGATTTGTGCTGATAATATAAGTGCATATATTACTATTTCAGAAGGACGCTATCATCAGGTTAAACGTATGTTTAAAAGCGTTGGATGTGAAGTGATATATCTTAGAAGGGAAAGTATTTCAGATCTGACACTGGAAGGTTTAGAACCTGGAGAATATAGAAAATTAGATCAGGAAGAGATTAATAATTTATGAATAAAAATGGCTTTTTACCAATTTCAAAACAGGATATGATTGATCAGGGAATAGAACAATTAGATTTTGTCTATGTCTGTGGTGATGCATATGTTGACCACCCTTCTTTTGGTCATGCAATCATCTCCAGAATATTGCAGTCCCATGGATACACAGTTGGAATTATTTCTCAGCCAGACTGGAAAGATGATAATTCCATTTCTATTTTAGGAGTACCAAAACTGGGATTTTTAGTTTCTGCCGGAAATATGGATTCCATGGTAAATCACTATTCTGTTTCTAAAAAGAGACGTCAGAAGGATTCTTTTACACCTGGCGGTGTCATGGGAAAAAGACCAGACTATGCAACTGTTGTATATTGTAATCTGATACGTCATACATACAAAAATATTCCTATCATCATAGGTGGTATAGAAGCAAGCCTTAGAAGAATGGCCCATTATGATTACTGGTCAAATAAAGTAAAGAGATCTATTCTTCTTGACAGCGGCGCAGATATCATTTCTTACGGAATGGGAGAGCGTAGCATTGTTGAGATTGCAGATGCACTTAATTCAGGAATGGATGTAAAAGACATTACATTTATAGATGGAACAGTATACAAAACAAAAGATAAAGATATAATCTATGATGCAATAGAATTACCTGATTATGATGAAATAAAACAAAATAAAAAATCCTTTGCACAGAGTTTCTATACACAATACTGCAATACTGATCCCTTTAGCGGAAAACGCTTATATGAGCCATATGGCGGTTCTACATATGTTGTACAAAATCCTCCACAGAAGCCCCTTTCACAGTCTGAGATGGATGATGTCTATGCATTACCATATATGAGAACATATCATCCAATCTATGAAAAGGATGGGGGAATTCCAGCGATAAGCGAAGTGAAATTTTCACTTATTAGCAATCGTGGATGTTTTGGCGGATGTAATTTCTGTGCACTAACATTCCATCAGGGAAGAATAATTCAGACTAGAAGTCATGAATCAATTATAGAAGAAGCCAAATTAATTACTAATGACAAGGATTTCAAAGGATACATACATGATGTAGGAGGTCCAACAGCAAACTTCAGAGCACCAGCCTGTAGTAAACAGTTAACCAAGGGCGCATGTCCTAAGAAGCAGTGTCTATTTCCTACACCATGCAAAAACCTAGAAGTTGATCATAAAGACTATATTTCACTTCTTAGAAAACTAAGGGAATTACCAAAAGTAAAGAAAGTATTTATCCGTTCTGGAATACGTTTTGATTATCTGATATATGATAAAGACCAATCATTTTTGCGAGAACTGTGCGAACATCATGTCAGTGGACAGTTAAAGGTTGCACCGGAACATATTTCCAACGAGGTACTTAGTAAGCTTGGTAAACCATCAGTTGAAGTATATAATAAATTTGTAAAAGCATATAAAGACATGAATAAAAAGATTGGAAAAGAGCAGTATCTTGTTCCATATCTTATGTCTTCACATCCTGGTTCAACTTTAAAAGAAGCAGTAGAACTAGCTGAATATTTAAGAGACCTTGGATATATGCCTGAGCAGGTACAGGATTTTTATCCTACACCATCAACAATATCAACTTGTATGTATTACACCGGATTAGATCCTGCAACCTTAAAGCCTGTTTATGTTGCAACAAATCCTCACGAAAAAGCTATGCAACGAGCTTTGATTCAGTATCGTAATCCAAAGAATTATGATTTAGTTTATGAAGCACTTGTAAAAGCTGATAGGACTGACTTAATTGGATTTGATAAAAAATGTCTTATTAAACCAAGACGGGCCATGAAATCTGCCACCTCGAATGGGAAAAATGCAGGATATAAGACAAAGGTTACGGATAAATCAAAATCTAAACCAATCAAGAAGAAAACAATTAGAAATGTTCATAAAAAGAAACGTTAAATAAAATGAAAGAATTTATAGCAAAGAAAAATGATTCCAATCAAAGACTGGACAAATATTTAAAAAAGCTTTTGCCTAATGCCTCTACCGGTTTTTTATATAAAATGCTTAGGAAAAAGAATATTACTCTAAACGGCAAAAAAGCAAACGGTACAGAAATATTAAAAACAAATGACAGCATTAAAATATTTTTTTCAGATGAAACTTTTGAGAAATTTTCTGTAGATTTAGAGGCACTAAAAAAAGATTTTGAATATTTAAAAAAATTAGAATTAAAAGAAATAACCATAGTTTATGAGGATGAAGATATTTTGGCAGCTTCAAAACCTGTAGATATGCTTTCTCAAAAGGCAACCCCCAATGATATCTCAGCAAATGAAAGACTAATTGGTTATTTAATAAGAACTGAAAAACTATCATTTGATGAATTTACAAGTTTTCGTCCTTCCATTTGTAACAGACTAGACCGAAATACAACAGGACTTATTCTCATGGGAAAAAGTCTCAAAGGGTTACAGTATCTGTCACAGGTACTTAAGAATCGAACTGTAAATAAATATTATCTGGCTATTGTTGAGGGAATTGTATCAGATTCCATAGAGATATCAGGGTACTTAAAAAAGGATGAACAGACTAATAAAGTCACAATAAGTGATTCCCAAATTGATGAAGATTATTTGCCAATTACAACAGCATATCGTCCCCTTGAAACCTTCAACAACAAAACACTTTTGGAGGTACATCTTATTACAGGACGAAGTCATCAGATTAGAGCACACCTGGCATCTATAGGACATCCAATAATAGGAGACCACAAATACGGAAATAAAAAAGGCAAAGTAAAAAGTCAGCTTCTTCATGCTTATAGAATTGAATTTAATGATGACAAAAGAAATCTTGAAATTATAGCAGAACCACCAGAAATCTTTGACAAAATAAAGGAAATCTAAATGGCAACATGGAACTCAAGAGGTCTTCGAGGTTCAACACTTGAGGATATGCTCAATATAACAAACGAAAAGTATGCGGAAAATGGGTTGGCACTTATACAAAAAATTCCCACCCCCATTACTCCGATTAATATTGATCAAAAAACAAGACATATTACACTTGCATATTTTGAACAAAAAAGTACAGTAGATTATCTTGGGGTAGTACAAGGAATACCAGTATGCTTTGATGCAAAGGAATGTAATACAGATACTTTTCCTCTTGCGAATATTCATGAGCATCAGGTTACATTTATGGAAAAATTTGAGAAGCAGGATGGTATCTCTTTTATACTTATTTCTTTTACACACAGAAATGAATATTATTATCTTTCATTTAGGGAATTGTCAAAATACTGGGAACGTGCTATAAATGGTGGAAGAAAAAGTTTCAGATATGATGAACTTGATTCCAAATACTTTTTACCCGAGGTTCCCGGAATACTGGTCCCGTATCTGGATACGTTACAAATTGATTTAAATAGCAGGTGTTGACAAACAAAACTGTAATATGCTAGTATGCTAACACGACACCACTTTAATACACGAAAGCGAGAGATTATGAAAAAACAATTATTACATACTCCGGATGGAGTCAGAGACATATACAATGGAGAATGCAAGAAGAAATTATATCTTCAGGAAAAACTGCATCAGACACTATTAAAATATGGATACAACGATATCTCCACTCCTACATTTGAATTTTTTAATATTTTTAGTAGTGACATAGGAACAACTCCTTCTAAGGATTTGTATAAGTTTTTTGACAAAGAGGGTAATACACTTGTATTAAGACCTGATTTTACACCTTCAATTGCAAGAAGTGCTGCAAAATACTATTTGGATGATAATATGCCTGTTAAGCTTTGCTATCTTGGTAATACATTTATCAATTCATCAGATTATCAGGGAAGACTAAAAGAAACTACACAATGCGGAGCTGAGCTTATCGGAGATGGTTCTATTTCTGCGGATGCTGAAATTTTATCAATGGTTGTTGATTCATTAAAAGAAGCAAAGCTTAATAATTTCCAGATTTCCGTTGGACATGCACAATTTTTCAAGGCATTGGTAAAGGAATCCGGATTAGATGATGAGCAGGTTGATGAATTAAAGGAGCTTATTTTAAATAAGAACTTTTACGGAGTAGAAGAGCTGGTAGATTCATTAGAAGTTGCTTCTGAGCTTAAAGCATTATTTGGCATATTAGGAAGTTTTGATTTATCAGACGAAGATTTATCAACAGCCGAAGCTAATGCTTCAAATTTCCCTGAAATTTTGGCTTCTATTGATACATTAATTAAGCTTCGTTCATATTGTAAGATGTACGGCATTGATAAATATATATCTTATGAGCTAGGGCTTATTAGTGAATATGATTATTACACAGGTATCATATTCCAGGGATTTACTTACGGAACAGGTGAGCCAATTGTAAAAGGTGGTCGATATGACAGTCTTCTTAGTCATTTTGGTAAGAATGCACCTGCCATAGGTTTTGCAATTGTTGTTGATCAGTTGATGGCTGCTTTATCAAGACAGAATATTGAAATTCCTGTAATTTTAAATTCTGCTATCGTTGTATTTGAAGAAAAAGCTGCAAAGACAGCAATTGAAAAATGTATGCAGCTTCGAAATAAAGGCATAAATGTTGAAATGATTCTTAAAGATCCTTCAAAATCAAAAGAAGATTATGCAAATTATGCTGTAGCAAACCATATTAACAAAGTAGAATTTATAGAGGAATAGAAATGAGTGAAGATAGATATTTAACATTTGCCTTAGGCAAAGGACGACTTGCAAAAAAGACATTACAGTTATTTGAAGAAATTGGAATTACTTGTGAGGAGATGAAAGACCCTGACACAAGAAAGCTTATTTTTGTGAACGAGGAATTAAAGCTTAAATTTTTCCTTGCTAAGGGACCTGACGTTCCAACATATGTAGAATATGGTGCGGCAGATATTGGTGTTGTAGGAAGAGATACAATTCTTGAAGAAGGAAGAAATATCTACGAAGTTTTAGATTTGGGCTTTGGTAAATGTCGTATGTGCATCTGTGGACCAGAAAGTGCCAGAGAACTTTTACAGCATCATGAACAGATTCGCGTTGCTACAAAATATCCACATATTGCAAAGGACTATTTTTACAACAAGAAACATCAGACAGTCGAGATTATCAAATTAAACGGTTCAATTGAATTAGCTCCAATTGTTGGTTTATCAGAAGTAATTTGTGATATAGTAGAAACAGGTACGACATTAAAAGAAAATGGTCTTACGGTACTTGAAGAGGTATGTCCATTATCAGCACGTGTTGTTGTAAATCAGGTTAGTATGAAAATGGACAACGAGAGAATTACAAAACTCATTTCAGACTTAAAGACAGTTTTATAAGCGGAGGACGTCATGAGAATATTAGAACTTACACAGGATACACAGAAAAACATTTTAGAAAACCTTCTTAAAAGAAGTCCCAATAATTATGGAGAATTCGAAGGAAGAGTAAATGATATTATAAGCAATGTCAGAACCAATAAGGACAAAGCTATTTTTGAATATACTAAAAATTTTGATGGTGCTGATATTAATGCTGACAATATTTTAGTAACAAAAGAAGAAATAGAAGAGGCCTACAGCTTAGTAGATGAAAAGCTTCTTGAAGTAATTAGAAAAGCTCTTGTAAACATCAAGAAATATCATGAAAAGCAGCTTCAGAATTCATGGTTTACAAATGAAGATGGTATTATTTTAGGCCAGAAAGTAACAGCTCTTCAGAAAGCCGGAGTTTACGTTCCAGGCGGAAAAGCTGTATATCCTTCATCTGTTTTGATGAACGTATTACCTGCAAAAGTTGCAGGTGTTGAGAAAATCGTTATGTGTACTCCACCAGGAAAAGATGGAAAAGTATATCCATCAACTCTTGTAGCAGCAAATGAAGCAGGCGTAGATGAGATTTACAAAGTAGGAGGAGCGCAGGCGATAGCTGCAATGGCATTTGGTACAGAGAGTGTTCCTAAAGTTGATAAAATAGTAGGACCTGGAAACATTTATGTTGCGCTTGCTAAAAAAGCCGTATTTGGTTTTGTTAGTATTGATTCAATTGCCGGTCCAAGTGAGATTCTTGTATTAGCAGACGAAACAGCAAACCCAAAATATGTGGCCGCCGATTTATTATCTCAGGCAGAGCATGATGAGCTTGCTTCATCTATCTTGATTACAACCAGTCAGGAATTAGCAGAAAAGGTTTCTGAAGAGGTTGATAAATTTGTTTCTGTTTTATCAAGAAAAGAAATAATTCAAAAATCATTAGACAATTATGGATATATTTTAGTTGCTGATTCACTTGATTCAGCTATTGAAACAGCAAACGAAATTGCTTCCGAGCATCTTGAGGTTGTCACAAAAGATCCATTCTCAGTAATGACAAAAATCAAAAATGCTGGTGCAATTTTTATTGGAGAATACTCATCAGAACCTCTTGGAGATTATTTTGCAGGTCCAAACCATGTTCTTCCAACAAACGGAACAGCAAAATTCTTCTCACCACTAGGAGTTGATGATTTTATAAAGAAATCAAGTATTATCTCTTACTCAAGAGAAGCACTTGAAAAAGTACACAAGGATATAGAGCAGTTTGCTACATGTGAACAGTTGACTGCTCACGCAAATTCAATTAAAGTAAGATTTGAATAAGAGATTTTATAAGACTTGTCTTAAAAGGAGAATGAAAATGGCAGAACGTATTGCAAAACTTACACGCAAAACAAATGAGACTGATATTACATTAACACTTAATTTGGATGGAAAGGGAAAATCAAAAGTCAATAGTGGCGTTGGTTTTTTTAATCATATGCTCGAAGGTTTTGCAAAACATGGTTTCTTCGACTTAGAGCTAAAATGTAGCGGTGACCTAAATGTTGACTGTCACCACACAATTGAAGATTGTGGTATCGTTCTTGGTAATGCCATAAAAGAAGCAATTGGTGACAAAAAAGGTATCAAGAGATTTGGAAGTTTTATTTTACCGATGGATGAAACCTTAGTTCTTTGTGCCATTGATTTGTCAGGAAGACCTTATTTACAATTTGATGGTGATTTCACAGGTGAGCGCGTAGGCGATATGGATACTGAAATGGTAAAAGAGTTTTTCTACGCTATATCTTATACTGCAGGTATGAATTTGCATCTCAAAGTGCTCACTCCTGGTAATAATCATCATATGATTGAGGCTATGTTTAAAGCCTTTGCTAGAGCTCTTGACGAAGCGACTTCTTATGATAATAGGATTAGTGACGTTATGTCTACGAAAGGAAGTTTATAATTTGACAGGATTTAAAAATATTGTTGCCACGTTATATCTTAAAAATGGTCAGGCGGTTAAATCAGCAACGGATTTTACAGTTATTGGAGATGTATATTCGTTGTGCCAGTTATACAATGACAGCGGAATAGATAAAATTATCATCTTTGATTTGTCAACAGATGATGACGAACACGAAAAAAATATTCATACTATTGAGAATATCAACAGAAATATTGATTTAAAAGTATGTGCTGGTGGTAACATCAACAGAATAGAAGATGTTAAAAAATTGATGTATGCCGGATGTTTACAAGTGATTTTTAATGCTACAAAATCATCAAGTCTTGAACTTGCAAATATTGCCAGTGAAAGATTTGGAAAAGACAGAATTCTTTTATCAATTAACAATGTTGATTATATTTTCAAACATCAGGAAGAAATAGAAGATACATTCCATGAATTGCTTGTTTTAGATATTGAGATAATTGATGCATTAGATAATTTGACGAATACACCATATGTAGTTAATATGCCAGAATATGATTTTGAAAAAATCACTGATGTATTAACACGCGATAATGTAAGAGGTATTGCCGGTGATTTTATTAATGATCCAAAATCAGATGTGATGAAAATAAAATCATCGTTATCCGAAGCAGGTATCAGAGTTGACAATTTCACCCCAGATCTTTCATGGTCTGATTTGAAACTTAATTCAGATGGAATGGTTCCTGTTATCGTTCAGGATTACAAAACAGAGGAAGTTCTAATGCTTGCCTATATGACTGAAGAATCCTTTAATATGACAATCAATTCTGGAAAGATGACATACTACAGCAGAAGTAGAAATGAACTTTGGACCAAAGGTCTTACATCCGGTCATTTGCAGTATGTTAAATCGCTTACTGCCGACTGCGATTATGATACTATTTTAGCAAAAGTATCTCAGGTTGGGGCTGCTTGTCATACAGGAAACAGAACTTGTTTTTTCAACAAAATTGTAAAAAAGGAATTTGTAGAAAAGAATCCACTCAAAGTTCTTGAATCTGTATATGAAGACATTATGGAAAGAAAAATAAATCCAAAAGATGGCTCATATACAAATCATCTTTTGGATAAAGGTATTGACGAGATTCTAAAAAAACTCGGGGAAGAATGCACAGAAATTGTTATTGCAGCTAAAAACCCTGAAAAGGATGATTTAAAGTTTGAAATTTCTGACTTTATTTATCATTGTATGGTTCTTATGGCAGAAAAAAATATTACCTGGGAAGAAATTGCCCAGGAATTGTCACAGAGATAATAATTTATTTGAGGTATATTATGAGAAAACTAGCTTTAAGTGATGAAATACTTTTAAAAGTAGACAAACCAGCTAGATATATCGGAAATGAGTTAAACTCAGTAATGAAAGACACATCGCAGGTGGACATTCGCTTTGCGATGTGTTTTCCTGATGTATACGAAATTGGAATGTCACATTTGGGAATTCAGATTTTATATGATATGTTCAACAGACGCTCCGATGTATGGTGTGAAAGGGTATATTCGCCATGGCCAGATCTTCATGAGATTATGAAGAAAGAAAACATTCCATTATTCGGCCTTGAATCACAGGAGCCAATTAAAAACTTTGATTTTATTGGAATGACCTTACAATATGAGATGTGTTATACGAACATTCTTCAGATACTTGATTTGGCTCAGATTCCATTTAAATCAATAGATCGTGATAACGATTGTCCAATTGTAATGGGAGGCGGTCCATGTTCATATAATCCGGAACCAATTGCAGATTTTTTTGATATTTTCTACATTGGTGAGGGCGAAACAAAATATGATGAGCTATTTGATTTATACAAAAAGTATAAAGCCAAAGGCTTTAATAGAGATGAGTTTTTACATGAAGCAGCTAAAATAGAAGGAATATATGTACCTGCATTATACGAAGTAGAATATAACAAAAATGGTACTTTAGCATCATTTTATCCGAAATATGACGACATTCCTGCAAAAATTAAAAAACAGGTTCAAGCAGATTTATCATATTCTGTATATCCAGAGAAGCCCGTTGTTCCTTTTATAAAGGCTACACAGGATAGAATTGTCCTCGAAATCCAGCGTGGATGTATCAGAGGCTGTCGTTTCTGTCAGGCTGGAATGATTTACAGACCAAATAGAGAAAAGAAAGTTGAGTACTTAAAAGATTTAGCTTATAAATTAATTGAATCTACCGGACACGAAGAGATTTCCCTTAGCTCCCTTAGCTCATCTGATTATTCTGAGCTTGAAGAGCTTATTAATTTTCTAATCGAAATCTGTAAAGATAAGAAAATAAATATTTCACTTCCTTCACTTAGAATTGATGCTTTTTCGCTAGATATCATGAAAAAAGTACAGGATGTAAAAAAGAGCAGTCTTACCTTTGCACCAGAAGCTGGAACACAGAGACTTAGAAACGTTATTAACAAAGGACTTACAGTTGAGAATATACTTGAAGGCTCAAGACAAGCCTTTGAAGGAGGCTGGAACAAGGTTAAGTTTTACTTTATGCTTGGGCTTCCAACTGAAACAGAAGAGGATATGAGAGGTATTCCTGAGCTTGCAAATGATGTTGCTGCTTTATATTACGAGACTGTTCCAAAGGAAAAGAGAAATGGAAAATGTCAGATTACCATTAGCACATCTTTTTTTGTTCCAAAACCATTTACTCCATTCCAGTGGGCAAGAATGTACACACCATCTGATTACCTTGGACGAGCTAAAATAGTAAATGACCATGTAAAAGCACAGCTAAACCACAAGAGTATCAGATACAACTGGCATGAAGCTGATGTTACTGTACTAGAAGGAATTCTTGCAAGAGGTGACCGTAAAATAAGTGATGCAATCATAAAGGTATATGAAAAAGGTGCGTTATTTGATGCATGGAATGAATACTTTGATTATGACAGATGGCTTGAAGCTTTCGAGGAATGTGGCATTGATCCGGATTTCTATACTATGAGAGAACGTCCTTTAGATGAGTTATTCCCATGGGATTTTATAGACATTGGTGTAACAAAAGAATTTATGATTCGTCAGTGGCAGACAGCAATGCAGGAAGCAGTAACTCCAAACTGTAGAATGCAATGTTCAGGCTGTGGTGCAAAACAGTATGGCGGAGGTGTTTGTTATGAAGATTAGAATTAAATTCAAAAAATGGGGCTGTATGAAATTTATCGGACATCTCGATATGATGCGATTTTTCCAGAAAGCGGTAAGAAGAGCAAATATTGACATTTGTTACTCAGAAGGCTTTTCTCCACACCAGATAATGTCTTTTGCAGCTCCTCTTGGCGTAGGTATTACAAGCGACGGTGAATATTTTGATATTGAAGTTAATTCTACTTTAACTTCAAAAGAAGCACTTTTGGCATTCAATAATCAAATGGTAGATGGTGTTGAAGTGACAGGTTATGTAAAGCTTCCTGATAACGCCAAAACAGCCATGTCAATAGTTGAGGCTGCAGATTATAACCTATACTATAAAGATGGATATAACAGCCCTTTTAATATCTTGGAATGGGAAGAAATGATTAATAAGCATTTTCTTTCGCAAAAAGAGTTTATGGTTGTTAAGAAAACTAAAAAGAGTGAAAAAGAAATTGATTTAAAGCCTTTAGTATATGACATTAAAGTAAAATCTAAAGATGACAGACCTTATTTTTATATTAAAGTATCAACTGGAAGTGTAAATAATATAAAACCTGAATTTGTACTTGAATCAATATATAAAAAATGTGATTTGGAATATAATCCACTTTCTATTCAGATTCACCGTAATGATGTATACGCAATAGATTCAAATAACAATTTTGTTTCTCTTTTAGATTTAGGAGAAGAAATCTAATGAATGATCTTGTAATTACCAGAATGGTATTTAACAAAAAGGATTTTATTATTTATGTTGTCTTAGATGAAAATCGAAATATATGTGACTTTCAGTTGTTTCAGGCAAATGATTCACTAATAAACAATATTTATGTAGCAAGAGTTAATCGCATATTACCTGGAATTAATTCCGCCTTTGTAAATATTTCAACGAATCAGAACTGTTTTTTATCCCTCGACGATGTAAAGAGTCCAATCTATACGAGAAAACCTTCTAAGAAAAAGGAACTCTGTGTAGGAGATGAATTACTTGTACAGGTTACTAAAGATGCCTTAAAAACCAAAGTTCCTGTTGTATCAACTAAATTATCAATACACGAAAAAAATATAGTTCTTACAACCGGGAATAAGACAATAGGTATCTCAAAAAAAATTAGTACTGAGAAAGCATCAGAGATACGGGAATATGTAAAAAACAATTATAATGATTTAGAATTTGGTTTAGTTTTTAGAACAAGTTCATCCAAATGTTCCTTAGAGGAGCTTAGTACTGAAATAGAATTGCTAAATGAAAAATATAGAAAATTAGTTGAATATTCTGGTAACAGAACACTGTATTCAAAAATATATCAGGAAAAACCGGATTATTTACTTCGTATTAAATCATATGATTTTTCAAATATTAAATCTATAACAACAGATGATGAAGAAATCTATAATCAATTAAAAGACGAATATAAAAATACAGATTTCGAAAACATAATACATTTGTATTATAACGATTCAATCTCACTTAGAACACTTTACAGCTTAACTTCAAAAATAGATGAGTTAACTTCAAAAAAAGTATGGCTTAAAAGTGGAGCAAACATCATTATTGAACAACTAGAAACCCTTACATTTATTGATGTAAATACAAGCAAGAATATTTCCAAAAATAAAGAATCTATTCTTAATGTCAATATAGAAGCAGCATACGAAATAGCCAGACAATTAAGGCTTCGAAATATTTCCGGGATGATAATTGTCGATTTCATTAATATGAACGACGAAACATGGTTAAATACATTGACAGAATCATTAAAAAAGGCATTAAAAGACGATATTGTTCCTTGTAGATTTTTAGATTTTACAAAGCTTGGACTGGTTGAAATAACAAGGAAAAAGGTTTATAAATCAGTAAAAGAAATATTAGAAAAAAGTATTGACTAAAACAATGCACTATGTTAATATAAATGAGTATGCCGCACAGTGAGGTATAAGTTTACATATTTGTAACACCGAAACTGGCGAGTAATGATAAATAGGAGGTGCCATATGTACGCAATTATAGCAACAGGTGGTAAGCAGTACAAAGTTTCTGAAGGCGATATCATTACCATTGAAAAGCTTGGCGTTGAAGCTGGTGAGAAAGTTACTTTTGATCAGGTTTTAGCTGTAAGCGGAGATGATCTCAAGGTTGGAGATCCAACAGTTGCAGGTGCAACAGTTGAGGCTTCTGTAGTTAAAGAAGGCAGAGCTAAAAAAGTTATCGTTTACAAGTATAAGAGAAAAACTGGTTATCATAAGAAAAACGGACACAGACAGTCATTCACACAGGTTAAGATTGAAAAGATTAACGGATAATGATTGCAATCACAGTTTACCAAGATAAGAATGGTAAGAAAGTCGGATTCTCGTCTCAGGGACATGCTGGCTATGATGAATATGGTCAAGATATTGTCTGCGCCGGAGTTTCGGCACTAGTAATTAATTGTATCAATTCTATTGAAGCTTTTTGTGAAGCTGATTTTACAGTTGATACAGAACCAGAAAGTGGTAAGATTGATTTCATGCTTACCGAAACAGCTACAGAGGATGTGGCTTTACTTATTAATTCTATGATTTTGGGATTAAAAGGAATACAAAAAGACTATGGGAATGATTATGTCATTCTAGATTTCAAGGAGGTGTAAGACATGTTGAATATGAACCTTCAGTTTTTTGCTCATAAAAAGGGAGTTGGTTCTACAAAGAACGGACGTGACTCAGAGTCTAAGAGATTAGGCGCTAAGAGAGCAGACGGACAATTCGTAAAAGCTGGTAATATTCTTTACAGACAGCGTGGTACTAAGATTCATCCAGGTACAAACGTTGGTATCGGTGGAGATGATACTTTATATGCTAAAGTTGATGGCGTATTAAGATTCGAGAGAGTTGGAAGAGATAGAAAACAGGCTTCCGTATATCCAGTAGTTAACGAGTAAGATTTAAAACCCCGACTTTTTAGCCGGGGTTTTTGTACTTCTTGGAATTATATATGAGGTAGAAAATTATGTTTGCAGATCGTGCAAAAATTATTATAAAATCAGGAAAAGGCGGAGATGGACATGTATCCTTCCGTCGTGAAAAATATGTACCAGACGGTGGTCCGGATGGTGGAGATGGTGGAAAAGGCGGAGATGTAATCTTCGTTGTAGACGAAGGATTAAATACACTGACAGACTATCGTCATAAACGAAAATTCTCTGCAGAGCCAGGACAGGAAGGTGGAAAGAAAAACTGTCATGGTAAAAACGGTTCAGATTTAATTCTTAAAGTTCCACAAGGAACAGTTATAAAAGATGCTGAATCTGGAAAAATAATTGCAGATATGTCTGGTGAAAATAAAAGACAAGTTGTTCTAAAAGGTGGTAAAGGCGGACTTGGAAATCAGCATTTTGCAACTGCAACAATGCAAGCTCCAAAATACGCCCAGCCTGGTCAGGAAGCAATTGAAATTGAAGTTGCACTTGAACTTAAGGTTATAGCAGACGTAGGACTTGTAGGTTTTCCAAATGTAGGTAAATCAACATTTTTGTCAAGAGTTACAAATGCACAGCCAAAGATTGCAAATTATCACTTTACAACACTCCAACCTAATCTTGGAGTTGTAGATATGGATGAAGGCTTTGGCTTTGTAATAGCAGATATTCCAGGTCTTATAGAAGGTGCATCTGAAGGAATAGGATTAGGTCATGAATTTCTTCGTCATATCGAGAGAACAAAAGTAATGATTCACATTGTTGATGCAGCTGGAACAGAAGGCAGAGATCCTATTGCAGATATTAAAGCAATCAACAAAGAATTAGAAGCTTATAACCCAGAACTACTGAAAAAACCACAGGTTATTGCCGCTAATAAAATTGATGCAATTTTTGGTGATGAAAATGAAATAATTGCATCATTAAAGGCTGAATTTGAAAAAGATGGAATAAAGGTATTTCCAATTTCCGCTGTAAGCGGTAAAGGTTTAAAGGAATTACTTTATGAAGTTAAAAATCTTCTTTCAAAATGCCCTAAAGAGACAACAGTATATGAGTCAGAATTTGATCCAACAACTATACTTTACAAAGAAGAGCCTTATACAATCGAGAGAGCAGATGACGCAGCTTTCGTTGTTGAAGGTCCAAAGATCGATAAAATGCTTGGATACACCAATATTGAATCTGAGAAAGGATTTTTATTCTTCCAGAAATTCCTAAAAGAACAGGGAATTCTTGATGAATTAGAGGCAAGAGGAATTCAAGATGGTGATACAGTAAGAATGTATGGACATGAATTTGATTATTACAAATAGAGGTAGAGAAATGACAAGTAAGCAAAGAGCATATTTAAGCAGTCTTGCAAATCCAATTGATCCAATTTTTCAGATTGGAAAATCATCTCTGACACCAGAGATAATTGATGCAATAGACAGCGCAATCGAAAAACGAGAATTAATTAAGATTTCCGTCTTGAAAAATTGTATTGATGACCCAAAAGAAATTGCAAGCGTTATCGCAGAGAGAACTCATTCACAGGTAGTAAAAGTTATTGGTAAAAAAATCATTCTTTTCCGTCCTGCAAAGAAGAATTCTAAAATTAAACTTCCAGAATAAAGGATTATTCCAATGAAAATAGGAATTTTAGGTGGTTCGTTTGATCCAATACACAATGGACATATTCATATGGCTATGTCAGCCCAAAACAGCCATTGTCTGGATAAGGTATTATTTATTCCAGCAGGTCATTCTCCTAACAAGGATGAACAGAAGATGACTGATAAAAAACATAGATTTAATATGTCTAAAGAAGCTATAAATGAATTTAATTTGTTAAATCATACTGATTCATTTATAGTATCTGATTTTGAGATTAAACGGGACTGTAAAAGCTACACTTACCTAACTTTACAGGAATTAAAGAAAAAATATATAAATGATGATTTATTTTTTATAATGGGAGCTGATTCATTGGATTACTTTGAAAAGTGGAAAAATCCTGATATAATCAGTTCTCTTGCAACAATTCTTGTAATAGTAAGAGAAAATTTTTCAGATACAGCGATACATAATAAAATAGAATTTCTGAAAAAAGAATATAATACCAATGTTGATCTGGTAAGATGTAAACCATATAATGTTTCATCAACACTAATCAGAGAAAGAATCAAATCAAACTCAAATATTAAAGGAATGGTTCCCGATTCAGTAATTGAGTATATAAAGAAGAATGGACTTTATGAGTGATACAATAGATTTTCAGGAAATAAAAAAGAAATTAAAAAAAGCACTGGATAAATCACGATACATTCATACAAAAGGAGTAATGTATACAGCCGGTTGTCTTGCAATGGCACATGAATATCCACTTGAAAAGGCAATGCTTGCCGGGCTTCTACACGACTGTGCGAAGTGTTTAAGTACTTCGGAAAAAATAGAATTATGTGAAAAACATGATACAATAATTTCCGCAGTTGAATTCGAAAATCCAAGCTTATTACATGCAAAAGCAGGTGCAATTCTTGCCGAAGAAAAATACAAGATTACAGACCCACAAATTTTACATTCCATAAAGGTTCATACCACTGGAGCACCCAATATGAATCTTCTTGATAAGATTGTATTTGTAGCGGATTACATTGAACCAGGACGCAATATGGCTCCAAGACTTGAATATATTAGGAAAATTGCATTTATAGATATCAATTTAGCCGTTGCAGAAATACTATATGATACAATTCATTTCCTGAATTCGAAAAAAGGTGTTATTGATCCTACAACACAAATAACATACAATTTTTATGAGAAATATAGAAAGGAATAGCCTTATGACTACATTAGAATTAGTTAAAGAAGTTGTTAAAGCTTTAGAAGACAAGAAAGCAGAAGATATTAGAGTCATTGATATCACTGAGATTTCATCAATTGCTGATTACTTTATTATCTCAAACGGAAATAATCCTAATCAGTTAACTGCAATGGAAGATGCAGTAGATGAAGCAATGTACAAAAACGGTGTTCATCAAAAACAGGTAGAAGGAACAAATAACTCAACTTGGATTCTCATGGATTACAAAGACATCATTGTACATTTATTCTCGAAAGAAGACCGTGAATTCTATGATTTGGAGAGAATCTGGAAAGACGGTAAAGAAATAGATATTGCTGCATTGTAGAATAAATCTATAAATAATAAAAATCCTATAGATTTAAAAATTCTATAGATTTAAAAATTCTATAAATCTAAAAATGCCCTCAAAAGAGGGCATTTTTTAAAAGAATCTAAACACACCAAACACTTTACCAAGTATCTGACAATCATCAACAATAATAGGATCCAGTAAATCATTCTCAGGCTGAAGTATAATATGACCGTCTTCTTTATAAAAGGTCTTTACAGTTGCAGAATCATCTACAAGAGCAACAACAATTTCTCCATTCTTTGCAGTATTTTGCTGTTCGACAAGAATACTGTCACCATCAAATATTCCAACATTTATCATACTTTCACCTTTTACTTTAAGCATGAAAGACTTATTATTAGGCATATATTCTGTTGGAACAGGAAAGTATGACTCAATGTTCTCAACTGCAAGAATAGGCTCACCAGCAGCAACACGACCTATTAATGGAACATTAACAAGTTCTCGACGGGCAAGACCAAAATTATCATCAACTATTTCTATCGCTCTGTTTTTAGCTGAATCACGCCTTATATAGCCATTTTTTTCAAGTGTTTCCAAATGAGCATGAACAGAAGATGTAGACTTTAAACCAACACCTTCACAAATATCTCGAACAGAAGGTGGATATCCTTTATTTAAAATCTGATTTTTAATAAATTCTAAAATCTCATTTTGCTTTTCTGAAATTTTGCCTTTTGCCATTTACATCTCCTCCAAAGTAAATATTTTAATAGCTGTAATTATTCTATCATAAACACCATAATATATCAAACATATATTCCGATAATTTGTTCGATTTTTATGTTGACAAACATTCGTTCGTATAGTAACATATACACATCCAAACAGTTGTTCGAATATATTAGATTTAAATATGGAGGTTTTATTATGGAGAACTCAATATTAGTTAATAAAAAATTTTTAGGTATATTTTTTATTTTGATAATTTCTTTAGCTATAATTTTAGGTAGCAGCATACATATTTTTGCAAATTCATCTGACAATAGAAGTTACCATAAATATTATACAAGTATTCAGATTCAACCTGGCGATACATTATGGAGTATTGCTGATGATTATATTGCTTCTATGAATATTGATAAAGAAGAGTATATTTCAGAAATATGTGAGCTTAACAATATTACAGAAGATACAATTCATTCTGGAGAATATATTATTGTTTCATATTATTCACAAGATGAAAAATAGTAAAAAATGATATAAAATTTTGTTTATTTCCAATACCTAATATGATATTTTTATTCTCTAAAAGGGTACAATATAAGTTGAAATAATGAACATTATAGGCTATAATTGTGGCATTGGAGAGACGATGATATGTTTAAACTATTTTATGTTATTTTTATGAATTTTCATAGAGCGCCTTGGATAGTTCCAAAAATGAGATACATGGCTGATCATCCTCAAAAGTTTTCAGAAGAAGAACGCTATGCTATGACTCAGGAATGTATTAATTACATGAGTAAGAGTGGTAAAATCACAACAGAGGCATTTGGGTTAGAAAATCTTCCAAAAGATGAGGGATATATCATGTATCCAAATCATCAGGGAAAATATGATTTACTTGGAATTATTGCTACACACAAGGAAGTTTGTTCTTTTGTCATGGACAAGGCCAAGTCGCATACTATGCTTGTACGTGAATTTGTTGATTTAGTTCAAGCCAAGAGACTTGAAAAGGATAACCCTAGACAGGGAATTACTATTATTAGTGAAGTAGCTAAGGACGTAGCAAACGGAAAGAAGTATGTACTTTTTCCAGAAGGTGGATACAAATTTAATAATAAAAATAAAGTTATGGATTTTAAAGCAGGAAGTTTTAAAATTGCATTAAAATCTCATGTTCCTATTGTACCAATTGCATTAATTGATTCTTACAAGGTTTTTAATAGTTTTCATATTGGGCCAATTAAAACACAGGTTCATTATCTGGAACCTATTCGATATGAAGACTACAAAGATATGAAAACACAGGAGATTGCAGTTCTTGTAAAGACAAGAATCGAAAATAAAATTAAGGAAGTGCTAAATAAATAGCACTTCCTTTTATATTATTTATATCAATCTTTTCTAAGATGAACATACCTTGCCGCCTGACGTCTTCTATCGTCCTCAATAGCCGCATAATGCTTTCGGGTGGTATTTACATCCTTATGACCTAAAACGTCTGCTACAAGGTAAATATCCCCTGTCTGTTGGTATAGATTTGTTCCATATGTACTTCTTAATTTGTGTGGCGTTATATGTTTAATATTAGTAACAAGTTTTGAGTATTTACTTACCAATTTTTCAACAGATCTAACGCTAATTCGTTTATTTTGAATAGAGAGAAAGAGAGCATTAGTATGTCCTTCTCTAGCTATGATAGCATTTCTTTCTTCTAAATAATTCAATAATGCATCTCTAACTTCATCACCAAAATAAATAACAACTTCGGCTCCACCTTTTCGTGTAATTTTAACTCCATTATTTTTAAAATCGATATCATCTATATCAATACCTACACACTCAGAAACTCGCATACCAGTTCCAAGAAGTAGTGTCATTATTGCTAAGTCACGATTCTTAGTTTTACTATGATATTTTTGTTGATTTTTTGTTAGATTTTCACCAGATTCAACTTCATCAAGTAATTGAGCCACTTCATCAACATCTAATCTGATAATTGATTTATCATGAATCTTAGGCATATCAACTTTTATCGCTGGATTTGTGTCAATTAATTCATTCTTAAAAAAATAATTATAAAAAGTACGTAATGAAGCAAGTTTTCTTTTTATTCCTTTCTCATCATTTGAATGACATACACCATCCTTTTCGTAATATTTTAAATAGAACAAGTATTCTTCTATATCAGATGGCCTGAGTTTATCTAAAATAGATAATGGCAATTGCCTTATGTCAGTCTTTTTTAATAGAGGATTATTAGCAACTAAGTAATCAAAAAAGGTAGACAAATCATAAGCATATGCCAACCTTGTTCTAGAAGACGTATTCTGTTCAATTCCAATAAAAAACTGTAAACAAAATGGCGGTAAATTCGAAATTAATTCTCTTAATTTAAGTTCATTTTTAATATTTAAATTTTCATGATATGTTTTATCGTTCATTATTTTCCTCTGTTTTTTCTGGCCAATCCTCAATTTTTCCATTAATAATTGCTGAAAATAGCCTTGTTTTTACACCAGGATTTTCCTTGTTTATTTGCCCTAAAAGTTGCTTAACATATTCTCTTTTTGTAAACCCATCATAAGGACAAGGATTTTTTACGACAGGAAGATTGTATTTATTGGTAAATCCTTTTACTTCAGCCTCTGAAACGTAAATCATAGGTCTTATAAGCGTAAGCTCCATATCTTCAAAATAAGTCTTTGGTGGAAAAGAATAAAATTTACCCTCATAAAAAAGAGAAAGCATCATGGTTTCAATAACGTCATCCTTATGATGCGCATAAACTATTTTATTGCATCCTAATTCTTTTATATATGAATTAAAAGCACCTTTTCGCAATTTTGCGCACCAAGAGCAAGGAGAGGACTGATTTTGCGATTTTTCCTGTGATATTTTAGCAATATCTGTCTTTATAATATGATATTCTACATTAAGATCTTTACATAATTTATCAATTTCTGATAAATCAAATTCTTCTAACCCTAAGTCAACAGATGCAGCAATCAGTTCAAATTTCTTCGGATAAAACTTTTGTAATCCTGCTAATGCATATAAAAGTGTCAGAGAATCCTTTCCACCCGAAATACCAATAGCAAGCTTATCTCCATTATCAATTAAACTATAATCATCAATTGCTTGTCTAACCAAGCTATATAAGCGTTGAATTTTCATAAACATATTATACTATATTTATACAAAAATGTGCTATAATACTGATTATTATAAATAACAAAAATAAAGGTATAAAAATGAAATTCGTAATTCAAAGAGTAAATCATGCGTCATGTGTGGTAGACGGCCAAGTAACAGGCCAAATTAACAAAGGCTTCTGTGTCTTTATTGGAGTATCTGAAACAGATAATACTGAAATTGCAGACAAAATGCTAAAAAAACTATTTGGAATGAGGATTTTTTCTGATACAGAGGGAAAAACAAATTTATCATTAAAAGATGTTAATGGTGAATTATTATTAATATCTCAATTTACATTATATGCAAATTGTAAAAAAGGAAATCGACCATCATTCATCGAGGCCGGAAATCCAACCCTTGCAAATGATTTATATGAATATTGTATTGCAAAAGCAAAAGAACAGTTTTCAGCTGTTGAAACAGGTATATTTGGTGCAGACATGAAAATTTCACTGGAAAATGATGGACCATTTACAATTGTTTTAGATTCAAAAGATTTATAACAACACGAAAAGGTACTTTATAATGGCAGAACTTATAGTTTTTTCAAAGGAATATGATGAAAGATCAAAAAAATTAGCTGACTCATTGTCAATTGAATATTTGTACGAAACCTCGAATAATCACGATTTATATCTTGAATATATAGACGACAGCCTAAACCTTGTGAGTTTAACTCAGAGAATGACTGGTGATTTTTCTACTTTAAGCAAACGACTTAAGATTCATAATTTAAACACTGAATTTTTGGTTAAAGCAGCAAAAATCAAGGGGATTTGCAACAACAAACTTACCATAGTTGATGCAACCGCAGGAATGGGAGAAGATTCATTGATATTAGCAGCTGCAGGTTTCAATGTAAAGCTTTTTGAAAGTGATCCTTACATATTTGCATTATTAAATGATACTGTACTTAGATTCAAAGATAATGAATTATTTTCAGATGCAATATCTAGAATGGAATTGTACAATGAAGATAGTATAAATGTATTGATAAATAATAAGGATATTCAACCTGATATAGTCTTATTAGATCCAATGTTTCCAGAACGAAAGAAAAGTGGACTGATTAAGAAAAAATTCCAATTGTTACAGCAACTAGAAAAACCTTGTTCAAATGAAGAAGAACTATTAAATGCTGCAATAAAATCAAATCCCAGGAAAATCATTATTAAGCGCCCACTAAAGGGACCAAATTTAGCAGGATGTAAGCCATCATATTCTATTAATGGAAAAGCTATCCGATATGACTGTATTATATTATAATAGAACCTCATGATTTGAGGTTCTATAATTCATTTTATTGCCCAACTATTCGTTAAACTTGTGTTTTGCGCATAGTTTATCGTCACAGTAAAAATACTAACGTGTGACGCTACGCTCTGCTTATTTTATCAATAAATAAGATAGCCCACCTATTACAAATAATAGGTGGGTAAATTATTATAGTATAAAACTTTTAACAGCATCTATATCTATTTCATTTATATATTGCTGTAAAATTTTGATTTTTTCATATATATTTTCATCCAAATCCATATTTAATAATTCAGTAATTATTTTATCGGCAGATGGAAAATCATATTCACAAACCAATTGTTTTACTTTATAAATTTGTTCATCTAAAGACTTTGATGATTCAATCAGGATATCAGTCTGTTCAATCGTACCTATATATTTCTTTATTGAATCAATCATTTCTCTTAAAATCTTAATAAGCTTTTCATGGTTCTCATCGATATAGGATGTATTATTTTCTTTTCCGGCCTTCTCAATTTCTTTTGCAAAATCACCATATTTATCGGCGCCAATGTTATAACACATTCCTTTTATTGCATGCACCCCTATAATATAATTATTTAAATCATTGTTATAATACTTTTCAATCATAGATATGTACGAATCACAATTTTCTACTACAAGTTTTAATACATTTACATACTCATCAATGCTTCCACCGCATTGTACAATTCCTTTTGCCGTATCAATTCCTGGAATATTAATTTCATTTGTGTGATTATCCTTTATACATTCATAAGATACTTTATCTGCATCTATTGTATCAATTAAAAATTTTTCAAGTTTATCAAACTCTATCGGTTTCTTTAGATAATTGTCAAAACCAGCAGACATTATTTCTTCCCTAACACCTTTTATAGCATTGGCTGTTAAGGCAACTATTTTTACATTTCCATTATTATAATAATTTGAGATTTTACGAATCTCTCGCATTGACTCGTATCCATCAATCTCAGGCATCATTATATCCATAAACACAATGTCATACTCTTTTTCCTTGCACTTTGAGATAGCAGATGTTCCGCTATCTGCAGTGTCTGCCTTAATTCCATAACATTCCAAGCCTTTGCTAATAACCTTTAGATTAATAATATTATCATCAACTACTAATACACTGGTATCTGAAATCTTCAAATTTCCTATATTTGACTTAATATCTGATGTTGAATTTATATTTATCTCACCGATTGGCGTACTATCAGTTACAATCTGCGGTAAACATACCGTAAAAATTGATCCTTTACCTGGTTTACTACTCACACAAAGCTCACCTTCCATTAAATCAACATAACCTTTAACAATTGAAAGTCCAAGCCCTGTACCTTCTATTCCGGCATTCTCTTTTTGTTCTATCTGTTGAAAATCCCGAAAAATCATATTAAAATTCTTTGTATCAATACCAATACCACTATCTTCAACCTGCAAGCATAAAACATTTACATTTTTTGAATCAACAATCATATTGACAGATAATTTTACAAAACCTTCTTGCGTATATTTTACAGCATTATTCAAAATATTAATCAATATCTCTTTAATTCTGATTTCATCGCTATACAATGTTTTCGGAAGATTTGGACTTATATCACATATAAAATCTAAGCCTTTTTTATCCGATAATGCCTTTATTTGTACAATTACATTTTCAAGCATTTTTTTTATATCATATGTATCGTTTACAATTTCAAGCTTTCCAGATTCAATTTTTGAAATATCCAAAATTTCATTTATTATTGTGAGCAAATTGTATGATGAACTTCTAATATTTTCCACATACTCTATATTTTCTTTATACATTTTGTTCTTCAATAAAATCTCAGAAAATCCAATAATTGCATTCATTGGAGTACGAATTTCATGTGACATTTTAGCTAAAAAAATTGTCTTTGCCTGATTTGCAGCTTCCACTTTCATATTTGCTTCAGCTAATTCGTTGTTCTTCTCTTCAAGCTGCTTCATAGCGAGAAGAAGCTTTTGATAATCTGGAGTCTCAAGTTCGAACATAATCAATACATTTCCGATTGAGAACATAAACATTAAAATAAGAGTATGGTTTATGAAAAAGAGCTGAAGTAAATTTCCTAATAATAAAATAATAACAAAGAAAAAAAGTGAAAAGAACTGCTTACTTGTAAGCTTAGCTTTATTTCTAAGAATTTTAACAGCCCCATAAAAAACATAATATAGTGGAATTAAATTTGATATAGCAAATACCTTTCCATATACATAATTCCCATCATTGTTTACGTAAAAATAAAAGTGAAAAAAGACATTAAAAACAAGACTTAAATTATATAATATTAAAATCGTAAGATTAAGCCTTCTCTCAAATTCGTTTGAAGTTTTATCAATAATATATATAACACAGTAACGAGAAAATCCATAAGCCAAATAAACAAATGTTACATAAAATAACATGTTTGTTATATTCGAAATAATTGGCGGAAAAATATCAGGATTACTAATCATATATGAAGCTAATATATCAAAAAATATTGTAATTAATATACCTACTGCATTAATTCTAAACTGTATATTAGCCTCATTTACCACTTTAAATTCATGAAAATGATAAACTAATGTGATTATAGTAAAACAAGCCGCCGCAAGTTCA
Organism: Agathobacter sp.; assembly: GCA_045122195.1. Classification (GTDB taxonomy): domain Bacteria; phylum Bacillota; class Clostridia; order Lachnospirales; family Lachnospiraceae; genus Roseburia. The sequence goes on from JBGVHH010000037.1 coordinate 88,717, forward strand.
AAATCAACATTATATATTAAATTCATAATTATTTATCCTTTAACTAATTATCTTAATATGATTAATAATTTTTATTTATCTCTATTATTAAACATTTCCCTGTATTTAATAATTAGATCAGCTGCATCATCTATAGAAATCTGACTTGTATTCAGACACAAGTCATAACTTCGAGAATCTCCCCATTTTTTGTTTGTATAATAATTGTAATAGCTGGCTCTTTGCTTGTCGTTCTTCTGAATTAAATCTTTAGCCTTATTCTCAGTTAAATCCAATCTCTGACTAATTCTTTTTATTTTATCTTTCATATCAGCACGTATAAAAATGTTGATACATCTCTTTTCATCAGCCAAGGCATAATCAGCACAACGACCCACAATTACACAACTCTCCTGACTTGCAATTTTCTTAATTGTTTCAAACTGAGCCAAAAATACTTTTTGATTCAATGGCATATCTAAAAAAGGTGTAGAAGTAAACGAACCACCTGAGCATGTATCAACAACTAAAGAATATAAAAAACTGCTGGTAGGTTTTTCGTCATGATTTTCAAAAATTTCTTCGCAAAAACCAGATTCTTTTGATGCAATTTGAAGTAATTCTTTGTCATAAAACTTGATACCTAGTTTTTCTGCCAGCTTCTCTCCTACTTGTTTCCCAAAACTTCCAAATTCACGTCCAATAGTGTAAATATCATATGACCCCATAACAATGCCCCCTTAAAAATGTTATCTATTTAAATTATATAACATATTCAATAATTTTTCAAAATAATTTGGTAAAGGTGCCGAAAACTCCATATACTTATTTGTTTTTGGATGAACAAAACCTATAGTTCTAGCATGCAAACACTGTCCCTGCAGGTTCTTAAACTTTGATTTTCCATTATAATATAACTCATCCCCCAATAAAGGATGATTAATGCTGGCCATATGAACTCTAATTTGATGAGATCTTCCTGTTTCTAATTTAAATTGAACATATGTATAACCATCAAATCTCTCTAATACTTTATAATGCGTAATAGCAGGTTTGCCGTTTTTTTCATTTATGGCCATCTTCTTTCTGTCAATGGGATGTCTGCCTATTGGCGCATCAATTGTACCTTCATCTTCTTTAATTGTTCCTGAAACTATTCCTACATAGATACGATTACATGAATGATTTTTAATCTGTTCTGCTATTTTCACATGACTATCATCATTTTTACATACAATCAAAGAGCCGGTTGTATCCATATCAATTCTATGTACAATTCCAGGTCTAATTTCCCCATTAATACCACTTAATGAATCTTTACAATGATACATAATTGCATTTACTAATGTATCAGTATAATGACCGGCAGATGGATGAACAACCATTCTCTTAGGTTTATTTATCACCAGCACGTCATCATCTTCGTACAATATGTCAAGAGGAATATCCTGTGGTAAAATCTGAGTCTCAACAGCATCCGGAAAAGTAACTGAAACAACATCATCTTCCTTTAAACGGTAATTTGCCTTTTCAGGAACATCATTAATTAATATTTGTTTATCTTTTATTAATTTCTGAAAAAAAGAGCGAGAAAAATCGGGATAAATAGTATTCAAATATTTATCCAATCTTTCTCCCTCTTGTTCAGATAATACTTCAAATGTATCTGTTTTCATATTTATGTCTTTCTTGAATTATTTACTTATTACTCTTTATTAAATCGTAATCTTCTTCTTTATAATAGAATAATCCTAAAATTATAAATCCAAATGCAGCAATTGTAACATATATGTCTGCAACATTAAAAATAGGAAAATCAATTAATTTAAAATAGAAAAAGTCAACAACATAATTATTTGCAACTCTATCAATAAGATTTCCTATAGCACCACTTACAAATAACACTAAAATAAAATTCAATAATCTAAAGCGCTTTGTATTTGGAATTCTTCTATACCAATATACCAAAAACACAACGACTAAAATGGTTATTATAGAAAAGAAAATCATTTTTGCTTTTAAAAAAGCCATCGGATTTTCTGTCCAATAAGAGAAGTTAAAAATCTTCTGAATAACTGATATAATATCAATTCCAAATGCAGCACTCTGATTTTCCAAATATCTCAGCTCAAATACCCCTGAAATAAGTTCAAAGCTATTTTTCATAGAATCCTTTAACTTGATTACAGCCAGATATTTTGTGACTTGATCCACAAAAACCAAAATGATTACAGCCAAAAATGCTGTAATCATATTTTTACTGTTCTTTTTTCCCATGATTATAATGTAGCTCCTGAAATTGAATCCATTAAATTGGAAATATCTCCAGAAATATCTACTCCATTAGGTGTAGCCAAGAAAATAAAGTTGGAAACCTTCTGTAAATTTCCATGTAAAGCATATGTAGAACCAGATGTAAAATCGATAATTCTCTGAGCCATATCTACATCCAATCCTTCCATATTGATAACAACTGTTCTTCCATTTAATAATGTATCTGTAATTTCAATTTCATCTTCTATTGATGTTGGTTTTATTACGCAAACTTGCATTCCTGTTCCCTGCTTTCTTGATGATTTTGATATTGGAGTAATCTTTGAAACCGGTTTTACTGGTTTTTCTTTGACTACCGGCTCCTTTTTAGAAGAAATGACTGGTTCTTCCTCTTTTTCCCTATCTTTACGGCCAAAGAACTTTCTCGGAGCCTCCTCTGGTTCATCTTCTAAATAGTAATCTTCATTATCAAAATCGTCCTCATCGTCGACATTTAAACTCATAACGTCTAAGATTTTATCCATAAATCCCATTCTATTAATACCTGCCTTATATATTGTAATTTCTTTCACCGAATATTCCGGTACCGACTCTTACCATCGTAGCACCCTCTTCAATGGCAACCATATAATCACCTGTCATTCCCATTGAAAGAACATTCATAGTAACATTATCTATGTTTTGATTATCTATGTCAACCGATAATTGCTTGATTTCCTTAAAGTACTGTCTGTTATCTTCCGGGTTGTCTACATAAGGAGCTATTGTCATTAACCCTTTTATTCTAACATGATCCAGTTTAGCTATACTCTTTACTAATTCTATAGCTTCTTCCTTTGATGTACCAAATTTTGATTCTTCCTGTGCAATATTTACTTCAACTAAAATATCGCATATAACATCCTTCTTAATTGCCTGCTTTTGAATTTCTTGGGCAAGCTTAAGTGAATCAACAGAATGAATAAGAAAACATTTATCAACAATATATTTTACCTTATTAGTCTGTAAATGACCAATCATATTCCATCTAATATCACCAGGAAGATGTTCCATCTTGTCACACATTTCCTGAACCTTATTCTCACCAAAATCACGAATCCCTTCGTCATATATTTCAGAAAGCATTTCCACTGGTTTTGTTTTGCTAACTGCAATTAATGTAACTTCAGAACGATTTCTATTTGCTTTTTCACAAGCTAATTCAATATTTTTCTCAACTTCACTTAAATTTTGTCTTAACATATTCTCAACCTCAATTAATTGTTTGATTTTCAACTACAGAACTACCATCTAAAGCAATATGATCATATAATGCAACTCCGTACTTTGTTTTGGAATCAATAATTGCATAATCATTATTCTGCGAGATAATTTCTATATATTTAAAAACTGCATAACCTTTATTTATATTATAAACACCTGTAAGTTTATCTTTATCCTTTCCGACAGTATATGTTCTTGTTGAATTTGGAATTACAAGCTCATCTCCATCGGAAATTTCTTCATCATCAATATAACAATAATCATCTGTCTCATAAAAAATTGTTGGAACAACAATTCTAACTCCACCATCTGCATTATAGTCCTTTATCATTAAACAGTCCTCTTTTGAATCACCGCCTGTAATAATGCATTCTTTAGGTATAGTATAGAATTCCTTTTCTGTTATTGAAGAATTTGGAATTTTCAAACCTGTATCAGAATTCAATACAAGCTCTATATTTGTAAATCTCTGATTAATATATCTAATCATGGAATTAGTCAAATTCAAATTCAAAAAATATTTACCCTCTTTTTTTACAAGAGAATAACTTACATTTGTTGTAAAATCATCATCACAAAAACGTATTTTCAAATAGCTTTTTTCAGATAAATCTTCAGCAATTTCCTTTGAAACATTAATAATAATATTCCAATTTTCACTATTCACTATCTTGTAAACCGGATCAAGCTGGCTAACCTTTGAATCTAAACCTAAAGTAGTTTCTTCTAAATTAGTATTTTCGAAATTCTCAACTGTAAAATTATCGACGTTTACATCTTCATATCCATCTATACCATAATAAATAATTCCAGTCTGTTCAGAATTATATGTATAAAATGTATTGTCAGATTGAGCCTGTCCAACACTATCTTCTATATTCTTTAAAGCATTTCTATTCATTGTCTGTGTTAATGAAGAAGACAAATCCTGCTTAAATGAATATACCTTTAAAAAATCATTTCCGTCATAGGTGGTAATAAATCCATTTATATCTGAAATATAATTCTTTATGGAATCAGTATCTAAGGTTTCACCTGAACTATTTTCCTTTGAAATCTTTTCTGAAACATTTCCTTTTGTATCAACTGAATAAATCAAGTCTCCAACACATACTTTAGATGCATTTCCAACATAATAATCTACATCCCCTGTTTCCTGTGCATAATATACAGACTCATCTCTGATAATCATTCCACGATAAATATTATTAGTAGCAATCTTGCCTTGAGATACTTCATACTCTGCAATTGTGTTTGAAGTAATATAAGTAAATATATGAAAAATCACATATATAATAATTACGAAAAAAACTACAAATCCAATATTTAAATTAAGCGTTCTATGAAATTTTACAACATTATCATTTTTCGCCACAAAAATACTCTCCTTAAAAATGGGGTGTGTAAATACACACCCCAAAAAAATAATTCAAAATACTATAATGCAACAACAACCTTTGCTTTTGCACATTCAGGTAAATCTTCAATATTCTTTGAAACACATAAGATGAATCTCACCTTAAATTTTTCACTGATTACATCTAATTTTTCAATTGCCTGTGTAATTTCAACATCAGTACTAAGTGAAGCAATTGTGAGGAAACTATCTAAAAACATATCCTCTAAATCATTATCTTGAGAAACAATACCACAAATAAATCCTAAAAATTCATCACAGTTAGTAATTGGAAAATCCATTACGTTTATTAATCTAACCTGATTATTCAATTCATACATATGTTTTTGGCTCTTATCAAGATATACAATATTACCTGATTTGTTTGCAACAGAGCTATTAACACGATCTAATAACTCTTTTGTCTTACCTTTTCCTTTTTCTCCGCAAATAATTTCAATCATGGCTTATTCCTCCCGTGGATATATTGTAATTTTTAATAAAAAAATTCTATTAATTTAAGTCTATTATAGAATATTTCACTATAAAACACAATAATTAATTAGCAAAGCCGGCCAAAATCTCATTCATCAGTAGATATAAATTACTTTTACCATCAGCCTTAAAAACGATACTGATTATCCTCTCTCCTCGTTCATTTTGACTATACAAGCAAAGGCAATATCCAGCCGCATTTGTAGTACCTGTCTTACCGCCAATAACTGTAACATTCTCTGGAGCAGTATAAGCACCAGTTAAATATCCACATGTATTTCCAAAATCATTTTTTACTTCTTTTCCTGAAGCAGATGTATAAACAGCCTGATATTCCTTTGTACTAATAATAGTTACAAATTTTTCTAGCGAAACAGCATTAGAAAATATCAAATACATATCATACACTGTTGTGTAATGTTCATCATTTGGAAAACCACTTGGATTCACAAAATGACTGTTAGTACATCCCATTTTTCTAGCTTCCTCATTCATTACTTCAGCAAAAGCTTCTACACTTCCTGAATAATATTCTGCAAGTGCAATTGCTGCATCATTTCCACTTTCAAGCATCAAACCATAAAGAAGCTCCTCAACGGAAATTACGTCACCTTCTTTTAGTCCACAAACCGAAGAAGATTCTCCAGGATTAACTGCATTATTTGACACAGTAACCATATCTGAAGTATTGCAATAACGAATAATTATGTATGCAGTAAGTATCTTGGTAGTACTTGCGGGATACAACTTATCATATATATTCTGACTATATACTACCTCTTTAGTATCCAGATTAAAAGCACCCGCCCCTTCAGCAACAAATGATGTTGTCTTCTCCTGACCATAATTCAAATCAGAGGATACACACTTATTCGAAGCAAAAAAATCATGCCCATCATATCCATTTATGAAATCTGTATTTGTATAATCATATGGATTGGAAATCTCCGAACCACATGCACTCATAAAAACAGCTGCTATGCAAACAAAGCATAGCAGACTTTTTCTTTTAAATAATCTACTTATACATTTCACGCCAATCCAAATCTCCTCTATCAAGCGATAAAATAAGCAATTCTGCAGTAGCAAGATTTGTTGCTAATGGAATATTATGCTCATCACAGATTTTGAATATATTATTTACTTCTGGCTCATGTGGCTTTGGTTTAAGAGGATCTCTCAAAAAAATCACAAGATCAATATCATTATGTTCAATCTGCGCTCCTAACTGCTGAACACCACCTAAATGTCCAGCAAGATGTTTATGCACTGATAAATTTGCAACTTCCTCAATTAATCTGCCAGTTGTTCCTGTTGCATATAGTTCGTTTTTGCTAAGAATTCCCCTATATGCAATACAGAAATTCTGCATTAATTTTTTCTTTGAATCGTGTGCTACTAGTCCTATGTTCATAAGAACCTCCCACTAATATTTTTTCGGTTGTAAACCAACATTTAGTACAAATCCCATACCAATATATATAGAAACAAGTGATGTAAGACCATAACTTACAAATGGTAAAGGAATACCTGTGTTAGGCATCAATCCTGTTGCCACACACATGTTTATGAAGCTCTGAAAGCCTACTAAAGCAGCCATTCCACAACAAATCAATCTTCCACTAAGATCTTTTGCTTTTCTGGCAATCAGGATACATTCTAAAATAATCATCATAAGTAGAATAATAACAGCCATTGTACCTACAAAGCCTAACTCTTCTCCCGTAACAGCAAAAATAAAATCAGTCTGTGGCTCAACAATATAGTTGCTATTTTTCATGGAAGTTACAACTGAGTTATTTAATCCCTTACCCCATAACTGACCTGAACCAATTGCCATAATTGAATTTTGCTGCTGATAAGCAGTCTCTGAATATGCTGAATTTGAAGGGTCCAACCATGCCATAATTCGTCTTACAGCATAATACTTATTAAGTTTATCCGCATTAACAATTATATAGCTCATTGCTATAATAAAAACAGGCATAGTCACACCCAAAACCGTTAATATTATTCTATAACTTAACCCACTAATAAACAAGAGGACAATAAAAATTAATCCCGTTAAAATTGTAGTTGAGTTATCTGGCTGGGTAATAATTAAAAACAGTGGAATTCCAACTAATGCAAAAGACATTGCAAGTGTTTTAAGTGTGTTAATCTTCTCTTCATACCGCATAAAATATACAGAAAAGAATAGAATTATAACAATCTTTGCAAGCTCAGAAGGCTGAAATCTGACTCCGCCAATAGCAATCCAACGTTGGGCTCCACCAGCACTTTTTCCAATTAATTCGACCAATAATAATAGAAAAATAATTCCTATATAATAAACCCATACAAATTTAAGTAAAAACGAATAATCTATTAATGAAATTGCAATCATTATTGTTAATCCCAAAATGAATCCAAGCACCTGTTTACTTTGAACAGATTTCTGTGCACTTCCTATTATAAAAATACCTAAAATTGTAAGAGCAACTATATAAAATACTAATTGAAAATGATAGTTTCTCAAATTGTAACGTTTTATCATTTAATACTCTCTTTTCTCATCTTTCCTGATAATCTTAATCTCATAACAATCATCAGTGATATTTAAATGTTTTCTAATTACTTCTTTTATCTCTTTTTTTACTTGTTGCATAGTACTTGAAGAGCAACAAAGCTGTTCATTTTGCATTGACAACATAATTCTATTCTTTGCTGTCTCTTTTGTCCCATGAAAAATGTTATACATAAATCACCCCTCCAAAACACATATCTTTTTTGATATCATTACAAATTCTGTTTTTGACTTTGTCTTAATATCTAATAAAGGTATCCCTTTGTTTTGGCAGATAATTACATTCTTATCCATAGGTATTGTTCCAAGAATATTTACAGATAAAAGCTCTGAAATATCCTTTTGTGACAACATTTGATTACGCTTTACAAGCTTATCATCATATGCATTAACAATTACACCTGAAACATTGTAATGAAACGAATCCAAAAGGCAAATACATCTTTGCGCATCCTTTACCGCCGATATGTGAGGAGTGGTAACAATAACCACATTATCAGCAGGAGAAACCGAAAACCAAAATCCATTATCAATTCCTGCTGGACTATCAATCAGACAATAATCAAATTCTTTTTTCAGTTCATTCACCAACAATCTGAAATTAGCTTCATACTTTCTAATTTTTTCAAATTTTAGTGACGCCGGAATTATGTACAGATTAGGATATTTTTTTACCCTGATTAACGCCTGCTTCAGTCGACATCGGTTACTTAATAAGTCTAACAAATCATAATTGATTCTATCTTCAACACCCATTACAAGATCTAAATTTCTTAGGCCCATGTCGGTGTCTAACATGACCACTTTTTTATCTAACTGTGAAAGTCCTACTCCGATATTGGAAATTACTGTTGTCTTTCCAACACCGCCTTTTCCTGAAGTGAAAACAATAGCTTCACCCACAAAAACAAACCTCCATTAGCTATATAATTATATTTTAAAAGGCTTTTAATTGTATCTCGCCATCAATAAACTCTGCTATTCTAGGCGATATTTTATGTTTTTTAAAAGCACTTTTTTTACGTTTTGGAATATTTCCTACAATAGAACCTATTCTAAAATTTTCCGGACAAAAATCATCTGCTTTAATAAATGCATCTTTTATTTCAGGATCATTTCCAGCTAATGCCTGTCCCATTAAAGCTCCCAAAACAATGATACTTCCACCGGCTTTAATTATTGCCCCCTCAGAAACATTTCCATTAACAACTACACTTCCTGATCCAAATATTTTTTCTCTCATCATAACGTCTCTATTTATAAAAAGGCAGTTATTTTCTTTTTTATCATGAATCAGATGTTCTTCCTCGTATGATTCCTTCTCAGCCAACGCTTCTTTGATTACACTATTTTCTATTAGATGAGTAATATTTATTGTAGTATATTCCTCAATAGCATCCATTATAATATTACTCTCTCTATCTGATAACTCTCTACCTTCAATAGTTATCGCAAAAGATTCATTTCCAAAAAAGCGCTCTGCTTCTTTAAATTTATTTACTATATGTGACAAAAGTTCTCCAAACTCCATTGAGTCATCAAGAACGACAGTCATATAGTTCTTACCACTTTTTAGTACAACAGGTAAAGACATTTTCCCCTCCGATTAATCAGTAACTGTATTTGATGAAGATGTATTAACCCCGGATGCCTTCATTGCAAGAATTTCATCTAATGTTTGCTGCTGGTAATAGTATGAGATAATATTTCTCGTTGCAGAAGCAGCATTGTGTGAACTATAACCAAATGAAATTCTTGTTGCAACCGAAATTTCTGGATTACTATATGGTGCATATCCAACAAAAAGAGCATGATTAGGTCTTGTTTCAACCTGCTGAGCTGTACCAGTTTTACCAGCCACCTCAATAGTAAATCCTTCAAAACTATCAAGATTTTCAACCACCATTCTCATTCCCTGATGAATTGAATTCCACTGTTCATTATTTAATGTACCTGAAATATCTTCATATTCTGGTTCATAACTATCAATTACATTTCCATCATTATCAACAATTTTATTCATAAGCTGATAATTATATAATTTGCCTGATACAACAGCTGTAACGTATCTAGATAGAGATATTGTAGTAAAGTTGTTATCTGACTGTCCAATTGCAGCCATAACAGGATATTGTGTGGCAATATCCGGAGTCTTTTCAACAATTTCTATTCCTGTTTTTTCATCCAGTCCATAAATTGATGCATATTTCTGAATATATGACATACCCTTCGCATCATCATATGTTCCGGTATCCTTTGAGGCCAATCGATAACCTACAGTATAATAATACACGTTACATGAATCTCTTAATGCTTCAGAAACATTAATCTTTCCATGAGTACTTGGATAAACCCAACATTTAGGTTGGTTACTAACCTCAAAAAACTGTCCTGTACATTCAATTTTATTTGTAGTATCAACAACACCTTCCGCCAAACCAGCAGTACTTGATATCATCTTGAATGTAGAACCTGGTGCAGTTTTCTCCTGAGTTGCATAATTCCATAATGGATTAGATTTATCTTCTCTCAACTTTTGATAGTATTCAGCGTCAACACCATTTGCTAATCTATTATTATCAAATCCAGGATAGCTTACTAATGCTTTTATCTGTCCCGTATTAATATCTGTTATTACTGTTGAACCAGTACATGGATCAAGCGCAAGCTGAGCAGGTGTTATTTCGATATTATTTATCTTTTCCATCAAAAAACTGTATGCGCTTGTCTGGCCTGATGCAATAGCATTTACGGTAGCATCATCATAGTCTAAAACGCCCTGATCAAAAAGAATCAAACAAAGCTGCTGTCCTGAAATCATTCCTCCATTAACCATGTATTTGTAAATGATTTTTGAAAAGCCTTTATTCTCGACCATATTTGTCTGAATATAATTACAAAGCGCCGAAAAAATTTCAGTAGAATCTGCATATTTTTGATCTACATCTAATAAACTAATATCAATCCACTGTTTAGAAATACAATATTTTAAATAATCTCTTGGGCTAACATTTCCAGCCTTCCAAGAAATATATGTATCATCATTTTCGTCAATCTCGCTAGATAAGAGCACGCCATCTTCTTTTAATGTTGACATTACAAGAGTAAAATAATCCAACCCCTGTTCAGATAACTGATTTATAGTCTGAGCATTTCCATCATTTAACTGAACATTTAAAAATGACAAAGCAGATTTTTGTTGTTCTGAAAAAACACTATACACAGCTGCTTCAGTTGCTGATGCATCACTATCATCAAAATGTTCTAAATCTATTACATTATTATCAATTAATGAAAAATATACGTCAGATACAGGAATCTCTCCAGACTGAATCTTAGAATAAACAATTCCTGCTATCTCCTGTTCAAGCAATTTGTATGAAGCTTCCTGAAGCTTTATATCAATACTTAAATACAGGTCATTACCAGCAACAGGATCCTTGTTACTGATAACCTCAGTAATCTTTCCGACATTATTTACATAAATCTTTTTTTCACCGTTTTTCCCTCGTAAAGAACTTTCATAATATTGCTCTAATCCAGATTTCCCAACTGTATCATTAGTAGTATAGGTTTTATCATTTTTTGACAACTCGTTGTATTCATCAGTTGAAATTTTTCCCGTATATCCAATAAATGACGATATATATTCACTATAGTTATATTTTCGAATAGTATCCTCTTCTATTGAGATTCCTGTAAGTCTATCAGAATGTTCATTCATATAAGCAACAACTGTATCATTTACATCCTGAGCTATTGTGGTAGTCATGTATTTTGAATAACGATTACCTTTAATAGCATATCTTACAACAACAATATCATAAAACATCTGCTGATCATAATCTTTACTAATATCAAAGCATTCTGATGTATCAGAAGATAAATATTCTATAATCTGCTCAGCAGTAGCATTAGATTCATCAAAACCAAATTCTTTATTGTATTCCAGGTCATCATAGCTTAATTTACCAAATACATCTGCTAAAAAACGTTTTAAACTACTACCTGAAACATTATAACTATATGTACCATCTTCATTTAAATCTATGGCAAAATCATTATATATTGTTCCACCATTTTTCTTAATAACATTGATTACTTCAGCAAGTTCTTCATTTAATTCTTCATTCTTTACTGAAGTACTTGTATATTCACCATTATCAGAAATAACTACTGAATAAGCAAGCTGATTATATGCCAGCAAATTACCATTACAATCATAAATATTACCACGTGTTGCATCAACCGAAAGAGTCTTTTTGATTAACATGGCAAAGTTATTCTGATAGTCAGCTCCATTAATTATCTGCAAAGAAAAAACTCTTTGTACAATTACTGAAAATAGCAAAAACATTACAGCAGCTAACACAAATAATCTGGAACTGAAGAAATTTTTCAAAAAATTCTTTATATCATAAATCAAACTTTTTCGCGCTCCTTTTTTCATGTAATTCAAGCCATTGATTTATCTTTAAAAATAATAAATACAATCCTATACTAACCACCATTGTGTAAATAAGTTCTGGAATAATTATCGCTTTTAAATAATACAAAAATTCAAACTTTCCACGAAGTAAAAACATTGAAAAGTACACAGCAAAATTACACAATAAATCGCTTCCACTAATTAATAACATAGGTAGCTTTATGTCATCCGGATAAAATCTTTTCTGAAAGAAACCATTAATATATCCGACATACATGTATATTAAAGCATATGCACCAAGATATGTTCCGCAAAAAATGTCTATAACCAGTCCGCAAAAAAAGCCAACCCACATTCCTTCCTTTTTTCCACGCATGAAACCAAAAGAAGAAACAATTATAATTAATAGATTAGGAACAATATTTGCAAATGCAAGTGCCTGAAAAACTGTCGTTTGCAGAATAAAGCACACAGTGACAATCAAAAACAAAACAAGTTTACGTCGCATCTTTTACTCCATTCCTATTCAGTTTCTTCAGTAGAATCTGAATCATCTTCTACATTTTTTATATTTGTTATAACCAAAACATTCTCAAGATGTTCAAAATCAACCACAGGTGTAATTGTTCCTGATTTTGTAAGGTTATTTGAATTCTTTTCAACAGATGTAACATATCCAATCAAAATACCCTGCTGATACTGGTCTGATACATATGATGTAACCACAGGATCTCCAACTTTTACCTGATCATCATCATCCTTTAACTCTGTAAATGTGATAACTTTATCTTCATTCATGGACTTGATTCCACCAGAGACATTTAAGTTGTCTTCTGTAGTTGAAACCATTCCGCTTACATTGCTTGAATCGTCAATGATACATCTAACCTTTGCATAATTTTTTCCAACATCCGTAACAATCCCGACAAGTCCGCTTCCAGAAATAACATTCATCCCAACATCTATTCCGTCATTGGAGCCCTTATCTATTGTGAATGTTGAAAACCAGTTTCCACTATCTTTTGCAATAACAGAAGCTGCCACTTTATCATATGAAGGATATTTTTCATCAAGTTCTAACAGCGATCTATAATTATCCAACTCATACTGTTCAAGCTTGACAGTATTAAGCTGTGTTGTTAAATCTTCAACCTGAGCCTTTAACTCTTCGTTTTCATCCATTACCTCATCTAAAGTTTTTAATCTGTCAGCTTTATCTGAAATGCTATTTCCTATGCTATTTATTCCTTTTTGCATTGGCACAAAAATATATCCGGCTACATTTTTCAATGGTCCACCAGATATATTAAGTGTAAGACTTAGAAGAATAGCAATAAAACAAACAGCAGTCATCATAAGCAAAGTATATTTAGTTGGTATCTTTTTGTTTGTTTTTCTATTTCTAAACTTTCTTCTCATAAACAACCTCTTTCATTCCACTTTCAAACTTACTTTTTGATACTAAATGGAAGACGTTTATATTTAGAATCAGAAACAATCTTTATTAAACCTCTTACTGAGCTCTCTTCCGGATTTTCATTGCCGTTTACTTTGATATTTGTAATACTTTCAAATAATTCACCTAAACCATGAAGCTTAGAGCCACCACCTGTAATATAAATTCCAGAATGGATAATATCTTTTGCAAGCTCAGGTGGAGTCTTTTCCAAAATCATTTTTATCGATGTACAAATATTCTCAAGATTTAACTTCATCGCCTCATATACAATTTCAGCTGTAATTTCAACCTCAATTGGAAGACCACTTACTACATCTCGTCCAACAATAACCATTGAATCTTCTCTGCCAGGCAAAGCTGAACCAATTGTTTCTTTTAGGATTTTAGCAGTCTTTTGTCCTATTACAAGATTATACTCCTTACGAATATAGGAAATAATAGATTCATCAATTCTGTTTCCACCAAAATGAAGCAAATCACTTAATACGAGTCCACCAAGCGAAATTACAGAAATCTCAGTTGTATCCGCTCCCATATCAACAATCATAACACCTGTTGGTTCATTTACATCGAGTCCTAAACCTACAGCATCAGCAATAGGTTTTTCACAAAGCATTACCTTTTTAGGTTTAGATTTGCTCTTGTAAAATAACTCATAAAATGCTCGTTTTTCAACATCGGTAATATCTGTTGGAACAGCAATAATAAACTCAGCATTTTTGACTTTTGCTTTCATTCTGTGCTCTAAAAAGTCAAAAATCATAATTTGAAGAAAATTGTAATCAGCAATAACACCTTCAACAACTGGAAATACAACATTTATTGATTCAGGTGCTTTTTCATACATTGCATATGCAGAATCTCCATATGCGTATATTTCATTCTTATTGATAATTGCAATTGTGTTCTTTTCTAACATAGTTTTTCCGGAAGCTTTGGAATAAACTTTAAAGTTATTTGTACCCAAATCTACTCCGTAAACATTATTACTCATATTTTTCTCCCTCGTCTTCTGTTATATAAGATTATTTTCAAAGAAACTAAAATATTCATTATCACCTATTATAATGTGATCATTTAAACGAAGCCCCAATATACAAGAACCTTCAGCGAGATTATCAGTCACTAAAATATCATCGTTGCTGGGATTTGAATCACCACTTGGATGATTGTGTAAAAGTACTATCTTGGTTGCATCCCTTTCAATAGCACCTTTAAATATAGAACCTGCAACAACCATTGAAGAATCAATTGCCCCCTTTGAGATAAGCTTGTCACCCAGGAAATTGTTCTTTGAATCAAAATATGCGCCAATAACAACTTCCACGCTTAAGTGCCTCATCTGTTCCATATAATAATCTGCTATCGACTTTGGATTATTAAGCTTAAGTGAATAGCCTCTTTTTGTAATAGAGATTCTTTTGGATAACTCACATACTGCTTTCAATTGAATAGCCTTCACTTTACCAATCCCCGGAACTTTAATGAGATCCTCATAACTCATTTCAAAAAGGTTCAAAAGATTATTTTGCCTTCCTGATAATATAGTCTTCGATATATCCAATGCAGAATATTCACTGGTTCCATTCTTTAATATTATTGCCAGCAAATCAGCATCTGATAATCCAGACTCGCCATATTTTAAATATTTTTCATAAGGTCTTTCTGAAATAGGTAAGTTTCTAATTTTTTGCATTTGCCATTGCCTTTCCACTCCCAAACAGCGAAAACACATCTTTCGGCAAAACTAAATTTAATTGTAGCACACCTAATCTAGCTTCACAAGATTTCTATCATAAAGTTTTTGCAAAGACATAAGAATACCAAGCTTTGCATGATACCATGTTAATCCACCCTGAAAATAAACTGCATAAGGTGGCTTTACAGGACCATCTGCAGATAATTCAATTGAAGAACCTTGTACAAAAGCCCCAGCAGCCATAATTACATCACTGTCATATCCCGGCATTGCCCATGGTTCAGGAGTAACATAACTGTCAACAGGAGCAGCCGCCTGAATTCCCTCACAAAAAGCAATCATTGCATCCTTATTATTAAACTCAATTGCCTGAATTATATCATGACGACTTTCTGTTGCGTTTGGAACCACTTTGTAACCAAGCTTTTCATAAATATTTGCCGCAAAAATTGCTCCTTTTATTGCACCACTTACAACAGTTGGCGCTAAAAACAATCCTTGGAAAAATGACTGGATTACTCCAAGCGATGCCCCGACTTCCTTACCAAGTCCTGGAGAGGTAAGTCTGTAGGCAGCATTTTCAACACACTCTTTTTTTCCAACTATATATCCACCAATTGGAGCAAGTCCTCCACCTGGATTTTTTATGAGGGATCCCACCATCATATCTGCTCCCACTTCTAATGGTTCTTTATCTTCTACAAACTCGCCGTAGCAGTTATCTACCATACAGATAACGTCAGGTTTAATATTTTTAATAAAGGAAATAAGCTCCCCTATTCTGTCTACTGATAAGGTCGGTCTGGTAGCATATCCTTTTGATCTTTGAATTGTTACCAGTTTAGTTTTTTCATTGATAGCACTTCTTATTCCTTCAAAATCAAAATCTCCATTTTCCAACAAATCAACTTGAGAATAAGAGATACCATATTCTGACAGAGAACCTTTTGATTCTCTAATACCAATCACTTCTTCCAAAGTATCATAGGGTTTGCCAACTGGGGATAATAGTTCATCCCCCGGTCTTAAATTAGACATTAAAGCAAGTGCCAGAGCATGTGTTCCACAAGTTATTTGTGGTCTTACCAAAGCGTCCTCACCCTTGAAGCAGTCGGCATATACTTTTTCCAGAGTATCTCTTCCCAAATCATTGTATCCATACCCGCTTGATGTTTGAAAACACTCTGCAGATACTTTATTTTTCTGCATAGCGTTAATTACTTTAAGCTGATTCAATTCAGCCATTTCATCAATCTTTTCAAAACGTTCTTTTAATTCCTCTTCGATTTTTCTGCCAAACTCATACACCTCATTAGAGATACCAAGCTGTGAATAAGTATTTTTTAACAATTTACAATCCTCTTTTCTATTAGTTTTACCCTTATATTATCTAATATAGCTTCATCGCTATAATCAAACTCATTTTTGTTTATCCAGATTACATCTTTTTCACGTCTAAACCAGGTAAGCTGTCGCTTTGCAAATCGGCGTGATTCCTGTTTTACTATTTCTATGGCTTTTTCATAAGAATAGTCTCCATCAAGATGTGCGAGAATTTCTTTATAGCCAATTCCTTTCATGGAAACCATATCCTTCGTACAGCCCATTTCTTTTAATTTTTTTACTTCTTCTAAAAGACCTTTATCTTTCATAATATCAACTCTAAGGTCAATTCTTTTATATAGATTTTCCCTAAGATCATTTAATACAAAATATGCAAAATTATAAGGAGATTCCTTGGCTCTTTCTTTTTCATTATGAGCTGAAATAGGCTCACCCGTTAAATGATAATACTCCAGCGCTCTAATAACGCGTTTTACATTATTGGCATGAATTTTCTTATATGAAGTCTCATCAATTTCTTTTAGTTTATCATGTAGTGCCTCGTTGCCGTTTTCCTGTACAAACTCATACATACTGTTTCTAAAAGCCTCATCAGTTTCCTGCTCTACAAAATCAATATCATACAAAAGTCCTTGTATATAAAAGCCTGTTCCTCCAACTATTATCGGAATTTGTCCATTTGAATATATTTCATTTAATGCTTTTTTTGCCTTTTCTTTAAAAATAAAAACATTAAATTCATCCTTCGGATCAAGTTCATCAACAAGATAGTGTTTGATGCCCTCCATCTCTTGTGGCATGATTTTTGCTGAGCCTATATCCATATATTTATATATCTGCATGGAATCTGCTGATATTATGGCACCATTTATCATTTTTGCAAGTTTTACCGAAATTTCTGTCTTTCCAACAGCAGTAGGACCGGTAAGAACAACAATTGGTTTCTTTTCCATAATAAAATCCTCTCCATTATACAATTCTTTTAAATTTTTTCTCTATTTCATATTTTGTCATAGAAATAATTGTGGGTCTTCCATGAGGACAATTATATGGATTGTCCAAAGAAAGAAGTTCATCAATAAGCTCATTCATTTCCGCTAAAGACAGCTTGGCATTTCCTTTTACTGCAGCCTTGCATGACATTGACGCAACCTTTTCCAAAATAAGCTCTGGAGTCTGCCTGCCAGATAAATTGGAAAAATCATCCAGCATCTCTATAAATAGATCTTTCATGTCTATTTTATAGAGATTGTCAGGAACTGCACTAATCATATATTCTTTTCCACCAAAATGTTCAACCTCATATCCTAAGCATTCTATCTGATTTCTGTATTTTTCAAGCATCTCTGACTCTTTTGCATCAAGACTTAATATAATTGGAGGGCTTATTCGTTGAGAGGTAAATTCTTTCTCTTTGATTTTTGCCATAGTTTTTTCATATAAGACCTTTTCATGTGCAGCGTGCTGGTCGATTATATAAAGCTTGTCTTCTAATTCAATAAGCCAGTATGTGTTAAACAACTGACCAATAATCTTATATCTGGTCTTTGCTTCATGAGTTAAAAACTCTTTATCATACTCTGCTAATGTTTGCTGTATAGGTCTACTTTCCGTCTTTTCTATTTGCCTTGTTTCAATTATCTCGTCATCAAACTTCTCAGCACTATTCTTACTTTTAAATTGATCAATATTTTGTAATGAATAATTATCTGCCTGCTGTGCTACATTCATTGGCTGCTTTTGAAATTTTGGATATTTTATTTCGTAAGGACTATCCTTTGCAATGGCAGCTCTAATATCATTTATCCTTCTTTTCTCAAACGGTTCCGGTATCGGTTCTTTGTATTCCCTTTCAATCTTCTGTGGTATTTTTTCCGGACCAATAGGAACCTCAGAAATCATTTCCTTATGCGACAAAATAGAATAAATTGCATCACACAGACATGTATAAACCTCGTTATTATTATCAAAACGAAGTTCCATCTTTGTAGGATGAACATTAACATCTAACTCACTATAAAATGTAAAATACAATACTGTAAATGGATACTGATGCTGCATCAGGAAGTTTTTATAAGCTTCCTCAATTGATTTTGAAATCAAGGAACTTTTTACATAACGTCTATTGATGAAAAAATTCTCATAATTTCTATTTCCTCGTGTCACAACAGGTTTACCAATAAATCCATCAACTTTAAAGTATTCACACTCATAATTAACAGGCAAAACTGAACCAGAAATATCTCTTCCAAAAATATGATAAATAAGATCTTTTGTATTTCCATTTCCAGAAGTATGTAATTTAGTTTGATTATTGTTTATGAATTTAAACGAAATATTCGGATGAGAAAGCGCAAGCTTGTCTACCATATCACTTATATAGTTTCCTTCTGTCTGGGGAGACCTTAGAAATTTTCTTCTGGCAGGAGTATTAAAAAATAAATCCTTAACTATAAATGTAGTTCCTTCCGGACATCCTACTTCTTCGTTTGCAATTTCTTTTGAGCCTTCAATTACATATCTTGTACCTGTAAGCTCATCAAGAGTCTTTGTTATTAATTCAACTCTTGCTACGGCCGAAATACTTGATAATGCCTCTCCTCTAAAGCCCAAAGACTTTACAGAAACTAAATCCTCTGCCGATTTAATTTTACTAGTGCTGTGTCTTAAAAAAGCAAGAGGCACCTGTTTTCTATCAATACCACATCCATTATCCGTTATTCTGATAAATGTAGTACCCCCCTGCTTAATTTCGATGGTGATAGCGCTTGAGCCTGCATCAATAGCATTCTCAACTAATTCTTTTACCACAGAACATGGTCTTTCAACCACTTCTCCAGCAGCTATTTTATCGATTGTCTCCTGATTTAATACAGCAATTTCCGGCATCTATTTTCCTCTTTCTACCAACGGTTTTTTACTTTATTCTGAAGTTCATATAGTTTATTAAGTGCATCCACTGGCGTCATATTTCCCACATCAATTGATTTTAGTTCGTTAATTATATCATCGTCTTTTACCGCATCGAACAATGAAATCTGTGATAAATCCACCTCATCTAATTGTTTTTTCTTAGTTTTAGTACTCTCCACAGAAATATTTTTTACTGTTTCTATAATATCATTTGCAAGGAGCTGTTCAACAATTTCTTTTGCTCTATCTATAACAGATTCTGGTAATCCGGCAAGTTTAGCCACCTGAATACCATAGCTCTTATCAGCTCCACCTTTAATAATTTTTCTAAGAAAAACTATATCATCGCCCTTTTCTTTAACTGCGATGCAGTAATTGTTTACACTGTCAAGCTTTCCTTCTAATTCTGTCAACTCATGGTAGTGAGTTGCAAACAATGTCTTAGCTCCAAGAAGCTTTGGATTTGCAATATGTTCTACAACAGCCCATGCAATACTTAATCCATCAAATGTACTTGTACCTCGTCCAATCTCATCAAGAATAAGTAATGAATTAGCCGTAGCATTTCTAAGAATATTGGCTACCTCATTCATCTCCACCATGAAAGTACTCTGACCTGACGCTAAATCATCAGATGCTCCTACCCTTGTAAAAATTCTATCAACAATTCCTATATTGGCTGCTGATGCTGGCACAAAGCTTCCTATTTGTGCCATAAGAACAATGAGCGCACACTGTCTCATATATGTAGACTTTCCTGCCATGTTTGGTCCTGTAATGATAGCAACTCTGTTTTTATTTCCATCAAGATATGTATCATTTTCAATAAACATGTCGTTGTTTATCATTTTTTCTACTACAGGATGGCGACCATTTTTTATATCTAAAATTCCACTTTGATTAATTTTCGGTTTACAGTAATTATTTTGACTTGCAACTAAGGCAAGTGAAGCAAAAACATCTATTTTTGCAATAGCTTTCGCTGTCTTTTGAATTCTAAGTACAGATGATGCAATATGCTCTCTGATTTCTTTAAACAGTTCATACTCTAGAGAAGTAAGCCTATCCTCAGAGCCCAAAATAGTATCTTCTAATTCTTTTAACTCTGGAGTAATGTATCTTTCAGCATTTGTAAGAGTCTGCTTACGAACAAAATAATCAGGAACCATATCCTTGAAGGAATTGGTAACCTCAAGATAATATCCAAATACTTTGTTATATTTAATCTTTAGATTTTTAATTCCTGTTTTTTCTCTTTCAGAAGCCTCAAGCTCTGCAAGCCATACTTTTCCTTTTGTCTTGGCATCCCTTAATCTGTCAACCTCATCATGGTATCCTTCTTTAATTATATTCCCATCTCTAACAGAAATAGGTGCTTCATCACTAATTGAGACCAGAAGAAGATTATATAAATCCTCTAATACATCAAAATCTTCTTTTATCTCGTCAACCAAAGCTCCATCTAAATCATCTAAAAGAGTTCTTATATGAGGAAGCATCTCAAGAGAATTCCTAAATGCAATCATATCTCTTGGATTTGCTGACTGATAAGTAATTCTTGTAATCAGTCTTTCCAAATCATAAATCGGATTTAGATACTCTCTGAATTCATCCCTTGTAATTTCGCTACTATTTAGAGCCTCTATGAAATTCTGACGCTTTATGATTTCTGACCTGTCAATCAATGGTTGCTCTACATAGCTTCTTAAGAGTCGTGCCCCCATGGCCGTCTTTGTCTTGTCAAGAACCCATAAAAGAGAACCACGTTTTTGTTTCTCTCTTAATGTTTCAACCAGCTCGAGATTTCTTCTGGATGAGCTGTCAATAATCATGTACTTACCTATAGAGTATGGATGGATTTCCAAAATATTCTCAAGGGAATTCTTCTGGGTTTCATAAAGATATTTCATAAGAGCACCAGAAGCCAATACTCCATTCTCATAATCATCAAGACCGAGACCATGAAGAGAATGAACGTGAAAATGATTTAGAAGCATTTCTTTTGCAAGAGCCTCACCAAAATACCATGAATCAAGAGATGAAATTGCAATTGAAAGTCTGTTTTTTAAATCATCAATATCTATTCCACTCATATAAAACGGTTCGTTGCAAATCATCTCAGATGGATTTATTCTGTTAAGCTCATCTAAAAGCTTCCTTTCAGAATCTACCTCTGTCACGAAAAAATCTCCCGTTGTAACGTCTGAAACAGCAATTCCATATGTACCATCAATATATACAACTGACATGATGTAATTATTTCTGGCTTCATCCAGAGATGCAATATCAGTATTTGTACCTGGTGTTACAATTCTTACGACTTCACGTTTTACAATTCCTTTCGCAGTCTTTGGATCCTCAACCTGTTCACAGATAGCAACTTTATATCCTCTGGTAACAAGTCTGTTAATATATGTCTCAGCTGCATGAAAAGGTACGCCACACATAGGCGCACGCTCTTCCAATCCACAGCTTTTTCCAGTCAGGGTAAGTTCTAATTCTTTTGATACAACCTTAGCATCCTCAAAAAACATCTCATAGAAATCACCTAATCTGTAAAATAATATACAATCTTTGTATTCGTCTTTAGTCTGCAGATAATGCTGCATCATTGGTGTTACTTCAGCCACATTAATCCTCTCTTCTATCAGTCTGTTGTATCACACAGTCTGAATTTCTTTATTATTGCCTCTGCTACTTTTATTCCATCAATAGCAGCTGAGGTGATCCCCCCTGCGTACCCAGCTCCTTCTCCACATGGATACAAGCCCTTAATATTACTTTCAAAAAATTCATTACGATTAATCCTAAGTGGAGACGAGGTTCTAGTTTCCATTCCTGACATAATCGCATCTGCTCTGTCAAAATCATCTATTATTTTTGAAAAATGTTCCATTCCAAGCTTAAATGACTCTTCCATATCAGGTGTCAGCAATCCATTTAAACTTTCAAATACAGCTGCTCCCTTTGTCTGTGATTCATAATCTCCATAAGAAGATGACACCCTATTTGCACAGAAATCGCCATAAAGCTGTTGTGGTATCTTTCCTTTTCCTCTGTTATAATTCTCTATTTCAAGCTTTTCCTGAAATCTGACTCCACTAAGTGCATCTAGCCCTTCAAAATCATCCCTACTTACTGAAACAATAATTGCAGAGTTGGCATTTTTACCACTTCTCCCAGAATAGCTCATGCCATTTACAACAGTCATTCCTTCTGTAGAGGATGAATTTACAACATATCCTCCCGGACACATACAAAAAGAATATACACCTCTTCCGTTAGGGAAATTTGATGTAACCTTGTATGGGCTTGCAGGTAAAATAATATCCTTTTGCTTTCCATACATTGCTTCATTAATCATTATCTGCGGATGCTCTACTCTAAAGCCAACTGCAAAATTTTTGCTTTCCATATTTACAGACTTCTTTTCAAGAATTCTAAACGTATCTCTTGCACTGTGCCCAGGTGAAAGAACACAGACATCTGTTTTTATGGTTTTATCATGGACTGAAATTCCAGTAATATGATTATCTTCTATCTCAAAGTCGTCTACGCAACTTTCAAATCTAAATTCACAACCTTTTTCAATTAGATAATTTCTCATATTAATTATCACATCGGAAAGCACATCTGTTCCTATATGAGGTTTATTATCATATAAAATGTTTTCCTGTGCTCCGAATTTCACAAACGTCTCTAAAACAAAATTATTTCTTCCCATCGGGTCTTTAACAGATGTATTTAACTTTCCATCAGAAAAGGTTCCGGCTCCGCCTTCACCAAACTGGACATTGGATTTTGGATTTAAAACACCTGTATCCCAAAAGCTCACAACATCCTTCTTTCGTTCTTCAATTTTCTTGCCTCTTTCAAACACAATCGGACAAAAACCTGCAATAGTAAGAATATACGCACAAAACAAACCTGCCGGTCCAGCTCCTATTATTACTGGTCTGTTTTTTAATATCTTTTCTCCTTTATCTGGAAGATTATATCGCGGTTTTTTATATATACAAACCGATGAATCCTTAATCTTTTTTAAAATCTGTTTTTCATTTTTTACATCTACTGCCAGAGAATATATGAAAAAAAGTTCTGGCTTTTTCCTGGCATCCATTGATTTTTTTATAATGGAAACAGAAAAATCATCATTATGTAGTTTTAGTTTCTTTTTTACCTTATCACTTAATTCCTTCTGTGAATGTCCAACCGGAAGTTTAATTTGATTTATCCTTATCATTTACTACTTTCCATCCCTGCTATAAAACCACTTGACCATGCCCACTGCAAGTTATATCCCCCACATTTACCATCGACATTAAGAATCTCACCGGCAAAATACATGCCTTTTGTAATTTTTGACTCAAGTGTATCCGGACAAATCTGCGTACTATTAATTCCACCAGCACAAACCTGTGCAAATTCGAAAGTTCTTGATTTTTTCACAATCAACACTGTATTTTTTATTACATTTACCAGCGCTTCAATTTCTTCTGATGTAATATCAAAAGCTTTCTTATCTGGTGAAATACCACTTTTATGTATAAGCTCTAAAACAAGTTTATTATTTAGTACTCCATTTAACAATTCATTGATAGAGCGTTTATCCTTAGTATGACTAATTCTGTCTGATAAAAAGTCTTCCAGCTGTTCGTTTGAAAATCTCGGAAAAAAATCAACTTTTATCTTTGCACTTTTCTTGTTAGATAAAGCCTGGGAAATATGTCTGCTTATCTGAAATACCGGAATTCCTGATACTCCGTAGTCAACAATCTGAAGCTCACCTTCATCTGTCGCCACAACTTCATCATTAACGACAGCCGATATTCTTGCATCAGTTCTAACTCCTGATATCTTATTGAATTTAAGCCCTTCGCAATAAAACCCACAAAGAGCTGGTGTTATTTTAGTAAATGAATGACCTAATGATTCCAATGCTGGAAAAATACTTCCGTCACTGCCTAACTTTGGACTTGCCTTTAAACCAGTAGCAATAATAATCTTTTGTCCCTCATATTCTGATTTTCCAGATTTTATGATAAAACGGTCACTCTTTTTTATTATTTTCTCAACAGAGACACCTGTTCTGATATCGATTTTCAGCCTATTCATCTCCATTCGAAGAGCCTGTACTATAGACGTAGCCTGCTTTGAATAAGGATAAATATATCCGTTATTAGAATACTCTAATATCCCAAGTTCACGAAAAAAAGAAATTGCGTCATTCTCATCAAAACGAAATAGACCAATTTCTGCTAGTTTTTTATCACCATTGTACTTATCAATATTCATGTCAAGATTGGTAAAATTACACTTACCATTTCCTGTTGCAAGAATTTTCTTCCCAATATCTTCTTTTTTCTCAAGAACAAGAATTTTTTTGCCTGCTCTTGCAGCCGTAATTGCGGCCATCATTCCAGCAGCGCCTGCTCCAATAACAATAATATCAATCATTTTTCAACCTCATTTTTAACTAAGTTATTTTAGCATAAGGCCATCCAACATTCAACCAATCAGCTTGAATAACTCTCTAGAAAATCATACAATTCCTGCTCATTCTCAAACCCAACACCATCATTGATTTTCTCGCAAAAATCAGTTGGTAAATCACTTAATTCAATACCTGTATCAAACATTTTATTATCATCTTTATATACCACAAGCATTTCATTTTCTACTTTGATACTATAAACCGATTTTTCTTCAGTACTATCCTTTTGCTTTACCTCTTTTACAGTTTCATATACTTTTGACCGTGGAAGATTCTGCTCAGTCTCACTACTGTTATCTAAAAATCTTTTATCAAAATAGTCTAATATAAAAGCAATTAAAACCACTGCTACTAAACCAAAAATGCAGATACCGATTTTGTTTTTCATTATAATCACCTCAAAATCAGTATCTGCAAATTACTATTTTCTATTCATTTGGTTAACATTTTTTACATTAAATGTATCTTCTTAGCAATCCTTATCATTGAACTTCCCTTTGGAAATTTAAGCATTTCATCCTCTGTTAACCCTTTAAAAAGTAAAAGAGTAACAAAATAAACAACAACCGCTACAAGCATAGCAAAAATAAACGCAATAATATTTATCTTACAAAGCATATAAATTCCATTGTAAACCAAAAATGTAAGAACACCCATTATAATCGAACAAAGTGCTGGGATAATAAAAGTCTTTCTTACCTCCTGGGAATAACCGCTGTATTTCTTTAGTGCCATACTGTTTAATACACACATTAACAATGCGAAAAACGCATTTGCAATAACTACAGCATAGATATTCAATCTAAAGAAAAGCATAAGTGCCACTAGGACAATAACATGTGCCACAAGAGAAATAAATGCATTTATTACAGGTACACTCATTTTATTAATACCCTGAAGCAATCCATTAGAAAGTGTTGACAAGGCATAAAAGATTACCGCAATTGCACCAATATACATCATTAATGCTGCAGTTGGATTTGTTTCTATTGTATCCTTTGATCTAAAAAGAATACTACAAATCGGCATAGCCAAAACAGCAAGACCAACTGCACACGGAAATGCAATAACCATTACAAATCTAGTTGATGTATTAATCTGATTTTTAATTTCCACTTCATCTCCCCTTGCAAATGAAGAAGTAAGCACAGGCACAAATGACGCAGCCATTGCAGATGCAATAGAAATAGGCACATTAATTAAAAGCTTATATTTCCCTGTAAATGCGCCCCACAATTCATTTACTACTTTATCACTGTATCCCTGAAGATGTGCTACCTGCTTAAAAATACCCTGATCAACAATTCCACTAATGTTGTAAACTGTTGTACTTAACAACACTGGACAAACAGTAAGTATCAGAATTTTCATTGTGTAACCAAAAGAACTTACATTAACTCCATGTTCCTTCTTCATCTGTTTTTTGAAAACTTTCATATACACCATGAAAATAACAAGTACAAATAACAATGCTGCAATAGCACCTGAAACAGTACCAAGTGTACCTCCTGCAGCTCCATAGGCAGCAGAATAATTTTCTTTATCTCCTAATACAGCTCCTATTCTGGTTCCTGTATTAAATAATACATATGCAGCCCAAACACTTACGATTGCATTTACTATCTGTTCAATTATCTGAGAAATTGCACTTGGAAGCATTGTTCCAAGTCCTTGAAAAAAACCTCTAATAACACCAAGAATTGCCACAATTAGTAATCCAGGTGCTAAAACTTTAATAGCAAAAATACTAAATGGAGTATTAAGCAATGTAGACGCTATAAACTCTCCGCCAAAAAATAGAACCAATGCAACAATTGTTCCTGAAATAGTTGCGAACACAAGCGCACATTTTAAAATCTGATACACAGCTTTTCTCTTCTTTTTCGCCATTTGGGCAGAAACCATTTTCGAAACTGCAAGTGGCAAACTATACGAAGAAATAATGAGCATTACATTGTATATTTCAAAAGCAGTAGCATAATAACTGTTACCAACATCTCCAAGAATATTCTGCATTGGTATTCTGTAAATCAAACCAATTATTCTACTAATTATTGATGCTACTGCTAATATTGAACCTTGAACAAGGGCATTTGCGGCCCCATTACTTTTCTTAGACATTGATAAACCTCTTTGTTAAATTTTCACACGCACTAGCATCATACAACTTATTTCAATTAATAGCAAGTATACTATCGTGTTATACCCATCTTTTCCAAAATTGTTTTCTGTCGATTCTCCATTATTTCTGCTTCGTCAGGCTCCATATGATCATACCCGAAAAGATGAAGCATACTATGCGCAATCAAAAAAGCAAATTCTCTTTTTTCACTATGTCCATAGTTTTTTGCCTGTTCTTTGACTTTATCGACAGAAATAATTATATCTCCTAATATAGCTTCGCCCGTATCAGGATTAAAATCTGAATCATTTTCATTTTCCAAAAAAGAAAAATCTGAAGGAGTATCATATGAAAGCATAGGAAAAGAGAGAACATCTGTAGCCTTATCAATATTTCTGTATTCCTTATTTATCACATGAATCCCATCATTATCTGTAAGTGTCAGATTTACCTCTGCCTCATATGGAAAATTCTCATATTCAAGACAAAATTCAACAACACTTTTTGCAACCGCTTCATAATCGAAATCAAAATCCGGTTGTATCTCTTTTTCTAAAAAGAAACTCATCTTAATTTTTCCTCCTTCTTTAAATAATCTCTGATTTTTAGAAAATGATTCATTCCAAGTCCAGATTCATCGTAAATTCCCGAAACAGAAAATTCATTCAAAATCTGAACAACAATTATCTCGTGATTCCAATCACTATTTCCTATTTCACTCTTGTAATTTTTCAATCGAATAACAAGAGAATCAACCATATGTACCAATGCTGATTCAGGAGTTTGCGGTTTTCTTACCTCACCATGATATTCCCACAAAATATTAATGAGCTTTTCAGGAAAACACAGGCTTTCAGCCTTTTTCACACCATTCTCAATATATGGTTCCCCTTGCCATTGTCCCATTCTATAATAAAACCCAGCTGCGGCACAAAGATTTGCGTCTAAGCCAGCTGCTTTTGCAGCTTTATATGAGATAGTGGATACTAAATCTGAATGTTCATATTCAGCTTTTGAATATTTTTTTACTTCTCTTACCTCAGAATAATCATCTGTAATAATATCTATCAGAAAATCAGGAATTTCTTCTTTTGAATTAGGATTGATAAATTGAAAACATATCACAGAAAGAAGAACCGATGCAACACCAATTCCTGCCCCTATAACTGAATAATATATTGAATACTCTTTATTTGCTATGTAATAAAACAAATTAGGAACCGCAGAATTCACACAAATCAACAATATATATACAAATGGTCTTAATTTGTCATCTTTTAAACTTTTTGCAAGAATTGAACCAAAAATAACAAGTATTAGCTCTGAAACAAGTTCGTAATAGTCGCCCGAAATCGTGACACTAAGCAAAATAACAAAAAAGCTACCACAAATAAATGCTATAAATTCATTACCAACAAAGCATAAAATTATTGGAATAAAAATTATTGGTCTTAAATATATTGGTAAAAAAGCAAAGCATCCAACCAACACTGAACAGATAAAAAATCCAATTGAAATTCTTGAGAAATCTGTCCTGTTATTCTTCGAGATTTTATCTCTTAAGCGCTCATACTCAAGTTCAAATACAAAAACCATATAAAAAATTGAGCAAATATATATAATGCAAATCCACTCATCAGGATAAAAATCGCCTTTTAATGCTAACATTCCTGTCAATAATCCCAGCGAAATCAGTATTGCGATAAGAGATGCGGTTCTTCTAAGCGAAATTTTATCGTTCACTTGTCATTTACCTTCCTTTTGTTTTTTGTCTGCTTTTTCTCATAATCATCATATGCTTGTACAATCTTTTGTACAAGCGGATGTCTTACGACATCCTTATTTGTCAAATTACAGATTGCTATATCATCAATATTCTTCAATACTCTAAGTGCAACATCAAGCCCAGACTTTGTTCCAGGAGCTAAATCCTTCTGCGATGCGTCACCAGTAACTACAACCTTTGATCCAAAACCAATTCTTGTAAGAAACATTTTCATCTGTGCAGGAGTTGTATTCTGTGCTTCATCTAAAATGATAAAGGCATTATCCAAAGTTCTTCCTCTCATGTATGCAAGTGGAGCTACCTCAATCAAACCTTTTTCCATATTTTTTTGGAAACTGTCAGCTCCCATTATTTGATGAAGAGCATCGTATAATGGTCTTAAATATGGATCAACCTTACTCTGTAAGTCTCCAGGTAAAAAACCAAGCTTCTCTCCCGCTTCAATTGCAGGTCTAGTCAGAATAATTCTATCCACCTCTTCATTCTTAAATGCAGTAATCGCCATTGCCATGGCAAGATATGTTTTTCCTGTTCCTGCCGGTCCCATCCCAAACACAATCATTTTTTTACGAATATCATCTACATATTTCTTTTGACCAAGAGTTTTAGGCTTTACAGGTTTTCCATTTATTGTATGACAAATTATATCTCTATCAATCTCAACAATATCACTCTCTCTATTTTCAGCCAAAAGTGCAAGTGCATAATTTACATTCTGTTCCGTTATAACATTCCCTCTTTTTGCCAGTTTGATAAGCTGAGAAAACACCGATTCCGCAGCTTTACAATTAGATTCTTTTCCTATAAGCTTAATCGTCCCATCTCTTAGAACTATTGTTACATTTAGATTTCTTTCTATTTTTTTTGCATACACATCAAATTGTCCAAAGACATTTGACACGTACTCAATTGGAATTTTCATCGACATTTCATGTAAACTCATCTTTATTACCTCTCTATGTTTATTCCTTCTGAGACTTCTACCATTAGAACGTTGTTCTCGAGATATACTGTACACCATACAATACAGTCATATTCATTAATAATATTTTTCTCAACTTTATCATAACTTTTTCTTTTCTGACATCCTTTGTATATATTATCTTTTTCCAAAAAATAACAAACTTCTGCATCCGAAATATCATTATTCCCTCTAATCTGTATATCCCATACTCTCTGATTAATTGCCGTCTGTATCAGAATAAAAATAATGACACTTACACACAACAACCATACAAAGAATCTTTTTTTAAAAAATTGAATCAAGCCTTTTTTTGACTGAATTTTAGTCTTAGAATGTGTTTTCTGTATTATTTTTTTCATCTTAAGATAGTCTGAACTATAACAACAAAACAACATTTCATCCAAATCATTGGATTCTATATTCCATAGATAAATATCATTTGTAATACATAAATTCAATAACCTGCGAACATACTTACCGCTCGCTTTAACTTGAACATAAGGTCTAATAATCATATGAAATATTGATAATTGTTCCTCTGATAATTATTATATCCTTCGAATAGTCTTTTATATTCAGACCTCTTCCACTTATCCTAAGAACACAGTCTTTTGTTCTTACACAAATCTCTTTTTCAGTTATCAATAGCACACCTTTATTATTTTCAATTACCATTTGATCATAGCCGTATAAGGTAACAATCGGAGCCCCTAATACTACATCTTTTGGCAAATCAAAACTATCAACTATTCTATTCTTCATATAAAAGCATATGACAAAATATATTTATTTATGATAAGGTTCATTATTAGAAATTCTGAACGCTCTATATATCTGCTCCATCAAAATCACTCTCATTAGTTGATGCGGAAATGTCATTTTTGAAAAGCTAAGCTTAAAATCAGCCCTGTTTAATACATCATCCGCCAGACCTAATGAACCGCCAATCACGAAATAGATATGACTTTTCCCGGAAACAAACAGTGAATTCATCTTTTCGGATAATTCGATTGAATCAAGCTGTTTTCCATCAATAGCAAGGCATATTACATATGCATCGTCCTTTATATTCTTTACCAGTCTTTCTCCTTCTTTATCTTTTACCATTTTTATTTCGACTGAGGATGCATTTTCTGCTGTTTTCTCATCATTAACTTCGACAATATTTAGCTTGCAATATCGCGAAAGTCTCTTTTGAAACTCCTTTATTGCTTCCTGATAAAATTTTTCTTTAACTTTTCCTACACATAATATTGTAATTTTCATACGTTCATTATACCATATATATTATCATAGACAATAAAAACTGAGGTGAAGACAATATGAAAGAATTACACGAAAGAATTTTAAGAGATGGTGAAGTTGTTGGAAACGATATACTCAAGGTAAATAAATTTATCAATCACCAGGTAGATTCAACTCTCATGGAACATATTGGGGAGGAATTTGCAAAACATTTCGAAGGAAAAGGAATTACAAAGGTAGCTACGATTGAAAGTTCAGGAATAGCGCCTGCCCTTATGACAGCAAGCAAAATGGGACTTCCGCTAATTATTTTAAAGAAACAACCTTCAAAGGCTCTTTATACAGATTTATTTCAGACACAGGTTACATCTTTTACAACCGGAAAAAATTATGATTTATGCCTTTCAAAAGATGTAATCAGCGAAAATGATCATGTACTTTTGATTGACGATTTCCTCGCTGACGGCGAAGCTGCTACAGGAGCAATCAGATTAATTCGTATGGCACATGCAACATTTGCTGGAATGGGAACATTAATCGAAAAATCTTTTCAACCTGGAAGAGAAAAAATTGAAAATCAGGGATATGAAGTTTATTCTCTTACAAGAATCAAATATATGGATGAATATCAGATTGATATTATAGACTAAAAAAAGCCCTAAAAGGGCTTTTTTATTGTGCATAATATTCATATCTTGTTCTATAAATATCACTGCATTTTCCACTTGTGTTATTTATTGCAATAATTGATAAAATGTTATTTCCTTCTGGAATATCAATAGGTTCACTATATTTTTCAGAATATATATTTGGATCAGACGAATCCCAAGTATAATACACAGTACATCCCTCTGGAACCTCGATTACAATTTTACCTGGATTTGTAAATGTTCCACCATCAGGACTCACTGAAGTAATTTGTGGAATATCAAACTTTAATGTATATTTGTAAGTAACCACATCACTATATATCCCTTTAGAATTCTTTGATACCGCATTTATTGTATAATCACCTTCTGCGTCAAGTACAATAGGCGCCTTATACTCTTCACCTTTGGTCATTGGATCATCATTATCAAACGAATAATAGATAACACAATCATCGGATGCTTCAAATTTGATATCTATTTTATCATCAAAAGAACCTTCTTTTTCACTAGAAACCGGTACATTAACAATATAATCGTCAAAAAGCTTTATTATTGATGTATCCTTAACATTCTTTACACTCTTTGCAAGTTCAATAATACTATCGTAATCTTCCTTACTCTCGTAAATTGAGATTAACGCTTTATACGCATCTTTATTGCAGTTATCTAACTTTACTATTTCCTGATATAAAATCATTGCAGCATCGACATTATTCTGTTGCATATAAATTTTGGCAAGAGAAAAACGAACATCTATGCTGTCAGAATTAATTTCTAAAGCTTTCTTGTAATGCTCTATTGCGCTCTTATAATCGTTATCTGATACAGCCTCGTCTGCCTTTTCTACCTGATAATCAAATGACTGACTATTATTTGAGCTTACAGCATTTACTATGGCAAAAATAATAATAATTAGTGCTATAACAAATACAATTGAAGAAATTATTATTATCTTCTTTTGTTGCATTTTCTTCTCTTTAATTCTCTTTTGTTCCTTTTCCCGCTCTACATCCTGAAGAGTTTTCTTCTTCACAACAGGTTTTACATCTGATAGCTTTGTTGTATTTGAAGTTCCAACAAGATTATCAAGATAATCATCAAACTCATTATAATCAGGTACAATCTGTACTGCCTTGCCACAGTTGTTACAATACAGACTGCCTTCCATTAACTCAGCTCCACAATATGCACATTTCATACAAGAGTTCCTCTCATTGCCGAAACACAATTTGCCATTAGCATAGCAATAGTCATTGGTCCAACTCCACCTGGAACAGGTGTAATATTGGATGCAATTGGTTCAACTTCATCAAATTTCACATCGCCACACAGATGATTGTTCTCATCCCTGTGAATACCAACATCAATAACAGTTGCCCCTTCTTTAACGTAATCCTTGCCAATAAATTCAGGTTTACCAATAGCCACTATTAAGATATCTGCCTGTTTACAGATTTCTTTGAGATTCTCTGTTTTAGAATGGCATACCGTAACTGTTGCATTCTCTCTAAGCATAAGAATTGCCATTGGCTTTCCAACAATATTACTTCTTCCAATAACAACACAATGCTTTCCTGCCATTTCAATATTTGATCTCTTTAATAACTCAATTATTCCAGCAGGAGTACATGATACAAATCCTTTTTTTCCAATTACCAATGCACCAACACTTTGCGGACTAAAGCCATCCACATCTTTTTCAGGTGCAATAGCATCAATGATTTTATCCTCATCAATATGCTTTGGCAACGGCAACTGACATAAAATACCATGAACACTATCATCGTTATTAAGTTTTTCTACAATCTGTAACAGTTCTTCTTCAGTTGTCTCCTCTGCAAGTTCATATGCAACTGATTTTATTCCTATATACTCACATGCTTTTTTCTTGTTTCCAACATATACAGAAGAAGCAGGGTCTTTACCAACCTGTATTACTGCAAGACAACATTCTTTTCCTTGCTCCTTTAATTTAGCAACTTCTTCCTTTAATTCATCTTTTAACTGAGTGGAAATTTTTTTCCCGTCGATTAGATTAGCCATAATTCCTCCTAGAATAATCCAGTAATAACTCCATTATCATCTACATCAATTCCGTAAGCCGCCGGTTTCTTTGAAAGACCTGGCATTGTCATAATTGCACCATTGATAGCAACCACAAATCCTGCACCAGCGGATGCATATACCTCTCTTACATTAATAACAAAATCTGTTGGTCTTCCAAGTTTTTTGGCATCATCAGAAAGCGAATACTGTGTCTTTGCCATACATACTGGGAAATTGCCCATTCCAAGGTCTGTAATACGTTTTAATTCACGTTCAGCAGCTGGAGAGTATGTAACCTCACTTGCACCATAAATCTCTTTAGCTACTTTTTCAATTTTCTCTTTAAGAGAAAGTTCATCGTCATATAATACTTTGAAATCGCTCTTCTTATTCTCAAGAGTATCAAGTACTTTATTTGCAAGGGCAATTCCACCTTCTCCGCCTTTTTCCCATACTTCAGAAAGAGCAAATTCGCAGTCACGCTCTTTACAAAAAGCTTCTACAAAATCAGTTTCAGCTTTTATATCTGTAATAAATGAATTTAATGTAACCACAACAGGAACATTATACTTCTGAAGATTTTCAATATGCTTTTCAAGGTTTACGATACCTTTTTTCAATGCATCCAGATTCTCTTCGGATAAATCTTCTTTTGCAACTCCACCATTATATTTTAGAGCTCTGATAGTTGCAACGAGAACAACTGCATCTGGTTTAAGTCCAGCCATTCTACACTTAATATCAAAGAATTTTTCAGCACCAAGATCTGCACCAAAACCAGCCTCAGTAACAACATAATCAGCAAGCTTTAAAGCTGTTTTTGTTGCTCTTACACTGTTACATCCATGAGCGATATTTGCAAATGGTCCACCATGGACAATAGCTGGTGTATGCTCTAATGTCTGAATAAGATTTGGTTTAAGTGCGTCTTTTAATAATGCAGCCATTGAACCTGTAGCCTGTAAATCATCTGCAGTTACAGGCTTTCCATCAAATGAATATGCAACAATAATCTTACCTAATCTTCTCTTTAAGTCAGCCATATCGTCAGCAAGACAAAGAATGGCCATAATCTCAGATGCAACTGTAATCACAAAATGGTCTTCTCTTACCATTCCATCCATCTTATTTCCAAGTCCAACAACAACATTTCTAAGAACTCTGTCATTCATATCAAGACATCTCTTCCATACAATCTGTCTTGGGTCAATTCCAAGTTCATTTCCTTGCTGAATATGATTATCTAAAAGTGCAGCAAGAAGGTTATTTGCAGATGTAATTGCATGGAAGTCACCTGTAAAATGTAAATTTAAATCTTCCATTGGAACAACCTGTGCATATCCACCTCCAGCTGCTCCTCCTTTGATTCCAAAGCAAGGTCCAAGTGATGGCTCACGTAAAGCAATAAGAGCTTTTTTACCAAGCTTTCCAAAGGCCTGTCCCAAACCTACACTTGTTGTAGTTTTTCCTTCTCCTGCTGGAGTAGGATTAATAGCTGTAACTAAAATAAGCTTTCCGTCTGGGTTATCCTGTACTCTGTTAATTAATTCGTCAGAAATTTTAGCTTTATATTTTCCGTATAACTCTAAATCATCCTCTTTAATTCCAATTGACGCAGCAACATCTTTGATTGGAAGCATTGTTGCTTCCTGAGCAATTTGAATATCAGTCTTCATATTGTCCTCCATAAAATTATTTTTCATTATTCAAAATAGTTTCTAAGTCTTCCTTTGTCACCAAAACTTTCCTTGGCTTAGTACCTTCTTCAGGACCAACTACACCAGCCTCTTCTAGCTGATCCATAATTCTTGCAGCCCTATTAAATCCAATTTTCAGATATCTTTGAAGCATACCAATAGAAGCCTTTTCTTTATCTGTAATGATAGAAGCGGCTTC
Source organism: Agathobacter sp. (assembly GCA_045122195.1). Classification (GTDB taxonomy): domain Bacteria; phylum Bacillota; class Clostridia; order Lachnospirales; family Lachnospiraceae; genus Roseburia. The sequence goes on from JBGVHH010000037.1 coordinate 124,737, forward strand.
TGTAAAAAGAGAATCTCTTCCATCATCAGATGATTCAACATCAGAAATGGAAACAGTTGTATTCAAAGAACTGTTTTCCATACTCTCCATCTTTTGCTGTACATCGTTACTGTATTGTGCATTTTCATTATTGTCAATAATATAATTAACAACTTCAGAAACTTCTTCGTCTGAAACAAATGCTCCCTGTACACGCAGAGGCTTCGGAATCCCCTGTGGATTAAACAGCATATCACCTTTTCCAAGGAGTTTTTCTGCACCATTCATATCAAGAATTGTCCTACTGTCAACTCCACTGGTAACAGCAAATGCAATTCTACTTGGCATGTTTGCTTTTATAAGACCTGTGATAACATTAACAGATGGTCTCTGTGTCGCAATAATCAAATGAATTCCAGCAGCACGAGCCAGCTGTGCTAATCTACAAATTGCTTCTTCTACATCCTTTGAAGCAACCATCATTAAATCCGCCAACTCATCAACAATAATTACAATCTGAGGCATCTTCAGAGACTTCTTCTCTTCCTCAGATACTTCAAGTTTCGCCACTTTCTTGTTATAGCCGTTAATTTCACGAACATTATATTCAGCAAACTTCTGATATCTCTCAGTCATTTCAGCCACAGCCCAATTAAGCGCAGAAGCTGCTTTTTTAGGATCTGTCACAACAGGAATCATCAGGTGAGGTATTCCATTGTATACACTAAGCTCTACTACTTTAGGATCTATCATTATAAGCTTTACATCATCTGGTTTTGCCTTAAATAAAATGCTCATTATGATAGTATTTATACATACTGATTTACCTGATCCAGTAGCACCTGCAATAAGCAGATGTGGCATCTTTGCAATATCAGTAACCATTACTTTTCCACCAATATCTTTACCAACAGCAAAGGTTAGATTTGAACCTGCAGACTTAAATTCTTCTGATTCAATTAGCTCTCTAAAGGAAACCATTACACTTGTAGAATTAGGAACTTCAATTCCAACTGCTGGTTTTCCTGGAATCGGAGCCTCAATACGTATATCAGCAGCAGCAAGATTAAGCTTAATATCATCAGCAAGATTTACTATCTTACTTACCTTTACCCCAAGTTCAGGAGTAATTTCAAATCTTGTAACTGCAGGTCCTCTGCTAATAGATGTGACCTTTGCATTAACACCAAAAACATTTAATGTCTGCTCCAATTTTGTCTGGGTCTCTATAAGCTGTTCTTTTGAATCTCCTACTTGACCTCTTTTTACTTCGTTTAACAATTCAGGATATGGTTTGATATAATTGCCTGTATTAACATCCTGTTTTTCAATTTCCTCAGCTACAGACTTTACTTCCTGAGCTATCTCCTCGTCACTTGGCTTAGTTTTTCTTTTTATTCTTTCAACAACTTTTGGTTCCTCAATTTGAGGAACTATCTCTTCTTGTACAGCTTCTATAACAGGCTCTTCCTTAGCAAAAATTATTTCATCTGTCACAGCTGACTGAACTTCACTCTCAAAAACCGAAGCTTTAGGGTATAAATCAGATTCAAGTGGTACACTTGCCACTTCACTAATTTCCGGAAAAATCATATTTTCATCTACATGTAATTCACCCATTTCATCAGTTTTCGAATCTGGTTTTACATCTTCTATTTTTGTATCAAGCGAAACCCCCTGAACTTTTTTATCCATTCTTCTGGTCGCTTTTTCTTTTGACTTATACTCTCTATATTCCTGATATTTTTCATTGTTTTCTTTAGCCGTGTCATATACTTTTTTACCGCCGTCTCTCATACCTTTCATGATAGATTTTTCAGTAAATAGAACTATACTTACAATCAATAGTACAAAAACAATGACATACGAACCAATTATTCCAAATGAAGGAACCAATATGGAACCAAAAATTCCTCCAACTATTCCTCCACCGGAGTGTTTTGTACGGCTGTCTATAAAGGCTTCAATAGGAGTTGCATAATCATCACCATATACAGCCAAATACAAAAATATACAGATCAAAATAAAAAAAGCTATTCCAGAACAAATCTTTAGTATTGCATAATTGTTTCCTTTATTTGATACCGCAAAAAACGAACCGAGTAAAAGAATAACTGGAAAAACATATGCAACCATTCCAAAGATTCCAAAAAGGAAATCACTTACAATATTTCCTACATTTCCACCAATTCCAAAATTACTTATAAATAGCAAAATAGAAACAGCTAAAATAATCCAAAGAAATACTTCTTTACGAAAAGCTTCTTTTTTAGCCATTTCTTCCATACGTTCTTTTTTAGTTTTTCTTCTAGTCGATGAGGATTTCTTCCTCGTAGCCATTTATATAACCTCCAAATAATGCGAGTCTAAAAAATAGACTCGCACTAAACCTTATTCACCTAGTAAATAGTTGTATAAACCTTCATATCTGAATTTTGAAGCATTCCATGAAAAATCATTCATCATGCCTCTATCAACCATTTTATTCCATTCTCTCTTCTTATCGAAGAAAACATGCTTACTATAATTGATAACAGAAAGCATTTCATCAGCATTATAGTTTGTAAATGAAAAACCATCTCCTGTATTCTCATACTCATTAAATGGTTTAACTGTATCCTTAAGTCCACCTGTCTCACGAACAATTGGTACTGTACCATATCTAAACGAAATCATCTGTGTAAGTCCACATGGTTCAAATCTAGATGGCATAAGAAATGCATCAGCAGCAGCATAAAGCTTGTGCGCCAAATCATCTGAATAACAGATATTTGCAGACACTCTATCTGGATATTTCCATGCGTAATGCCTAAACATATTCTCATACTGTGGATCACCTGTTCCAATTACAACGAATTGAGTATAATCGTCAACAAGTCTTTCCATCACATAGTTTATCAAATCAAGACCTTTTTGATCAGTTAGTCTTGAGATAAGACCTATCATATATCTTTTCTTATCAACTGCAAGTCCTAAATCTTCCTGAAGTCTTGTCTTGTTGATTGATTTTTTCTTTCTAAAAGTCTCAACATCGTAATTTGCATAAATCTTAGGGTCAGTCTGCGGATTGTAAACATCATAATCAATTCCGTTAACAATTCCTTGCATATCAAAATGTCTGGCACTAAGAAGTCCATTTAAGCCTTCGCCATAGAACCATGTCTGAATCTCATTGGCATATGTATCACTTACAGTAGTTATATAATCAGCAAATACTAGTCCGCCCTTTAACATATTGGCATCCTTGTTAAATTCAAGCTTATCTGGTGTAAACAAATCATCGTTAAAACCAGTAATTCCCTTCATGAATTTCTTATCCCATATTCCCTGGAATTTAAGATTATGAATTGTAATGATTGTCTTAATTCCCCAGAAGAAAGGATTTGCTGCAAACTCATTTTTTAAATAAACAGGTACAAAACCAGTCTGCCAATCATGACAATGAATAATATCCGGCTTAAAATCAATTAATGGTAACATCGAAAGAACTGCCTTATCAAAAAAGGCATATTTCTTTAACTCAAACTGAGTATCAGAGGTATATGGAGTAAATCCTGTGTATAATTCCTGATTATCAATAAAATAATAAGTAACTCCATCCATTACGTATTTTAGAATTCCTACATACTTATTCTGTACATATGGACCTGAGCTCATATAAAAATGAGTAACATACTCCATATTATTTCTAAAGTGTTCTGGAATACAGGTATAATTTGGAATTACCACTCTAACATCCCAGTATTTTTTATCAAAAGCTTTAGGTAGTGCACCGCAAACATCAGCTAAACCGCCTGTCTTGATAAATGGTACACATTCAGATGCTACAAATAGAATTTTCTTCATAGATTACCCCTCCGATAATATTCACGATTCTAATTTTCTTCCCAATTGTGATATACTTCCTGGACGTCATCGTCCTCATCAAGCAAATCAAGAATACGGTTAATATTTGTAATATCAGCATCATCTGTAAGAGTGACATATGTCTGAGGAATCATAGAAACCTCTGCAGATGCCATAGCAATACCAGCATCCTCAAGTGCTTTTCTTACAGTTTCAAAATCAGAAGGTGCTGTTGTAATCTCATAACTATCGTCTTCCTCTGAAAAATCATCTGCACCAGCGTCAAGAGCCTGCATCATGAGTTCATCAGCATCCATATCACATTCTTCTTTATCGATAATTATCTGTCCCTTTTCATCAAACATGTATGAAACGCATCCCTGAGTACCAATGCTTCCCTGTCCCTTTGTAAAAGCATTACGTACATTTGCAGCAGTACGATTCTTGTTATCTGTAAGACATTTTACAATAATAGCTGTACCTGAAGGTCCATATCCTTCATATGTAGCTGATTCATAGTTAACACTATTTCCATCTCCAGCGGCTTTTTTAATACCTCTTTCGATTGTATCATTAGGCATATTATTGGATTTTGCTTTAGCAATAACCTGTGCAAGTTTAAAGTTATTAGCTGGATCAGGGCCACCTTCTTTAACAGCAACGGCAATTTCACGGCCAATCATTGTAAAGATTTTTCCCTTCGCAGCATCATTTTTCTCTTTCTTATGCTTGATATTCGCAAATTTTGAATGTCCTGACATAATTTGTATCCTCTTTTCTAAAATAGTTCAAAAATATAATATCATTCTTTGGTACTTGGCGCAAGATTCTTAATCATCACCTGTTTTATTACTTTATCTTCAACCTCAAGAACAGAAAATTCATATCCGTATGCTTTAATTACAGTTTTATCTCCCTCCTCAGGAATCTTGTCAGATAAAGAAATCAAAAAACCATTTAATGTCTCAAATTCATCCGGTTCTACTGGAAGATTTAATGCTTCTTTTACATCTGAAAATTCAGTAAGACCGTCCATGATAAATGTTTCATCATCATGTTTTTGAATCATTTCTTCTTCATCATCATGTTCATCTTCTATTTCCCCTACAATTTCTTCAAGAATATCCTCCATTGCAACCAGTCCTGAAACCTGACCATACTCGTCAATCACAATTACTATATGACTTTTTTTATTCTGCATATTCTTAAATAAATCATTAATCCCAACTGTTTCAGGGAAAAATTCCACAGGTCTGATAAGACCTTCTATATCTTTTATTGGAGTTCTAAACACTTCGTTTCTTTGAAAGAAACGCAAAATATCTTTGATATGTAAAACTCCAATAATATTATCGATATCATTTTCATAAACCGGAAACCTTGACTTTCCATATTCTACTGCAATATCAACAGCTTCAAGAAAAGACAATTCCCCATCAAGACAGACCATATTGACCCTGTGCGTCATAATATCCTTGACTTCTTTTTCATCAAATTCAAGTATATTATGAATCATTTCAGCTTCAGAAGCCAATATAGTCCCCTGTTCATGACCTTCATCAACCATTGAAATTATTTCTTCTTCCGATGATGCCTTCTTCTTTAAATTTAATCCAAATAACATTTTTTATTCCTTTTCTTATGTAAAAAGTTCAAGACTTATCTCTAAAGCCTTATCAATTTTTAATAAAATATTATTATCCAAATGACACACCTTGTCTTTTAATCGCTTCTTATCAATCGTTCTAAGCTGTTCAAGTAATACAACAGAATCCTTAGCCAAATCATATTCTTCTGACTTTAATTCCACATGAGTCGGAAGCTTAGCTTTATGCATCTGCGATGTAATAGCCGCACAAATCACAGTCGGACTATGACGATTTCCTATGTCATTTTGAATAATTAATACAGGTCTTACTCCACCTTGTTCTGACCCTACTACAGGTCTTAAATCGGCATAATAAATATCTCCTCTTTGAATAATCATACACAATCACTCCATTTATGGTATACAAAAAGTATTTCCAATTTTTTCGAGTGTATTCTGTATTTTAAAATTTACTTTTAAAATATTATTTTTTATGATATATTCTCGGAACTCTTGGAGTAATCAAGCATGCAAATTCATAATTAAAACGTCCTGATAACTCTCCTAATGTTTCCAAAGTGATTTCTTCCTGCCCATCTCTTCCTAAAAGAGTTACTTTGTCACCTATTGCGACATCCTCAATATCAGTGACGTCAACCATACATTGATCCATACATACACGACCACGTATATAAGCCTTCTTGCCATGTATTAACACCCAGCCTTTATTAGACAAGCCTCTGCAATACCCATCTGCATATCCTACCGGAATTGTGGCAATTTTCATCCTTTTGTCTGTTGTGTATGTACCACCATAACTGATACTCCTACCAGGTTCCAATTCCTTGATATAAGTAATTCTGCTAGATAAGGACATTACCGGTTTTAATGATATTCTGGTCTTATCCACTTCCTCAGATGGCCATAATCCATACAGAGTAATACCTGCTCTGACCATATCCATATTCGCTTCAGGAATTTCAACTATACCTGCACTGTTAGAGCAATGTTTGATAGGTATCTCAACATTTAATTCACGAAGATATTCCAACATTTCGTTGTACTTAGCTATCTGCCCCAATGCAGGTTCTTTTGACATTTCATCTGCTCTTGCAAAATGAGTAAACAAACCTTCTATCTCAATATTAGGTAATTGAGATATTTTAAATATGTCCTGTGCACTGTCCTTATTTACCTGAAAGCCAATTCTACTCATACCTGTGTCCAATTTTATATGAATCCTACATACTTTTCCAAGCTCAGATGCAATACCAGACAACTTTTGCGCCGTAGAAAAATCACAAACAGTTGCTCTTATATCATTTTGTACAATTTCATAAAAGTGCTCCGAAAAACTTAATCCAAGAATTAGTATTGGTTTCTTTCGTCCATTATCTATAAGTTCCATCGCCTCATCCACTGTGGCAACCGCAAATCCCCATAAATATGGTAGTCCCTCAAGAACCTTTGATATTTCAACAGCACCATGTCCATATCCATCAGCCTTGATAACAGCAGTCATCATTGTATCTGGTTTTATCTTTTCATGCATTGAATTCATATTATAAATTATTGCATCTAAATCAATATCTGCACGAATTCTATCTGATTCCATCTTTATTCACCTTATTCCAAATCTCATTTAATCCTTCTATAATATCAGAAGCCATCATACCATATGTTCCTGTTTTGTTAAATATTAAATCAGCTGCCATTCCATGAACAAAAGCTCCCATTGAAGCTGCAAGTTTTGGTTCTAAACCTGTCGCAAGGAAAGAACCAATTATTCCTGACAAAACATCACCGCTTCCAGCTGTCGCCATTCCATTATTTCCTGACTGATTAATATATGTCATTCCATATGAATCAGCAATTATGGATTTAAAATCTTTTAACACACATACAACATTATATTTATTTGCAAATTCAACTGCAGTTTCAATTAACTCATTTTGAATCTGGGTAATACTTTTTCCTGTAAGTCTCGACATTTCTCCCAGGTGAGGTGTAACCACAATATCCATATGATCTTGGGAAATAAATGATAAATCATCAGATATAATATTGAGCGCATCTGCATCTATAATAAGAGGACCCCTTGCCTGTTCTAACACTAGTTTAAGAACATTAACAGCCTCTTTTCCTCTTCCTATTCCCGGTCCAATAACAATAGCATCAGCCCAGTCTAAAGCCTCCTCTAGATTATCATATGTTGAAAACAAAGCTTCCGGAACTGAATTTTGTATTATTGTTCTATTTTCTTCCGGAGAAACAATTTTAACAAGCCCTGTGCCACATCTATATGCAGCCTTTGCACAAAGAATTGCTGCTCCTGCCATATTTTTACTTCCTGCAACAACAACAAGCTTGCCATATGTTCCTTTATTTGAATGCGAACTTCTGAGTGGAAGCTTATCCAAATCTGAATATTCAAGGGATCCAACTCTTGGTTTCATTCCATCAAAGCTATCATTGTTAATTCCTATTGTGACAATCTTTACTGTTCCTGAATAGTCGTATCCCGGCCAAAGAATCTGACCAATTTTTTCATAGGAAAATGTATAAGAAATATCAGCTTTAAATGCAACTCCAAGAACTCTTCCTGTATCAGAACAAATTCCAGAAGAAATATCTATAGCAATTTTCACTCCTGAAATATTGTTCATTTTCCTAATAATACCAGCATACTCACCTTCAATTTTTCTCGAAAGGCCAACCCCAAAAACTGCATCTATTACAACATCATATTCATCATTCTCATCCAGTGTATCTATGACAGGATAGCCATATTTTTCATAAATGCTTTTCTGTAATAAAAATAGTTCGCTGGCGTTATTATCATTTTTCGAAGCATAATGTATATATGCCTTGTAACCTTTTTGGTTAAGAAGTCTTGCAATAGCAATTCCATCTCCACCATTATTTCCTTTTCCACAAACTATCAAAAAATTCTTTTTCTTAGGAAAAGACACAACAAGCTCCTGAACAACCCCAATTGCTGCCTGTTCCATCAGCACAACTGGTGGAACATTATACTTTTTTGATGTGGTATTGTCCAGAAGCTTCATTTCTCTACCAGAAACAATATATCTCACTTAATCGCCTCTAACTTTCTTTTTTATTAACCATAGGATCGTCATATTCTATATCAAACAATTCAAGAACCTCCGGTCCAAAAATATCATGAAGATATGAATAGATTTCTTTATTGTTTATTTCACGATTCTGCTTTTTTACTATGTTCTTCTTTAGCTCAATACGAATATTTGTAATCCATTCATCAATTTCTCTCGCTTCTTCACGATTTTTAACAATTTTATCATTAAAATAATCCATCGATAAAATCATTAACTGTTCATTTAATTCTTTTATTTCGCCAGGAATTTCCAAAAGTAAGTCTTCCTTTTCATCAATCTGAACATTTATATCATCTATAAGTTTTTTATCCTGTTCAAGAGTCTTTTCACGAAGCTTACTGTCAACATTTTCTTTCGATTCATCCATATTTTCAACAATATTGGACATTAGTTTGCTTTTAAGCTTTTTCAAATCCTTCAGTTCGCTATTATACTTCCCCTGTTTCGCAAGCAAAACACCTAGTTCACCCTCGATCTTTTTTATTTCATCTGTTTTTCCATGAATAGCAAAAAGTCGATGCCATTTCTGATCTAGTACAAGAATAGGAACTTTTTTTCCGATAAGCGCCTGCTTGAATGTCACATCACCCTTCATATAACCCCAACCTTTTTAATTTGAATTTTTAACAATATTGTAACTCAATTGCATTAAACTGTCAGAAAGATGAACACTTTCAACAACTACATCCTTATTTTCTATTTCCAAATCAACATGAGCAAAATTCCATATCGCTTTTATTCCTAAGTCTACAACTTTTTGGGCAACTGCTTCTGCATTTGACTTTGGCATAGTAAGTGCTGCAATATCAACCTTATTGTTCTTAGTATACTCGTCTAATTCATCAAGCATCAGGATTGGAATATCTCTTACTTTTTTACCTTTTAATTCCGGATCAACATCAAACAAAGCCGTAATCACAAAACCCAGTTTTTCAAATTTCATATAGTTTGCAAGTGCCTGACCCAAATTTCCAGCTCCAATAATAACAATATTGTGTTGTGTATTTAATCCAAGTATTTTTCCTATCTCATCATAGAGAAACTGGACATTATATCCATATCCCTGCTGTCCGAATCCGCCAAAATTATTCAAATCCTGACGTATCTGTGAAGCAGTCACTTTCATTCTATTACTCAAATCATTTGAAGAAATCCTCTCAACTCCTTCATCAAGTAACTCTCCCAAATACCTGTAATATCTAGGCATTCTTCTTATTACAGCCTGTGATATTTCTTTTTCCACAACTCATACCTCCTATTTCTTGCCATACACAAAAAAATACCTAAATCAATTATAGTTTTTTGACATTAATGTGTCAAATTTTTAACATACTAATTGATTCAGGTATTTATATAATTTTTTATTTAATTATAAGCTTTTCTCAAGATTTTCTCTGATAGCTACAATAAAATCATGGCTGTTTAATACAGTTGGATTTTCAATTGAAGTAATAAGAGCTAAATCTTTTGTCATCTTTCCGCTTTCAATTGTATCTAAGCAGGCTTTTTCAAGCTTGTCTGCAAAATCAGAAAGCTCTTTGATTGAATCAAGTTCTCCTCTTTTTCTAAGAGCTCCAGTCCATGCAAAAATTGTAGCTACAGAGTTAGTGGATGTTTCTTCTCCAGCTAAGTGTTTGTAATAATGTCTCTGAACTGTTCCATGAGCAGCTTCATACTCATAGTATCCATTTGGAGACACTAAAACAGAAGTCATCATTGCAAGTGAACCAAATGCTGAAGAAATCATATCACTCATAACATCTCCATCATAGTTTTTACAAGCCCAGATAAATCCACCCTCAGACTTCATAACACGTGCAACCGCATCATCAATTAATGTATAGAAATATGTAATTCCAGCCTTTTTAAATAAATCCTTGTACTCTGCATCAAAAATCTCCTGGAAGATATCTTTGAATGTATGGTCATATTTCTTTGAAATAGTGTCTTTTGTAGCAAACCATAAATCCTGTTTTGTATCAAGAGCATATTTAAAACAGCTGTGTGCAAAGCTTTCAATAGAATCATCAAGATTGTGCTGACCCTGAATAACACCAGCTCCAGTAAAGTTGTGAATTACCTCTCTTGTTTCTGTTCCATCTTCTGCTGTAAATACCAATTCAGCCTTTCCTGCACCAGGAACTTTCATCTCCGTTGCTTTGTAAACATCTCCATAAGCATGTCTTGCAATTGTAATAGGCTTTGCCCATGATTTAACATTTGGCTCAATACCTTTTACGACAATAGGAGCACGGAATACTGTTCCGTCAAGCATTGCTCTGATTGTACCATTTGGGCTCTTCCACATTTCCTTAAGGTCATACTCTGTCATTCTAGCAGCATTAGGTGTAATAGTTGCACACTTAACAGCTACACCATATTTTTTTGTAGCATTAGCAGAATCAACAGTAACCTGATCATTTGTACGGTTTCTTTCTTCTAAACCTAAATCATAATATTCGGTTTTTAAGTCAATAAATGGTGTAAGAAGCTCATCCTTGATCATCTGCCAAAGAATTCTTGTCATCTCATCTCCGTCCATCTCAACTAGAGGGGTAGTCATCTTAATTTTTTCCATAATAGTCTCCTTATTAGTCTCATTTTATTTTATCAGGTTTTCCCAACCCAATTTTTTCATATTTTCTTTTGAACTGTTAATATGGTCGGAAGCATATTTCTGAGCCATCATGGCATCCTTAGCCTTTATAGCCTCACAAATCTGTTTATGCTCCTTCACTGAGTTTTTTGCACGATTCGACTCTGCAAGAGTCACCTGTCTTACTCTTCCCACATAATCATGGTAATCTTTTAAAACCTTTTTTAACTCTTTGCTACCAGATGCCTCATAAAGTATCTCATGAAATCGGTTATCAAGCAACAAAATTTGTTTTTTATTTCCTTTTGATTCATGAAATTCTGATAAATAAATATTTTCTTCCATTTCTGCCATAAGTTCATCTGTAATATTATCAACAGCCCATTTGGCACACAAACCTTCTAGTAACGCCCTTATTTCATAAATATCACGAATATCATTAAGCGAAACACCTTCAACAAAAGCTCCTTTATTGGGAACTATTGAAATCAAGCCTTCCAAATCAAGCTGACGAAGAGCTTCCCTTACAGGAGTTCTACTTACACCTAACTCGTCTCCGATATTTTTTTCTTTAAGTTCGTCTCCCGGCATATACTTACCTGATAATATATCATTTCGAATACTGTGATAAACCTTAGAACTTAAACTATAATTATCCTCTGACATATCTTTCCCCGACTACAATACTATATTTAACTGTTTGCAACAATCAGTAATCTTAACAACTAGTTCGTTATCTGTAATTGAAGTCACACGACCATCTGCATATTGCTCATCCACCCATTCTTTAACCATAGCTACAAGTTCAGAAGACTTATCTATTTTTCTATCATCTGTAAGCTTGTAATAAGTATTAATCCAATGTGCTATTCCAGCAAGCCCAGATGTATTTGAAACAGCAACAAGTGGTGGTCTGTTTAAAAATTTATCTGTATCAAAAATGTTGTAAATTTCCTCGTTCTTCAAAAGACCATCTGCATGAATACCAGCTCTTGTAACATTAAAATTTCTTCCTACAAATGGTGTTCTACTAGGCTGCTTGTATCCAAGCTCCTTCTCAAAATATTCCGACAACTCAGTAATTACTGTTGTATCCATTCCATCAAGTGTACCCTTTAACTGCGCATACTCAAATACCATAGCTTCAAGAGGTGTGTTTCCAGTTCTCTCTCCAATACCAAACAAAGAACAGTTTACTCCACTTGCACCATAAAGCCAAGCAGTTGTTGAATTATTTACTGCTTTATAAAAATCATTGTGTCCGTGCCACTCAATAAGCTCTGATGGAACACCGGCATGAGTGGTTAATCCGTATATAATTCCAGGAACACTTCTTGGAATCACTGCACCTGGAAAGTTTACACCATATCCCATAGTATCACATGCTCTGATTTTGATTGGTATCTTATATTCATCCATAAGCTTCATAAGCTCATGACAGAACGGAATAACAAAACCATATATGTCAGATCTTGTAATATCTTCAAGATGACATCTAGGACTAATACCGGTTTCAAGACATTCTCTTATAACACTCAGATACATATTCATTACTTCTTTTCTACTCATCATCATCTTATAAAAAATATGATAATCTGAGCAGCTAACCAAAATACCAGTCTCTTTTAATCCTATATCTTTTACCAATTGAAAATCCTGTTTACTTGCTCTAATCCAAGCTGTAACCTCAGGAAATTCATAGCCTCTCTCAAGACACTTATATACAGCATCCCTGTCCTTTTTGCTATATAAAAAGAACTCACTTTGCTTGATTTTTCCTTTAGGACCACCAAGTCTATGCAGATAATCATAAATAGTAACTATCTGCTCTGTCGTATATGGTGTTCTAGACTGCTGTCCATCTCTGAAAGTTGTATCTGTAATCCAGATATCTTCAGGCATATTATGAGGAACTATTCTGTCATTAAATGCAATCTTTGGCACTTCAGAATACGGAAAAAGACTTCTGAATGTATTTGGCTCAGATACATCTGCAAGCTGATAGAAATGTTCTTCAAGCTGAAGTAAATTTGTCTTTTTGTTCATTAAAACTTCTCTCATATCAATGCTCCCTTGTCTAGTCAATAAATTTCACATCTAATTAAATTATAAATTTTTATTAAATATTTTTTCTTGAATAATTGTATACAATTATACTTGTATAGTCAATATTTTTTTGTAACCATAACATTATTGCAACATACAATAGACTGTAATCAAATTTTAGGAGGTCACTTATGAGTGATTTATCAGCAACAAACTGTTCATGTGGATGTAATGGAGACAATGGATGTTCATCCATTATTTGGATCATTCTCCTGTTGTGCGCATGCGGTGGCAATGGAAGTTCAATCTTTTCCGGCGGAAATTGCGGAGGTTGTGGAGACAACAATAACTGCTTTTTAATTATTATCCTTTTACTTTTCTGCTGTAATAACGGAAATTGTTTTTGCTAACGTGAGCTAAACATTATCATAAGTAACATAATAAAAATAGCAGGCATTGCCTGCTATTTTTCATCTCGGTTGGGAAGACTCCCACTTCTATAAGTGGCGAGCAAAAACATATTTGTCTCAGTGGAGGGTACAATCCCCCAACTGAGATAAAAGCCTCAGGCGGATTGTAGGAATGCGCAGAAGAAGATGTCAGCAAAGCTGACGCGCATTCCGCAGCAATAACGCCAAGGCGTTAATGAATTAACTTTTCTTCTAAAACATTCTTATTATATTTTTCTTTTTCCTCCAGTATTTTCTGCAATTCACAGGTTTTGTCGACCTTGTGATTTTTTAAACAATTCTCATCTATTTCATAAACATCATGACCATCTATTATAATCATAAAAACACACTTTTTATTTTAATATATGTCCGTATTAACATAAAGTGTTATTCTATGCATATAATAAAACAAAAAGGATTTTTATGGAAGAAGACTCAAAATTCACACCCTACGATGAAATTCTTCAAACTAAAGAATTACAAATGCTAAAAACTATTATTCCATATGTCAACAAACCTGCCCGAAGGCAGCTTTCCTTTATCATTCAGTACATGTCTATGCTAAATTCCATGAAGGTACTGTCAGAAGAACCAGCTTTATCCATAGCTGAAAATGAAAATCCCACCGATAAAACCCGTTCTTTATTATCCGAATTAAAAAAATACTGTACCCCAAAAGAACAGGATACAATTGAAAATATTCTAAATATTATAACATTATTAGATAGTAAGGAGATTTATGACCAAGCAGGAATTTTTAAATAATTTCATCAACGCGCCAAAGCCTAAAGATACCACTTCTGCTATTCCATTTCTGGCCAAACATTTGGAAATTGCACGAAAAAATAATATTACTTTCAGTAAAGAAGAGATAAACCAGATATATAAAGAATTAAGTAAAGACCTGCCCGAAAAAAATCGCAGGCAGGTCGAAAAAATCTTAAATTCACTCAATTGATTTTGTGTCTATGCATAAAATCTTATCTATCGGAGAAATCGAATTACCTTTTCCATCAGTTCCATCAAGATACTTCTCTCCGGCTGATTCAAAGATAACATAAAGTTTTCCATTCAGAATATCAATTTCTTCTGAACCGGGTGGCATTTCTATTTTGCTATCCGGTCTGTTCGGATTAGAAGAAAGCGATACAATTGATTTATATACCTTAATGTATGAGGAAGACTGTCTGCCATATGAAGTACTCAGAAAAATCTTTCCATTCTCATCAAAAGTAACACCTTGCACTTTTGCAGGAATTGTATATTCGCTTAGTTTCTCCATTTTGTCATTTTTCTCATCATAATAATACGCAACCATTTTAGAATCCAAAAGTAATGTATGCGTTGCAACCCACAACCTTCCTCCGTAAAACGTAATGCACGATGGTGTATTATCAATTTTATATATATCAACAACACCTGTAGCATCGATAACTTGTTTTGAATTTGCGGTTGCCATTAAAGAAATAAAATCATAAGAAATACGCTCTAATGTATTTTCGTTGGAATTACATACCCATACATTTTCACCATCATATGCAATTCCACCCAAATGACTTTTTGCATCCATCCCTAACGTAACAAGATACTCTCCATTTTCACGGTCGAAAACCATAAGTTCTCCTAAAGAATCATCCTCCTCTGAATAGCTTGTAACCAATACATAATCCTCAGTAATACATAGTCCTTGCGGGCATTGTGATTCACTAAAGATGTAATTGTTTAAAAAGTCAGATTCTTTTGTTGCAGGCATTCCCGGAATATTTATTTCATTGATAAATTCATACTCACAATCTTTTAACAGCATGACTTTATCATCATTTTCATTATCATATTGATAGTGCTCCACACTATATTTATTGTCTATAGTTCTTATCCATTTTGCATATATAATATATGCCTTTCCTGTTTTATATTCTAGCAAATCAACTTTTGTAGTGTAATACCTGTCTAAATACCATCCGCCAAATCTATACCCATATTTGTGCGGTTCTCTTAATCCAAGTCTTTTGTTTTCCGGTGTTATAATATTTACGTTGTAAATATTATTGGAAGCCCCCATTAAATTGTAATGAACATAAGACACTCCATCCCTGGCCGAGGCTTCATCCAAAAAATTCTGTAAAGATAAATGAGAACTAAAAGAGGCAGACTCTGCCTCTTCTAGTTCCGTTGCATAACACTGTGTTGTCAACAATAATAATGTCAATATTAAAATTCCAGCTAATCTATTCTTCAATGTCAACAAGTTTGCTCGCCCTTTCTTCTATCTGTTTTGCAGATACATCATCAGGTGCCTGTTCATATCTGGCAAACTCATAAGAAAAATCTCCGCTACCACTTGTCATAGATCGCAACTGGGTATTATATCCATATAACTCAAGATAAGGAATATCAGCAACTATTTCCTGATATCCGTTATCTGTAGGATTCATTCCCATCACTCTGCCTCTTCTCTTATTGAGATCACCCATTATATCTCCTGTAAACTCATCCGGACATACAACTTTTAATGTTGCTATTGGCTCAAGCAACACTGGTTTTGCCTCCAAAAATCCCTTCTTAAAAGCTTGCTGCGTTGCAATCTTAAATGCCATCTCAGACGAATCAACAGCATGAAAAGAACCATCGTAAAGAACAGCCTTTACCCCTGTAACAGGATAAGCTGCAAGAGGTCCCTTTTTCACAGATTCCGCAATACCTTTTTCAACTGCAGGGAAGTAATTTTTGGGAACTGCACCACCAACAACACACTGATCAAAAATATAAGGTGTATCTAAATCACCTGATGGCTCAAAAGTCATCTTTACATGTCCATACTGTCCATGTCCACCTGACTGTTTTTTATATTTATATTCTACATCAACTTTCTTTCTAAGTGTCTCTTTAAATGCAACTTTTGGTCTCATAAGTTCTATTTCAACTTTGTATTTTTCCTGCAAAGTACTTGCAACAACTTCAAGCTGCATATCTCCAATTCCATAAAGTAAAGTCTGCCCATTTTCACTATCATTAATGTGATTAAGAGTTAGATCCTCCATGAGTAATTTCTGTAATGCCTGCGAAATCTTATCTTCATCACCTTTTTTCTTAGCCTTATATCTCATTGAAACATATGGTTTTGAAATGTTTGTTCTAATAAATGTAACTGGTGTAGCCTTAGTAGACAGTGAATCTGTAGTAAGAGTCTTCTGAAGTTTTGCAAGAGCGCCTAAATCTCCTGCATGGAGTTCCTTAACCTCCTCAGCCTTTCCACCTCTTAACACATATAATTTTCCAATTTTTTCTTCGAAATCTCTATGATAATTATACAGAACATCATCCGTTTTAATAACACCTGAATTAACTTTTATCAAAGAGTATTTTCCAATATAAGGGTCAACAATTGATTTAAAAACATATGCAGATTTTGCTTTTGAAAAATCATAATCAGCATTATATACTTCATTTGTCTTAGTGTTAATTCCTGCACACACTCTTTTTTCTGGACTTGGGAAATATTTTACTATATCTGCCATTAGAGTATACATTCCTCTTGCAAGAATATTAGACCCCATAAGTACAGGAACAATTGAGCCATCAATCACGTTCATACGAAGTGCAGCTCTAATCTCATCATCAGAGAATGTCTCTCCACCAAAATATCTGTCCATGAATTCTTCACTTGTCTCCGCAACAGCTTCAAGGAGAGCCTCTCTGCAAATATCAAGATTTTCCTTTGAATAATCCGGAACATCAAATTTATCAACACTACCCTTTTCATTCCATCTCTTTGCTGTCTGCTGAATAACATTTACATAACCAACGAACTGCTCGTTCTCCCTAACAGGTAAATGAAATGGTGCAATCTTTTTGCCATACATTTCCTGCAAGTCAACTACAACTTGTCTAAAACTTGCATTATCAATATCCATATCTGTGACAAAAATCATTCTAGGTAATTTGTATTTTTCACAAATATCCCATGCTTTCTTTGTTCCTGCCTGTATTCCTGATTTTCCTGAAACAACAATAATTGCTGCATCTGCTACTGAAACAGCTTCTTCAACTTCTCCTACAAAATCAAAAAAACCAGGTGTATCAAGAACATTAATTTTCACATCGCCCCACTCAATTGGAATAACGGAAGTATGAATAGAGAATTTTCTCTTTATTTCTTCTTTATCGAAATCACTTAGAGTATTCCCATCTTCAATTGTCCCCATACGGGATGTTTCACCAGCTAAAAAGCTCATAGCCTCAACTAAAGATGTTTTTCCACAACCACCATGTCCAAGTAAAACCACGTTTCGAATCTTATCAGTCGTATAAACATTCATAAATACGTCCTCCCTAACATTATATTATGTATATATTGTACTAATCTTTGATTTAGTTTACAATACTTTTATGCAAAATGCCTATAAATTTTAAGGCGCTAATATAGTAAAATTAATATTATTTAAAAAAGGATGTAATTATTTTGAAATTTAGCAAAGTGGGATTTATTGGTCTTGGATTAATTGGAGGATCAATTGCCAGAAAAATTAGAATTAATAACCCTTCGGCATCAATAATAGCAACAGCCGGACATAAAGAGACAATCGAAGAAGCACATCACCTGGGTATCATTGACAACAACGAACTGATTGAAATTAAAGATTTTAATGACTGTGATGTCATCTTTCTTTGCGCACCTGTAAATAAAAATATTCAATATTTGAAGGAGCTTAAAGACATTATCAAATCCGATTGTATAATAACTGATGTAGGTAGCACCAAAACACATATACATGAACAGGTTATTCTTCTTGATATGGAGAATAATTTTATCGGTGGACATCCTATGACAGGTTCTGAAAAAACAGGTATACAAAACTCAGATGAATTACTACTTGAAAATGCATACTACATAATCACACCAACAGCAAAATCTTCAGCCGAAAATATAAATGAGTTTGAAAAATTTGTAAAAGATTTAGGTTCACTTCCCCTTGTACTAGACTACAAAGAACATGACCATGCTACAGCTGCCATAAGCCATCTTCCTCACATGATTGCGTACGCACTAGCTAATCTTGTTGAAGATATTGACTCTGAACAGGAAACAATGAAGACAATTGCAGCAGGAGGTTTTAGAGATGTTACACGAATTGCATCTTCCTCACCAATAATGTGGGAAAATATTTGCTCTTCCAACAAAGAACAATTACTAGAACTGATGTCTCTTTATGAAAAAGAGATGAATAAATTAAAAAATTATATTGAAACAGACAATTCCAATGCGCTGATAGAATATTTCCAAAAGTCCAAAGAATATAGAGACTCACTTACGGTTCGTGGCAAAAAAATAAGAGATGATTTCCATGAGGTATTTGTTGACTTAAACGATGAAACCGGCGGAATTGCCATTATAGCAAACCTTCTGGCATTTAATAATATTAGTATTAAAAATATTGGAATCATTAATAACAGAGAATTTGAGGAAGGTGTGCTTCGAATAGAATTTTCTGATGAAAAAACATTGGAATCTGCTGTTGATATACTAAAAGAAAGAAATTATAAAATACACAGACGATAAAAGAGTGCTTAATAAGCACTCTTTTCTAATTCATCAAAATAGTTTTCGAATGTTTTTTTGCAACAGTACGGATCAATTATTTCAATTCCGTCCTTTACTAATCCCGGAAGCGAAAACGACATAGCCACTCGATGATCCTCAAACGTCTGAATCTGACATGACTTTATTTCACCAGGCCAAATAGATATTTCTCCATCTTTTTCTCTGACCTTAACTCCCATAGCATCAAGATTTGTTATTATTGCATTTATCCTGTCACATTCTTGAAGTCTAATATGTGATACTCCACGAATAACTACTTTATCATTGGCAAATGGGGCTATTGCAGCTAATGTTAACGTCTGGTCTGAAAAAGTTGACAAATCCCATTCTCCAGCTTTCATAACACCATCAGCTGGTGGAATGCATACAATACCTTCTGGTTCCTCTGAAATGGTACATCCCATATCAGAAAGAACGTCAAGGAAAGCTATATCCCCCTGCAACGATTTCATATGTACGCCTAAGACCTGAGATTTAACATTAAGAAGTGGACTCATGGCATAAAAATAACATGCCGCAGACATATCTGGTTCAATACAATATTGCATTCCGTTATAATGAGAATTTTTTAAAATGGTGTATGAATTATTCTTTTTCAAAACATCAACACCAAACTGTCTCATCATATTAATTGTCATTTCAACATATGCCATTCCGTGTGAACCAGATACATCAATATTAAAATCTCTGTTAACAACGATAGCAGAAATCAAAAGAGCACTCAGGAACTGACTGCTTTTATCAACATCAATTGACACAGATTCTTTATATTCACCCTCATGACCTATTACAAAAGGAAAATGAAACTCTTCTTCTTCGTATTCAATTTTAGCTCCAAGACTTTCTAAAGATTGGAGAAGCTCCTTCATAGGTCTTTTTTTCATCTGCTCGGATGAAACTATTCTATATCGCCCCTTTGAAAGACCAAGTAAAGCTGTTAGAAATCTTGCTGCTGTTCCAGCACTTCCAACATCAATTGTAGCCTCACTTTTTGGAATTTTGCCGGAAAAACCTGTTATTATTATTTCATTCTTATTCTCATCCACCACAACAGGAAATCCCAAGCTAATAAGAGCATCAATAAAATGTCTTGAATCATCGCTAAAAAGACACCCTTTTAACACACTGCGCCCATTTGACAGCGCAGCGATTAAAAGGGCTCTGTTTGTGATACTCTTTGAACCTGGAACACAGGCTTTTATATCATGTGGATGATTTACTTTATTTACTTTATAAATCATTAAAAATCTGATATATATCAATCTTGAGAGCATCTGTATCTGTCATTCCAATAAATACTGCTCCGTAATGATATTCTCCTTCTTTATCTTCTCTACGTACAATCTCGATAACAGCATCAACAACTTCTTTTGTCCAAATTTGGATTTTTGTATCATAATATGTGTGAAGTTCTAATGGTGCATTTGCTCTAAAACCAATACCACTTCTAGAAATATCTGTAACATCAACATGGACATACTTTAATGTTGTAATACCTTCCTCATCAAGACGCTCTAACTGAACTGAAACATCAATATCAAGTCTTTTATGTTTTCTCTTTTCTTCCATATTCTATACCTCATCTGCATTAAAATTAATAAAATACTAGTACTATAATATTATATTAATACAAGTTTTGTCAATTAATAAACATCGCATCTCCAAAACTGAAGAATCTATATTTTTCCTCGACAGCCTTTTCGTATGCATTTAACACATTTTCTCTACCCGCAAGTGCTGATACAAGCATCACAAGTGTAGACTGTGGTAAATGAAAATTAGTAATCAGACAGTCGATTACCTTAAATTCATATCCAGGATAAATAAAAATCTCTGTCCAACCACTACATTCTTCTAGCATACCATTTTCATCGGCTGCAGACTCTAAAGTTCTTGTACTGGTAGTTCCAACAGAAATAACTCTTCCACCATTCTTCTTAGTAGAATTAATAATATCTGCCGCTTCTTTTGAAACCATATAAAACTCTGAGTGCATGTGATGTTCCAAAACATTTTCCACCTTCACTGGTCTAAATGTTCCAAGTCCCACATGCAGA
The DNA here is from genome assembly GCA_045122195.1 of Agathobacter sp. Taxonomy (GTDB): domain Bacteria; phylum Bacillota; class Clostridia; order Lachnospirales; family Lachnospiraceae; genus Roseburia. Next base: position 146,040 of record JBGVHH010000037.1, read on the forward strand.
GTTACTTCAGCAATATTTACACCTTTTTCTTTTACTTTTTCAAGCAACTCCTTTGTGAAATGCAGTCCGGCTGTTGGTGCAGCTGCAGAACCATCATATTTGGCATAAACAGTCTGATATCTATTCTTATCCTTTAACTGATGTGTAATATATGGTGGAAGTGGCATCTGCCCTAACTGATCAAGTATCTCTTCAAATATTCCTTCATAAGAAAACTGAATCAGTCGATTACCTTCTTCTACCACATCTATTACTTCGCCTACCAAAAGACCATCCCCAAAGATAATCCTTGTACCTGGCTTTGCCTTCTTTCCAGGTTTTACAAGTGTCTCCCAGATATCATTTTCACGACGTTTAAGAAGTAAGATTTCTATCTTTGCCATAGTACCTTCTTTAACACCAAACAGTCTGGCCGGAATAACCTTTGTGTTGTTCAGGACAAGACAGTCACCCGGATTAAGATATTCCAGAATATCCGAAAACACTCTGTGCTTCACTTCACCAGTGTTTTTGTCAAGCACCATAAGTCTTGAACTTGAACGATCTTCCAGAGGATCCTGAGCAATCAGTTCCTCTGGCAAATAATAATCAAAATCTTTTACATTCATTTTCTTTACCTTCTAATTAAGCACGAAGTGTAACACCAACCTTGATTTCAAGGTTCTTTAATATTTTCTTTACAAACTTCTCAACAGCTTTTGCAGATAACTCTTCTTCCTTTGGAGAGAATACAACTGAAAATGCCATACTCTTCTTATTTTCTGGTAATTGAGAACCTTCATATACATCAAATAGTTTAACATCAGTAACGTAATCACAAGCCTCTTTTATACCGTTTTCAATCTGCTCGCATGTAATCTCTTTATCAACAACAAATGCAAAATCTCTCTTTTCTTCTGAGAATTTTGAGATTGGAACAAAAATACGATCTTTTCCATACCATTCTGAGATAACTCTCATATCAAGTTCCATTACATATGCCGGAACTCTCATATCGAGTTCATCACAAATTTCATATCTAACTTTTCCAAGGTATCCAACCTCTTTTCCATCACATAATACAGTAGCTGTCTGATATGGATGAAGGAACGTCTTTTCAGATGTTTTATAAGTAAATTTAATATCCAATGCATCTGCAACATTTTCTGCAAGACCTTTAAGTGTATAGAATGATTCATTCTCTCCGAACACACCTACACAGAGAGTCTCTCTCTCATCAGGATACTCCTCAAGCGGTAATGTCTTCGGAATAAAAATATTACCAAGCTCAAAAATTCTTCCCTGCAAAATTCCCTTTTTCTGATTTCTTGCAATTGCGTGAAGCATCTGTGGCGCAAGTGTTGTTCTCATAAGAGAAAGATCAATATTTATAGGATTAATAAGACTAATTGCGTGTCTTTCCATAGCATCTTCTGGTAACTTAAGTAAATCCAAATCAGAAGGTGAGAAGAATGAATAATGAATTCCCTCATATGCTCCTGCAGCACAAAGTGCATCTTTTATCTTGTTTTCAGTTTTCTGTCTAAGGTTAAGTCCGCCTAATGTAACCTGAGCTGTAGGCATAAAAGTAGGTGTTACATGGTCATAACCATACATACGAATAACTTCTTCTGCCACATCAGGATAAGACTCCATATCTTCTCTGTAAGCAGGTACATAAATTGTAAGCTCATCTCCATTTACAACTGGAGCAAAGTTAAGATTTGTAAGTATTCTTACGATTTCGTCAGTTGGAACTTCAATTCCTAAAACACCATTTACTTTTTTGATGCTAACTTTCATTTCTTTTGGTTCAAGCGAATTGCCAGTTGAAGCCACGACATGTGTTGAAGAAACCTTTCCGCATCCAAGTTCTTCAATTAAATGAAGAGCTCTCTTCATAGCCATATCTGTAGTAAATTCATTTACTCCCTTTGAATATAAAGCACTCGAATCAGAAGCCTGTCCTAAAGCACGTGAACTCTTTCTGATATTGTCTCTTGCAAATTTTGCAGCTTCAAATAAAACTTCTGATGTATTCTCTTTAATTTCTGAGTTAAGACCACCCATAATTCCTGCAAGTGCAACAGGTTTTTTACCATCACAAATCACAAGATTGGATGAATTAAGCTCAAATTCTTTCTCATCTAAAGTAACAATTTTCTCGCCTTCATTAGCCCTTCTTACATTGATTTGTTCTCCCTCAAGGAAAGAATAATCAAATGCATGCATTGGCTGTCCTAATTCCTTTAATACAAAGTTGGTAATATCTACAACATTTGAAATTGAACCAATACCAACTAAGGCAAGTCTTCTTCTCATCCATGCTGGAGACTCTCCCATTTTTACGTCATGAACATAATGTCCAATGTATCTTGGACAAATATCTGTTGCATCAACAGTTACTTTGAAATTATCTTTTGTAACAGAATCCTCTGTATAATCTAACGCAGGCTCTTTTACAGGTTTTCCAAGAACTGCAGCAACCTCTCTTGCAATACCTAAGATACTCTGGCAATCAGGTCTGTTTGCAGTGATTGCAATATCAAAAATCCAATCATTCATTCCGAGAATAGGTTTAACATCCTCTCCTGGAACAGATTCCTCTGGAAGAACAAGAAGTCCATTATATCCAGCTCCTGGGTATAAATCTTCATTAAGTCCAAGTTCTACACCAGAACAAAGCATTCCGAATGACTCATAACCACGAAGTTTTCCCTTTTTAATTGTCATTACGCCTTCGATTGTCACATGGTCTTTTGCTGTTGCGTAAACAGTAGCTCCAACAAGTGCTAATGGGAATTTCCCACCAGCCTTTACATTGTCTGCTCCACAGCAAATCTGGAATGTTCCGTGCTCTCCCGCATTTACTTTACAAAGTGACAAATGTGTGTCAGGAATTGGCTCACATTCTTCAACAAGACCTACAACAACATTTGAAATATCTTTTCCTACTTCAATTAACTCTTCTACTTCAAATCCACAAGAGAATAATTTTTCTTCTAACTCCTTTGGAGTTACATCTATATCTACATAATCTTTTAACCAGCTAAGTGGTGCTAACATAATACTGCCTCCCTTTTCTAATTAGTTGTCATCAATCTGTTTAAGTACTCTTAAGTCAGATTCAAATAATAATTTGATATTGTTAATTCCATATTTAAGCATAGCAATACGCTCAATTCCGATACCGAAAGCAAATCCGCTGTATTCGTCTGTATCAATATCACAGCCCTCAAGTACTTTTTTATTTACTACTCCAGCACCTAATACTTCTATCCAACCTGTACCCTTACAAAGCTTACAACCTTTTCCACCACACTGGAAACAACTTACATCAACCTCAACTGAAGGCTCTGTAAATGGGAAGTATGATGGACGAAGACGTGTAGTCACATTTTTTCCAAAAATTTTCTTTACAAACTGCTCTAACATTCCCTTTAAATCACAAAGAGTAATTCCTTTGTCTACAACAAGACCTTCCATCTGTGTAAACATTGGTGAATGTGTAGCATCATCATCTGATCTAAATACTTTTCCAGGAGAAATAACCTTAATTGGTGGTTTCTTTGCTTCCATTACATGAATCTGACCAGCAGATGTCTGAGTTCTAAGTAAAAACTCAGGTGACAAATAGAATGTGTCCTGCATATCTCTTGCAGGATGATCCTGTGGAGTATTTAATGCAGTAAAGTTGTAATAATCTGTCTCAATCTCTGCTCCCTCAAAGATTTCAAATCCCATTGATGCAAAAATATCAATAAGCTGGTTTTTAACTTGTGTTACTGGATGGAGATTTCCTTTTTCTTCTTTTACAGCAGGCATTGTAACATCAATTTTCTCACTCTCGTATTTGCGTTTAAGAGCTTCTGCCTCAAATTTTTTAACCTTTTCTTCAAGTATTTTCTCAATTGCTTCACGGGATTCATTTACCCACTGACCAACCTTTGGTCTGTCCTCAGGTGCTACATCCTTCATACCTTTCAATACGGCTGTTAATTCACCTTTTTTTCCAAGAACATTGGCTCTTACTTCATTGATTGCCTCAAGATTTTGAGCTTCTTCTATCTGAGCAAGTGCAGTTTCTCTAATCTTTTGGATTCTTTCTTTCATTACTTTCACCTCTAATATTATTTTCCAATTTTATTATATGTTTCAAAGAAAATATCTCTGTCTACTATATACACGTCATGTAAATCATCTTTTCTAACCACGAGAAAGTCCCCTGGTTTTCCAAGCATGTAACTCTCATAGTCCCATGCTACAAACACCTTTGTACGCTTATCCAATTCTCTAGCATAAATTTTAACCTCTCCAGTTGGAATGCATTTATGTGCACAAGGAATCAAATCTACTTTCTCACCTGTGTATTCATTTTTTACTGTTGGATGATATTCACCCTTAAATTCATATTTTTCACCATCACAAGTGTAAGCTTCTTCAAACTTTTCCTTCTTACATGGATATACCTCGCCTCTGATACCAATCATAATATAACTATCTTTTTCTACAGAAATAATTACGTCACCCTCAAGTGTTCTTACAACTATTTCTGTGCCCTTTTCAAATAAATCTTCAGATTTAACATATCCCAGAGGTAATTTTTTCTTTTCATACACCTCAAATTCATCAATATCAATATCAAATTCTTTTGAATAAATGATATCTGCATTTGAAAAATAGCTATCAATTTTTTGTTTCAGATAATCATTTGCATCTATATCACCTATCAATTCCTTTTGTAGAAGTCCACCAGCTTTATCTAAATGACCTCCACCACTTCCAGTCCTCTCAGCAATATATTCTGCAAACTCACCAGCGTTTATCTCTTCAACACAACTTCTGACTGAATATTTAATTCCAAATTCTAACTCACTATATACAACACAAGAGTCAACCGAATCCACTTCAAGCGCTAAATCACTAATCATTCCAAGAACATTAGGATCACATGGATTTACCTTCAAGATTGCGCACCTGAATTTTTCAATATACAGATAACTCATCAGTGCTTTTCCAGCTATACTCAGTTCATCCAACGAAAGGTTTGAATTAGTGTATTTTCTAATCATTTGTCTGTCATATCTAGCCTCATCTTTTAAATCTCTATCCATCGGATGCTTCAATTCAGCAAAATTACTGGTATCAGTAAGTAAACCATAATACAATGCAGTAGAAAGTTGCACATCATTTCCAATATCATAGCCTTCAAGCTTTAACATACTAGCAACCAGTGTAGAACACGATCCAAGATTACTTCTCACATCACTTAGTTCCGGTAACTGATTATATATCTGATGATGATCTATTACTGCTACATTATAAGCATCAAATTTTTGAACATTTCCACCACCATATTGACAATCAACCATAACTAATAGCTCTGGTTTTTTCAACTCTTCAACATGAACGATAGGAATATCTAAATCAGAAATCATCATTAACAAATTGCTTTTCTTGATGAGGAATTTTCCTCCATAAATTATTCTTAAATCTTTTTTTCCATTATCTTTAAGGTACTTGTATACTCCAAGTGCACTTGCAAGCGAGTCAGCATCGGGATTATCGTGGCATTGGATTACAACTTCATCAAAGTCCAATAACTCCTTAATTCTCATTCTTTTTCCTCTTAATCAACGTTATACTTCACCCTATCCATATCCGATAATTCTTCGTTTGGATATAACTTTTCTTCTTCTGCAAGCAACTTATCTAATGTCATATACTCTGCTTCATAAACAGTGCCATACATTTCAATATATACTTTTTCTTTTTCAGGAAGAAAAGCCACCCCACCATCTACAAATGCAATATATTCATACGTTTCTGCATCGACAATATACATATCAGAAAAACCTACAAATAGCAAAACCTCCTCATCATCATATAGAACAACCTCACATAAGTCATATTGTTCTTCAGAACAAAATACAAACTTATTTTTCTCTAAATCGTAAGTCCTCAAATAAAAATCATCACTTTTAATAATTATTTGACTATCATCTTTATTAAAAAACATACTTCCTTTTTTTCTCATGAATCCATCAAATTCATGTATTATATTATTTTGTTCTACATCTAATATCCTTACAATATTATTTGGTGATACATAAGCTATTTTATTACCTTCATTACTAACTGCAATAATAGGCGAATCCGAATTTGAAACTTCTTTAAATTCATTCTGTAATCTGTTTTCATAAAGAATTTGCTTTGTTTTCAAATCATATATCCAATACTTTTTATTGCCAATAACCAATAGCTTACTATTATCAGAAGAAACAAAATAATTTGATAAATTTATAAATCTTTCTTCAATGTATGCTTTTTCTTTTTCATAATTATAAAAAGTAATTGTAGACTCATCAGTGTCCATAAATACAAAATCATCATTTACAAACCCAATCAAGCACTCATCATTAAAAGTACCAACATCAACTTCATCAACTAATTTATCCCCTTCATAAAAATACAATACTCCCAAATTAAAATACGCATATTCCTTACCATCTGGTTTCATATAATATGATGTATACTCTTCAATCGTTCTAACTTCCTTAACAGTTGAGCCCTTATCAAAACCTACAATAATGATATCCTTATTAGTATCATCACTTACTACAAGAACTCCATCACCAATATAACACAATGAAGGAGTAGGAGTAGCACTACAACGATAAATCTCATCTGCATATTGTATTCCTCCCTCAGACGAAATCACCATAATATCACCATCATAAGTACTAAAACAACAATATCCGTCCTCACCAACTGTCCAAAATGAACAAATAGCAAAACCAATGGAAATATTGGAAATAATAGTTCCACCCTGTTTATTAATAACTGTCACACTATTGTGATTCACCAGAAAGACTTCATCATTTTGTCTTTCCATTCTCTCATTTTTACTTATATAATCAAGTTCAAATATTCCTTCATACTCATTGTAATAGTTGAAGTCATAATTCCACATTTGCTGATTAGACGCAACATCAATCAAAACTACTCTTCGTGGATCGTAATCATCCGTTACACTATAATCTTTGTTATCTCCTACAACTGCACAAATAGAATCGTCTCCTGCGTATGCTAATTCAAATATTTTTTCCCCAACAACATTCAAATCAGTTGTATTAAAAGTTTCAAGTTCAATATTCTTTATGTAAACGTTTGAGTCATCACCATTTCTTCTGTAAGCTAAAGCGAAAAAATTTCCATTCTGCGAAAAATCCCCTTCTGTAAGCTCTATAAAAATATCCTTATCAAAATCCATGGAATTAATCAGTTCGCCTTTTGATATATCGTATAACAAAATCTTGTTAGAATCATAATAAACGCAATAATTATTTTTCTTGCAAATGGACACATTGGCATTTCTACACTCTATGTAACATGCCCACTCTTCATTGCCCTTATAATCATAAGCAACTATTGAATATCTAGAAAAAACAACTATATTTTCGTCATTTACAACTATCTCACAAATATTATTATCATTATCCAAACCAACTCCAGTATCATTAGGAGTTAATTTAACTAACAGCTCACCAGTAAACAAATTCAACAAATATATCCTATTGTCTTCATCGAAAGCAGCAATCACTTCAAATTCTTCATTTACGTCAAAACCTGCAACATTAAAATCAAGACTGATTTTACTATTTACGTGTGGTTTTTCACCTACATCATAGGAGCCCAATGCTTCAGTTAAAGCATATTGAGCTTTTGTAACATAAGGTCTATCATTATCAGGTCCGGGTAAAGCCTCCTTTGCAATCAAGGCCGCCGTCTTTCTATCACCATTATCTAGTACATCCAATGCAGTATCTGCTAAATACTTTGATTGATTAATCTGTTTTTCATTATAATTTCTGCTTATAGTCTGATAATTATATATACCAAAAACACCCAACATAATACTTAGTATTGCAATAGCTGTCATTACACGAAAACGTCTTTTTATTTGTCTTTCTCTCTGACGCTGTTTTAAATCATCATAACTGCAGCCCAATAAAGGAGCTGCTAAACGTATCATCTCGGTTTTGAATTTTTTATTAATTTCAGATTTAGTTTGTCCTCTAACATCCGCTGCTAATGGTTCAACAGGTTGTCCTTTGTCATTAACTAATAATTCTTTTGGAAAACTGTCACTAGGTTCGCCTTCTATTAGTATAGCGAGAACATTTTCTCTACTATGCATAGATATAAATGTTCTTATTTCTTTTAAAACCCATTCAGAACCCAATGTTCTAGGTGAACAAATCACAATCAAATATTCTGATTCTCTAAGTGCAGCTTCAATATTCCCTCCCAAATCACTACCAATAGGAAGTTCTTCCTGATCTCTAAATACACGATTAATTCGTTTCTTACCAGTTATTCTAACAGCACTCTTTGGAACTCTATATGTTTCAAGAAATTTGTGCACCTTTTTTGCTATATAGCTATCAAGTTCCGCATGCTTATAACTAATAAAAGCATCATATTTCATACTAAATCCCTTTCAATAAAAAAGTTCCGTCCCTCAAATTGGGACGAAACCTAACATTCCGCGATACCACCCAGATTCCTGCAATACAGGCTCTCAATTTATGCGTAACGAACATCAAACGTCATGAGCTACTATAAGTTCACCCATGCTGCTCCAGTGTGAAAATTCATAAATTGCTCATTCATAAGATTGCTCTCAGCCTACGACAACCTCTCTCTTTAAGCGAAACAATTATTACTGTGCACTTTCAAAGCATTTATCCATAGTATTTTACCATATAAATTAGATATTGCAAGACTTTCTTAGCCCCTTTGGATAATGATTTTTCAACATATTATTGCTAGCCTTTGCCCACCCAGCAGAATAACCATTAATCATCATTAATGTCCATCCATTTTCACACTGGGCTTGAATTGATTCGCCTTCAAAAAATGATTTTGCATATCTACTATCAACATCTATATCAAATTTACGTATTACATCTTTTTTATCTAAAGCCAATGCCAGTGAATGCGATGGTTCGAATCTGTTCTTCTTAAATTCTCCAATATGTAATCCAGCTCTTAATACCTTTATTCCATTTATGTCAATATTTTCATCAGGCAGCCTATATAGCTGTTCTTTAAACAATCTCAAATCACCATTTAATATCCACTGTGCCTTTTCTGTTGATAAACTATTATTCAGAAAATCAACTAATAATTTTTGTTTATCTTTAGTTAGCTTGCTTGATTTAACAGGAAAATTATCAATTTTTAAATCATGATTAGATACTAATCTGGCGCAAAAATGCCCTTCGCCTTTCTTCTCATGAGGCCAAAATCTCTCTTGTTTATCAAGTACAAAATCTTCATGTTCCTGTAAAAACGCTTCTATTACGTCCTCATTTTCTTCTTTTGAAAAAGTACATGTACTATATACTATAGTACCACCTGGTTGAAGCATAATTGCAGCATTATTTAATATCTCTAATTGTCTTTTTGCACAAGACAAAACATTTTCCATACTCCATTCATCAATTGCTTCAGGCATTTTTCTAAACATTCCCTCCCCCGAGCATGGGGCATCTACCTGTATAGCATGAAAAAATCCTGGATATTTCTGAGCTAATTTATAACTATCTTCATTTACAACAATAGCATTTGTCACTCCCATTCTCTCAATATTGGATGATAATACTTTGGATCTTTGAGGATTTATTTCATTACAAACCAAAAGTCCCTTTCCTTGCAAGAACGAAGCCAATTGCGTACTTTTTCCTCCTGGAGCCGCACACAAATCAAGAACTCTCATCCCTGGCTTTGGTCTCAGCATAGCGGCTGCTGACATAGCACTAGGCTCTTGAATATAATACAGTCCCATTTCATGATATATACTTTTACCCGGTTTATGTGATTCATCGTAATAAAATGCATTATCAGCCCATTCGACAACTTTCTTATCAGCAATATGGACCATTTCTAAAACAGAGTCTATATTCTCTTCAAGTACTTTTAATGTATTTACTCGTAAAGCATAATATCTTTCATTATTATAGCTATATAAGAACTTATCGTAGTCTTTATCGAGTAATTTTTTCATTTTATCTTCAAATTCTTTTGGTAAATTCATCATTAATTCCTCTTTACAACTTTTACATCATTATAATAATAACAGATAATATCCTCATATGTATAGCCACTACTTCCTAATTTATCCGCTCCATATTGACTCATTCCTATTCCATGTCCAAATCCAGACCCTTGAAGCTTATATTCATTATCCGAAATTTTTTCTAGTGTAAAACAGGCACTAGGAATCATTGTTAAGTTATCTCTGGAAGTTCCATCATTCAACTGTGTTTGAGTAAGATACTTTCCTAATTCTTTTCGTATATCATTTTCCTTTGTAAAAACAAGAGTTCCATTTTCATATTCCACAGTAAGCGATAAAACATATCCACTTTCACTGATGCTATTTACTGTTATCCCCTTTGCCCTTCCATATTCAGAATCAGTGTACTTAGTAACATCTAAAGTTGCACACCACTTAAAATAGGCAGAATTATCATCTATTGACTCAACCTTCTTAATAAAAGCAGGAGTATCAGATCCCCACACTTCCATATCTTCTGTTTTTCCTCCAGAAGAAGAAAAATAGTAACACGTAATCAACTGTCCATTACATGTAATAACCTCTCCCTGAGTTTCATCAACTGCAGCATCTGTAACATCAAATCTACCAGACGCATTATATACCTGATATGAAGTAGAGTCATCAAGATTGGCTCCATACATGGCATAAGTCGCGTTTTTCATTTGGGAGCATGCAAAGGTTCTTGCACAAACAGCCTGAGCCTTTAACGCTTCCTTAGTAAATCCTGTAGGCATCTCAGAGGGAAGAACATATTTTACATATTCCTCCAATTGTATTTTATTTACAACTGAAAAGCCGTTATCAAAACGGGTAACAATAAAATCCCCCTCATACTTTTTACCGTTAAATAATATGTAATTATCTGATGATGATATTTCCATGCTTGAAATATTATTATCCGTAAAATATTGTCCCACATCAAGTGATTTACCTAAATCACTCTGACCATTTATTACAAGTTTTTCATTAGATAATAAAGTCACCTGTGGCCAAACCGTTTCATCGCCCTGTTTTAAAAGAACTCTAACAAAGCTCAAATCAGGATTAGATTTTCTAAGTACAGCGCAGACCTTACCATTTTCCATTACTAAATCTATATTCTCGCCACCTAAAACTAACTGACCAAAATCAATTTCAGAGATTTCTTCCCCTGAAACATCGTATATTGGAATCTGGTCATTTAATAACTCATTACTTTCTCCAGAAGAAAAAGTAATGTTTTGGTTTGTAAAACTAGCCAGTGTTCCATTTATTATATCTGGTTTTGATTTTATACTTTTTATTTTCCCATCCTCTATTTCAATATTTGCAACTCCCGTAAATTCATTTTCAGGCTTTCCTTTATATTCAATCTTCTCGCCATCGCATATAAAACTTATCTTTTCATTGGAACATGAAAAGATATATGCATCTTGATAAACAATATCTTTACTATTAATATTTGTTTTTAATTCAGACTCATCTGTAGCACAATTTTTCGAATAAAAGTACACTATGCACACAATACCAATAACAATTACAGCTAAAACAAACCAGGTAGTCCTTTTCATTGTATTCCTCCTTCAACACCCGTCATTTTTTCATTTTTCTATATACAATAAAATGGGAGCTGAAAAACCAGCTCCCTTAATCTTTAGTACTTTTAATTTTCTTCTGTACTTTATCATATTTTTCTTCTGTTAATCACCCAAAATGCCGATTCCTGTAATTTAGACTCCTAGCCAATGCTAGGTGGGTAACCGCAGTCTTTCTTCTGCCTTCCACTGAAACTAGGTGGCCTGACATCCAAAAGCTCATATAGGAATCCCATTTAAAGTAAATGTAGGTTCTAAATACACAGGGTTGTCGAACATCCCAGGCTTTTTTGTGATTTTATTATACTTTATTATCTCAAAAGGTTCAATTAAAAATTCATAGTTTTTATTTACAAAATTTTCTAAACATTTTTGTAAATCATTATTATTGAAATATAGTTAAAAAGTCCTACAAAAACATTGAAACTTAAAATAAGATATAGTAAAATATTCTTATATTATTACAAGGAGCGACATTATTATGACAATTGACGAGCTAAAAATTTTGGTTTGTGATGATTCTATCCTTGCCAGAAAGCAATTAAAAGATATCATTAAAACATTAGGTGATCCATCTTTTTTCGAAGCATCTGATGGTCAAAAAGCAGTTGACATGTACAAGGAAATAAATCCTAACTTGGTATTTTTAGATATTATAATGCCAAACAAAGATGGAAACGATGCAATAAAAGAAATTATTGAATATGATCCAAATGCAACCATATTCATCGCTTCTTCTGTTGGTACACAGACACAGCTTAAATCTGCTTTAGAAAATGGTGCTAAAGATTTTGTACAAAAACCTTTAGATTCAAATCAGGTAATTAATTTATTAGAAAAGTACATTGGGGGTAAATAAAAATGTATACTCAATTTTTCGGTAATTATCTTTTATCAAAAGGATACATTACAAAAGAACAGCTTTTTGAAGCTATGAAAAAAAAGTCAGATAAACATATTAAACTTGGTACATTAGCTATTCATTCTGGACTTATGACTGCTTCAGAAGTTGACAATGTAATTATCGAACAGACACATCAGGATAAAAAATTTGGAGAACTAACAATTGAAATGGGCTATCTGACAAATGATCAGGTTATCGATTTATTAAATGTTCAAAGTCCTGACTTTTTGTTATTGGGACAAATATTATTAGATGATGGAATCATAAATAATACTACTTTAGAGAATGTCATCACTGATTATCGTTCACAAAACGAGCTCATTGATTTAGATATGTCAATTGAAAATAAGGATAGTGTCGAAAAATTATTCCAAAATTTCTTTGTTATATCTGAAACACCAGTTACTCCACTTGGAAGAATGTATATGGAGTTATTGTTTAATAATTTTATTCGCTTTGTTGGCGAGGATTTTACTCCTCTTAATTCTGAAACATGCACTGAATTTCCTGCGGAATGTTGTGTATCTCAGGAAGTACTTGGCGATTATTCAATAACAAGTTATCTTTCTATGGACGAAGAAACTGCCATTACATTTGCTTCAAGATATGTAGATGATAAATTTGAAGAATATGATGAATATGTAAAAGCCTCATTAGAAGATTTTCTAAATCTAAATAATGGATTATTTATAGTAAACTGTTCCAATGATCATTCTCTTGAGTTATCTATTTCAGCACCGAAGCACTTGGACAACCAGTTACTTTCATTTAAAGAACAGACATACCGTTTCCAAGTATTATATACATTCGGAACAGTTCATTTCATAATTGAAGTTAAAAAATTATTAGATAAATAAAAATTAAGCCTCTGCATTTGCAGAGGCTCTTTTATGTATTAAACGTTCAAGAATTTCTTTACAGCTGCTTCCATCTCTGAAACTTCACATACTGTATCATGAAGAACTTTTGCAGTTCTGATTTCTTCAATTGCATTTGGAACTTTAACATTTGCAATCTTTGAAAGTTCATCAACAAGCTCAAAGTCTTCCATTGAATCATATTTCTCATCAATAGAGTTCATTACACTTCTTGTAAATTTGAACGGACTAGCTGTTGAAGCAATAACAGTCTTTGTATCTTTATCGCCTGTCTCATCAACATACTTCTTGTAAACACCTGCAGCAACTGCTGTATGAGTATCAATCACATATCCTGTACTCTCATATAAATCTTTGATAACCTTTGCAGTTTCTGCTTCAGTTGTGTAATTACCATAGAAATCAACAAGCTTGTCCTTCATCTCAGAAGTAATCTCATATTTACCATTCTCAGATAAAGACTTCATAAGCTCAGCATTCTTAACTGGATCATTTCCGGCAATTCTATAGATCAATCTCTCAAGATTTGAAGAGATAAGAATATCCATAGATGGAGAATTTGTAAGGATAAATTCTCTATTCTTGTCATACTCTCCTGTCTTAAAGAAATCAAATAATACTTTATTGTCATTAGATGCACAAATAAGTTTTGCAATTGGAAGTCCCATATTCTTTGCATAGAATGCAGCAAGAATATTACCAAAGTTTCCAGTAGGAACTACAACATTTATCTTCTCATCCTTTGCAATAACACCATTTGCAAAAAGCTTTGCATAAGAATATACATAATAAACAATCTGAGGAACAAGTCTTCCGATATTGATTGAGTTAGCTGATGAGAACTGATATCCTGCATCATTCATAACTTTCTCAAGTTCTTTGTCATTAAACATCTGTTTAACACCAGTCTGAGCCTGATCAAAGTTTCCTTTGATACCAACAACATGTGTATTAGCACCCTTCTGAGTAACCATCTGTTTTTCCTGAATTGGACTAACACCGTTCTTTGGATAGAAAACAACGATTTTTGTTCCTTCAACATCTGCAAAACCTGCCATTGCAGCTTTTCCTGTATCACCTGATGTAGCTGTAAGAATAACAATATCATTTTTTACATTATTTTTTCTTGCAGAAGTTATAAGTAAATGAGGCAAAATAGATAACGCCATATCCTTGAAGGCAATTGTAGAACCATGGAATAACTCTAAATAATATGCTCCATCAGCCTCTACTAAAGGTGCTATCTCCTCTGTATCAAATTTGCTGTCATATGCTTTGTTGATACAACTTTTTAGTTCTTCTTCTGTAAAATCTGTCAAAAACTGTTTCATTACAACATAAGCAGTATCCTGATAACTCATCTTTGATAACTCTTCGATTGTAACATCAAGAGCTGGAATACTCTCTGGAACAAAAAGTCCACCATCATCAGCAAGACCTTTTAAAATCGCCTGTGAAGCCGTAAACTTCTTCTGACTATCTCTAGTACTAGAATACATTAAATCCATATTTTTACCTCATTTCTGTCATTAATCAACTATGAACAGTATAATAAATTTTGTATACCAAATCAATAATAAAAATGCTACAATAAAACTACATAAAAGCATAGAAATTTAGGAGAACTGATGTTACCAGGAGCATTTGAAGCAAAAAAGAAAGATGGAACTATATATTATCGTTCCAATATTACATTTCGCAACAGACATATCAGTCTGGGAAGCTTTGATTCAGAATTCAAAGCCCATCAGGCATACACAGTCGCCCATTCTATATTGAAGAGCAATGAATCTATCGAAAATTCATTTTATCAGACATATGCTCTTCCATTTGAAAAAATAGTGGTTCTTATCAATTTCAGGGATAACGATATATATATCCCAAACCCTATATATCTTAGAAAAAGCTATTTCAGTTATTATCTGGATATATCACATGAACTCAAATTCGACATTGATGACCTATTTTATTATTCAGAGCACAAAATTCTGCAAAGACAGGGTCACCTATATGTAAATGATTACGGAATGCAAATCACAATACTGAGTCGATTTGGGATAAAAGCACATGCTGTGCTAAACCGTGATTATCGCTTTATAAATGATGATCGCACAGATTTCAGATACTCCAATATAGAAGTTATAAATCCATACTATGGCGTTACTCGAATCAAAACTGAGGGGCTTGATAAATTCAAAGCCACTATTCATATAAACGGCAATTATTCAATCGGCACTTATAATACAGTTGAAAAAGCAGCTGTTGCATACAACAAAGCTGTAGATTTAGCCCATTCCGCAGGAATATCAAAGCATTTTCCTGAAAACTATATTGAATCACTTTCTCCAAAAGAATATGTAGATATTTATACTACCATTAAAATTTCACAAAAATATATTAATTACTTAAATGGACTTCCTAAATAGGAAGTCCATTTTTATAACATTATTTCTGATTAATATAATTAACAAGACCTTCGCAGTCAATTATCTTCTGCATAAATGGCGGAAATGCCTGTCCCTGAAATTTCTCACCTGTTGTCTCATCTGTAATCACACCAGAATCAAAATCAACTGAAACCTCATCTCCAGCATTGATTGCCTTTGCAGCTTCTGGACATTCAATAATTGGTAAACCAATATTGATTGCATTTCTGTAGAAAATTCTAGCAAAAGTCTCAGCAATTACACAACTTACTCCTGCAGCTTTAATAGAAATTGGCGCATGCTCTCTTGATGAACCACAACCAAAGTTCTTGTTAGCAACAATAATGTCGCCTTCATTAACATTATTTACGAAATCTTTATCAATGTCTTCCATACAGTGTGTTGCCAATTCCTTTGGATCTGAAGAATTCAAATATCTTGCAGGAATGATAACGTCTGTATCTACATTATCGCCATATTTAAATACACGACCATTTGCAGCCTTCATATTTCTTCCTCTCCCTCTATATTATTTGTCTGAACCCATAACTTCTTCCGGGCCTGAAATTTTACCTGTAATAGCACTTGCAGCAGCAACTGCAGGACTTGCAAGGTAAACTTCTGATTCTACATGTCCCATACGACCTACAAAGTTACGATTTGTAGTTGATACGCATCTTTCTCCTTCAGCCATAACACCCATGTAGCCACCAAGACAAGGACCACAAGTAGGAGTACTTACGATTGCGCCAGCTTCAATAAAGGTCTTAAGAAGTCCCTCTTCCATTGCCTGAAGATAAATCTTCTGTGTAGCTGGAATTACGATTACTCTTAATCCTTTTTTAACCTTCTTACCCTCTAAAATAGAAGCAGCAACACGAAGGTCATCCATTCTACCATTTGTACAAGAGCCAATTACAACCTGATCAATTACTACATCCCCAACTTCATCGATTGTTCTAGTGTTCTCTGGAAGATGTGGGAATGAAACAGTTGATTTTAATGTACTTAAATCAATTGTGTATTCCTCATCATACTCAGCATCCTCATCAGCCTCATACTCAACAAATGGTCTCTTAGAATGCTCTTTCATATACTCTCTTGTTAAATCATCAACTGGGAAAATACCATTTTTTCCACCAGCTTCAATTGCCATGTTTGCAATTGTAAAACGATCATCCATTGAAAGATATTTGATTCCCTCACCAACAAATTCCATTGATTTGTATAGTGCTCCGTCAACACCAATCATTCCGATAATATGTAAAATTACATCTTTTCCAGAAACCCACTTTGAAGGTTTACCAACGATATTAAATTTAATAGCTGAAGGAACTTTGAACCAAGCCTTTCCAGTTGCCATTCCAGCAGCCATATCAGTACTACCAACACCTGTAGAGAAAGCTCCTAATGCTCCATAGGTACATGTATGTGAATCAGCACCAATGATTACATCACCAGCAACTGTAAGTCCCTGCTCTGGCAATAAAGCGTGCTCAATCCCCATCTCTCCAACATCGAAGTAATTTGTAATATCATTTTTACAAGCAAACTCTCTAACACATTTACAATGCTGAGCCGATTTAATATCTTTATTTGGAGCAAAATGATCCATTACAAGAGCAATTTTATCTTTATGAAACACTCCATCAACCTTCATCTTCTCGATTTCATGAATCGCAACCGGTGATGTAATGTCGTTTCCAAGCACAAGATCTAAATCAGCCTCAATAAGCTGTCCTGCACTTACGTAATCAAGTCCTGCATGTGCAGCAAGAATCTTCTGCGTCATTGTCATTCCCATGCTTTTTTCCTCCTAATAATCAATGCCATTCTTTCTTGTGAGTGAACAAAAGGCATCTATTTCAATTAGAATCATAGCATATGTAATTCTATAATCAAAATACATAATGTACATATTTACCATAACTTAATTTTATGATATTATTAAAACATAATAACCTAAAAAAAGGAGGTACTTATGAATCAGAATCTTTCATCATATTGGATTTTTTATACAGTAGCAAACGCAGGCAATATCTCAAAAGCTGCAAAAGAGCTATATATCAGCCAGCCAGCCATCAGTAAATCAATCCAAAAATTAGAAGAAAGCCTAAACTGTAAGCTTTTCTCAAGAAGCTCACGAGGTGTTATTCTTACTTCCGAAGGTTCATTATTATATAGCCATGTAAAAGAGGCTTTTGAAGCAATCG
Organism: Agathobacter sp.; assembly: GCA_045122195.1. GTDB lineage: Bacteria > Bacillota > Clostridia > Lachnospirales > Lachnospiraceae > Roseburia. The sequence continues at coordinate 164,140 of JBGVHH010000037.1, forward strand.
GAAGTGGTGAAGAAAAACTAAAGCGTTCAATCGAATTAGGCGTTGGACATTTAAAAATTGGTGTTAGTACCACACTTTGTAAATATCTTCTTTTACCATACCTAAAAGAATTTATTCATAGAAATCCACATATCAGCATTTCAATCAATTGCCAGTCTACAAACGATACACTTCGTCTGCTTGACGACAATAAAATAGATATTGGATTAATTGGAAAGCCAACCAATGCAAAAAATATACATTTTCACTATCTTGACAACATCGAAGACATTTTTGTATCAACAAAAGATTATATTAGAAACCTAAATGCAAGAGGTGTCAAAAAGAACGAAATACTTGCCAATTCTACACTTATGTTGTTGGATAAAAACAATATGACAAGACAATACATTGATGATTATCTTCAGGAAAATCAGATTACAGTAAAAGACTCCATTGACATTTCCAACATGGACTTACTTATTGATTTTGCAAAAATTGGTGTAGGTGTTGCCTGTGTAATCAAAAGTTTTGTATCAAAGGAGCTTGCAGATGGAAGTCTTGTAGAGATTCCACTTGGAATTCCAATCCACAAAAGAGAAGTTGGATTTGCGTATAAGGATACAATAAAACCATCCTCTTCACTTCAATCATTTATTGACTTCTATGAAAACTATAAACCGGAGGATTTTTAATTTGAGAGAACAGATACATACTATTCCAATATCAGATGCATTTGAAAATTCCGGAGAATGTCCATTTTGTTATATTGAAAGAAGAACCGAGAATCAGTCCATGGATTTTGTACTAGGTCATGGCGCTTCATACATGGAAGCAGATATTCGAGATATGACAGACAAAGAAGGCTTCTGCAGATCACATTTCAAGAAAATGTTTGACTACGGAAATTCTCTTGGAAATGCATGGATTTTAAAAACACTATATATGCGCTACATTGAAGAAATGGACAGCGAATTCAAGAAATTCAAGCCTGATTCAACGCAAAAATCAGGACTTTTCAAATCGAAGAATCAAACTTCTTCAAACTCTATTGTTAACTGGATAAACAAAAGAGAACAGACCTGTTTTATTTGTGACAGCGTCAATAAAACATTTAACGCATATATGGATACATTTTTCAAAATGTATGAAAAAGAACCGGATTTCACAGAGAAAATAGCCAACACAAAAGGCTTTTGTCTTAATCACTTTAAAGTATTGCTTGAAGCAGCTGACAGTAAATTAAAGCCGGCCAAGAAAAAGGAATTTTACGATTTAGTCCTTCCAATGATGAAGGAAAACATGAATCGTGTTTTCGACGACATTGCCTGGTTCATTGAAAAATATGATTATAAAAACAAGGATGCAGATTGGAAAGATTCGAAAGATGCTATTCAACGAGGTATGCAAAAAATAGGTGGCGGTGATCCTTCTCTTCCACCTCATAAACTTAAAAAATAAGAAGACTGATTATCAGTCTTCTTATTTTTATCAATATATTATTTCATTACAATATTTACAATTCTTCCTGGAACATAAATCTCTTTTACAATATTTCCCGTAAGCTTATCTGCAATTGTCTCTTTTGCTTTTGCAATTACATCATCCTTAGGATCATCTTTTCCGATAGAAATTGTTCCCTTTGTCTTACCATTAATCTGAATAGCAATTTCAACTGTATCTTCTACAGTTTTTGCCTCATCGTATGTTGGCCATGTCTCGTAAGCAATTGTATCATCATGTCCGAGTTTCTGCCAGATTTCCTCACCAACGTGTGGGCACACACATGAGAACATCTTGATAAGACCTTCAGCATATTCTCTTGGACATTTTCCAACTTTATATACTTCATTTACAAAAATCATCATCTGACTAATTGCAGTATTAAAACCTAATGATTCAAAATCAGATGTAACCTTCTTTACTGTCTGATGATAAATTCTAGTAAGCTTATCGTCATTATCCTCAGTAACATTCTCAGGTTCTGTAAAGAAATTCCAAACTCTTGTAATAAATCTCTTAGCACCCTGTACGTTATTATCATTCCATGGCTTAGAAACCTCAAGTGGTCCCATAAACATCTCGTAAAGTCTAAGTGTATCTGCACCGTACTCTTCAACTACATCACTTGGATTTACAACAAACTCTGGGAAACGTTTACCCATCTTGATACCATTAGAACCAAGAATCATACCCTGATGAACAAGTTTCTTGAATGGCTCTTTTACTGGAGATAATCCCTTATCATAAAGGAATCTGTTCCAGATTCTCGAATACATAAGATGACCAACAGCATGCTCTGGTCCACCTACATATAAATCAACTGGAAGCCAGTGTTTTAAGAGTTCCTGATTTGCAAATTCCTTATCATTATGTGGATCAATATATCTCATATAATACCATGAAGAACCTGCAGAACCTGGCATCGTAGAAGTCTCTCTTGTACCAACAATACCATTCTTGTTGTACTGTTTCCACTCTGTTGCATTCTCAAGTGGAGCCTTACCATTATGTCCCTTGTAGTCCTCTAACTCAGGAAGAATAAGTGGCAACTCTTCATCTGGAAGGAAATAAATCTCTCCATCCTCTTTGTATACGCATGGAACAGGCTCTCCCCAGTATCTCTGACGAGCAAAAATCCACTCACGGAATTTGTAATTTACTGTTCTTCTTGCAACACCCATATCCTCAAGTTTCTTTGTGATGGCTTCTTTTGCATCTTCAACAACCATACCATCAAACTCTTCAGAGTTCATAAGCTTACAGCCTTTTCCAAGGTAATCGTGTTTCTCAAATGCATGTTCTGAAACATCTCCACCATCGATAACCTGAATCATCTCTATATTGTGTACCTGAGCATACTCAAAATCTCTCTGATCATGAGTAGGAACAGCCATAACAGCTCCTGTACCATAGCTTGCAAGAACGAAATCACCGATAAACATTCTAACTTCTTTTCCATTTACAGGATTGATACATTTAAGTCCTTTAAGCTCACAACCTGATTTTGTCTTATTAAGTTCAGTTCTGTCTAAATCAGATTTCTTTACTGTCTCATCAATATATGCCTGAACCTCGTCTCTGTTCTCAACTCGGTCCATAAGTCCTCTAACAATATCTCCATCCGGAGCAAGTACCATAAATGTAATACCATAAATTGTCTCGATACAAGTTGTGAAGATAGAGAATTTTCCTCCGCCTACGATTTCAAAATCAACCTCAACACCAGTACTCTTTCCAATCCAGTTACGCTGCATCTCTTTTGTAGACTCAGGCCAGTCAATTTCATCAAGACCTTCTAGTAACTTTTCTGCAAAAGCTGGCTGATCAATAACCCACTGTTTCATATTCTTACGAACAACAGGATATCCACCACGCTCAGATTTTCCATCAATTACTTCATCATTGGATAATACTGTTCCAAGCTCTTCACACCAGTTAACAGGCATATCAATATATTTTGCATATCCAGCTTCATATAACTGTTTGAAAATCCACTGTGTCCACTTATAAAATTCAGGATCTGATGTAGCAATCATTTTTGACCAGTCATAATCAAATCCAAGCTCTTTTAACTGCTTAGAGAAAGTCTTGATATTCTCCTGTGTGAATCCATTTGGATGATTTCCTGTTGTAACAGCATACTGTTCTGCCGGTAAACCAAATGAATCATATCCCATTGGATGGAGAACATTGTATCCCTGCATTCTCTTCATACGAGACATAATGTCTGTTGCTGTATAGCCTTCCGGATGTCCTGCATGAAGCCCCACTCCTGATGGATATGGAAACATATCAAGTGCATAATATTTTGGTTTTGAAAAATCCCAGACATCAGTTTTAAATGTCTCATTTTTCTCCCAGTATTCCTGCCATTTTTTCTCAATAGCTTTATGGTTGTAACTCTCTGCCATTTTACTGCCTCTTCTACTTTCTTTTTATGTATTCACAATTTCAATAACATCTTGGTGCTATTGCTACGAAATGCATGTCAGCTTTGCTGACATCTTATTGCGATTTAATAGCCCGCACAGCTGATAAACTCTGCGCAAACTAACAAATCCATTCTACACATCTGAATCATTTTTGTCAATGAAACAGGCACTCATACAAGTAATATACCTAAAAATTGCCCGACACAAAAGCATCGGGCAAAAAATACTCATCACAAATTAGTTGTTGATGAATTTATCCTCTTCGTTGTTCCAGCTGTAAAGTTTACGGATTTCCTCTCCAACCTTCTCAGATGGATGCTCAGCTGCAAGCTTTCTCATAGCCTTGAAGTGAACCTGTTTTCCAGCATCTGACATATCAAGTAAGAACTCTTTTGCGAAAGAACCATCCTGGATATCAGAAAGAACTTTCTTCATAGCTTTCTTTGTCTCTTCTGTGATAATCTTTGGTCCTGTTATGTAATCACCATACTCAGCTGTATTTGAAATAGAATATCTCATTCCTGCGAAACCTGACTGGTAGATTAAGTCTACGATAAGTTTCATCTCATGAATACACTCGAAGTATGCGTTTCTTGGATCATATCCAGCCTCTGTAAGAGTCTCGAAACCAGCCTGCATAAGTGCACAAACACCACCACAAAGTACTGCCTGCTCACCGAAAAGGTCTGTCTCTGTCTCTGTTCTGAATGTTGTCTCAAGAACTCCGGCACGTGCTCCACCGATTGCTAAAGCATAAGCAAGAGCTGTCTCAAGAGCTTTTCCTGTAGCATCCTGCTCTACAGCTACTAAACAAGGAACTCCCTTTCCAGCCTGGTACTCAGAACGTACTGTATGTCCTGGTCCCTTTGGAGCGATCATTGTAACATCTACGTCTGCTGGTGGAACGATACATCCGAAGTGAATGTTGAAACCATGAGCAAACATAAGCATATTTCCAGCCTCAAGATTTGGCTCGATATCTTTTTTGTAAAGTGCAGCCTGTTTCTCATCATTGATAAGAATCATGATGATATCAGCTTTCTTTGCAGCTTCAGCTGCTGTATATACTTCAAATCCCTGCTTAACAGCCTTGTCCCATGATTTGCTTCCCTCATAGAGACCGATGATAACATTGCATCCAGACTCTTTAGCGTTAAGAGCATGTGCATGTCCCTGGCTACCATAACCAATTACTGCAATTGTCTTTCCTTCTAAAGCTGAAAGGTTACAATCTTCCTGATAATAAATTTTTGCATCTGACATTTTATAAATCCTCCTAAAAAATAATCATTAAAGTGTTAATCTAAATAAATATTAATATTAAGTATTAATCTAACATTACAACATCATCCGAACCACGAGTAAGTCCTGTAGTTCCAGTTCTGGCTAATTCCAATATCTCGTAACCACTTAACAAATCGATGAAATTATCAAGCTTATCCTGATTACCTATCAATTCAATAACCATTGAATCATGTGTGACGTCAACAATCTTTCCATGAAAGATTTCTGTAACATTCATAACGGCCTGTCTCTGTGTATCAAGAGCTCTAATCTTTACCATAATAAGCTCTCTACAAACAGATAAACCTGGCTCAAGTTTTTTGATATCCAAAACATCCTCAAGTTTTTCAAGCTGTTTTTCTATCTGTTCAAGAATCTGCTCATCACCACTTGCTACAATAGTAATTCTAGTGTATTTAGGATCAGCTGTAACTCCAGAAGAGAAACTATCAATATTGAATCCTCTTCTACTGAACAAACCAGAAATTCGGCTTGTAACACCAGGATTGTTTTCCACTAAAAGAGATAAAGTCTGTCTTCTCATAGAAAAACCTTCCTTAAAATTTATATTTCGTTCACTCACATTCTGATAATATTACTATAATCTGTATTTGTCAAGCATTTATAACACTATAACTTATTGTTATATTAATAATAACTCTTATTAACCTTCATCTGCCGAAAAAAAAGGGTTCCTATTAGGAACCCTTTAAATTCTAGTAATAGTAGTATGGTGATAATGATGCATAACAAGCAACTGCAGCAATGATTACAACAACAAATAATACTATTGTTACGATACTACATACAACACCAGCGATTGCCATTCCTTTTCCTGGTTTATGTGTTGCAAGTGAAACACCACCTAAAGCAGCTCCTGTGATAGCAAGAACAAGTCCTAACCATCCAACGAAACAAACCGCAAGAATTGAAGCTACACCACAACATAATGAAGCAATTGCAAATCCCATTGTTCCTCCTGGGTTTGTTCCTGGCTGTACATAACCTGGTGTATAATTTACCTGGTTTGATGACTGCTGTGCATATGGCTGCTGTGTTGAATAGCTCTGCTGTCCATATGTCTGCTGTGTGTTGTAATTCTGCTGTCCGTATGACTGCTGTCCGCCAAACTGATTATTGAAATTGTTATCCATAATTCCCTCCTGAATCAAAATTATTAATTTTCTATAAAATTTTACTATACATTTTATAAAAAGGCAATAATTTTTTTATTTGTTTTTTATTTGCCTTTTATTTCGTATAACATTAGCAAAACTCAATACTACCCCAACAACAAAAATAAAAACACTAATCCATTGTGAAGTAGATAATCCAAGCACAAATCCTCTCACATAATCATATCTGTAATACTCCAGGATAAACCTAAGGATTGCATACAAAATAAAATACACAGATAAGCTGTAACAGCGCTTTCCATTAATAATGATAATAAAAACTATGAATGATATCATTAATAAGAAAATAGCTTCCACAATCTGAATCGGAAATAATTTCACCCCAGCTAATCCAAACGTCTCTTCTGGAAACACAACTGCAAATGGACCATCATAAGGTCTTCCATAGCAGCATCCAGCCATAAAACATCCTATTCGTCCAAATGCATGAGCAAAAGGTATCAGGTAAACAAATTCCAAAAGATATTCTCTGAGATTGATTTTAAATATTTTTGCACTAATCACAATTGCAATAATAGAAAAAATCAATCCTCCATAAAATACATATCCAGCTCTAAGCAAAATAAGAAAATATCTAAGTTCAAATATATGACTCCATGCAATTTCTTTGTAAGAAACAATTAAAAATAATACTTTAGCTCCTATTAGCCCAAATCCAATTCCAAATCCAGCTAGAATAAGCACATTTTTGTACGACAGCGATTTCTTCCAACAATGAATTGCAGCTATGCCATATGAAAGCATTATTCCAAGTGCAATCATTAACGAATATGAAGGCAACACCAAGTTACCAAGTTTAATATAAGTACACATTACTCCTTATCCATCCTCTTTACAAACCAATCTGTACAAAGAATAATCAAACCAATAGGAAGAATGCATAAACTTACTATCTGAGAAGTATAAAGCCCAAATACAGCACCTCTTACAACATCCCCTCTAAAGAACTCATTAATAAATCTGAACACGGAATAATAGCATATATAACAACCAACCAATTTACCTTCTGTAATCTTATTCTTTTTATACAAATAAAGTAATACCCCAAAGCATATAAAGTTCATTACCACTTCAATTAACTGGGTCGGAACCCTTGGAACCTCAGATAATTCAGGAATATATTTATTGTCAGGGAATTGAATAGCACCAAAACCATGATATTCCATACCATAACAGCAGCCTGCAAAAAAACATCCAATACGTCCAAAAGCATGAACAAAAGGAATCATAATAGCATACAAATCTGCTAATGGTTTTACTTTTACCTTATAAATTCTACAATATATAAGAATTCCTATTACAGCACCAATAAGACCGCCATAAAATACATTTCCACCTAATAAATATGACACCGAAAAGCCTAAAAGTCCCTTTGTATCTCCATCAAATGTTTCTGCAACCATTGAAAATCCACGAATTAATTTTGGAAGTTTAGTAATCATAAATAATAGTTTCATTCCAACAATCATACCAAGGACAGCATAAATCGCACTATATAAAATATCCTCTTTATTTGCATATTTATATATCTTTCTGGCAATGAAAATAGCTAGAAAAAAACCAATAACAAACATTGTGCCATACATTCCAATTTCTAATTTTCCAAATAACTTTATAGTAGGTAACATATTTCCTCCAAAAATAAAGGCCGTTGTCAAAGACAACAGCCTTTAAATAATCAATATAAATGAATTTTAGTAATCCATATCCTCTAAGAGTTCATAAACATCTTCTGCTCCTGAAGCAGCATCGTTTGCAACTTTACATGATCCACCGATACATCCGTAGCACATATAACCAGCTGAACAGCTACCATATGCAGCACATCCGATTAAGAAAAATGCTGATAAAGCAATACCTACGATACCACAGATAAATCCAGCTCCTCCAACCTGATCGTTTGAAGCTTTCTTTACGTTGATGCTAAGAATTAATCCAACAATACCGCAAGCTAATCCAGCGATAGCACCGAAAATACCGAAGCAGAGTCCTCCGATTACTCCAACAACAATTGCAAGAATTCCAAGAACTGTTCCTACAGTGTTCTTCTGTGGTGCCTGATTGTTTGGCATTCCGTTATTCATTCCGTCCATTTTTAATTCTCCTTTTTAATAATTTTTTAATACTTTTTAATAATACATAATATTTTGTTAATAGTCAACTATTTTTGCCATTTTTTGCATTATTCACACAGGTAAAATAATAACCTCTCCTAGATTACTCTAAGAGAGGTCACTTTTATATGGTCATATATTATTATTCAAATTATAACTGTGGACCAGCAGAAACAAGTGCTTTACCAGCATCGTTTGTTGTGTACTTAACAAAGTTCTTGTTAAATCTCTCTGCAAGGTCTTTAGCTTTAACTTCCCACTCAGAAGCATCAGCATAAGTATCACGAGGATCAAGAATTGCTGGATCTACTCCTGGAAGCTCTGTTGGAACCTCGAAGTTGAACATTGGAATGTTCTTTGTAGGAGCTTTAAGAATATCACCAGAAAGGATAGCATCAATGATTCCTCTAGTATCCTTGATTGTGATTCTCTTTCCTGTTCCATTCCATCCTGTGTTAACGAGGTAAGCTTTTGCTCCGCTCTTCTCCATTTTCTTAACAAGCTCTTCAGCGTATTTTGTTGGATGAAGCTCTAAGAAAGCCTGTCCGAAACATGCTGAGAATGTTGGAGTTGGCTCTGTAATTCCACGCTCTGTACCAGCAAGCTTTGCAGTAAATCCTGAAAGGAAGTAGTACTGTGTCTGCTCTGGTGTAAGAATAGAAACTGGTGGAAGTACTCCAAATGCATCTGCTGAAAGGAAGATTACGTTCTTAGCAGCCGGTGCAGAAGAAATTGGTTTTACACTGTTCTCAATGTGGTTGATTGGGTAAGATACACGAGTATTCTCTGTAACACTCTTGTCATCAAAGTCAATCTTTCCGTTTGCATCAACAGTAACGTTCTCAAGAAGAGCGTTTCTCTTGATAGCATTGTAGATGTCTGGCTCAGACTCTTTGTCAAGTCCGATAACCTTAGCATAGCATCCACCCTCAAAGTTGAATACTCCGTTATCATCCCATCCGTGCTCATCATCACCGATAAGAAGACGTTTTGGATCTGTTGAAAGTGTTGTCTTTCCTGTTCCTGAAAGTCCGAAGAAAATTGCTGTGTTCTCACCGTTCATATCAGCGTTTGCTGAACAGTGCATTGAAGCAATTCCTTTAAGTGGAAGGTAGTAGTTCATCATAGAGAACATACCCTTCTTCATCTCTCCGCCGTACCATGTATTAATGATAACCTGCTCACGAGATGAAATATTGAAAGCTACACATGTCTCTGAGTTAAGTCCTAACTCTTTGTAGTTCTCAACTTTTGCTTTAGAAGCGTTATATACTACGAAATCTGGCTCGAAGTTCTCAAGCTCAGCATCTGTAGGAACGATGAACATGTTCTTTACAAAGTGAGCCTGCCAAGCAACCTCAACGATGAAACGAACTGCCATACGAGTATCAGCATTTGCTCCACAGAAAGCATCTACTACGAAAAGTCTCTTGTTTGAAAGCTCTTTCTTTGCAAGGTCTTTTACTGTAGCCCATGTCTCCTCTGTCATTGGATGGTTATCGTTTGGATAATCTTTTGAATCCCACCATACAGTGTCTTTTGAGTTGTCATCCATTACGATATACTTATCTTTAGGTGAACGTCCTGTGTAAATACCAGTCATAACGTTAACTGTTCCAAGCTCAGTCTCCTGACCTACTTCAAATCCCTCAAGACCTGCTTTAGTCTCTTCCTCGAATAAAACATCATAAGAAGGATTGTAAACAATCTCAGTTGTGCCTGTGATTCCATACTTGCTTAAATCAACATTTGCCATTTCACTTAACCTCTTTTCTTAATAATATGTGTCTATAATCTGCCTTAACAGATTAGTGATACCATCATAAAATTCGAAGTGAAAATATAGTCTCACTTCATACGTTAGTGTATATGTTTGTTAAAAAAAAGTCAATATTATTAGTTTAAATTTTTCTTTATTATACACGATAAATAGTTTATAATTTAAATATACTTTTTAGAAAAATTTTATATTGAGGGAGGGTTTTATTATGTGGAAAGTAGTTGCTAGAATTGTAATCTGGATTCAGTTCGCTGTTATTGCTTTGGCATCGGTAATTTCTGGTGGATTCATGATTATTGAAGGTCTGAATTCAAGTTATTATGGTGAAGAAGAACTTATTATGGGTATCATAATAATAGTTGGCGGAATCCTATTGGATTTTGTAGTCTGCAGTTTTATGGGAATGTTTATAGACATGGCATTTGACATAAGCAAAATCGCAAAAAATACAGCAGGTCTTAGAAACATGACACAGATTCCAATGAATCCAGCGCCAATGGGAGCACCAATGGGGGCACCTGTTAATTCAGCTCCTGTCCCACCTGTTGCACCAATGCCTGTTCCACCTGTTGCAAACAACACAGCAGATTGGACATGCCAATGTGGTACAGTTAACTCGGCAGATAGCAAATTCTGTGCTTCATGTGGAACTCCGAGATAAACACTATAGTCAAAAAATAGCTCAGACTTATGTCTGGGCTATTTTTTCAAGTATTCCTGTAAGATGTGCAATTGTAACACCATAATTAGTCATACATACATTCTGTCTTTTGGCGCGTTCTATTCTAGACATCACATACGTCCTGTTAAACATACATGCTCCACATTGGATAATCAAATCATAATCATCAAGCTTCTCCGGAAAATCTGTTCCGCTTACAATATCAATCTTCATATTCTGTCCATATCTGTTTCTAAGCATTCTAGGAATTTTTTCACGTCCAATATCCTCTGCTAATGGTGCATGTGTACAACATTCTGCAATCAACACCTTGGAATCGTCATTCAAAGAATCTATCTTCTTCGCACCTTCTATATAATATGGCAAATCGCCTTTGTATGCGGCAAACAAAACAGAAAAGGAAGTAAGCATGCTCTCCTTTGGTTTGTTCTCATATACATATTTAAACACCTGTGAGTCAGTAATAATAAGCTTCGGTGGCTCTTTCATTTTTGACAAAGCATTTAACATTTTATCTGTTGTGGTACTTAATACAATACATTTTTTATCCAAGAGTTCTCGCAAGGTCTGTACCTGCGGAAGAATAAGCCTGCCTTTTGGAGCCTGAATATCCTGTGGCAATACAAGAAGGACTACATCGTCCTCTGTGACAAGTTCACCAGTTATTAACCTTTCTCCAAAATTCTCCGGAATTCTCCTGGCAAGTGCTTCTTTTATCAAAGCTACTGTGTCACTTTTATTTGAATGGTTCATTGAAGAAATTAAAATACATTCTTCTTTTGTCTTGCTATTAATATCCTGCGATATTTTTTCCGCCTGATTTCTATTCAAATCAATTTTACTTATGACAACTAGAACAGGTGTGCCCTTTTCTTTGAAATACTTTATCCATTTCTCCTCGGACTCAGTATTTTCTTCCTCAGCCGAGATAACAACAACTGCTATATCTGTTTTTTCTGCAGCAAGCTTTGTCTTTTCTAAACGTTTCTCCCCAAGCTGAGTTACATCATCAAAGCCTGCGGTGTCAATAAGTGTACATGCACCAAGTGGTAGAATTTCCATCTGTTTGTATACAGGGTCCGTAGTTGTTCCCGCCACATTTGATACAATAGAAACCTCCTGATTCGTCAGTAGATTTAGAAAAGTGGATTTGCCACTGTTGGTCCTTCCAAAAATTCCAATATGAAGTCTGTTTGCGTTTGGTGTGTTAACCAATATAATCACCTCTTTCTACAACTACAGAATATCCTATGTTTTCAATTCTTTTATCCATACAATGTCTGCACTCTGCCGCTTCATCTCCTGTACAGATTTTGTTGTCGTAAAGCATATATTTTTTTCTTACTTCTGTTGGTGAGAGATTTGGCATTACTACATTTGCTCCGTAAAGTATTCCATACTCTCTTCCCTTAGGATGAATTGTCCCAAGCGCTGTTGTGGCAGGAAGTAACACATTTGGACAAACAAGTCTTATAATTGCCAAAAGTCTCAGTGTCATCTCAAGTGTTCCCTCACTAAAATTTCTAAACGGTGTATCCTTGTGTGGAATAAATGGCCCGATTCCCACCATATGAGGTTTAAAATCTCTAATAAAACAAATATCCTCATAGATTTCATCAAGAGTCTGATACGGCGAGCCAACCATAAAACCACAGCCCACCTGATAACCTATATCCTTTAAATCCCGAAGACATCTCATTCGATTCGATAATGACAACTCTCTGGGATGAAGCTTTTGGTAATGCTTTTCATCTGCGGTTTCATGGCGAAGCAGATACCTGTCAGCTCCGGCATCAAAATATTTTTGATAGCTTTCTTTTGATTTTTCTCCTATTGATAACGTAATTGCACAATCCGGATATTTTGCTTTAATTTTTGATACTATGCTACAAATCCTTTCATCTGTAAAAAATAAATCTTCACCACTCTGAAGCACAAAGGTTCTATATCCAAGCTCATAACCTTTGTCTGCACATAGCAAAATATCTTCCTCACTTAATCTGTATCGTTGGACATTAGAATTACTTCTTCTGATACCACAATAATAGCAGTCATTTTTACAATAATTTGAAAATTCTATCAGACCTCGGATAAATACTTTCTTGCCATATACATTATCGGCAACTTCTCTTGCTGATTTTGCCAGATAGTTTATTACAGACTCATCGTTTTCAGTAAGTAACCATTTAAAGTCTTCCTTTGTAATATTTCTTTCTATTTTTATTTTGTCTATTCTTGAAAAGTCTTTTTTATAAGACGCGGAAAAATATTTTCCAACCAAATCCTTCGTGAGAAAATCAAATCTGTTTTTATAAAAGCATCGTCCCGAAAAAGCCTGATGAGACAAATCAATTATTGCCTTACATTCAGGAAGAACTGGTTTAAAAAGAGGATCACAAATTATAATTGTATTCTGCAACTCTTCTTTAGAATATGTAGAAAAGAATTCCATCAATCCCTCTTCCCCTTCAATGGCAACACTATTATCAAGTATTATATCCTTGTACGTCTCAACCAAAGTAAGGCAGCTTGCAGACACCTTATATTTTTTTCTGATATCACAGGCAATGGACTCACTTACTATTGGTTCTCCAATAATAAGTACATTACTTTTATCTTGATAGTCATAGCAGTCATACGCCTTCTGTGACTTCCTGTTTTGGATGGCATCATAAATAGCCTGTGCCAAATCCTTTGAAAAATCATTTACCGGAGTACCTAGCACATATGGTATACCGAATTTCTTCTCCATCGCCTGTGCCAGTTTAAGTCCAGTTGAGGATACTACAAGATTAACCTCTGCCGCTCCAGCCGATTTCCAATTAATATTTGATTTTGCAGCTTTATCATCTAATCCCATAGCAATAGAAGAATTTATTGAAAAACCGGCATTTGATAAAAATCTCTTAATTCCATTTACCGCGACCTCAAAATCATACTCAAAAGGAGTAAGACCAAGAACATTTACAGCATTTTTTATTTTGGGAGTATCCTCCATAAAATCTATAAGCTTCTCAAACGCAAGTCCTGCTCCCACTGTGTAATCATGCATTCCATTTGCTGGAACATAAAAGACAGGTATTCCCAAATCTTTCTCTAATTTTCTGGCTATCCCCTTAAAATCCGTTCCATTCATATATGGAATTGGAGAACTTGCAAGGGCAATAAATTCAGGCTTTAAATCTTCTGCAGCTTTTCTAATATCTGCCAAAAATTTCCTGTCATTCCCCATTATTGCATCTCGCTCACAAAGCCCTGAGATGAAAATATTACTGTCATTGTCATACCATCTGGTCTCATCATGTGTATTGTATGTGGAATTGCACCCGGAAGGATCATGAATCACCGTAAGACCACCTAATTCATAAAGCGCAGAGCATACGCCAGAGACATCTCCGGAATATACCGGGATAATTGTATATGTATTTTTCATAAGCAGCTCTCACACCCCAATCCTTTTCTTGGTACAATATCTCTTGTATCTTTTTCATACAAAAATGCATCAAGAATCATCTCAAATATCTTTATTATTCCATCATATCCCCAGAGATTTCCACCTGATACCATGTTTACAAAATGGGAAGTCCCCTCAAACCATGCAGCCTTCTGTCCAATTGCTACAACCGTTTTTTCGTTAATTCTTAATGTATGTCTCGTATTATGATTTACTGTTGGCAAAATCCTTGTATCTGGATAATTTTTTACCAACCAGATAAAATCCTTTTTCTCTTCAGGATTAAAAGAATCTGCATAAATTTTTGTGACATTAAAACCATTAGATAATAAAAGTCTTGTAAGGCCCAAAATTCTCGGATGAACAGTATAATCAATCACAAGCTCTGTATTTCCAATTTGCTTTTTGATACAGGAAATAAGCTCATTGCATTTGTTTTTCATTTGATCACAATACGACAGACATTCATTTTTATCTATTGAAAATCTCCCAAACAATTCGATTATTTCTGTATCAATTTCTTCATATGAAAACGATGAAGGCAGATATAGAAAATCATTTTGTATCCTTGCAGCACATGCACTTACACCAGCTTTTGCCGGAGGGTAAATAGCGACTAATACATTCGCCTTTGACAATAGTAAATACTCATCAAAAGACTTACATGCAGGAAGTTGATTAACCCTCAGATTGAAACGATTTGCCATATTTAAAATATCACATTGCTCATCCAGCAAAAAATCACTACCCAGCACTGAGATTGTTCTTTTTGAAACCTCATCCTCATCATATGCAGGCAATTTTTCAAAAATCGCCCTTCTTAGCTTCTGATCCGGGGTAAGTCCCTGCTTTTGCATAATTGGGTCCATATAGCATCTAAAAAAAGTAACAGTTGGAAAACGTTTTTCCAGTTCACGATAAATCCGATTTTGGTCACACCCCAGAAAATGATGAACACAAACTGTGAATAATTCAACAGCCCTTGGCAATTCTTTTCGCTTGTTCAGAACATCCGTAACACCTTCTATTGTAAGATTTTCCACATCACCATAGAGCATTTCTTTTTCTTCTATAATCACATAGGAAAATCTATCCGTCGCGTTCATCTCTGCCGCAGTAAGAACAACCCCACGCATACAGTTTTTTGAGCACACATAAATCTGGATAGCCTCTGGAACATTCATTCCAATATGAACAATATTCCATGTGCCATGAACTGGTGCATTAAACTCAAGACCATTATAAAAGGGCTTATTAAACTCAACCTCATTGATACAAAGATTATCCATCTAGTTCCTCCACTTCACTAATAATCTGAGAATAGGCAGTCTTACTTGAAATACCATCTAGTCTTCCCAATTTTCCTGTAAGTGTATTTATTTTATCCATAGGTGCATCAATGGCAACACTTATGATGTTTATCTTTTTCTCACGATAAGGGATCCCCATTCGCCCTATGATATACTCCGAATACTCACTCAACAACTGATTCATAACATCTATATTTTCATCATTTTCAACAATGATTGAAATCACAGCGACCCTCGTTGACATAAAATCCCCCCTAACAGATTCTCGGTAAAAGTTCTCCTCCTGGTCTTGGTAAAAATGTTTTAGAACCAATCTCAGTAGTTGTCACAACTCTTCCAACATTAGTATCAGTAACCTGTCCAATAATTGTGGCACCCTGTGCATACGGTGTTTCCTTTAATGCATCGACAATCTTCTGCGCCTCCTGCTGTGGGGCAAATACCACAAGTCTTCCTTCGCATGCCAGATAAAGAGGCTCTAATCCAAGCATTCCACATACACCCTTTACTTCAGGAGCAACAGGGATCTTATCAGCAAAAAGTTCAATACCAACCTGGCTTTGACCTGCAATCTCATATAAGACAGTTCCAACTCCGCCTCTTGTAGCGTCCCTAATTACATGAATATCATCAGCGTTTTTAATCATTGCATCTACTGCTGACCAAAGTGGCGCACAGTCGCTTTTCACATCTGCCTCTATTCCAAATTCATCTCTCTCCAAAAGAATTGTACAACCATGTCTTCCCACATCACCTGTTACAATAATTGCATCCCCAACGGTTGCTCTTGTTCCAGAAGTATTTACACCCTCTGCTATTTGGCCAACACCTGTTGTAGTGATAAAAACTCCATCAACCTGTCCTTTTCCTGCAACCTTTGTATCACCTGCAACTATTGCAACACCACATTCCTTGGCAGTATCAGCCATAGCCTTTGCAATCTGTTCAAGCTTATCCATCTCAAAGCCTTCTTCTATCACAAAAGAACATGTAAGATAAAGTGGTTTTGCTCCCATGCAGGAAAGGTCATTTACTGTTCCACAAATAGAAAGCTTACCTATATTTCCCCCATTGAAAAATGCCGGAGAAACGATAAATCCATCCGTTGTCATGGCCATTTTTCCTACAGGTGGTGTAAGAACTGCGGCATCATCTGCTGTTAAAAACTCATTGCTGAAATATTTTTTAAATACTCTGTCTATTAATTCACTTGTCTGTTCTCCCCCTGCTCCATGAGCAAGTGTTACTGTTTCTGTCATTTTGCTACTTCCTCCCCATATGTATAATAGGCACTGCATGCACCTTCACTTGAAACCATACATGCCCCAACCGGATGAAGTGGATTGCAGACTTTTTTAAACATCGGACAATCCATCGGCTTACAGTTTCCCTGTAAGACCTCTCCACATCTGCACGCTGGATTTTCTTTTCCTTCAATTGGTGGTATGTCATATTTTTTTCTGGCATCCCAGTGAGAATACTCATCTCTAAGCTTCATTCCGGATTTTTCTATTACTCCAAGACCACGCCAGATTGTGTCGCACTCAACCATATATTTATCTACCAATGCCTTGGCTGACGGACTTCCTTCTCGTGTCACCACTCTTGGATATGCATTTACAAAAAATGGTTTTCCTTCTTGGGATTTCTGCACAGCAGCTGCAATTGCAACTAATAATTCATTTGCTGTAAAGCCCGCAACAACACCGCTGATTCCTTCATCCACAAGAGACTCACAAAGCATAGTACCTGTGATTGCATTGACATGTCCCGGATAAAGATACACATCTACGTAATCCTTTAATTTGTAATATGCGCTTGGCATTGTCTTATTTGCTGTGAGTAAAGAAAAATTATCAAGTCCGTATTCAATTGCTTTTTCCACCGCAAGTGCACTGGCAGGTGTTGTTGTTTCAAATCCAACGGATAAAAACACAACCTGTTCATCCAGGTTCTCTCTTGCGTACTCTACTGCATCAAGTGGTGAATATACAATATTTATTTTTCCCCCATCTGCCCTTGCTGTTGCAAGACTTCCCACTGTTCCTGGCACCTTTACAAGGTCACCGAATGTGGTAATCGTCACCCCTTTTTCTGCCAGGTAAATTGCCTCATCAATAAATCCAACCGGTGTAACACATACAGGGCATCCCGGTCCTGAAATCAGTTCAATATTCTCAGGTAATATGTTTCTGATTCCTAGTCTGAATATCTCATGTGTATGAGTTCCACACACCTCCATGATACGAATTTTTTTCCCATCATAGCCTGTGATTATTTCTCTTGCAGTCTTTTTCTTATCATTCTCGCATCCTGCCATTATAAAATATCCTCCAATACAGCTTCTGCTTCGCTTTCATCGTCATCAGTGATTTTTGCAATTGCAACGCCGGCATGAACCATTACATAATCGCCCGGTTCTAGCTCATCAAGCAGTTCAACTGACACTTCTCTTTTTGCTCCGGAAGCATCTACAACTGCTGTTCCATCACTAACCTTTACAACCTTTGCTGATAATCCAACACACATTTCTATTCTCCTTTCATAAGTCCAATAACTGCCTGACCAAGTGCAAGTCCCCCATCATTCGGCGGAACGAGACTATGGATCAAAACAGTAAAACCTTCTCTTTCTAAATATCTTTTTGTCAGCTCTAAAAGTAGAACATTCTGGAAGCAGCCTCCACTTAATGCCACAGGTCTTAGGCCATTTTTCTCTCTTGCCTTCACACAGGAATTACAAATCATATGTGAAAGTCTCTCGTGAAAATAATAAGCCAGTTCGCTTATTTCCACACCTGAAAGTCTAGCTTCTAGAATCTTCTCAAATAATAAATCTGTATTATTCAAATTCCAGTTATCAGAATCATTTTCTACTTCCACTCCAGCTAGTTTTGAAGCATCAAACCGCTGTGCCACGTACATCAGATTTTGTGAAGCCTCTCCCTCAAAAGTGGAGCTGTATTTTATTCCCAGCACTGCACTGACTGCATCAAAAAGTCGACCTGCACTTGTGGATACTACACTGTTAATATTCTTGTCATAACAAGCCATAATCACCTTTGCATCATCTGGTTCACATAGCTTCAACTGTTCTACAGTCTCAATCGTCTTTTCTCTTGGCATTTCCTCTTCTCGATAAATACCATAAATCATAGACACAGCAATTCTATATCCGTCACGGGAAGATGCATCTCCACCAATCTGTTTAAATGGTTTTATTGACTCTAATCTTGTAAAATCACAGCAGTCCGCTTCTAAGATTTCACCTCCCCAAATAGAACCATCTGTTCCATATCCGGTTCCATCCAAAGCAACACCTATTACTTTTCCAAGATAATTATTTTCAGCCATACAGCTTACAATGTGTGCAAAATGATGCTGGACTTTAATAACAGGTTTACCAAATTCCTCTGCCATCAAAGAAGTGTTGTAAAGAGGATGCATATCGCAAACTATAGTCTCAGGCTCCACTTCTAACATATCAAGAAAAACCCTGCTACTATCTCTAAAGGCATCCATCGTCTTTAACTGCTCCATATCTCCAATATATGGGGAAATATAGAACATATCGCCTTTTGCCACACAGAAAGAATTTTTCAACTCGCCTCCTACAGCCAGTACATTTCTAGTGGAATTGGTATCTACCACAAAAGGAAGCGGTGCATAGCCCCTCGAACGGCGAATCATGTATGGCTTTTCCAGGAATAAATCCATTACCGAATCATCAGCACGAAGTCTTATTGGTCTGTTATTCGATAATATTTTGTCACTCAAAAATCCAAGCTCTTCTCTTGCTGATTCCTCATCCTTGCAAATAGGAACACCTGAAGAATTGCCACTTGTCATTACAAGACAATCTGTCATCTCTACGTCATCATCATAATCAAACAAAAGCATCTGAACCGGTGCATATGGAAGCATCACTCCAAGCTTTGGATTGCCGGGTGCAACAGAATCTGCAACAGAAGAAGCATCTCTTTTTTGAAGCAGTACTATTGGTTTTTGGTGCCCAGTCAAAATCTCCTGTGCCGCCTCAACCACCTCACATTCTCTTCTTACAGTTTCCAAATTTTTCATCATGACAGCAAATGGCTTTGTGGGACGTTTTTTTCTGGTTCGAAGGAGGCTCACAGCCTTTTCATTCTTCGCATCGCAGCATAGATGAAAACCTCCGATTCCTTTCACTGCAACGATTCCACCTTCTGAAATAGTCCGTCTTGCAACAGTAATAGAATCATTAGTATCATCTTCATCAGCATCCAGAATATATAGCTTCGGCCCGCAATGATTGCAGCAAACAGGCTGTGCGTCATATCTCCTGCTTGAAGGCTCATTGTATTCTGTCTCGCACTCACTGCACATGGGAAAAATTTTCATACTGGTTCTTATTCTGTCATATGGCAAATTTTCCAAAATGGTCATTCTAGGTCCACAACAGGTGCAATTAATAAAAGGATGAAGATACCTGCGATTACTTTTATCATAAAGCTCCGCCTTACATTCATCACAGGTTGCGATATCCGGCGGAATCAGAATATCACCTTTTTCTTTTTCACTCTCAATTATGGTAAATTCCTCATATACCTGTTCTTCTGTATGAATTTTTTCCGAATCTATTTTAAGAATTATGGCTCTCTTAGGGGCTTTGTTTTTTATCAGATTTTCAAACTCACATAAGTTTTTCTTATCCGACTGTGCGATAATTTCTACATAAGGTCCTTTATTGCATACGGTTCCTTTAACATCAAGAGCTAATGCATGTCTGCTAACTGTCGGTCTGAATCCAACCCCCTGAACAATTCCATATACCCTGATTTTTTTAGTAAGAATCTCTCTCATCTTCCACCAACTTTCCCGATATTGAAAATTGATTAATTGGTACAAAAATTCCTTTGAATTCTTTAATCATCTTCTGATGCATTGAATCCGCAATAATAATGTCAAACTCATTATTATTAAGAAGCGCTTGGCATTCGTCTTCCTCTTTCAGATTTATATCTCCTTCTTCTTTTAAAGCATCCAGCTGCATAAACCAGGTAGCCACTGTGACTGATTTTGCATTTTTTTCCAACAAATATTTTCTAAGAGAATTGGCACTAACCTGCTGTTCTATTACAAGTATTTTTTTATCTTCGATTTTAACATCCGACAATTTTGAAATAATATGCTCTATTCCCGGTTCATTCTCTATCACGTATGAAATACCATATCTTTTCTCCATGTATCTGGCAGCTTTTGCTCCACTAGGGGCTACAACAAAAACCTCACCGTTAACAGAAAAATGATTTAGTTCTTCTAAAGTATTCTCATCTCCAATGACTACTACTTTTTCAAAACCCTTTTTCAAATAATATTCTCTATACATGTCATATGGTTTCTTATACGAAGTATCTAATGGATTAGCGCCCAAAACATATGCTGTATTCTTATGATTTTCATCATCTAATTTTAAAAACTTTTCCATCAGTGTACAGTAAGTTGCTTCTGCTCCCTTGTCGTATAGAGACATTCCCGTAGATGCAATTGCGATTACAGATACATCCACCTTCCTCTCAGTAATCTTTAAAAGTGCGTAATAATCCGTACCAATAACTGATGGAACCGGTGTGCCCACTATTGCTGCAAACTTAGGCTTTGTATCTTTAATTGCAAGAGACAGCTTCTTTACTAAATGCTCATCCCTGCCCATAATGGCATCCATATCACGAAGACCTGCCGAAAAAATTGCACTTTTGGTCTCAAACCACCTTGGCTCATCAAAACCACAGACATTACCAGCACAACCACCTGCATCACAGATAATGGTGATACCGCCCATATCATAGAGAACGGATGATACACCTGACTGATCAGGTGCAAATGGTGTCAGATATTTTCTAAGTCCCTTCATCTCATTCCCCTCCAATCCGAAATCACTTTGTCTAATTCTTCAAAAAACAAACATACTCCCTCATATCCAAATGGCTGTACATCACTATTCCATGTGAGATTTGCTACATCCTTATGGTAATATCCTGCATCTTTTCCAATCGATATATCTATTTTTTCTGTTGCATTATAGTTGAGCATCGTTGGATTCATATTCGAATAAACCTTTGTATCCGGAGAAAGCTTTGCCAACTGTTCCACGAAAAAATAGTTTTCATCTGTTATCGTTGCATATATTTCTGAGATTTTATATCCGTATTTTATAAGAGCGACTGCAAGTTCAAAGGAATCGGCATTGGTACACTCTCCAATTGCAAAAGTGAGATTATGGTACTTTTTCTGAAATTCACTTATCTTCTGCTTTGCTTTTAAACAATATTCACTTTGGTCAAACTCCACTCCTATAGCCTTTGCCAAAGCCGTATACTGTCTTTCTATTCTGTCTATATCATAAAATCTACTTAGTTCAATCGTGGCAATTCCAAGTCTCTTTCTAAAATCCTCTGCCGCAAACCTCGCCTCATGGTTTAGAACAAGCGCAAAATTCGCTTCTGACATATGCAGATATTCTTCATAATCCTTACATCTTGAGATTTCATATGTCTTTTTTATTCCAATCTGTCTAAGTAAATCATACAATTCACAATTATCGATTAGAGGTGCAAAAAAACCTAGAATATCTACTACAGTTGATTTCTTCTTTGCCGGTTCTAAAAGAGAATATATGGACTGTCTAACATGAACCATTGGTGGCTTTCTGCCTTCTCTCGTAAGTGCATACATATAACATGGTCGCACATTAACATCCGCATACTCCTGCGCTTTTTTGCATACCCTGTCCATATCAGTTCCAAGAAGTGCATCCACACAGGTAATGCATATCATCACAACTGACGGTTTTTTATCCAAAAAATCTACTATCTCTTTTACCGCCTTTGGAATCTTTCGAAGATGTCTTCCTGTGACAATATCAGTCTCATCCATATTCAAATAAAAAAATCTGTCGTTGTACTGTGGCATAGAACTAATCAACGAAGTGTTTCTGCCACAGCATCCCGGTGCAACTATAAGCATAATCGATTCTGGAACAGCCAGTCCTGCCCTCTTAACTCCAAAGCCTTCCGCTCCAGGTGAATTGAATGCAAGTGTAGCCGGTGAACTGTAAATCAAATGTTCTTTACTTTGTAATTCTTTTGGAATATTATCTTTACCACATTCCCCAAGTTCTCTTGCTGTAAAAAAAATTGCTCTATTTTCCATAAATACCTTCTTCATTCAATGTAAGTAGTTCCTTAGCCAAATCGATAAATCTTTTACTGACGTCTAAATCTATATCCCCTTCCACAACGGTCATTCCCATATCCTCAAATTTGTTTATCTCATTACTTCTAGGAATCTCCCCGACTATCTTTAGTCCATTTTCTGTAGCAAAATCATTTACTTTATTGTATTCATCTTCTACATTCCGATGATTGAGAATAATTCCATAAACATCAGCATAACCTCTGTCCTCAAAGTTCTTAACTGCCGAATTAATATTGCCGGCTGCATATAATGCCATTTTTTCTCCTGATGTGACAATTAGAACATGCTCGGCATATCCCTCTCTAATCGGAGCTGCAAAGCCTCCACATACAACGTCACCCAATACATCATATAAAACAACATCTGGTTTAAACTTCTCAAAAAGGTCTAAATCCTCAAGCAGCTGAAAGGTTGCAATTATTCCTCTTCCTGCACAACCAAGTCCCGGAGTCGGGCCCCCTGTTTCTATACAAAGGACACCTCCGTATCCTTCCTTTGAGATTTCCCGATAATCAGAAGGATCTTCATCATTTTCTCTCAGATAATTCATCACCGGCTTTACAGGTGTTCCCTTTAAAAGATTCATTGTAGAATCTGCTTTGGGGTCGCAACCAATCTGAATTACTCTTTTTCCTAGTGTAGAAAATGCAGCAGCAAGATTGCTTGTAACTGTTGATTTTCCAATACCACCCTTACCATAAATCGCTATTTTTACCATACCGTTCTCCTTTAAATTCAATATATGCAGACAAAAAAACTCTACCACAAGGGTAGAGTTCACCAATTCATAGCCTTTTCTATTTCCGTTTGGGAAGACCCTTGCAGTCATAGCAAAATACATTTTTCTAAGTAAGCTTTTTACTCGAATAATATTCTCGCAATCAGCTTTTTGCTGGTACTATTATATCATAGATTAGCTGTACCATGCACTATAAATTTTTATGATTAAACTATTTAAATTGAAAGATCACTATGCTTTTCATCGTATTTCTACTATTTTTTTATATTTTATTGTTCTATCACAAAGTTATTCATCAATTTATGTTACTCTCGCTGAATTTAGAGAATTTTCTGACTATTTATTGCATAATAACTAAAAAGAACTTAGAATAACATTTGTAATAATGATGGGCCCAATTATTACATAGTTACATGAACACATTCTTATATATGGAGGTCTACAATGAAAAGAAAAGTTATTTCAAAGAAATTATTCAACTTTTTACTTTCGTCAGCGATTTGTGTAGGCACATTAGCAACTCTTACCCCACAGACAAGCTATGCTTCTACCCCAGATAAAAACGTGTGTTATGAACTTGCAGATAATATTCAGGATGGTGTAACTTTACACTGCTTCAATTGGACCTATAAACAGATAATGGATGAATTACCTAACATTTCTGCCGCAGGTTTTTCATCTGTTCAAACCTCCCCAGCACAAACAGCTGTAGTCGGTAATAGTACCTGGTATTATCTATATCAACCGAATACTTTTAGCGTGGGAAATTCAGGACTAGGAAGCGAGGATGATTTAAAGAAACTTTGTAGCGAAGCTGATAAATACGGAATCCATGTGATTGTTGATGTGGTTGCAAACCATCTGGCAGGCGACCATTCCAACATTGACAGTTCGTTAAAAGACAGCATTTATTGGCATAATTACAATGGAAGCATTCACTATAACAATCGTTATGAAATTACACATGGAAATATCGGAATGCCTGATATCAACTCAGAAAATTCTTTTGTTCAAGAAAAAGTACGAAACTATGTCCAGCAACTGAAAGCTGATGGTGTAGATGGTATCAGATGGGATGCTGCGAAACATATCTCTTTACCGTCAGAATCATGTGGTTTCTGGAATAGCGTGATTGATAATGATTTGTATAACTATGGTGAAATTCTGGACTGTCCTGTTACCGACAATAAATCATTTGCCAATTCACTAATGAGTGAATATACCGATTATATGTCTGTAACAGACAGTGTGTATAGCAGTAACGTGCTTGGTAGCCTGAATAATGGCACAGTACCGACATGCTTTGCAAACTGGACTACGGTAAATGGAATAGACAATAACGAAGTAGTTTACTGGGCCGAAAGCCATGATACATTTTCCAACAACACCTCAGAAGGCGGATGGACAAAATATATTAATCAAAATACTATTGATCGGGCATATGCCATTGTAGCTAGTAGAAATGGTGCTTCTGCCCTATATTTTTCTCGTCCAAATCAAACAAACAAAGACTCAATAATGGTTGGTCAGAAAGGAAGTACTCACTTCACATCTGATGAAGTAGCAGCCGTAAACCATTTTCACAATGCATGCAATGGCGAGCCAGATTACTACACTACTGATAACAATGTTGCCGTAATAACCAGAGAAAGCGGCGCTGTGCTAGTTCTGGGAAGTGGAAATAATAAATATGTCTCTGTGAAAAATGGTGGCGGATATACAACTCCAGGAACTTATGTGGATGAAATATCCGGAAATATCTTCACGGTAACATCTGATACTATTTCAGGCACCATTGGTTCCACAGGTATTGCGGTATTTTATAAATTAAATGCTACTCCAATAGACGACACTCCAATCTCTGACACTAATACTATTTACTTCTCAAATAATAAGAATTGGGACAATGTCTATGCCTATACATGGGGTGGAACAACGAATACTTCATCTTGGCCAGGCGATAAAATGAAATATGTAAAAACCAACGAATTTGGTGAAGCCATATATAAAATAGAAATTGCATCTGATGTAAGTGGACTAATCTTCAACAACGGAAACGGCACTAAAACAGTTGACATATCCACTGGAATTTATGATGGAATCGGCTATTATATAACAAGCACTAATGGAATTTGCACTGTAGGTACTTACAAGTACTCTGAATAATCATTGGGTAGGTAGATAATTATATCTGCCTACCTCTCAGTTTATACGTCTTTATTGCAGTGCACCGCAAATACGTATCAAGATTCAAAAAATTATCGTTTCATGTCTTGCATAGCCTGAATATATCCCTCCAATCTCGTTCTCAGTTCATTATCAAAATTTCTATATGCTTCAACAACAAAATATTCTTTTGATTTTTTATTTAGTACAACATAATCCGTCTCTCTATAATCTTTAAGTTTATGATTTTCAGTTCCTGTCAATAACTCATATGGTGTAACCCCAAGAACATCACAAATTATCATTATCTTGTCTGAAGAAGGATTTGTCTTTTTACGTTTCCAATCGCTGATTGTACTTTGCGATATTCCTGTCTTCTCAGAAAATTCTTTTTGTGACATTTCTTTTTCTTTCATCAAATCATAAATTCGCTCGCTAATTAACATAAAATCAATTTCTCCTACCGAATTATTATCATTATTTTACCGTCTTGCCATTTGTCTCTGCAAGTTGTTGTAATTTCTGAATCGAGAGATCTGTATATTCCATAACCTCTTCAAGTGGCACATTTGCCCTCAACATCCTAATTGCAATTTCTTCTGCCTTTTGTGCTTCTCCTCGTGCTTCTCCTCTTGCTTCTCCTTTTTCCAAAACAACTTCACTTAAATTGCACATAGTGTTCACCTTTCTTTCTGTTTCTACATCCATTACAATATTATATTCTTCTTCAAGCTTTTTCTTCTTTGACTCAGCAGAGTCACATTTTAGCAATTCTTCAAGCATTGCTATTAACTCATTCTTAGAAGTCTGCGCATTTTCATTCATCCTTAAGCGGATTATCACTCCCTGTACCTTGTCAATGTTATCCAGCTTTGCCTCTTTACCATACACATTCTCTTGAATAAATCTGATTCTGTTAATGGAATCCTCATCATCTGCACTATCCATACATATCCATATACTTCTTACGGCTTTAAGATTATCGTACTCAGAATTATGGAATTCCACTTCCTTCTGTGCCGAAATCATTCTTCCAAGATAGAATATTATTCTGTTATCCAGATGATATCCCAACTTTGATGGATTAGTGCTCTTCTGTGCTTCTATATTTATCAGTATTTTTATACGCTCCTGACCATGATATACTGAGAATCTGATATCATAATAAATCTTCCCTTCTCCTATTACCTGATCCTCCTCGGAGCACTTCTTAATCTTACTTATATAATTAAATTCATGATGATTACTGAATCCTGGTTCTACTCTTCTCTCTGAAACCTCAGGTTCATCCATATTCTCTATTATATCGGACAGTTCTTCATTTGCAAAGTCATCAAGAGAATATTTCAAAACTCTTGCTAGAATCTGCTTATCTGCTAGCATCTCCTTAACGCTGGCATCATATCTTGCTGTATAGCTGTTCAGTTCGATTGAATCTGAAATATTTGTTCCCATAACTAATTTATCCCCTCTTATCGTATATTTTGTGCATATCGTAGATACGAATATTGTATTTAAAAAATTTTCGTTTGGAAAAACTTATTTTTGCTATAATAAATTTCAACTTACCGTCTTGCCAATTGTCTCTGCAAGTTGTTTCAGTTTCTCCATTGAAAGTTCTGTATATTCCATTACCTCTTCAAATGGCATATTAGCTCTCAACATCCTTATTGCAATTTCTTCTGCCTTTTTCGCTTCTCCTCGTGCTTCTCCTCGTGCTTCTCCTCGAGCTTCTCCTCGTGCCTCTCCTCGTGCTTCTCCTTCTGCTCTTCCTTCTGCTCTAGCCTCTTCTCTTTCAAGCATTATCTGCCTGTCAAATGTATAATCTAACTGTGTCACTTTTACCACCTCGGCTCTGTTCTCCCTTAGGAAATCTGCAAGAACGCCTTCCTCTATACATCTGTCTATAGCACGGTTTATAGCAGTTTCCAATTCCTCATATTCCTGTTTCTTGTGATAGTATCTCACATAATCAACAAAAATCATGTACTGCTTGATTATAGGGCATTTGTCAAGAAGAGACGTATTCTTACCAAAATTTATATTGTATACTTTACAAACTAATTCTAGTTCAGGATTTTCAGTCTTTTTCTCAAATGCATCGGACAATCTCATGTCATACTCTTCCGGCTGGTTCTCATCTCCATTGTAAAATACCACAAACTTTGGAACCGGAATCTTTATTAATGACCTTCCGTATATATTTCTGTTTTTTAGTATTTTACTAATGATTGTCGTGTAATAAATCAAATTTCTAACCGGCATATTCGGACAAACAGTAGATTGGTGCTCGTATATACTTAAAGCAGCATCTACCACGAAAGCTGCATCATTGCGCACAGTTAACGAAACTCCCTTATCCAATGTATGAATCTCCAACTCATCCGGATTGGCAAAATTTGTACCATTCAAAACATTGTATACTGATAAAGCATTTGCCTTATCCTCCATTAGCATACTAAAAACATCACTCTTGTACTCACGGTTACCATTACTCATAGTTAACTCCTCCTTTGCGTAAAGCAGGAGACAACCGCCCATACACTCCTGCTTTTATTAAGTTAGTTAATTGGAAATAAAAGCAAGATTCTCAGCATAATTGACTTATATACTATTTAGAATTGACCTCACTAGACAATGATTAGGACACTCTGCGCATCTGATTACAAAAGTAACTCATTGCCTGCTTTATTAAAGAAAATGTTTGCTTTGGTATCATTATACACACGTCCAAAATATTTCTCAAGAAGAAAATTTTATATTATACATTAAATGCATTCTTCCCTGGATATACAGCGCTCGATCCTAACTGTCCCTCTATTCTAAGAAGCTCATTATACTTTGCAACTCTTTCACTCCTGCAAGGCGCTCCAGTCTTTATCTGACCACAATTCAGGGCAACTGCAAGGTCTGCTATTGTTGTATCCTCAGTTTCTCCGGAACGATGGGAGGCAATTGCAGTGTAACCTGACATTTTTGCCATCTTAATAGCTTCAAGAGTTTCTGATATTGAACCGATTTGGTTTAACTTTATGAGAATAGAATTGGCACATTTGTTTTCTATTCCTCTGGCAAGACGACTTGTGTTCGTAACAAACAAATCATCTCCAACCAATTGAACCTTATCACCTAAGTCTCTTGTGATTTTCTTCCAGCCCTCCCAGTCTTCCTCATCAAGCGGATCCTCGATTGAAATAATAGGATATTTTTGAATTAATTCTCTATAAAGCTCAATCAGTTCATCTGAACTATAATCCTTGCCTGATTTTGGCAAATGATAACTGTATTGCCCAGTAATCTGATGCTCTGATGACATCATATTGGAATTATCCTTTGATTTGAACTCGCTTGCTGCCACATCAAGTGCAAAACAAATATCTTTTCCACATTGATAGCCAGCCTGTTCTACCGCCTCCGATAACAAGACAAGTACTTCCTGTACACTAGCGACATCAGGGGCAAAACCGCCTTCATCTCCAACTGCTGTAGAAAGACCTCTAGACTCTAATACTTTTTTTAAGCTGTGATATACTTCTGTTCCCATTCTAAGTGCCTCTTTAAAACAGCAGGCACCAACAGGCACAATCATAAACTCCTGAAAATCAATGGAGTTTTTTGAGTGTGCTCCACCGTTTATGATATTCATCATTGGAACTGGGAGTCGGGTTCCGGATATTCCGCCAAGATATCTGTATAATGGGATTCGAAGTGCATTTGAAATTGCTTTGGCTGCAGCAATTGAAACCGCAAGAATTGCATTGGCTCCGAGCTTTGATTTGTCACTAGTTCCATCAAGTTCAATCATTGCAGCATCTATCTGATAAATATCAACGGCCGGCATTCCCATTAATCTCTCATTTATTACTGTGTTAATATTTTTTACGGCGTTTTGAACACCTTTTCCAGCATATCTTGCATCTTTATCTCTCAGTTCAAGCGCTTCAAATTCCCCCGTTGATGCCCCAGATGGCGCACAGCCTCTTCCCGCTGCTCCTCCACTTAGAAAAACTTCTGCTTCCACCGTTGGATTACCTCTGGAATCAAGAATCTCTCTTCCAATTACTCTTTCAATTCGCAAATAATTCATCTCATATCTCCTTTTGCTTTTCATGTAATAATAATCTGTACCAAAAGGAGATAAAATATTCAAACCTACATCGGGGACGGTTCTTATGCAAAAGAACCGTCCCCGATGCAAAATTAATTAAGCTTCTTATCAGCTACATATTGACACATTCCAGTAAAATCTGTTGCGTACAAATTAGCAATTTCATCACTATAACCAGCGATGATATATGGTGCAACTCTACTTATTTCATCTATTACCTGCTGCCCTTGCGCCTCTTTTCTTACTGGAATCTGATAAGTGGTTCTAAACTTATCCACCAAAATAACACTATATGACTTTGTTGTTCCAACTGTAATAACGTGATTAACAGTATGCTTAGTCTTTTGAAGATGTGGATAAACCCACACAAGCTGGTCTAAAATAATTAGCTTTGGCATAATCTCAGATGAAACTATATATTTTCTTCCGATGTAAAACTTTCCTATATGTGTTCCCATACTAATATCGGATTCAATACTCTCTGTGGAAATATTATTCTGGCTCATCACCTCATTAAATTTCTTCATATTGCCACCAGATAAGTATTTAAAAATAATAAATATTCCCAGTCCAACAAAAAACAGTAATAAGCCTATACCAAGTATTTCAACAAATCCCCAAAGATTGCTTTTTGTAGTCAATTCCAGTGTATAATAACTCAATTTACCAATATTGCTATATTCCATACCACTTTCAACTAAATAATCCATGAAACATTTTCGCTCATCATACTTCATTTCATGAATCTGACCTACACCAACAATGTGGTCTTGTGGTTCGCCACCCTGGCCCATCAGGTATGAATACGTTTGGTCCGCAATGCTATTTGCTAAATCATAATCTTTTTCTGAAACATATAAGCCCATAAATGTTCCATTTCCATCTTTTGTATCGATTGGCATTATGTAATAATATCCATCGTCATCACTTGCGTAATAGTCCAAAATCATATTGCTATCACAAGCATACCATTGTCCCTTATCAAGTTCGTCTGCCGTATGATCAAATATTGACCCTTCTACTGTGTAATATTTAATTACATTAATGCATAATAGCGGACCTAAAATCATTCCAAGGATTATACTTAATATACCAATAATAATTCCATTAATTTTTGATTTTTTTTTCACTTTTTTAATAACTTCATCCATAATTATCTCCTCTTTTGTTTACAACATTTTCCAGCAGTTGATTATATCAGACAAAACGGGATAAGTAAACTTAATGGGATACTGATCTTTACCCGTAAATGATATAAAAAACAGACTGCCAATTGACAGCCTGCTTGACTTGTACCAAAAATCAAGGCACATATAGAATATTACAATCACTTCCTGCTTCTTTGACAGTTCTTGTTTATTAATTACTTCCCCAAGAACCGCCCCAGTATGGATTGTTTTTAGAAGCCTCTTCATATGACATTCCATTTCCTTGCCAATATGGATTGCTACATGTTCCAAGATCTTTATCTGTTGCACCACTTGGGGCATCAGGATTTATATCTGCAGTCTGAGCAATGTCTAAAACTGCAAGCTCTGCATTTTCCCATTTCTTCATATTTTTTCCTCCATGTTAATAATTGTATATCTATCGAGACATAACACTAACATTTTTATTTTCCAAAGTAAAGTTTTCTAACAATATTGTTGCATTTACTATATTAAATATTGACTGAAGCTTTATCTCATCTAATGATTCTTCAAACTTTATCCCATCAATAAATCTTACTGCCTCATCCACCAGAATCCACTCCTTTGGAGCTTTTGAAATCACATCTAAAAGAACAGGTTTTAATATGTGCCAGTCTCTTGCTATTCTCTCATTCCAGTCAGCACTCTGAACTCCCTTCTGGCTCCATCTGTCAATAATTGATTCCGGAAGAAGATTCGCAAATCCCTCTCTTATAAGGAAACGGTTCTTACCATTGTATGAAAAATAATTGAATTTCAAATTATAACAAAACACTAATATTCTCTTATCCATTGTTGGGTCTCTTAGAATAGTCCCGGTGGCTAAACCAAATTTTGTTTTTAAAACACCAAGATAAATCTGCAGACTTTCCCCTATCACAAATTCCTTGTACTGTTCATCTATAATATAGCCTTTTGATAAAGTTGCCCGTCTGTCTAAATTCATTCTTTCGGACAAATTGTAATCCTTTAATATATTAGTAGAAACGAAAACATTATCAGGAACAAAATTATCATACACTGAGCGCCCTTCACTTAGGAATTTCTCGTATCTCCTAAAAATACTTAGCTTGTTCATCAGGTATTCCTGAGCATTTTTGCCTTCATGCCTGCAGTAATTTTCAACATATTTTATCATGGATGCACTATCTCTTTTTGAATAAAAATCGAATAAAATATTATCCAGTTCCCCAAATGAAACTGATGTATTTCCATATTCACCAACAAGAATCACCTTGCATCCATCCTCTGCCGCCTTTTTACAAATCTCAAGATGACTTGAATATGGTGCAGTCTTATATGGCATCTCAAAAATATCCTGAATTTCTTCTATATCAGAAAAATCACTTTTTCCGGCATTAGAAAGATATTGCGGTTTGATGTTGGGATACATTTTCACTATATCCTCCACAAGAGTGGATTCATTGTGTATTCTGTTTGCTGTATCTTTATTAACTTTTATATCTGGTATATTTGTATAGCTGTACAGCACCTGGTCTCTACCAGCTTTTGCAGCCAGTGCTGCAATGCTTGACGAATCAAGGCCTCCGCTTAATGTTATGCCAACTTTTTTTGATGTTCTCATTGAAGCATTTACACATTTATTGTATGTGCCCATAAATTCCTGAAGACACTCTTCTGGTGATTTATTTGCAAGTTCTTCGTCATGCTTTGGTGTCCAGTATTTCCTCTGTTTATGTTCTTTTATACTAAATTGTTCATATGTCGCCGGGCGCATCAAAAATATATCTTTTACATGTGTCTCACCCGGAACCGTATAAATTTTTCCACCTTCTGACAAAAGAAAATCCTTGAAATATGGCTCGTTTATCTTTGGATTTTCAATCAATTTAACTATTGGTGATAGAATCGTTGAAAAAAATACAATATCATCAATTCTCGCATAGTATAATGAGCGAGATGCTACATGATCTGAAATCAGTGTCAACTTTCCGTTCTTTTCATCCCATATAGCAGCTGCATATGTTCCGATACAATGATTAATAAAAGCCATTCCAAATTTTTTGTATGCCTGGTACAGAATTTCACTATCACTTTTATTTTGAAGATCTTCTGTTAGAAGCTTAATTAAGTCGCCGCGATTATCAAGAATACAGTCTGCCACAAAAATAATTTCATCCTTATCACAAATTATTCCTTTATCAAACTCGTCCTCTGCAGTTATCTTCTGCATTCCTCGTCCGATTATCGCTTTGTCCGTGATTTTGATATCGTAGCTGTCTAACTTTGTTTTTCTTTTATATTCACTTAGAAATATATCTGCCCTTTTACTGTCAGGCTTTTTCCCTGATAGGTTTATCATTCCCCATATTGCTGACATATCGTCTCCTATTCATTTTCTTTGAGGTTAACAAAATCCATTATTGCCTGTAATACCTCTTTTGTTGTGTCTTTTCCATACGGTCTTGACACGTGATATACAGGCGTTTTTGACGCAAGCTTTAAGCACATGTTTCCAACTGCATATCCACACTTTTTATCTTTGTGTATACCATTTAGGAAAAGTGTATCCATACAAGCGTACATTTTTTTCACGCCGGTAATTTCTTCTTTGAAAACATTTTCTTTATCATTGAGTGTGAGCATAATTATGGATTTTATTGGAACTTTTTCTGTTGAAAAGTTATCCTTGCAAGGCACAAAATATTTATCCCTGTCTTCGTCTATATATATGAGTTCATCTATGTCATAGCCTTGTGACAAAGCTGCATCCCTACAAAGCTTATTATAAGGAAATGCCGGAAAAGCATATGGTTTTTCATCTGAAATAGCGTCAACAAGCGCCATGTCATCTGCTACAAGGCGATAACCGCGATTTAATAGCTGAGTTGTAATCGTCGACTTGCCACTCCCACTTGAACCACTGATTAGTATTGCACCATCATTATCTGCAAGCGCGGCACAGTGAATTGATAATAACCCCCTCATAATTCCAATAATTGACATTCCCCAGCCCAGTATATAGGATTTAAGAAGGTTCTGTTCTGCCTTCTTTTTCTTTTCATAAACAATACTACTGTTGTTTTTAAAATACATATAGCAGCATGAATTAGAGAACACAGCGCTTTTCCCATCTAAAAAGTCATATCCTGGTTCCATCTGTCTGTACTGGTCTGGAAAATCGCCTTCTACAATTGTAATCACATTCTTATCACACGCCTCAGAAAAGTCTTCTTCTATAAGCTGCTCAAACTTTACATCTGTAGCTATATAAAAACCGTATAATTTGTAGTAATACATAATATGCTCCTTTTTCGTACATTGCACTTTGGATTTTGCAATTGCAATTTCTTGAAGGACTTTATTTTAAGCCATTATATCAATATGTATTTCACCCTCACATTCGTCATTCACCAAAACAAACTCATATACAGGACGGTAAAATCCTTTTGTATCCGTACGATATGTGAGTCTCACATCTTTTACTGTATAAGGTGTATCCCTTTCAATTGTATAATCATTATAATAAAACTCACCCTTACACAGCAACTCATACGCCTCCTCAGCCGAAATAATATCTACTGTCTTATAAGGCTCACAGGAAACTATATTGTATTCCACATTTACAACCTTACCCTTATCGTTAATTCGGCATGTAGCTGTTCCAGTGCTGTATCCATCTTTTCCAGCTTCACTTTTTATTTCAAAAGAATAACTATCTTCAACAGGTGAAAACACTGCCTTTTCTGGAATTTCAAATCCTGTTTTTTTCAAGGCATCCCGTACTGTTTCTTCATCAGCCCCTATCAAATACTCACATTCATCTTCATTATCGCCAAAAGACTGGTCGAAGTCAGAATAACTAGCAGTCATTCCTTTAAATTCTACCCATAAATTTAACGAATCGTCCTCGCTATGATAGATTACTGTATCATCATATTCATCAACACGGTTTTCATCTATCTTTTTATCCTGTAAAGCAAATATCTGTTCTGCATACTTATGCGTCTCATCTAAACTTGCTATTTTTTCTTTGTAAATATTTGCAGTTGTTGCTCCTTTTGAAAGCTTAATATCATCACCAAGAATTACATCAGGCATATTAAAACTTGATGTATTCTCACATTCAAGGTTTCCTAATTCCTTTGTGTTATATGAATAAAATATAGCAGAAAAAACTGCCACAACAACCACTAATGGAATTTGGTATCCAATAACTGATATAAATGGTTTCTTTTTTATAATCAACATTACAACCAAGAAAAATCCATATCCTATCATTGTTCCAAGCAAATTATTAATCAAGTCATCTGTTTCAAAAACTCCTCTTTTTAAAATAAGCTGCACAGACTCAATACCTAAAGAAAAAAGTAATCCTGCCAGATATGTTTTCCAAGGTGTTTTGAATTGCTTTATTGCAAAAGGCAATATGAAGCCAAATGGTATAAACATACAAATATTTAATATAATGTTTCGCCATTCACTTAGATTAAAAAAATACCAGGCCTGCTTATACGCAGAAAAAGGCTCAAGTACTATACCACCGCCCATTCTACCGCTAAGTAGCGTGGCAAACAATATTACCAGAATTACCACAGATAACAGAGCCTTTGGAATAATCTGTTTGATACAAAGCTTCTCCTTGCCCCCCATTATCTTTTGGTATATTAGTTTATACCCAATTCCCCAGACAATTAACAAAAAAACAACAATAACTAATGCAAATATTATGGCTTCAATGCCAAAACTTATTAAATTTGATACTCTCATCTCTATAACTCCTGTTTTTTTACTGCTGCTATAACAATTATTGTTTCAAAGCGGTAAACATACTGTAAAATCATTTCTTTTTATAGTGAGCTTCTACTGTGAATATTCAATTCCAATTCCTGTTCACCCACACAAGAGATTACGAACGCTTCAAGCTCTATGCTTTGCATCTGATGCTGGTATGATTTCATCTCTTCCATGGATAGCTTTTCTGCAAACCCAGTTCCTCGAAGCTTAATTATTGCTTCATAGCCAGTCCATAGCTTTGCAAATTCTGTTTGCAATTGCTTTGGATTTTCCTGCTCTATTTTTTGCAGATATTCTATCTGGGCTGGTTCAAATAGTTTTCTTATAACGGGCCATTTTATTTTATCTTTCTTCTCGATATCAACACCAACCGGGAGGTCTGATACTGCAAGTACCACATAATCTCCACTGTGAGATAGATTAAACTGTGATTTAGAAGATAGAAATGGTTTATGATGCGGGCCTTCGACTATCTGGCTGTCTGAACCAACACCTAAATATTTATAAAGCATATATCCTGCTAAAAGTTCCTGAAGCTTGGATTTTTCTAGCTTCATCTTATGATATTTCTCAAGATAATATGGTGCTATCAGTTTTTCGATATCCGCCTTTCGATTTTTAATACTATGGATTTTTTCTATGTATAAATCTACTTTTTGCATTGGTTCCTCCTAGCATGGGTTCCTTCTGCTATTGTATTATTTTTTGCCAAGTTTTGCACGTTCATTTTCGCATGGATTTTTCATTGCTAAAGACTTATAATGGTTGCTATGAGAAAAAAATTATTATTAGCATTAATTACTACAGGAATTATTATTGGAACAGCTTGTTGTAGTTCACCAAAAGAAGAAAAAGAAGTGCATATAAAAAATGTCGTTACCGAAACTGAGTCTTCAAATGAGAAAGCAATAGAAGCCGAAAAAATCAGCGAAAAAAATGCTTCTGAAAAAGAAAACATTTCCACAGAAACAGCCGACGAGCAGAAAATCTATTCTTATCTGCAAGGGGTAAAATCCTATGAAAAGGGGTTAAAATGGACTGGTGACTGGTGCAACATTTCAGCTGGAAACCAGACTTTTTCACAGTTTGGCTGTGGTATCTGCTGTCTTTCGAATATGTACAGCACTTTTTCAGAGGAGGAGTGTGACCCTTCTCTAATGTATGAACTTTGCAAAGAATATACAGATTACAACCCGGATTCTGGTGTGGGAGCCCTCAGCTGGGCGCAGATTGACACTATGTGCAACAAGCTTGACTGCCCTGGAACACTTGCAAAAAAGCCAGATGACTACAGCGAATTTCAGAAGATGGCAAAAGAGAACACCACCCTTTTGGTGCTTGTAAGCAGCAACAATGATACTGCTATATGGAAAGATGTTCCCGGACATTATGTAAATCTCTGGCTCTATGATGAATCAAGCGATCAGGTTTTTTTGACAGATTCAAAAGGCCCTAAGCGCAATCGTACATACGTTGATTTACAAGACGTATACAATGCACTTAAGACCTCAAGTAGTTATCAAATATACATTATTCCATAGATTATTAAACTAAGCAAACAGCTTCGGTCCATCCGG
Source organism: Agathobacter sp. (assembly GCA_045122195.1). Classification (GTDB taxonomy): domain Bacteria; phylum Bacillota; class Clostridia; order Lachnospirales; family Lachnospiraceae; genus Roseburia. The sequence goes on from JBGVHH010000037.1 coordinate 201,647, forward strand.
CAGATAATAAAGATGTGCAAACCCTGCAAAGAGATTGTGTGTCTCATGTATGCAATCCCAGCTTCTGCCGGTTACCGGTTTGGTTGCTATGCAGCTTTCTCCATTTGAGGTGCTGTCAAAATAATGAAACTCATGTCCTTTTATCATGGCATCCTCTTCCAAAAAATTCGCCCGTTTTTCCCTAATTGAAACATAACCAAATCGAACCAGTCGGTCAGTCTTTTCACATTCACCTCCTATTACTCCAGCCATTTTGTATTTAACCTTATCCACAATGATGGCATCGTGAAGGTACATGAATCCACCACATTCAGCAATTATCCTCACATTTGTCTTGGAAATGCGGTAAATATCCTCTAGCATAGATGTATTTTCACTAAGCTGCTTTGCAAAAAGCTCAGGATATCCACCACCAAATAAAATTGCATCTACACCCTGTGGTATTTTTTCATCACGAAGTGGGGAGAAAAATTCCAAAGTCGCACCGGATGCTTCAAGTGCAGCCAGATTGTCCTCATAATAAAAGCAGAATGCCTCATCTCTTGCAACCGCTATTTTCTTTCCAGATAACAAAGCATGCTCTCTTAGTTTCCTGAAAACCGGACCTTCTTTATCCAAAGCAATTGCTGATTCTATGGCTCTTTCATCTATTAGGTTCGGTGCGCATTCTGCAATTTCAAGTATCTTATCTATATCAACGGATTTCTCAAGTTCGCAGCCTGCTTTTTTTACTTTTTCTTTAATGTCTTCGATTTCATCTGGAAGCTTAAGTCCCAGATATCTGCTTTCAAAAACAATATCTTTTTGAACCGGGAAATATCCTAATACTGCTATATCCAATTCGTGCTCAATTACAGATTTAATGGTCTGGTAGAACATTCCTGAGGTTTTATTTAGAATAACTCCCTTTATGAGATGTTCTTTGTCCATGGCAAGAAAACCAGAGATTTCAGCCAGGATTGAACGCCCCATTCCCCTTGCATCTATAACAAGAATTATAGGCGCGCAAAGGGTTTTTGCCAGATGATAGGCAGAGGCTTGGTCTGTGATTCCCCCGACTCCGTCATACAACCCCATAGCCCCTTCTATAACTGAAATATCCGAATCATTTTCCCGGAGAAAAATTTCTCTCACTGTATCACTATCTGCAAAAAACAAATCCAGATTTTTAGATGGTACCCCTATTATTTTTTTGTGAAACATGGGGTCGATATAATCAGGTCCGCTTTTAAAGGCTTTCACCTTTTTTCCTCTGGCTAAAAGTGCCGATAAAAGCGAACATGTTATGAGTGTTTTTCCACTTCCGCTTTTTGGTGCTGCTAAAAGTATTCTTGGTTTTGCCATTTAAATCTCCCTAAAATCAAACGAAAAAATATAAACCGGGTTGGCAGCCTGCATCAGATGATAGCCTCCTAGTTTTTTTGCCTTGCTGATATTTACCATTGCCACATCAAGATTATCTATCGGATACGATTCCAAAATCGAATTCGCCTCTGAAATTGTCTCAAGACTTACTGCATTTATTACCACACGCATTTTCTGGTTTTTGCTGTAAAGGGCATCAAGGATCTGCTTTAGATTACCTTTACTTCCACCAATAAAAGCATGGGTTGGAGCTTTTAACTCTTCAAGACCTTCTGGTGCAAGAGCCTGTACAACTTCAATGTTTGGCAGATTGAATTTTTCTTTGTTTTGTCTGATAAGCGATACTGCTGCCGGATTGGTTTCAATTGCATACACCTTTACGGTAGAGGACAGAGCCGCCATCTCAATAGCAATGGAACCGGTTCCACTTCCCACATCATAGACAACAGCGTTTTCTGTGAGTGCCAATTTGCAAATGGAGATTTCCCGCACTTCTTCCTTTGTCATTGGTACTTTATCGCGAATAAATTCCTCATCGGATTTTCCTGGAACGATTCTCTTGGAAAAAGCAGTTTCATTTTTTATCAGACCTACAAAAAGACCTTCGTCCTCGAATTTCTCGCATTCTGCTGGACTTAATGTTTTGACATATTCATCCTCATATGAAAGATGGTTACCCAGATAAACTGATACTGAAAGTCCATGCAAAAGCCCGCCAATCTCATTGATATCACTTCTTCCTGATGCGATAAAAAAGACTTTTTGATTTGTCTTCACCGCTTCAAGCATTCTCGCCTGCCACTCTTCCTTTAACACCCCATGGGTTGAAATAATAACTGCATCATTCCAGCTTGTACACAGTTTTGCAGCCAAAGCAGACACAGAAGATACTCCCGGATACACGTTTATGCTCACGTTTGAAAGCGTCTGTAGCTTCTCACATAACTTTTTCGTTCCACTGTAAAATCCGGTATCTCCGGACATGAGAACTACAACCTTTGGATATCCCTTGTCATAATTATTGTCATCAAAAAGCTTCTGAATAACAGGCACAATATCTTTTGCCAGATAATATGGATAAACCAGCTTCCTTTTTAGAGCCTTATCTATCATAAAACAATCTGCATTCAGTCTGTCCACAAGCTCTATCATTCTAGGAGCCCCAAAAATCACATCTGCGTTTTCTATTTTGCTTTTTACGGCTTCTGTGAGATAATCAGTACTTCCCATGCCGATTCCGCATATGCTCACTTCCACGTTATGCGATTTTGGTTCGTTTGAGACTATGTCGTCAGCTTTTACAGTCTCAGATTTTTTAACCGACAAGTCCGTGGTCTTCATGAAAGCTTTCGGATTTACAGAAAAAATCCTGCAAATTTCTTCAAGTGTATATTCTTTTTTGTATAAATTCGTGACTGGTTTTCGAATCAGAAAACAATCGATTCCTGCTTTTTTTGCCGCAGAAATTTTCTCATCAACACCACCGATTTTTCCACTTTCCTTGGTAACTATAACGCTGATGTTGTACTGCCTTATAATCGCAAGATTAATCTCCTCTGAAAAAGGTCCCTGCATTGCTATAATCTGTCTGCCCAAAAGTCCATTTTCGTAGCAGAGATTTATACTCTCAAGTCCCGGTAACACTCTTACAATAATTCGCTCTTTTAACTTCTCATTCCTGCAAAAATAGGAAAGCTCCTTGCTTCCTGTTGTAATCAGAATATTCCCTGCAGTTTTTTCCACAGCCTCCGCTAGGGCTTTCGCGCAGGAATCTGTATTTTCAAAGGTTTTTATTCCATCCAGTTCCAGACTTACATCTCTTTTAAGTCTGTACAAGGGGGGATTAGTCAAAGCAGAAAGGCTGTTTACGATGTTCCCTGACACCTCAGTTGCAAAGGGATGCGTGGCATCAATTACAGCCTCGTACGCTTTACTTTCGAACAATTCTCTCATCTGGTTTTCATCCAGACGCCCCTGTTTTATGGTGATGTTATCTGATTCCTCCATCACAAGGGAACCATATTCTGTCGCTACACAGACATCACAATGAAATCCTGACTTTGCCAGAATTTGTGCCAGTGTACGCCCCTCTGTAGTTCCTGAATAAATCAAAATATCTTTCATATGCGATATCCTCTTTTAGTAACAAGCTTCCCATCCATATTTTCCGACTGGGAATTGCCCACAAAAACAGTGGTAAACATATTTACTTTTGCATGCATAAGCTCCCCTAGTGTACATACATGGCAGCTGGTGTTTTCTCGCCCGATATTCTCCACGTATCCACATTTTCTATCTTCATTGGCTCCCGCCTCCATCATAATGCGGCAGGCTTTTTCCAGATAGTCAGCTCTCTTATGGCTGGAAGGATTGTAGATTGCAATTGCAAAATCGCCCTCAATCGCTGCTTTTAACCTTTTTTCTATCGTCTCCCATGGAGTAAGCAAATCACTAAGACTAATCACGCAGTAATCGTGGTTTAACGGACAGCCCAAAACTGCCGCTCCACTGTTTGCAGCTGTGATGCCGGGAATTATCTCTATTTCTACATCGCTGTACTCAGCAGACAATTCATAAATAGGCGCTGCCATTCCGTACACGCCTGCATCTCCGCTACATACCATTGCAACGCTTTTTCCTTCCTGTGCCAATTCAAAACACAGCCTGCATCTTTCTATCTCCTGTCTCATTCCTGTGGTCTTGTATTCTTTCTCTGGAAAAATTTCCTGAACCAATTTTACATAGACAGTGTATCCCACTACCACATCTGATTTTTCTATTATTGAAAGGGCCTGCTCTGTCATCATTTCCCTGCTTCCCGGGCCCATTCCTACAACATATATTATTCCTGCCATTTAATAATCTTTGCCTTTCTATATGCTACTGCAAGCGTCATTCCATTTTCTGCTGTTTTACTTTTTATTAGTTTTCCATTTTCACTTCCAAGAACAGCAGCTCTTTCGCATACATTTGATACTCCTGTTTTTGATTCCACAAACGTTGATTCACAAAATTCTCCTTCAACCTTTGCCAAATCCTCTGCTGAAAATGTGATAAATGGAACATGAAAAAACTGCGCAGCTTCCATCAGTCCTGTTTCATTTTTCTTTATATCAATTGAAAAAATTCCAAAAAGCTGCGCTAACTCAGCTTTGGCATTTGCTTGCCAGAAGTTCTCTAATTCTTCAAAGGTTTTTCCCTTTTTACAGCCCACTCCAAATACCATGTGCTTTGGCACAAGCCAGAGCGTATTTGGTATTTTTTCTTCGTCACTTACTAAAACATCAACTGACTTTTTGTCATTAACACGTTTCCACTCCGAAACCCTAAAAAGTTCTATTTCTGCTGGAATATCCTGTGCTTCAATTTCTATGTGGTCCTCCACCGCCATGATTATTTTCTCTCCGGATAAAACCTTCTTCGAAACCTTGGCAATTGACTTTTTATCCGCGATGTTAAATCCATTTAATCTGGCAAAAACATCCACTGAAAACTTTCCTCTTACATCTGTTGCAGTGGTTATTACAGAAGTTGCACTTATTGCATCTGAAAAAATCCTTGCAAGCTCATTGGCACCTCCCATGTGCCCTGACAAAATAGGGATTATAAATTCGCCTTTTTCATCCATTACAAGAACTGGAGAATCACTTAATTTATCCTTTACAAAAGGAGCAATTTCCCTTACTGCAATTCCACACGCACCCACAAACAAAATCGGCAGATGCTTCCTAAAGCTATCAGAAAGCCAATCTTTAAAATCGTCCTTCTCACGTTCAAAATAAAACGGTGTAAAATTATGTAGTTTCTCAAATAACTCCAAAGCCTTTTGTTTTCCTGCCTCAGTAAAAAAACATACTCTAATTATCAATCTTTTTTCTCCTGAATTCAGTCTCAAAATCCGGTGCATAGAGTCTGGATTTTTCATATCCGCTCTGTGCAATTGCTTCCCCTACCAAGACAATGGCAGTTTTTGTGATATCATGCTCTTTTGCCATATCTGAAAGCGTATTTACAGTTCCTACAAGCTTTATCTCCTCCGGCCAGGTTGCTTTATATACAAGAGCAGCCGGTGTGTCCGGGCTGTATCCTCCATCTATCAGTCTCTTCGACAATTCCTCCAACATACCTGTGCTTAGATAGATTGCCATGCTCGCCTGATGGGAAGCAAAGCTTTCTATGCTTTCTTTTGGTGGAACAGAAGTCCTTCCTTCCATTCTGGTGATAATAAGTGACTGCGACACTTCCGGCAGGGTGTATTCAAGGTTAAGACTTGCCGCCGCTCCAAAGCAGGCACTTACCCCCGGTGTACTGTCATAGGAAATCCCCAGCTTATCAAGCACATCCATCTGTTCTCTTACTGCACCATATATGCTTGGTTCGCCGGTGTGAAGGCGAACTGTCATTAGCTCATTTTCTTCTGCATTTTTTATCTCTTCTATCACTTCATCAAGTGTCATTTTTGCGCTGTTTAGGCATTTACAGCCTGTTTTTGCATAATCTAGAAGCTTGGGATTTACAAGGGAGCCTGCGTAAATTATCACATCTGCCTTCTCGAGTAAATTTTTACCGCGGACCGTAATCAAATCCACCGCTCCACTTCCTGCACCTACGAAATGTACCATTTTATCTCCTTTAACAATTCATCTGCATGATCACTTTTTGCAAGCAGGCCATACTGATTTGCATAGACCATGCACTCTATTTCAAGCTTTCCTGAAGCTCTTTTACTCAGGAAAAACATTATTTTATCCATTACAAATTCCATGACAGGTTCAAGTATTTTTTCTTTTTCAAGAATACTAATCCCCTCTTCTGTTGTGACTGCATCAAGTATCGCTTTTGCTGTCTGGGCAGTTGCCCCCTTTCTTATTGCGGCAGCTGCCAAAAGCTCCATACGGCAGTCCCCCTCCTTGGAGTGAGTGTTCATTATCCCTCCAGAGAGTTTTATCAGTTTTCCTATATGTCCGGTAAGAAGCAGCTTTTCAAAACCAAACTCGATTGCAAAATCAATTGTGTCTCCAATAAAATTACTGCATTTTACACTTTTATCAAGGTCGAAATCATATGTCCTTTTCATAAAATCAAGACCATAATTTCCCGGAGAAACTGCAACCGCTTTCTGACCTAGGGCAAGCTTCTGGGAAAGCTCTACTTTTATGGTATCAAGCAGCGCTTTTTGGCTCATTGGCTCAACTATTCCGCTTGTCCCAAGTATAGAGATTCCACCCTCTATTCCAAGCCTTGGGTTAAAGGTCTGCTTGGCAATCTCCTCCCCGTCTCTTACTGAGATTGTCACTGCAAGAGTTCCTGTAAAATCACAAAGTTCCATGACCTTAGCAACTTCCTTTTCAATCATTTGCCTTGGTACATGATTAATTGCAGCATTTCCAACAGGCTGGTCAAGCCCTGGCTTTGTAACTCTTCCAACACCAGAGCCTCCGTCAATTATCACATTATGACCAGACTTCTCTTTTTGATAATTACCTACAGCCCCTTCAAAATCGTTCACAATGCATACAGTTGAGAAAATAAGTGCCCCCGTTGTAATATCAGGGTCGTCTCCTCCATCCTTAACAACGGCACAGGTGACAGAGTCTTCCTCTTTTTTTATCTCAACTATATCCGCATCAAAGGTAATCCCTTTTGGAGTTTCAATCGCTATTTTGTTTTTCGTCTTTCCTGTAAGAAGCATAAATGCCGCTGCCTTTGAAGCAGCTGCGGCACAGCTTCCCGTTGTAAATCCAAATTTCATATCCTATCCCAGTAATTATTTTACTCAAATTTTCCACTTGTATTATGATTTGTATGGGTCTGTCAGGGAGCAGGTTTACCCCAAATTTGTTCTATTTTTGACGAGTCGTGTGCAAGTTACATGCTGATTATCAGCTTATGATTGCCCGGGAAAGCCTCGTTCAAGCGTAGCGCGTTCTGGCTTTCCTGCTAACCTTAATGCAACCATATGTGGAAAATTTAGATTCCATACATTAATGCGTTAACAATTGCCGCAGCCACATTGCTTCCACCTTTTCGTCCACGGTTTATGATATACGGCACATCACTTTCCACAAAAAGCTCCTTCGCCTGCACCACATTTACAAATCCAACTGGAACGCCTATCACAAATTCAGGCTTAAATTTGTGCTGCTCCATCATCTCATACAGACTAATCAAAGCTGTCGGCGCATTTCCAATAGCAAAAATCACAGGCTTTTTTATTAAAGCAGCTTTTTCCATGCTCACTGTTGCTCTTGTAACTTGTCTTTTTTTTGCCTCAGCGGCAACATCTTCATCAGCCATAAAACAGTGAACTTCTCCACCAAACTTAGCAAGTGTTGTCTTGTTGATTCCAGATTTTGCCATATTGGTATCTGTGACAATGTCTGCACCGTTTTTAATTAATTCTCTTGCTATTTTTATGGCATCCTTTGAATATGTCATAGTCTGGGCATATTCAAAATCAGCAGTTGTGTGAATAACACGCTTTGTAACCGGCTCCTGCTCACTGTCTAAAACTATATTCTTCTCTTTAAGTTCTTCACCAATCAGTTCAAAGCTTCTGGCTTCAATATCCTTTGGAAGCACGAACTCAATTGTATTTTTAATGTCCATAAAAGTTTTATTCTCCTAAAACCTCTTTTATTTTCTCTATCAGATAAATATTATCTTCGTGTTTTTTAACCGATATGCGATAGTAGCCTCTGGTAAGACCCTTGTAGTCGCTACAGTCTCTTATTAATATTCCTCTTTCAAGCAGCTTTTCATACAGGGTCTTCGAGCCCTCTGATATTGACGCTTTATCCAGTTCACTTTCATTCTTGTAAAAAAGAATGTAATTAGCCTCTGAAGGTGTCACGTCAAAACCAAGCTCTTTGAGTTCCTTTGACAGATACTCTCTTTCTTTTGCAATGTACTCGGCAGACTTTTCTATGAATTTTCTCTCTTTGCAGGCTGCATTTCCTACACATTGAGCTATAACCGAAACATTCCACTCCGGCAGATGTCGTTCTATTGAAACTGCAAACTTTTCATTTTCTATAATCGCAAATCCAAGTCTTACTCCCGGCACTGAAAAACTCTTGGTAAAAGCCCGAAGAACAATCGCATTCTTATATCTGCCCAGCACTGGGATCATGGAAGACTCTCTTTCTTTTCCCGTAAGCGAAATAAAACATTCGTCCACCACAAACACTGTTCCTGATTTCTGACATGCATCCGCTAACGCCTCTATTTCTTCCCTGGTTCTGAGTCGCCCTGTTGGATTGTTAGGATTTGCATAGATAAAGATATCCGGCCTTAGGGTTCGAATTTTCCTGTCTAAATCAAATTCGTCAAAACAAAAAGATACCTTGGTATCATATGCCCTTAATACATGCTCATAACCTGAAAACCCCGGTGCAAAAAGCAAAGCTTTCTGGGGTCTAACCTCATGAACCACAGCCATAAGAATCTCCGATGCTCCGTTTCCACAGATTATGCAATTTGAATCAATTCCAAATAATCCGGACAGTTGTTGTTTTAAATTCTCACATTTTATATCCGGGTATGTGTCTATGAGGTCCAGCGATTTTTTTGCTGCTTCAAGGACCTGCTTTGGTGTATCACAGGGGTTTAGATTTATTGAAAAATCATATTCTATTTTGTTTCTATAAATGTCTCCACCATGCATCTTATTTTCCTCTAAACTAAATTATTCCACCCCAAAATACCCCCACTAAAACTGATGCAAACAGCACCTCTCCTATAATTGCAGTTGCATACAAAAGATTGTTGGCTCTTTTTATATCATCTATCTCTATTTTTCGTAATTTATCACCTATAAAAGGCTTCTTTACTATTTTCCCAAAATAACTTGCATCCCCCGCAAGCTGTATTCCAAGTGCTCCTGCGCAGGCACTTTCGGTCTGCGCTGAATTAGGACTTTTATGATTAAAACGGTCTCTTTTAAATATCCTATATGCATTAGATGCACTGTATTTTTTCCCTAAAAAAATACAACTTATTATCATAAGCCATGCGCTTATTCTTGACGGAAGAAAATTTACTACATCATCAAGCTTTGCCGCGCATCTTCCGAAATCCATAAATCTGTCATTTTTGTACCCAATCATGGAATCCATTGTATTTATTGATTTGTAGAAAAAACCAGCAATTGGTCCGCCAATTGCCAGAAAAAGCATGGGTGCAATAACACCATCAGAAGTGTTTTCGGCTACTGTTTCAACGGTTGCCTTTGCTATCTGAATTTCATCAAGGTTCTTGGTATCTCTTCCTACAATCATAGAGACTGCATATCTGGCATCATCAATTGTCCCCATTCCTCTCTCAACCTGTAGCAACGCCTTGTATACCTTCATACTTTCTTTTCTAAGGCATTTTGTTGCAAGAAGCTGATACGTCATAACAGTTTCAACAACAATCCCCAAAACTGGATTAATAATATATGCACCAACTAATATGACTACAACCAACAGTTCTGTAATTGCAATCACAATACCAACCGTTAAGATTCCCTTTTGTCTTTTTGCCTTTGATGTCTGGTTCTCGTCCTGTAAAAAATGCTTTTCCAGTTTGCCAATCAATCCTCCTATCCATCTGATTGGATGAGGCAGCCAATATGGATCTCCTACTATCAAATCCAAAACAAATCCACATAGAAAAGCGATTATATGATTAAGCATCAACATCTCCTTAAATCTGAAAATTGCCATTCTTTCTCGTTTTGTCTGCTAACTGTAAAAACATACCCCTCTGCGTTTTTTACCTGATAGCTGTAATACTCTCCCAAAAACAATCTCTCCAAGACAGCCATTATGGTGCCACCATGTACAATAACTGCAACTCTTGTCGGTTTGCCAGCATCAGTTTTCTGATTTTTGTCAGATAATCTTGCTTCCACCATATCCATAATCTGGAAAAAAGCTTTAACTGTTCTCTCCTTAAAATGTGACAATTCTTCTCCCCCAGGAAATGTCATTGTCCCATTACTATCTATCCATTTCTGATAGTCAGTATTATCTGCCAGTTCTTTATAGTTTTTCCCTTCAAAATCTCCAAAATCTATTTCCTTAAAGGCTTCAATAGTCTCTTTTTTTTTACCTGTAAGTATCTTGGCACTTTCAGTACATCTTCTCATAGGACTTGAGAACACATATTCAAATTCAACATCAAGTTTTTTTTGCTTAAGCTCCAAAATTCCTTCTTCAGACAGTCCCTCATCAGTTGTTCCGATATATCTGCCCTCACTATTTCCCGGTGTCTTCCCATGCCTTATGAAATAAAAAATTATTTGATTCTCTGTGCCAATCCGCATATTATTCTCACCACACACTCTGACTCAGATGCGAGCCTAGTAAGTATTCTCCCGGTTTTTTCTCTATATATTCTTTCTGATTCTTCTATTGGAACAACTCCGCCTCCAATCTCGTCACTAATGATTACAAGATTATTTTTATACTTCAAAAGCTTTTCTATCTTCTCTTCATCAAGACCTTTTTTTACAATCAGGTGAAAATGGTTGATAATCACCTTCTGCGAATCCAGATTAGAAAAATCCCATAGACAGTCAAAATCGTTCTCATCAAATTTTTTTGCATCTGGATAGAGCCTTTTTACATATGCCAGTTTTCCCTGGGCATATCCACCAATATATAGTTCCATTTTTTTCTCCCAGTGACTTCCAATTAATAAAACAGTATAGATACAAGTGACAGTAATACAACAGTTGAAAGTTCACAGATACAAACAAAAAATCCTGCCAAGTCACCAGTTATTCCGCCAAATTTGCTGTAGCTTTCATGTATATAGTACATAACCGAAAGCACTGCTGCACCGATGGCAACAAGACCGTGAAGTGGTGAAATAATTATCATAAGCGCCATACAAATAACACCTTGAATCAAAAGTGCTATCTTTACTGTATTTTTCTCTGCAGTTGTAGAAAACATATTTAACATACCATCTTTTTTTGCGGGACGAATAATCATCACAGACAATCCACTAAGCACTCGTGAAAGGAAAAACGAGAAGCAAAATACATAAAAAGCTTTTTGACTAAGCTCTGCCATACAGCCTGTAAAAATCAAAAAATACCCTATAACACTTATTACAGAAAAAGCTCCAACATGTGGATCTTTTAATATCTCAAGCCTTTTTTCTCTGTCCTGATATGAATGAATTGCATCCATGGTATCCATAAATCCATCCACATGAAATCCACCCGTGATAATCAGTGGTATTGCAATTGCGATTGTTATGTACAAAAGTTTATCTATTTCAAAAATGTATGCAAATGCATTCCAGTCATATAAAATAATTCCTATGATTGCTCCCACCCAAGGAAAAAAGCAGAAATGATATTTCATATCATCAGAGCCCCATTTAAATGTAGGCATCGGTATCTTACTATAAATTGAAAACGCTACTGCAAATGATTTGAAAAAAGTTTTGATTTTAGATTTCATTATATTTCTCCCTTCTGTTTGACAGGTATTCCAACTACAACTTCGTACACCCGATCTGCCAGCTTAGCTATCTTTTGGTTTATCTCTCCCAGTGCACAGATGTACCCCCTCGTCTGTTCATCGTATTCTATTCCATCATCAAAAATATTGTTGCTGACAATAATGAGATCCTCAAACAAATACGATGCCTTTATTATATCATTTATAACTTTTTCAACTACTACTTCTTTTTGAATAATTCTACTTTCTGCTTCATTTTCTGTAAACATCTCATTTGTAATCAGATTGGACATGCATTCCACAATAGCTGAACAATTATTGCCCTTACAACCTTTACTGCACGCATTATAGATGTCCGTAGGACTTTCGATTGTAAAAAAGCCTTTTCCCTCTCTGAGCTTGCGATGTCTGTCCACCTTTTTCTGCCCCTCTTCTCCGTAGACCTTCATAGTTGCTATGTAATATTTATTTTTTGACTCCGTTTTCAAAAGAAGTGACTCCGCGAATTCACTTTTTCCACTTCCACTTCCGCCTAACACAAGGGTTATCATTCTGCCTCCTAAAAGCGCTCGTACTGACCTACGCCTGCCTCATCAAAAGAAAAGCTGCTCTTATATACTTCATTTGCTATATTTAACAATGAGAGCATCATCACAGCCCCGGTGCCTTCTCCCAAAGCCATATGCCCATCAATCACCGGTGTAAGTTTCAGTTCTTCCACTATTTTCACTACACCAGGCTCCTTACTCATGTGAGAAGGAATCATACAGTCTTTAGTTCCTGGCACTATTCTTTCAGCTGCAAGCGCTGCAACCATACTGATAAATCCATCTATTACAATTGGTACATTGTAAAGGCTTCCCCCAAGAAAAACTCCACACATAGTAGCAATATCAAAGCCTCCCAAAGTTCGAAGAATCTCCTTGGTATCTCCTGGGTCAATTTGATATTTATCAATAGCATCAGCAATAACCTTCTTCTTGTGTGCCAGTTTTTCATCACTTAATCCAGCGCCTCTTCCTGTTACTTCCTCTGCTTTCATTCCAAGCAAAGATGCCGCAACTGCACTGCTTGTAGTGGTATTTCCGATTCCCATCTCTCCGGTGCAAATCATCTCATACCCCATGTTCTTGTACTCAAGAACAAGTTTTTTTCCTGTCTCTATGGCCTCATCCAACTCTTCCATTGTCATTGCAGGCTCCTTGGAAAAATTTCTGGTGCCTTTTCTTATCTTAAAATCTCTGACATTTTCAAACTGCTGCGAAGAATTGATTCCCACATCAATTATAGCCACATCAGCACCTACAGTCTTTGCCATGATTCCAACAGTTGATTTTGACTTTGCAATATTCTCCGCACAGATTGCTGTAACACTCTGGTCAGACTGGCTTATTCCCTCTTCAACTATGCCATTGTCTGCGCAAAGCACAAATACCACATTTTTATCGGTAACCGGAACCTCCTTCTGCTGTATCTGTCCTATTTTGGCTGTTAACTCCTCAAATACTCCCATTCCGTCTAATGGCTTGGCAACTGCATCCCAGTTTTTCTTTATCTTGGTATAATAATCCATCTTTTGTCATCTCCTAAGGCTATTTTAACATGCGATAAACTGCATCCATATCCATATGTTTTCTAATCATATCTGCAAGAATATCATATTGTGTCTGCTTAAATTCTTCGTAATTTTCTACAGAATTTTTGGCAAGCTCTACTCCCTTATTTTTTGCAAGAATCTGTATGGTTTTATATGCAATTAATCCCCCGTCAAAAAATCCATGAATATATGAACCATAAACATTTTCGCTCTGATTTTTACCCTTTGCACCTCCCGGAAAATCCTGTGCATTTGCTCCAAGTGAGGTATTTCCCATATGTATCTCATATCCCAAAAGCTCCTCGCCGTTTAGACATGAAAAAACACCATCACAGCCTCCTATCACAAATCTGGTCTGTGTTCTTTTCTTCTCGGGAAGAAGTATTGTCTCCACATCAAGAAGCTCCATGCCACGAATACTTCCGCCTTCCTCCACAAAATCCGGATCATGTATCGCATTTCCAAGCATCTGATATCCTCCGCAGATTCCAAATATTATTTTTTCTTTGGACTGCTTTTTAATCTCTGCTTCAAAGCCAGACTCTCTTAACCACTTCATATCAGCAATGGTATTTTTACTTCCGGGAACAATTATCATGTCAGCCTTTTCCAAGTCTCTTGGATTTTTCACATAATTTACGCTTACGCCTTCTACCTGCTCAAAAGCAGAAAAGTCAGTAAAGTTTGATAATCTTGGAAGTCGGATTACAGCTATATTTATAAGTCCATCAACTTTGTTCAAAAGCCTGCTGCTAAGACTGTCCTCATCATCAATTGATACATTTATGTATGGTAAAACTCCTGTTACAGGAATGCCTGCTTTTTCCTCAAGCATTGTTATTCCTGAATCAAGAATAGACTTATCCCCTCTGAATTTATTTATCACCAGACCTTTTATCCTGTCTCTTTCTTCCTCAGATAAAAGCATTATGGTTCCTAGAAGCTGTGCAAAAACTCCGCCCCTATCTATATCTCCTACCAAAAGCACAGGCGCATCAAGAATCTCTGCAAGTCCCATGTTTACTATGTCATTATCTCTTAGATTAATCTCTGCCGGGCTTCCTGCTCCTTCAACCACGATGATGTCAGCCTGCTTTTCCAATTCATGAAAAGCTTTTTTTATATCAGGAATCAGTTCTTTTTTGTATGAAAAATACTCTCTTGCAGACATATTCCCAATTACTTCACCGTTTACTATCACCTGTGAACCTACATCATTCGTAGGCTTTAGCAGAATCGGATTCATGCACACCTGTGGCTTTATCTGACAGGCTTCAGCCTGCATCACCTGAGCTCGTCCCATCTCAAGTCCGTCTTCTGTAATATATGAATTTAATGCCATGTTCTGGGATTTAAAGGGAGCCACCCTGTAGCCATCCTGCTTGAAAACCCTGCAAAGGCCAGCCACCACAAGGCTTTTTCCTGCATTTGACATGGTTCCCTGTACCATTATTACTTTTGCCATTCTAATTTTCCAATCTTCTTTGCATATTCCATAAGTAACTTATTTTTCTCGTTCAAAGGTCCAAATTCATCTATCAGACAAATACATCTATCACATTTATCTATCATCTCTTTTGCCTGAGTAAGCTTTTCATCGCTTATCTCATAAAAAGCTTTTTCAAAAATCACACTTGATGCCAGTGACTTTGCAATTGGGTATTCTATATCATTTTCAAAAAGTATTCCTGCCGCAAATGGAATATTTTCCCTTTGAAGCCTGTAGAATTCTGGTATTCCACAGCCTCCGCCACTTATCACAAACACCTTCGGCTCACCTTTATTGCCACAAAGATTCATCTGCCCTGTCAGTGGGTCAAAACATTCCTTGTCCACTCCATAGAGTTTTTGAATGTAATCTCCTGCAAAAATTTCTCCTGGTGTAGCTATCATATCAATATTTTCACCCTTTATACAAGCAATATTATCAGACACCTGACGGGCAAGGTCAAGCTCGTGAAGGGACATTATAATTGCCATATTTTTTTCTCTTGCAAGCCTTCTGATATTCTGAAGGATATCCAGTTTGTATCTCATATCCAAAAAGGATGTAGGTTCATCTAACACCAGAATTTCCGGCTCCTGACATATTGCCCTTGCAAGCATTATTCTCTGACGCTGTCCATCACTTATCTCGTTAAAATCCCTATCTGCCACATCTTTTGCCTGTACCATGTTAAGGGCTTCATCCACTTTCTCCCAATCTTCTTTTGACAGTATACCAAAAGTTCCCGTGTATGGATATCTTCCTGATGCTACTACCTCTTTACATGAAAGCAGCTCAGTTTTTAATCGCTCGGTCATTACCATCGCCATCTGTCTGGCCAGTTGCTTCTCTCTTTGTTTTTTATAATCCTCTTTACCTATGTAAACGGTTCCCCCAAGTGCTTCTAACTGCTTTGTAAGCGTCTTTAGAATTGTGGATTTACCACATCCATTTGGTCCAATCAAGGTAAGAACCTTCCCCTTTTTTATTTCAAGATTAATGTTGCTTATGAGGGGTGATTTTTTATAGCCGACAACTAAACTTTGCGTCCTTGCACTCATACTCTCTCCCCCTGTCTTTTAACCATTGCATAAATTACTACTGGAACTAATAGCAACGCTGTCACTGAACTAATGCTTACTTCTGTTGGCGCAAAAACAGTTCTCGCAATTCCATCACAGAACAACGTTATAACCGCTCCTCCCAGAAAGCATCCGGGAATAAGAACCACTGGCTTTGAGGTCTTTGTGGCAGCCTTAATAAGATGTGGCACTGCTATTCCCACAAAGGAAATCGGTCCAGCAAAGGCTGTCACGCATGCTGATAAAATACTAGACAGCAAAATCATCATCACTCTAAGCAGCTTCACATTTACTCCCAGATTTTTTGCATAGTTCTCTCCCATCTGGTAAGCACTGATTGGTTTTGCCATAAAAAATGTAATAAGAACCGATACAAAAACCAAAATTACCATAACTTTTATATTGTCCCATGTCATACCGGAAAAGCTTCCAAGTGACCAGTTGTGAAGGTTTACAATATTGGAATCATTTGCAAAGGTTACACAGAAATCTGTAATAGCAGAACAGATATAACCAATCATAATTCCACATACCACAAGCAGTGACATCCTTTGGACTCTTAGAGAAATTAAAAGAACAAATCCCATTGCAAGAATTGAACCTGCAAACGCTGCTGCTACCATCCCAAAAGAATTTATTACCACACCCTGACTTAGCAAAAAAATCATTGTAAGTGCAACAACAAGCTTTGCTCCCGATGAAATTCCAAGCACATACGGTCCCGCAATTGGATTCTGGAAAAAGCTCTGAAGTAAAAAACCGGATACAGAAAGTGCCCCTCCCAGTACGATTGCAGCTATTATTCGTGGCATACGAATCTGCCAGATGATATTGTATGATGTTATATCACTCTTGTTGCCACAGAAGATATCAACTATCTGCCCAAGTGACAATTCAACACTTCCATAAGCCACATTCCATATAAATAATCCTATCAATAATGCAGTTATCACAAAAAAAGATGTTATGTATCGTTTCATTTCTTATCACTACCTCAATTTGTCACCTCAGTTTATCACTTCAGTTTTTTCAGGAATTTGTTCTCTCCTACATTTTCTTCTTCAAGTACCTTATTCAAGTCTTCTATAAAAATGCAGGTCTGGGATGTCTGCTGATAAAAATCACTTCCGGTGGTAAAAACCATTCCATTTTTTACTGCCTTAAAATCCGCAAACAGACTGTTTTTTTCTATCAATTCATCAATACTTGACAGCTCTCCCTCAATTGTTCCATTGTATATAAGCACATCGGCATCCTTTGCCCATGCATAGAAATCCTCAACCTGCATATTCATTGATGAAAGAGCATTCTGCTCCTCTTCGACATATCCGGACAGTACATAGTTTCCACCAGCAAGCTCAATCATTTTTGCCACATAATCATTAGGCTTTCTAACAGTAATAGAACCATTTGAATTCACCGCAAAAAATGCAACTTTTTTGCCGGTATTGTCTTTTTCCATTATGGGTTCAACTTCCCCTACCTGTTGGTCAAAATAAGCATTTGCCTCTTCCTCTTTGTCAAACAATACTCCGTAAACTTTTATCCATTCAAGTCTTCCAAGTGGATGAGTTTCATAGCTGCTTCTTTCTATCATAACCGATATTCCAAGCTCTTCGAGTTTCTCTTTGACCTCAGGGTTGTGATTTATCATTGTGTTTGATATTGCAAATTTACAGTCTCCAGCCACAAGCATTTCATAGTCAGGTGCACTGTATTTTCCTGCATAGGTTAGCTCTCCATTTTCTATTGCTGTGACTGCTTCTTCTACACACCAGTCCTCCTTTTTGGTTGCTGTATATTTTATACAGTCCATTGAATCTGTTTGTACTATCAAATCCATTGCACAGCTTGAAAGTAAATAAACATCTGTCAATGGCTTTTTAATCACTGTTATATCTTCAGGGATATTATCCGGTACCGGCGCATCCTCTGAAACAAGCAAAAAACGACCGCCATCAACGATCGTAATCATTTCATATTCACCATACTTATCTATATTAAACTGTGTAGCGTAAGAAAGCTCTACACTTCCAGTCTTTTCAAGACTTTCAAAATCTATTCCACTTTCTTCTTTACCTGTATCTGCCTTACCCCCGGTGCCACAGGCACCGAGAAGAAATGCAAATACAATGAGAAGACAAATTATTTCTTTTATTTTCTTCATTTTTATTTATTATTCTATTCAATATTAGCTGATTCAAAAGTAAGTACGTATTCTATTTCATGTGGAGTTCCCATGGCAACTGTATCTCCAATCACATCCATTTTGCAGTCTAATCCATCAACCGGGAAGGTAAATGTTGAGAAATCTCCATCGTTTTCATTCATGTATTTTTCTCCATTTACAATCATGTAATCATAATTTTTACTACTCCATACGATAGTTACATATGCCTTACCATCTTTGACCTTGACTGTTGCCGGTGAGTTTACTGTTGCTTTTCCAGAACCGCCCTCTAATGTAACATTTACAGAATATTTTCCATCTGCTAGCTCTTGTGATTTTTTCTGTGGATTTGTTACGCTTACTTTATGGTCATACCAGGTTCCCTTGCTTCCGAAAATTGCAAGGTCGAATTCCTTGTCCAGACTCTCTACCGGTACATCAAATCCATATACTTCCTCTGTAGTTCCATCCTCATATGTAACAGTGTCTGTTGTTGCCTCAATCACCTGTGCCCCATCTTTTCCAGCGTCCTCGGCCTTTCCTAAATAGAGCTTTGAAATCTTCTTTGATACTAGGCTAATATGGATTGTCATCTTTCCATCTTTTACTGTAAGATCTCCAAGTCCATTCTTTGAATCATTTACATGAAACATTGAGCTGTCTGTCTTAAACTCAGCTGTATACTCACCATCTGCAAGTACTCCTGTGGATTTGTCATTTGAAGTCAATTCAACTGCAATCTGATTCTCAATTGCCTCTTTTGCATGAGCTACATAAATTGCTCTGATTGCTTCAATTGAACCAAGTCCTGAAATTTGGGCATCTACTGAATCAAATGCTTTTTCAGCTTCAAACATGCTCTTCCATGAGTCCTCATCATCGCCTGCCATGTCATTATTGGCGTGGTCTCCTGCAACTACCATAAGAGGTCTTAATACAACTTTTTTGTATCCAGCTTCCTTTACAGAATCAATTACATTTTCACATGCAGTCTCTTCCGGCTCACCCTCAACAGTTCCGATAAATATATTCTCATATCCAAGGTCTGTCATCTGTTTTTTCATCTGTGTATATGTTACCTTTGCAGAATGTGAAGTTCCATGACCCATTAATACAAAGGCAACGCCATCTTCTTCTGCTGCCTCAAGGCTATCATAGCCCGAATCCTTGTAGGCATCCTCAACAACAGCCTTTGCCACATTTTCTTTGTCTGTATTTGTCTCTGTCTCATCTGCTCCAACATCACCTAAAAGTGGTTGTGCAATTGTAACCTTTTCAAAATTCTCTTTATATTTATCAACAGAAGCCATGAGTTGCTCATACTCAATTCCCTTCATCAAATGAGTTGGCTGAATAACAAGATTCTTTACCTTGTTATCAACTGCTCTCTCAAGAGCCTGGTCCACATTGTCGATTTTTTCTTCATCTCTTGCCTGAATATGATTAATAATAATCTGAGATGTAAATGCTCGTCTTACTGACCAGTCTGGATATTGCTCCTGAAGCTCTTTTTCAATACTACTGATATCCTCTACTCGACTATCGTTAAATGAAGTTCCAAAGCTTACGACTAAAAGCTCGTTCTCTCCAATATCATCTGAGTTTAATGGATCATCCTTTGATGCATCACCAGTATCTCTTCCAAAATAATCAGGATCTGCATATTCTCCCTGTACCAGTTCCTTTTGCTTGTCTGTCAAATTATCCCAAGCCTCCTTTGCAGCCTTACACTGCTCATCTGTTTTGTCAGTTCTCTCCTGCACATAGATGGCATCAATAAGCTCTGCCACCTCATCTGCTGCTGCCTGATCATCTACCTTTCCAACTTTTTCAGTCGATTCGGTATCATCGTTACTTCCACATCCTCCTACTGTTCCTGCTGCTAATGCGCACGATAGCATAAGTGCTAATAATTTCTTCTTCATAGTTATTCCTCCTTTTTTTATTGATGATTCATGTTTTTTGTTATGCATGAGATAAACTCATTGAAACAAAAAACTCCGCTCGAAATCGAACGGAGAATCGGTCAACAAACAAGCCGCTAATACAGCGACTCTTTACAGTACGACCAATTCCTCGTGATCTGGGTTATTACCCTGTACCAGATAATTGGCAGGTTTCCTGGCTGTAAGATCTTCATAAAGCTTTAGCCTTCCCAACTTTTGTCAGTGACTTTTATCAAAGCTTTACTCCCTTTTCACAGTGACGAGATCGCACAGGATTTACACCTGTTTCCCTTTTACCTTCCCACGGCACATAAGGCCTGGCAAGCACCGATTATCTTCCTATGAAGCTGTGCACATATTAACACATAAATACTTTAATTGTAAACACCTAATGCTTTCTATTTTCTATATTCTATTCTATTTTGATTTTGCAATGTCCTTTCGTATACCCAACTCGGCAAAATTTCGCTAGCGTCTATTAATTAACATCATGGATTCTTAATTGCTTCGCAACAGCCATAATGGTTAATTAATAGACGGACATGAGGTGTAGGTTATTAGATGTCCGAATGTATAACCATAGTTAAATCTTATAATATATTTATTTCAGGTTCCCATTCTGTAATAATATCAATATTATAATTTTGAGTAATTACAACATAATGTTTTGCATCCAAAGTATCCCAATATTCATCTGAAATATTCTGTATTTGTTTTGCAAATTCTCCACCTATTACTTCGTATATTACATTCTTAAAACCATCTTTCTTAAACTTTTCAACTTCATTGTACGAATATAATTCATTTTGTACAATTCCTTCATCAATCATTCTTATAGCTTGAATCACCCCAAAATTCATAATAACATGGTGATTGTTACTCTTTAATTCTATAATAAAACCCTTATCCTCGCCATTAATAATTTGTGTTTGATAATTATCTCGTGGAATAATTCCATCAAATACAACATTCCAATTTTCCATATAATCGCTCCTAATACCTAATCTTATACACTTTAGTATTTGAAACATTTATTTCAAGTGTTGGACCTCCTGTTGTACTTCCTTGTCTGGCAACAACTTTGGTTCCATCACTTAATGTCCCTACTTTACCATGTCCATATTTAGTTTGAATATCTTTTATCTACCAGATTGCCTTTCTTGTCAGCACCGATGGAATAAGTCTCACGATACACCAACTTAGCATCTTCCACACGAGCCATAGCTTCTTTATTTGTCAGTTCTTCCACTACTGGCTTTTTCATTCCTCGACTGGAAGAATACAGATTAATACCTCTAGGGTAATATTTCAGTCTCTCACCTTTTATAAATTGCTTCGTTACACCATCTACCAACTTTTCCACTGTAGCAGGTTTATCAGTATTATCTTTATCTTCATCTTCAGCATTATCATCTTCGTACTCTATATCACTTAAACAGACTTTAAAATATAACGCAAGACCATCCCCATCAAAAACTTTATGAGTGAAAGTGATACCATGACTCCATAGTTCCGTAATCGTATCGTTTTCGATAAATGGAGCAGTATCTTCAAAAATTAACAAAATGTGCAGATGCCACGAATTTCCATGACTTTCCCCTTGAGGTTCTGCTATTGTGATATAGTTGAAAGACTGCTGACCAGAACTAATTTCAATCTGCTTGGCAAGATATCTCTTGAGTTTTCGCAGGAACAACTTTGCATCCAGAAAGGCTTGTTTGCCATCAGTCATCACATTTTCATAAGTAACCGTAATCCACTTACACTTGGCAGGGTCTGTGGCATTGCACCGTATTAAATCCATTAAACGATTAATACTTTTTCGCACACTCTTTGGAGACTGGTATCGACTTTCGGATTTTTTCTTCTGCTTTACCTCACCAGTACGAGTATCAAGGTAAGTATCTTTTGACAGATTACGGACTGTACAGGTTTTATTATTTCCAGCCGTAAACTGGACAACTAAAGTGTTACCAGCAGTTTTCAATTTTACTTTGGTTAAATCATGTAGTTTCACGTCAACTTGATTCATTTTTCTTACACGCATAAAACCGCACCTCTTTCGCAACAAAATTTTGTTTTAAAAGAAGTGCGTTAATATCAGCATTTTGGAACTAAATATTATGTTTTGAATTCGGATGTCCTTATGTGCACCCAGATGGAAAATTTCGCCCTAGGGTCTTCAAATTAATCTACATGGATTACATCACCTTCGGTGAGAGCCATTCCGATTAATTTAAAGACCAAAATAATTTACTTTGTTGAGTGTCCTTATGTGGAGACATAATTAAATTTAATTATTTTCTTTTATTTCATTATACCACTTCATAAATACCTCGCCCGAACTAATGCCTGTCTTATCCGAACATACTTCATTATACTTATAATCTGCATTATACTTACCCGTTTTCACATCATAATACATTTTTATTTCTGTTGGTGTTTTAATCTCATTTTGTTCGCATATTTTTTTTATTTTTTCCAAATCTGTTGTTCCAATTTTTAAAAATTCCATTACAATTCCTCTATCAATATTTAATTGATTTATTGTCAAAACTTTTCCATCTCTTTCAAAAAAGGCATTAAACATTGTGCTTTTCTTCTCAATCGACGCATACGCAAATATTTTATCAATCTTACTTCTCGTCACTTCTAAGCATAACGAAATTAAACCTGTTTGAATTTCCATGAATTTATCTTCAAAATTATCTTTCATATAAACCTCCTAGTTTTCAATGTGTTTAAAAAATGGTATATCGTCTATAGTATATGATACATCAAAGGATGTTGGTCTACTACTCGAGCTGGCATAATTAATATCAATATCTACTGTAACTTTTTGTCCATTCTCCAATGCTTTTGCCCACTCATTTTCAATAATTTTAAACTCGCTCTGATTAACCCTTTGTGCTTGTGAAACAAGATTATCTAACTCTGGCGAACCACCAAATCTATCCCCAAAAATATGTCCTGCATGGTCACCTACTTCTTTACCATATGTATTGGAGTTATGATTTAATCTACCTTCATGTGTTTTTATTTGAAGATTATCAGTACTTGCATGTGAAATCAATCCATCTTCATTTGTTTGATAAATATATTCATGTTCTCCAGTTTGGTACTTTACATTTGGTTTCAACTTACCATTTTCCAGTTGGCTTCCATCTCTTATAATATCATCTGCAGAGTTTAAACCACTCTGGTATGCTAAACACATAGGAATCAAAGCAGTCTTTTTCTATCTATTGCTTTTCTTTTATTCCTATTTCACAATTATCCTGTAATAGATAGAGGTGTGCGTCACCACTCTTGAAGCACTTGTGACTTCGTTCATTGAGACTGCTCCCTCTGCTTTGCAGGATTTTGCGTATTAGCTGGATGTTGACAGCATTTCTGCTGTACTTCGTATATCTAACCAGATTGTAACCCGCATTGAAGTGAGGATTCTATCTACTTACAATTCACAAAAGAAAGGATTTCAATTATGTACATCGTAGGCATTGATATTGGCAAAAATCATCATGAAGCATCCATTGTTTCACCTGAAGGTAAACAAATCGGTCGTTCTCTTCGCTTTGCAACTACACACAAAGGCGCTGATTCGCTTATGAATTTCATTTTCAAAAATATCGGTAATTCCCCTTGTGTCTTTGGCATGGAAGCTACAGGTCATTACTGGTATCCTATTTATTCATTTCTAAAAACAAAAGGATATACCATTTATGTAATCAATCCTATCCAGTCTGATTCTTTGAGAAAAATGTATATACGACAAACCAAAAACGACTCAATTGACTCTTTTTTGATTGCAGAAGTGATACGTTTCGGTCAGTTTGGGACTACTTCCATGGCTGATGAAAACATCCTTGCCATGCGTCAGTTATGTCGTTATCGTGATTCTGTCATTTCTTCTAGAACTGAAATTAAGCTGCGAATCGGCACAATTATGGAACAGATTTTCCCAGAGTACGAAAAACAGTTTTCTTCTCTTTGGGTGAGCACATCCATGGGCATTCTGGAAAAGTATCTCACCCCTGAGAATATTGAGAATGCACCAATAGATGAGCTCTTTGAAATCATAAAAGATAAGAGCCACAACCGACTTACCAAAGCTAAAGCCATTTCCATCAAAGAAGCTGCAGCTGATACCTTTGGTATTAAGATAGCACAGGATGCTTTCTCTTTCCAGTTAAAACAACTCATTGACAGAATGAATTTTCTTGATAAGCAGATTGAAGCTCTTGATATTGAAATCATGAAATACTATGAACAGTTTGATTGTTACTTACATACAATCCCCGGAATAGGCATAATTGGTGCTGCAACTATCCTTGCAGAAATCGGTGATATAAGCAGATTTAAAAATTCCTCTGCATTAGTTGCCTTTGCTGGCATTGATCCAACTGTTCGTCAGTCAGGTGAATTTAACAGCACACATAACCATATGTCAAAACGTGGTTCACCTTACTTAAGACATGCCATTTTTCTTGCTGCCACCACCTGCTCTTTTCACAATAGTCCCTTGAATGCTTATTACAAAAAGAAACGTGACCAGGGTAAACACCATCTGACTGCCACAGGAGCCGTGGCAAGAAAGCTTACCACCGTAATCTATGCCGTGTTACGGGATGGTAAGCCTTATGAACCTAAGAAGTTCTGTTAATGTCTGGTAGTAATACTATGATTTAAGCCTGCT
>JBGVHH010000038.1:0-2028 GCA_045122195.1 Agathobacter sp.
TCGTTTTATTAATTTCATCTTTAATTTCGTTGAATTCCATTGGTAACCTTGCTTACTTTATTGAATAAGCAAATGTTAACATAAATCTTTAATTGTCAACAGTACCTAATAAAAATATTTTTATCGATTCACACCATTTACTTCTGTGCTGTGCTAAAATGGGGATGTATGAAGTTCGGGGAGGTTAAGTGTTATGAGCAATATTCTGAATCCTGGTAACGATAACAGCTTTATAAGACTGGTTAAATTCAAAGATTCTGAAATTTTTGTAGATAAGACAGATTTTATAAAAGAAATGTCTGCAAAAATTAATGCTCAAAATCGTTTTTTTGCTGTTACCCGTCCTCGCAGATTTGGAAAAACCGTAACTGCACATATGCTCTCAGCGTATTATTCCAAAGGGTATGCCGGACAAAAGATATTTGACGGTTTGAAAATTTCAGAGAATACCTGTTTTGCAGATCATCTTAATAAATACAATGTTATTTACATTGACATGAATTCTATAAAGGACAAGTTTATCTCGTATAAAGCCGACAAATCTCTCTACATCGAAGATATTGATGATCTGGTGGATTTTCTCCAGTATATGGTTATTCGTGATCTAAAGGAGAATAAAGAATACGTTGAACAAATCAGCAACGATCCGTTGATTGGAAAGAAGTCGTTGTCATCGGCATTGGAAGTTATATTCAAATACACTGGTGAGCCATTTATTTTAATTATGGATGAATGGGATCTGATATGCAGAGAGTATCAAAATGAGCTGGCACTACAAGAAAAGTTTATAGAATTTCTGCGCGGTCTGTTTAAATCTGATGACGGTCTTAGCTGCTTTGCACTTGCATATCTTACCGGTATTCTTCCTATCAAAAAATACAACTCTCAGTCTGCACTTAACGGTTTTGACGAATATAACATGCTTGCTCCAGGTGAGTATGCGGCATACTTCGGTTTTACCGAGAATGAAGTTGCAGACATTGTAAAATCACCTAAATGCAAAGTGTCGCATCAGGAATTAAAGGAATGGTACGAGGGCTATAAAATCAAAGGCATTGATATATACAACCCCAACTCCGTATGCAAGGCCGTGAGCCGAAATGAATGTATCAGTTACTGGAGCGGAACTTCGTCCAATGAGGAATTTGTACGTTTGATCAATATGGATTTTGACGGCATAAAGGAAGACATCATCAATTTAATCGAAGGTGATGAAGTTACTTTCAGCTGTGCCAATTTCCAGAATGATATGGTAACCATAAAAGATAAAAATGATGTATTCAGTCTTCTGGTATGCCTCGGTTACCTTGGATGTTCAGAAACCAAAAATCAATATCGTAAAGTTGCCTATGTTCCGAATGCTGAAATCAAAGCAGTGCTGATGGATATTGTCAGAGAGCAGAATTGGTATGAACGAATGGAAACCATCAAACGTTCAGAAAACCTGCTCAAAGCCATTAAAGAACTTGACGGAGCAACCGTAGCTACAATTATTCAGGAAATCCACAATTCCTCAGCAGTATCTCTCCTCGATTACAACGATGAAGAATCTCTTACGTACTGCGTGATGACCGGGCTTTTATGGTCAACTCTTGATGATTACAGCTATCACCGGGAAGATCAGGCAGGAAAGGGGCGTGTTGATTTAGTGTATGAGCCGATAACAAGGAGACAGCCTCTTATTCTGATTGAGTTTAAGTATGACGACTCTGCCGAAGAAGCCATTAAGCAGATAAAGGAAAAAGAATATTTCAAACGCTATGCCGGACAGTACAGAAATATCATACTTGTCGGAATAAATTACAGCACCAAGACCAAGGATCACCAGTGCCTGATTGAAAAACTGGATTAAATAGAAATGTATAAAATAATGAAAACTATAGTAAACGAAATAAATATTTGCATTTTTAATTAAAATATGTTATAATTTTTATAAATCTTCAATATCTTGTTTTATAAAGGTTATACCATGCATGTTCGTAAGTTTAAAACACCTAAATCTGAACTTATTAAAGAAGGTAAAAAAAT
>JBGVHH010000039.1:0-62398 GCA_045122195.1 Agathobacter sp.
GGTGATTAACCTACAGCAGTTCTTTTTCGTGCTGTCAAGGGTGGCGGAAAACTGCCACAACCTAAAATATCTACAGTTTTCAAGGTTCATCTGAGCCTTTTTTCTTCAACTCAGTTTTTCATAGGTCATTTGACACTATCAAAAACGATGTTGATAGTATACCACAAAATAACCCCGAATAAAATCATCCGGGGTTATAAAATAATATTCAGATTTTTCTATGCTAAACGTGATACGTTTGCTGCCTGTGGTCCTTTGTCACCATCGACAATCTCATATTCAACCTTCTCACCATCTTTGAGTTCTTTGAATCCGTCCATATTGAGAGCTGAGAAATGAACAAAAACCTCTTTCTCATCCTCTGAAAGGATAAATCCATAACCCTTTTTTGCATTGAACCATTTAACTGTTCCCTGTTGCATAACTAGTTCCTCCTAATACATTAAAAATACTTTTTGTAGCACTATTGCCACAATATTGAGATTATCATATCTGCCAAAAACTGTCAAGAAATGGTAATTTTTCTACATTCTACATAATATCTCTTTTCATTGGCCTCTCCTATTGAGAATGTCTTTCTAGGCAATACGCCTCCAGCCTTAATAGCCGGAAACAATGTAGATTTGTCAATAGATTGCAGGAAAATACCACAACCTCCTGTTTTTGAAACCAATTCCTTCAAATCAGCTTCTCCATGTATGTAATCAATTTCAGACTCTTTGTGATCTTCAAGATATTTGTCAAGAATCCCCTGAAGTACATCAACCGGAAGTCTCTCTCCTCTTCCTTCTATGGCATATCCCTTGGTATTACCAGCCTGCATAAATACAACTTCATTGCCTTCAACCAAAGATAAATTATCTAATGCAAGCTCGTTCTTAAAGTAATCAAGCAAATTATCCATATCAGTATCAAACATAATTCTATGAATAGGCTCAAAAACTAATGCCTCACTATGTAAATTTACAATCTCAACCAAAGCATATCTGGCTGGATGACTTTCTATTTCTTCTGGAGATAATGTCTTTTTCAATTCTTCCCAACATGACTTGGCAGTAGCAAGTGAATGGTTACCATCTCCAACAGCAAACATAAAACCACCACATTGCTCTTCATATTCATCAAAAGCTTTTGTAAGCAACTCTGCATACGCTCCTTCAACCGCAAAACCTCTGATATGTCCACCGTTCATCATGAGATCCGTGTCATAGATTTTGTCAAGTTCACTATTCTTCTCATACAAACTCTCAATGATATGTTTTTTATCATCATCAATCAAAAGCATAACATGCGGACTTTCAATTGAAGCATCCATTCTTACTTTCATTCTAGGTGGAATACGCGAAATAACAGTTCCTTCTGTTGCTCTTATCATAGTTTTATTAGCAGGATTAAAATCATAATGCTCCAGATCCACCTGACCAACAACACCAAGCCTCTTTCCTGATTCTGTATCTCTTTCTACCAAGACATATCCATTTTTAATTTTAACATCTAATGTTCCATCCGCTAAATAAGCTTTCATCTTGTTCTGAATTTTTTCAATTCGTGTATCATCCTTCCCCAGATATATTTCTGGAAATACAATATTCAAAGATGAAGGATCATCCCCTACTATATCCTCTACTTCAAGCCAATATTCACTCTGACTTGTAAATTGATCGCAGGCAATAACTGCCCATTTTTCCATTGATACACTATTATTTGGCAATAATATCTCTGCCGGCATAAAACATCTTGACATCTTTCATTTCTCCTATTCTAGTTTTTAATCTTTACATCGAGCTGTGGGAAAGGAATCTCAATGCCATTCTCATCCAATGCATACTTGATTTCTTCTGTCAAATTCCATTTTGTAGACCAATATTTATCCGAAGGAACCCATAATCTTACGCCCAACTCAATACAACTGTCTTTTAACTCAGATACAAAAACATCAACCGGCTGATCTGTCAACAAGCCTTCCTGTTTCATAGCTAAATCCTTAAGGATTGATTTTGCTTTCTTTAAATCTGTATCATATGCAACTGTAGCAAAAACATCTACTCTACGCTTATTCATCATAGATACATTAGTGATACACGAGTCAGCAAGCTTTCCATTTGGAACCATTACGCCTTTGTTATCAACAGTATTAAGCTTTGTATAGAAAAGACTGATTTCCTTAACTGTTCCCTCTACACCAAGTCCATCAACTACTATATAATCACCTAGTCCAAATGGTTTTAAAATAAGTATCAGTACTCCTCCTGCAAAATTGGATAAGCTTCCCTGCAAAGCAAGACCTACAGTAAGACCTACAGAACCAAGAAGAGCTACTACCGAACCAGTTGCAACACCAAAACTAGACAGTATAACCATAATCAAAACAAAATACAATACATATTTTATTAATGATGTAAGAAACATTCCAACACTATTGTCAATATTGCTTCTGTCGAATCCTTTTTTAAATATTTTAACTATCCATTTTATTATTCTTATTCCAATAATAAGTATCAATATAGCTACTACAAGCTGTACCAAAAAACTTATGACTGAAGGAAGATACTTCTCAAGATAAGACTTAATAATCCCTGGATTTTCAACAAATTTTTCCACATCCGTGGTTGCTTTTGAAATAAAATTCATCATACTCACCTCTTAATCATCACATTAAATAATCGTTTTCCATTATAACACAATCCCCCCATTAATAAAATGGGGGGTAGATAAAAGGATAGCAAATACTATTCTGTTCTGTCTATATATTATGTAAGCTATGACTCATTAGTCACTGCTTCTTTCTGTCTATTTGCTACTACTATTCTTACTATTGTGTATCCTCCTACTAACAAAGAGAGGATCAATACTATCCAATGGATATAACACGTATCCTCAGCTGCGCCAAGTGGTGTCTTTCCATCTTCGATATTTTTCTTTGTGTTTACTTTTCCTTCATTAACGTCATCCAAAACAGTATTTTTATCCATCTGCCACTCCTCTATAACAGATGAATTATCTACTGTTTTGGCGAAGTAAGAAAAGTCGTCAGCTTTAACTAAAACTGATGAATCAATATTTGCAAGCGCTAAAACTAGTACTAACGCAAGCATTCCAGGAAAAACATGTTTTACAAATTCTTTCATATTTTCCTCATTTCTATCCTATCCTTTTATACTAGTTACATTGTGTATTATACTCTCGTCCGGTCACAAAAAAGTCACACGCTTGTTCTTTTGTAAATTTATAACAATTTTTCGTGTTTTTTCGTTGCACTTTATACAAGAAAAAACAACCCTCAACCTTAAATCTGGTTGAGGGTCTGCTATCTAACATTTCATAGTTATACTTAATTCACTTATTATTTTACAACTCGTACTCTGATAACTCCTTCAATTTCAGAAAGCTTTGCTACTAATGCTTCATCAGCATTTGAATCAACATCAAGAAGAGAATATGCAAAATCTCCTTTTGCCTTATTTACCATATCCGATACATTCACATCTGCTTCACCAAAAGTAGTTGTGATTTTTCCAATAATACCTTTAATGTTCTTGTGAAGAATAGCAACTCTTCCTGCTGTTGTACATGCAGCCATGCTGCAATCAGGATAATTTACAGAATGAACAATATTTCCATTCTCAAGGTAATCTCTGATTTCTTTAACTGCCATAATTGCACAGTTATCTTCAGATTCTTCTGTTGACGCTCCAAGATGAGGTGTTACGATACATCCTTTTGCTCCAACTGTTGTTGTATTTGGGAAATCAGAAACATATTTTCTAACTTTTCCAGCAGCAAGTGCATCAACCATTGCTTCCTCATCAACAAGAAGGTCTCTTGCGAAGTTTAATACGATTGTAGTTGGCTTCATAAGAGAGATAGCCTCTGCATTAATCATCTTCTTTGTAGAATCAAGAAGAGGTACATGAATTGTGATGAAATCACATTCTCTGTAAATATCATTTACATCTGTTACATGTTTAATCTGTCTATTTAAATTCCATGCAGCATTTACTGAAATATATGGATCAAATCCATAAACTTCCATTCCCATATGAACAGCAGCATTAGCAACCAAGACACCGATTGCTCCAAGACCGATTACACCAAGTTTCTTTCCAGAAATCTCTGTTCCTGCAAAGTTCTTTTTCTGCTTTTCAGCAGTCTTTGCAATGTTCTCATCGTTCTGATTTGAAAGACACCAATCAATACCACCAACGATATCACGTGATGCATAAAGCATTCCAGCGAAAACTAACTCTTTTACTCCGTTTGCATTTGCTCCTGGTGTATTGAATACCACTACACCATTCTCTGCACATTTATCAAGTGGAATATTGTTTACTCCGGCACCAGCTCTGGCAACAGCTAATACTTTATCTCCAAGCTCCATATCATGCATTGCTGCACTTCTTACTAATGCAGCATCTGCATTAGCAATATCATCAACTTTATTATAATCATCAGAGAAAAGGTCAAGACCTACTCCTGCGATTGGATTTAAACATGTATAATTAAACATTTTATGCATTCTCCTCTTCAAATTTCTTCATGAACTCAACTAACTTCTCAACACCCTCTTTTGGCATAGCATTGTAGATAGAAGCTCTCATACCTCCAACTGTACGATGTCCTTTTAAGTTTACGAAACCAGCTGCTGTAGCCTCTTTTACGAATTTAGCATCTAAATCAGCATCACCAGTTACAAATGGAACATTCATAAGTGATCTGTCTTCTGGTCTAACTGTACCCTTGAAAAGCTTGCTTGAATCAAGATAATCATAAAGTATTTTAGCTTTCTCTTCATTGTGCTCTTTCATTGCTGAAAGTCCACCCATTTTCTTAATCCATTTGAAAACTTTACCGCAGATGTAGATTCCGTAACATGGTGGTGTATTGTAAAGAGAATCGTTATCAGCCTGAGTCTTCCATTTAAGCATTGTTGGTGTTCCTGGAAGGCAATCGTCTGTAATTAAATCCTCACGAATAATAGCAATTACAACTCCAGCTGGTCCAATGTTCTTCTGAACTCCACCGTAGATTACGCCGTATTTTGATACATCAACAGGCTCTGATAAGAAGCATGATGAAACATCAGAAACTAATAATTTTCCTTTTGTATTTGGAAGCTTTTTATATTTTGTTCCATAAATTGTGTTATTCTCACAAATGTAAACATAATCCATATCATCAGTAATCGGAAGGTCTGAACAATCTGGAATATAAGAGAATGTATCATCTGCTGATGAAGCAAGTTCTACAGCTTCTCCATAGATTTTTGCTTCCTGGAAAGCTTTCTTTGCCCACTGTCCAGTTACAATGTATCCAGCTTTTTTATTCTTCATAAGGTTCATTGGAACTTCTGCAAAAAACTGTGAAGCACCACCCTGTAAGAAAAGAACCTTGTAATTATCTGGAATGTTCATTAAATCTCTGAGGTCTGCCTCAGCCTCTTTGATGATATCATCAAACCATTTTGATCTGTGACTCATCTCCATTACAGACATACCACTTCCTTTATAATCCATCATTTCAGCAGCAGCTTCCTGCAATACCTCCTCAGGTAAAACTGCTGGTCCTGCAGAAAAATTGTAAACTCTGCTCATTTTCATTTCCTCCTATTTCTCATTAAAATCTTCTTCATCAAAAGCTTCATTGATAGGTGCTCCAGGTGCAACCATTGGCCATACCTTGTCATCTGAATCAATTATACAGTCAATTACAAATGGAGTCTTACTTGTAAGAGCCTCATTAAAGGCTTCCTCAAACTCCTTCTGTGTTGTAACACGTCTTGCTGTTGCTCCCATCGCCTCTGACAGTTTAACATAATCTACGCCATCATCCAAGACTGTAGCTGAATAATGTTTTTCATAGAAAATAGTCTGCCACTGACGAACCATACCAAGCACATGATTATTGATAATAACCTCAATAAGAGGTAATTTCTCTCGAGATGCAGTTGCAATCTCATTCATGTTCATTCTAAAACATCCGTCTCCAGCAATGTTGATAACAGTTTTGTCAGGATTAGCAGTCTTTGCACCAATTGCTGCGCCAAGACCATAACCCATGGTTCCAAGTCCACCCGATGTAAGTAATGTACGTGGTTTGCTATACTTGAAGTACTGAGCTGCCCACATCTGATGCTGTCCAACTTCAGTGACAATTATAGCATCTCCATGAACCATCTCATATATCTTTTCAATCACAAATGGACCACTAAGTCCTTCTTTATTGTATGCAAGTGGAAAAGTCTTTGAGTATGCAAGAACATGTTCTTTCCAAGATTTATGATCTTGCTTTTCCAATTTTGAGTTAATGAGTTTTAAAATCTCATTTACATCACCGATTACACTCGAATCAACCTGAATATTTTTATTTATTTCAGCAGCATCTACGTCAAACTGAAGAATTTTTGCCTGATGAGCAAAACTGTTAGGATTACCTAATACACGATCTGAAAAACGTGTTCCAACCGCAATAAGTAAATCACACTCTGATACACCAAGGTTAGAAGTCTTTGTTCCGTGCATTCCAAGCATTCCTGTATATGAACTGTCTGTTCCGTCAAATGCGCCCTTGCCCATTAGTGTATCACAAACTGGTGCATCTACCAAGTCTACAAATTTTTTTAATTCTTCGCTTGCTCCTGAAAGAACGGCTCCACCACCTACAAAAATAAAAGGTTTCTTTGAAGCTTTAATAAGCGAAATTGCTTCATCAATATCAGAATCCTTTATTGTATCAACCTTAGGCTTAGGTAATTCAATCTTCTGACTTTCAAACTCTACAAGATTTGCAGTAACATCTTTTGGAATATCAACAAGAACAGGACCTGGACGACCTTTTCTTGCAATATCAAAAGCTCTTCTCATTGTATCCGCAAGTTTTTCAATATCTTTTACAATAAAGCTATACTTTGTTACCGGAGTTGTAATTCCAGCAATATCTATCTCCTGAAAACTATCCTTTCCCAAAAGAGATACTCCAACGTTACAAGTAATTGCAACCATTGGAATAGAGTCCATATACGCTGTAGAAATACCTGTTACAAGATTCGTTGCGCCAGGTCCACTAGTGGCCATACACACACCAACCTTACCTGTACTTCTTGCATAACCATCAGCAGCATGACTAGCCCCCTGCTCATGAGATGTGAGCACGTGTTTGATTTCCGGATGTTTATAAAGTTCATCATAAACATTCAAAATAGCTCCGCCCGGATAACCAAAAACGGTATCTACCCCCTGTTCCTTCAAACATTCTATAATAACCTGTGATCCTGTTAATTGCATTTTTCTATTCCTCTTAATTATATTCTACTGTTCACCTGGCAATTCAAGAATTGCTCCTCTGTTTCCAGAAGTAACAAGTGAAGCATATCTCTTAAGATATCCAGTTGTAACTTTAGGCTCTCTTGGCTGCCATTTAGCTTTTCTTGCTGCCATTTCCTCATCTGATACATCAATATCAAGCTTCATATTTGGAATATCAATCTTGATGATATCGCCCTCTTCTACTAGTGCAATTGGTCCACCTACAGCAGCTTCTGGAGATACATGTCCAATAGAAGCTCCACGGGATGCACCCGAAAAACGTCCATCAGTAATAAGCGCAACTGTACTTCCAAGTCCCATTCCAGCAATTGCAGATGTAGGATTTAACATTTCTCTCATTCCAGGGCCACCCTTTGGACCTTCATATCTGATAACAACAACATCACCAGCAACAATTTTACCACCTTTGATTGCTGCAATTGCATCTTCCTCGCTGTCAAAAACTCTTGCTGGTCCTTCGTGTACGAGCATTTCATCTACTACTGCAGAACGTTTTACAACTGAACCGTCTGGTGCAAGATTTCCTTTAAGTACTGCAAGCCCACCAGTCTTTGAATATGGATTATCAAGTGGTCTGATAACCTCTGGATTTCTATTTACAGCATTAGCAATATTCTCTCCGATTGTCTTTCCTGTTACAGTCATACAATCCTTATTGATAAGGTCAATGTCTGCAAGTTCTTTCATAACTGCATATACACCGCCAGCTTCATTTAAATCTTCCATGTATGTAGGACCTGCTGGTGCAAGATGACAAAGGTTTGGTGTCTTCTCACTAATTGGGTTAGCAAAGCTAATATCAAAATCAAAACCAATCTCATGCGCAATAGCTGGAAGATGAAGCATTGAGTTTGTTGAACATCCAAGAGCCATATCTACTGTAAGAGCATTCATAATTGCCTCTTTTGTCATAATCTGTCTTGCTGTAATTCCTTTTCTCCATAAATCCATTACAGCCATACCTGCATGTTTTGCAAGACGAATTCTCTCTGAATATACAGCAGGAATTGTTCCGTTTCCACGAAGTCCCATTCCTAAAGCTTCTGTTAAACAGTTCATAGAGTTTGCTGTATACATTCCTGAACATGAACCACATGTAGGACAAACTTTCTCAACGAACTCCTCTACATCATCCTCTGTCATGGTTCCTGCAGCATATGAACCAACTGCTTCAAACATTGAAGAAAGACTTCTCTTCTCTCCCTTTACTCTACCTGCAAGCATTGGACCACCAGATACAAATACTGTTGGAAGATCAAGTCTTGCTGCAGCCATAAGAAGTCCTGGAACATTCTTGTCACAGTTTGGAACCATAACAAGCGCATCAAACTGATGAGCTGTTGCCATACACTCTGTTGAATCTGCAATCAAATCTCTTGTAACAAGAGAATATTTCATTCCTATATGTCCCATTGCAATACCATCACATACTGCAATTGCAGGGAATACAACCGGTACACCACCAGCTTCAGCAACTCCAAGCTTTACAGCCTCAACAATTTTATCAATATTCATATGACCAGGAACGATTTCATTGTAAGAACTTACAATTCCGACCATTGGTTTTTTCATTTCTTCTGATGTAAATCCTAATGCGTTAAATAAACTTCTTGCTGGTGCCTGTTGCATTCCAGCTCTAGCGTTATCACTCTTCATATTGATTCTCCTTATATTCTCTCTGAGATAAGATCTCCCATCTCTTTTGTTCCAACCTGTTTAATTCCTTCAGTGCTCTCTCCAGCCTGAGGCATGATATCTATTGTTCTGTATCCGTCTTTTAATACCTGTTTTACAGCAGCTTCTACTGCGTCAGCTTCTTTATCCAAATCGAAAGAATATCTAAGCATCATTGCTGCTGATAATATAGTAGCGATAGGATTAGCGATTCCCTTGCCTGCAATATCAGGAGCAGATCCACCACTTGGCTCATAAAGACCGAATTTTGTATCATTTAAACTTGCTGATGAAAGCATTCCGATTGAACCTGTAACCATACTAGCTTCATCTGATAAGATATCACCGAACATATTCTCTGTAAGAATAACATCAAACTGCTTTGGATCCTTTACAAGCTGCATAGCACAGTTATCAACAAGCATATGCTCATATGTAACCTCTGGGTAATCTTTTGCAACTTCTTCAACGGCTTTTCTCCATAATCTTGAAGAATCAAGAACGTTTGCCTTATCAACAGAAGTAACTTTTTTTCTTCTCTTCATGGCAATATCGAAACCTCTTTTTGCAATTCTTCTGATTTCATCTTCATTGTAAGAAAGGGTATCTGTTGCAGTCATTACGCCGTCAACTTCCTTAGTCTCTCTTGCTCCAAAATAAAGACCACCGGTAAGCTCACGCATAATCATCATATCGAAGCCATCACCAATAATATCCTCTCTAAGTGGACATGCTGCAGCAAGCTCCTCATATAAGTATGCAGGTCTTAAGTTTGCAAATAAATTCAAAGACTTTCTAAGCTTTAAAAGTCCAGCTTCTGGTCTAAGCTCTGGGGGTAATTTGTACCAAGGAGAAGTAGCTGTGTTTCCACCAATAGATCCCATAAGGACTGCATCACTACTTTTAGCACTTTCGATAGCCTCATCAGTGAGTGGTGAACCTGTTGCATCAATCGAACATCCACCCATAAGAATCTCCGTATAATTGAAAACATGTCCGTACTTGTTTCCAATTGTGTCTAATACTTTTTTTGCCTCTGTTACAACCTCAGGACCAATTCCATCTCCTGAAATTACACCAACTTTATATTCCATTATTTAGTTACCTCTTTTCGTAAATTACTATTTACTATATTAATGCAACCCTATTTTTATTTCAATATTACAGGATATTATAGTTTTTCATAAACAATATAACCCTTAATTATATAAAAACAG
This sequence comes from Agathobacter sp., assembly GCA_045122195.1. Lineage (GTDB taxonomy): Bacteria > Bacillota > Clostridia > Lachnospirales > Lachnospiraceae > Roseburia. The sequence continues at coordinate 10,214 of JBGVHH010000039.1, forward strand.
ATTGCAAAAAAACCACTATCCAAAAGATAGTGGTCTTTAATTATTCTACTGAATCCTCAGCCTTCTCAACATCTACAATTGCAGCTTTCTGCATTGGAATACGGCAATTCTTGTTATTTCCAAACTCTACAATTACTGTATCATCCTGAATATCAATAATTGTTCCATAGAATCCGCTAGTTGTGAGAATTGTATCTCCTGTAGCAACTTCGCTTAACATAAGTTCCTTCTTCTTCTGTTCCTTTTTCTGAGGACGAATCATAAGGAAATACATTACAGCAAATAAAACTACAATCCAGACAACCATACCGATCATTCCACCAGTAGTATCACCAGCTGATGCTAATACTAAACTCATCAGTTTTTCCTCCTATTAATTCAATTACTAAAAAAAGCTATTGCTATTTTACACAAACAAACCATTTTGGGCAAGCTATTTTTCTTGTTTTTAACTTTTTTTACTATTTTTTAAGATTTTGGCTCATTCCGTATAGTTTTTCTTCTTTGTACGAATCAAAACGACCTTCATCAAGAGCTGTTCTTATCTCTTCCATCATGTTGTTGTAGAAATACAGGTTATGAAGAACACAAAGTCTCATTCCAAGCATTTCTTTTGCTTTAAGAAGGTGTCTAATATAAGCACGTGAATATGTTCTACACGCCGGACACTGACATCCCTCTTCAATTGGCTTCATATCCTTCTCGTATTTCTTATTGAATAGATTAAGTTTTCCCTGATTGGTATATACATGTCCATGACGTCCATTTCTACTTGGATACACACAGTCAAAGAAATCTACACCTCGCTCTACCGCTTCTAAGATATTTGCAGGAGTTCCAACTCCCATCAGATAAGTTGGTTTTTCTTTTGGTAAATGTGGAACTGTCTGCTCTAGGATATGGTACATTTCTTCATGAGTCTCACCAACGGCGAGCCCTCCGATTGCATAGCCATCTAAATCCATCTCAGAAATTCTCTTTGCATGATCTATTCTAATATCATCAAATATTGCTCCCTGATTAATACCAAACAGGAGCTGTTCTTTATTAACCGTATCAGGAAGACTATTTAATCTGGCCATTTCTACTTTACATCTTTCCAGCCATCTTGTAGTTCTATTTACTGAATTTTCAACATATTTTCTATCTGCAACACTTGACGGACATTCATCAAAAGCCATTGCTATAGTAGAACCCAGGTTGGACTGAATCTGCATACTCTCCTCTGGTCCCATAAAAATCTTGGCGCCATCAATATGTGAATTGAAATACACCCCCTCTTCTTTTATTTTTCTAAGACCAGCAAGTGAAAACACCTGAAATCCGCCCGAATCAGTAAGAATAGGTCTGTCCCACACCATAAATTTGTGAAGTCCACCTAATTCTTTTATGAGCTTATCACCGGTACGCACATGCAGATGATAGGTATTCGACAACTGAACCTGGCATTTTATGTCCTTTAAATCATCAGTTGACACAGCACCTTTAATTGCAGCAACAGTACCTACATTCATAAATACCGGTGTCTGAATATCTCCGTGAACAGTATGAAAAACCGCTCTCTTCGCATTTCCTTCCTGTTTTAATAACTCGTATTTAGCCATTTTATTATCCTATTCCTGTTTTCTTTACTCTGTTACTTTTCTGATCAATATTCCATTTTGAAGCAACGCAGTGTCAATATAATGTCTCTCGAATAAAGTCTCACCCTTCATAGGAACTTCAATATCCTCATCAGAACAGTTTATAATCACTTCCACATATTTATCCATCCAGTCTACTTTTCTAAACTGAATAACACGAGGATTATCACTCACATCATTTGGAAAATGGAAATTTCGGCTCTTTAAAAGAGGTTCCTTATATCTCATGTGAATAAGTGAAGAAATAATCTTTATTCGATCTGTATATTTTCCTGCCTCAATGTCATCCCATGGCATACATCTTCTGCAATCAGGATCATGCCCACCTTCCATTGCAACCTCTGTTCCATAATAAATACATGGACTACCAGGCATAGCAAAAAGAACTGCCAGCTGAGCAAAATACTCGTCAAGACTCTTTACATCACTTCTAAGTCTCTTTGTATCATGGGAATCTAAAAGATTAAAAAGAGCATCATTAGTCTGTTGCATATACATTGTATAGCAACGGTTAACTGTATACTCAAAATCTTCGTTTGTAAGACTCTTATCAATCCAAAAATCCTTGATACTCTGACCAAGTGGATAATTCATAACAGCATCAAACTCATCTCCACGAAGCCATGGAAGTGCATTATGCCATATCTCACCAAGAATGTAAACATCAGGATTAATGTCCTTTATTCTGGCACGTAATTCTTTACAGAATCTGTGTGAAACCTCGTTTGCAACATCAAGTCTGATACCATCAATATTGTATTTTTTTACCCAGTCCGCACAAATCTCTACAAAATACTCTCGAACTTTTGGATTATTTGTATTAAGCTTTGGCATTGAGTCAAAAAAAGCAAATGTATAGAGCTGTTTTTTCCTAGCTGCCTGACCATTTTTATCAAGTGGCCATTCATTTATCATAAACCAGTCATAATACTCTGATTTTGGACCTTTTTCCAAAACATCCTGCCATGGTTTAAAATAATATCCACAGTGATTAAACACTCCGTCAAGCATCACTTTAATACCCCTGTCGTGTGCCTCGTTTACAAGACAAATAAAGGTCTCTTCATCACCAAATCTAGGATCAATTTTCGAATAATCAGTTGTATCATACTTGTGATTTGATGGTGACTCATTTATCGGTGTAAGATAAATACCTGATATTCCCAAATCTTTTAAATAATCAAGCTTACTTCTGATACCTGCAATATCTCCACCAAAACACTCCTGGTTTTGAACACTTTCCTTGCTGCTTCTCCACTCTACAACATATTCCGGATCTATCGAATGATCCCCATTGCAGAATCTGTCTGGAAAAATCTGATACCATACAGTATCATTTACCCACTTTGGAGTAACAGGAATATCACAAGGATTCATCCATGGAAATGTAAAGCACTGTCTACTTCTTCCTTCCAATTCCATCTGTTCGGCACTTACAAAACCGTCTTCAAAATAGAACCATTTCTCATTATCTGTCTCAAGTTCAAAATAATATTTTAATCTCTTATACTCCGGCTTTACTGTAGTAGTCCACCACAGCTGATCCTTAAGTCTCTTTTTAAAATAAATTTCCTCCTTTTGTCCTTCCCAGTGTTCTCCACCTCCGAGAATACCAGCATCAAAAGGATCTCCTGAATATATATATACACGTTTTACGTCATATCCTGTCTTAATATTTATTACCAGTTCTTCCTCATTTAATGGATAACAATAATTATCATACGCCTGATGAAATACTCCGTTAAATTCCATATAAATTCCCCTTATCCTTCATATAATCTTTTAGAAAAAATTGTTAATCACATAGAAAAATATATCATATCAACCTTGACGATTCAACTTGTGTTTACTTATAATGTGAGATAATAAAACTTAAGGAGAACACACAAATGGCAGGATCATCATTTGGAAATATATTTAAAATCACAACCTGGGGAGAATCCCATGGCAAAGGACTTGGCGTTGTAGTTGACGGAGTTCCAGCCGGAATTGAACTAAGCGAAAATGATATTCAGATTTTTCTAAATAGAAGAAAACCAGGACAGTCGAAATTCACCACTCCACGAAAAGAAGATGATGCTGTCGAGATACTCTCAGGTGTATTCGAAGGAAAAACAACAGGAACACCAATTTCAATGGTAGTATGGAACAAAAACCAACTTTCAAAAGATTACAGCGATATCGCATCCTACTACAGACCAGGACATGCTGATTTCTGTTTTGATGAAAAATACGGATTTAGAGATTACCGAGGTGGCGGACGTTCTTCGGGACGAGAGACAATTGGACGAGTTGCTGCTGGAGCAATAGCCTCAAAGATTCTTGAACAAATCGGTGTTAAAATTCTTACATACACTAAATCTATTGGTCCTGTATCAGTTGATATGAGTAAATTCGATGAAAAAGAAATCGAGAACAACTCTCTTTACATGCCTGACGCGGATGCAGCGTCAAAAGCTGCTGACTATCTTTCAGATTGCATGAAAAACCTCAATTCTTCTGGTGGTATATGCGAGTGTATTGTAACGGGTCTTCCTGTAGGACTTGGTGATCCAGTTTTCGAAAAAATAGATGCAAATCTGGCAAAAGCAGTTATGTCAATCGGCGCAATAAAAGGCTTTGAAATCGGCGATGGGTTTGAAGTTGCCTCTTCAACAGGACTTACAAATAATGATGCATTTATTATGGTAGACGACAAGGTATCAAAAGCTACAAACCACTCAGGTGGTACTCTCGGCGGAATGACAGATGGCTCACCACTAATCTTTAGAGCAGCTATCAAACCTACCCCATCTATTGCAGCTACACAGAATACTGTCAATAAATCCGGGGAAAACATCGAGATTTCAATTCACGGAAGACACGATCCAATAATCGTTCCAAGAGCAGTTGTTGTTATAGAATCTATGGCTGCTATCACTCTAGTTGATGCACTGTTTTCAAATATGACCAGTAAAATTGATAGAATTATTGATTTTTACAAATAAATATCAACATTATCAAAATCCTGAATATACTACTATGATTAAGTTTTTAGGTGAAAAAATGAGTAGTATTTCAGGATTTTGTGATTTTATCACTTCAACCTTTCACTCATCAGACGAACAATACCATACCAAACGAAATGGAGTAAACTATATTCTACTTTTTTCCGGAGAAATATTTGAAATAGAAAACACTCCTGCCACACAGAACACTCCAACAAGATTACTTGACTTATTTTTACAATATGGAACCCGTTTTGTACATAAGCTAAACGGTAATTTTTCAATTGTAATATGGGACGATGGAAGTAAACGACTTTATCTTTTTAGAGACCGGCTTGGTGTAAAGAATTTATTCTATACCTTTCAAAAAAGCAAAGCTTATTTTTCTACAGAATTGCTAGATTTAGTAAAAAATCCAGCAATAAATTCTCCTATCTCTAAGGAAAGTCTCTCACATGTTCTGGCCGTTGGCCCGGCAAGAATTCCAGGAAATGGAATATACAAAAACCTACATGAAGTTATGGCTGGACACTATAATATAATTTCAGAATATGGAACATGCGATGAAACATATTGGGATTTAACATATACAGATAACAACGAAAATTTTGATGAAATAAAAAAGAACGTCTATGACCTGCTTATGGATTCCATCAAAAACCAAAGTTCATCAAACGGAAATGCCTGTTCACTATTATCAGGCGGATTAGATTCTTCTGTTGTGACAGCCGCGCTAAATAGAAATAACATAAATGTTCCAACTTTTTCGTTTGAATTTAAAGATAACAGCAAATATTTTACTCCTAATGATTTTCAGCCCAACCAGGATCATATCTTCGTAGATATTTTCAAAGCACGTTATCCTGGAGAGCATACCATCCTAACCTGTGATGAAAATGAACTTTATGATACATTGTTCGATGCGATGTATATGCGAAGCTATCCTGGAATGACAGATATTGATGCCTCTCTATTATTTTTCTGTAGAAAAGTAAAAGAAATGGGATATAATATCATCTTCACAGGGGAATGTTCTGATGAGCTCTTTGGCGGATATCCATGGTTCTATCGCAGTAATCTGATGAACCAGAATGGTTTTCCATGGTCATATAATTGTGAATATCGATTCCATTTTCTATCAGAAGAAGTAATAAAAGCACTTAATCTGACAGACTATTTCGATGACACATATCAAACCGCACTTGCAAGAATTGACTTACCTGGAGATTTATCAAAAGAAGAAAAAAGACGACTTGAAATCTCTTATATGACTCAAAAATGGTTCATGCCAACCCTCTTAGAAAGAATGGGAAAAGTTGCTACAGCAACAAACACGACAGCCCGAGTTCCTTTTGCAGACTATAAGCTTGCAGAATATCTATTTAATGTACCTTGGAAATATAAGTATAACAATGAAACCGAAAAACACTTGCTAAGAGATATTACTAAATCAATACTTCCAGATGAAATTTCGACAAGAAAAAAGAGCCCATATCCAAAAACTTATCATCCTGGCTACACAGCTCTTTTAAAAACAAAGATGAAGGATATATTAAATACACCTTCATCTCCTCTACTATATCTTGTTGACAAAAATAAAGTATTAGATTTTATGGAAAATGATAAAAACCTAAGCCAACCATGGTTTGGTCAATTGATGGCTGGACCACAGCTATTGGCCTACTACATCAGCATCAACGACTGGCTACAGGCTTTCAATCTTGACCTACCAATCTAAATAAATTTTTTAGTCAAGTGCAATTGCTTCATTTTCCTGTCGTCTTAATATATCAAACTCATCTAATTCAACACCCAAGTCGACATAAAAAACCTGTTGTGGATGTGGGCACGACTCCATAGCTGCCCCATCCTCATCACACAAAGCCTTTACCGTAACTGTCACGTTATCACCATTTGGCTTCATGATTTCGATTTCTTCACCTACAGAGAATTTGTTTCTCTGCTCCATTCTATACATACCATTTTCGTTCTTTGGTCCAACAATACCAAGATATGTATAACCTTTTTCATAAGTATTATTATCATAAATCTGAGTCTCATCAGATGGTTTTCCGTAGAAAAATCCTGTTGTAAACTGCCTGTATGTGCAACTTTTAATCTGTTCAATATACCATGGCATGTTCTCCTGGTATTTTTCAGGGGACTCTATATAATCATCAATTGCCTTTCTATACGTTCTTGCAACAGTAGCTACATAAAGAGCAGTCTTCATTCTTCCTTCGATTTTATAACTGTCAATGCCAGCATCAATTAAATCAGGAATATGCTCAATCATACACAAATCTTTTGAATTAAATATATATGTTCCTCTCTCATTCTCATATACAGGCAGATACTCTCCCGGACGTTTTTCCTCAACTACAGAATATTTCCATCTGCAAGGATGAGTACATGCCCCCTTATTGGCATCCCTTCCTGTAAAATAATTTGAGAGCAGACATCTTCCGGAATATGAAATGCACATAGCACCATGAATGAATGTCTCAATTTCCATCTTGTCATCAATATTTTCTCTGATTTGTTTGATTTCATTCAAAGATAGCTCTCTGGCTGTAACAACTCTCGATGCACCCAAATCCCACCAGAACTTATATGTTCCATAGTTGGTGTTGTTTGCCTGAGTCGAAACATGCCTTTCGATATCCGGACAAACCTCTTTAGCAATCATAAATACAGCTGGATCAGCAATAATGAGTGCATCCGGTCTGTCAGGTTTCATGTCATTTAACTCTTTAAAATACTCTCTTACACCATCAAGATCATAATTATGTGCAAGGATATTAGCTGTCACATATACCTTTACTCCATGCTGATGCGCAAAAGCTATTCCTTCAGCCATCTCTTCTTTTGTAAAGTTTTTGGCCTTTGCTCTAAGACCGAAGGCTTCACCTCCGATATAGACTGCATCAGCTCCATATATTACAGCAATCTTTAAAACCTCTAAACTGCTTGCAGGACAAAGCAATTCGATATCTCTCATCTATAAAACTCCTTTCAGGATACTTTCTATTTTTCAACTTTAGTGGAAACAGTAATACCATCACCTACTGGAAGAACCGCCGTCACAAGCTCATCACTATGAGTAAGCTCATACAGATACTCTCTCATTCTCTTGTAAATAGTACGGTTTCTACGCTCAACTACATAGTGTGATTCAATGATATCGCCATCCTGAAGTACGTTATCGGACACTAGGACTCCATCTGTCTTAAGCAGTCTAAGTACTTCTGGCATAAAATTTATATACTGACCTTTTGCAGCATCCATAAAGATCATATCAAAAGGTTCTAAAAGCGTAGGTAAAACCTCCGTTGCATCACCTTCAATCAGTGTAATCTGAGATTCTTTATCTGCACGCGCGAAATTAGCCTTTGCAATAGGTATTCTTTTATCATAATTTTCTATAGTGACAATCTGACAGTCCTTCGGTCCATATTCAGCCATTAAAATCGCAGAAAAACCAACCGCTGTTCCCACTTCGAGAATACGCATTGGTTTTTTTATTGCAAGTAATAGCTTAAGAAAGCTTTGCATTTCTTTACGAATAATTGGAACATAAGAATCCAAAGCTTCCCTTTCTATTTCATCAAGAACTGCTGTATTACCTCTATCAAGAGAATTAATATATGTCACCAGTCTCTCATCAACTATCATTATTCTGTTTGCCCCTCTATCGATTCCACATTTTCTATATTCTCTGCATTATCCGCAGCTTCTGTGGACTCTGTGCTATCTTTTTGAGTAGATGAAGACATAACTACCATCATCTCTTTTGCAGTCATAGATGTATTTAGTGTATATACACCAGACTTGATTTTATTAGAATACGCTGAAAGCTTTAACTGCAAATAGAAAAGATTTCCGTCTTCAACCAAGCCCTTAGTCTCAAGCATATGTCCTATATCTTTTCCAGACATATCATCTGTGACCTGAACAAGAACATCTACTCCCTCTCCCTCTGACATAGGAGGTTCTGTAAATACACGATATCCAAAATCATATCCTACACTACAAATTTTCACAGCTGCAAATATCACAATAAGCGCAATCATGATAGTAAATGCAACCTTGATAAATGCAAATAAAGCTTTATTAAAATCCATTGTACTTCCCTACACTTCCATAATAATCGGCATAATCATAGGACGACGTTTTGTCTCTTTCCACACAAAATCTCCAAGTGCATCCTTGATTTCTGTCTTGATTTTTCCCCAGTCTGTAACATTGTTCATCATCATTTTATCCATTGTATCATCAAGAATATTTTTTGCTTCATCCATAAGACTTTCAGAATTACGAACATACACAAAACCTCTGGATACAATATCCGGTCCAGCTAGAACCTGACCTGTTCCATTCTCAAGAGTTACAACAACAATGATAATACCATCCTCAGCAAGTCTTTGTCTGTCACGAATAACGATATTGCCTACATCACCAACACCAAGTCCGTCGACCATGACATTACCAACCTGAACCTTTCCGGTTATTTTCGCACTATCCTCATCAAGTTCAAGTACATCTCCTGATGATAAAATCTTTATATGGTCACTATCATAACCCAACTGTTCAGCAATCTTTGCCTGTGCAACAAGATGCTTGTATTCACCATGAACAGGAATAGAATACTTCGGATTCACAAGAGAGTAAATCAACTTAATATCCTCCTGACATGCATGACCAGATACATGAACATCCTGGAAGATAACATCTGCACCCTTCATCATAAGTTCATTTATAATTCCTGTAACAGATTTTTCATTTCCAGGAATAGGATTTGAACTAAATACAATAGTGTCATTTGGCTTAATAGATATTTTTCTGTGCATGCCATTTGCCATACGCGAAAGTGCAGCCATCGACTCTCCCTGGCTTCCTGTCGTGATAATCACAGTCTGCTCATCAGGATAACTCTTTAATAAATCGACATCTATTAAAATATTGTCTGGCAAAGTAAGATATCCCAGTTCAGAAGCAATAGAAATAATATTTACCATGCTTCGACCTTCAATTGCAACTTTTCTCCCGTATTTTTCAGCAGAATTGATAATCTGCTGTACACGGTCAACATTTGATGCAAATGTTGCAATAATAATTCGGCTTCTCTTATGATCCTCAAAAATGCTGTCGAGAGTTTTACCAACTGACTTTTCAGACTGTGTAAATCCAGGTCTCTCAGCATTGGTACTATCACAAAGAAGTGCAAGCACACCCTTCTTTCCGATTTCACCAAATCTAGCCAAATCAATCGCATCACCAAATACAGGTGTATAATCTACTTTAAAATCTCCAGTATGAACTACTATTCCGGCAGGAGAATAGATAGCCAGTGCCGCCGCATCCTGAATACTGTGATTTGTTCTGATAAACTCTACTCTAAAACAACCAAGATTGATATGCTGTCCATATTTAACAACCTTGCGTTTTACAGTCTTTAACATACCATGTTCCTCAAGCTTATGCTCGATAATTCCGATTGTAAGCTTTGTGGCATAAATTGGAACATTGATATCCTTCAAGACATAAGGAATCGCACCAATATGATCCTCATGACCATGGGTAATAAAGAATCCCTTGACTCTATCAATGTTCTCCTTAAGATATGTCACATCAGGTATTACTAAATCAATTCCAAGCATGTCGTCCTCTGGAAATGACAAGCCACAATCCACAACAATAATACTGTCCTCATACTCGAAGGCAGTAATATTCATACCAATCTGCTCTAAACCACCCAATGGAATGATCTTAAGCTTACTATTCTGTTTTTCTTTCTTTTTCAAAAAAATTACCTCCGTATCATTTTCCGCTACACGTATTAATATTCTACCGACGTGTCTTCATCCGCAAGTTCTGAAAATACTTTAGCAAGTGCCGAAAATTCAACATCATCTTCTACCATCTGATAAAGCACCTCATCATCACTTGTATTAATCTCTTTTAAAATATATGCTTCACAGTCTCCGCTTGTCTGCCCCTCAGAAACCAAAAGATATTTAATTCCGTTAAGCTGTGTTTCTTCTTCAACAGCAAACTCTACTTTTTCATTTGTCTCTGGATCGATAAAAGTTACTTTTTCCATAATTACTTTCCTCACCTATGACTTACTATTTGAAAGAAAATCAAGATATCCCTGCAAAATAAAAATCGCTGCAATCTCATCTACATACTCTTTGCGATTTTCCCTACGGATACCCATTTCCATCATTGAATGGTCAGCTGCAACAGTGGTAAGACGCTCATCCCAAAGTACAACCTCAAGACCTGTACGTTTTTCAAGCATTTCTTTGAATTCCTTCGTCTTCTCGCAACGTTCCCCTTCTGTATTGTTCATATTCTTAGGATAACCAAGAACTATTTTTTCTACTCCATACTCAGCTATCAATTCTTCAATTCTCGCTAAAGTCTGACGCAATTTACTAGACGACTTTCTGCGCACAATTTCAACACCCTGAGCAGTAAGCAGTAATTCATCACTTACCGCCACACCCACGGTCTTTGTTCCAAAATCTAATCCCAATATTCGCATAATTAATCCCAGGAACTGTTCTTGATATATGTCTTAAGAACTTCCTCTACAATCTCATCTCTTTCAACTTTCATAATCAGGCTTCTTGCATTATTATGACTAGTAATGTAAGTAGGATCACCAGACATAATATATCCAACAAGCTGGTTTACAGGATTGTATCCTTTTTCGCTCAGTGCATTGTATACTATCTTCAATACATCCTTCACCTGTAATTCAGGTTCTTTCTGAACTGTAAAATATTGTGTGTTATTAATATTGTTTTCCATTCGTTCTCACCCTTGCTTTTGTCTTCAAATAAGGTCTTATTAGTACATTGTAAACGAAATATCACAAAAAAACAACCTCTAAGACTCTATCTTTCCATTAGATAAATATCAGCCATTAATTGGCCTTTCACAACACCACTAATAATTGTATTTTCGATGTTTTCATCAGATTTCATAGCTATTTTTACATACTCCTTAGTATGTCCTACAAAATACGCTTCCCCATCAATAGTGATTTGTTCCTCAAAAAGAACCTCTTTTGTCTTACCAATATAGTAATCCCTAAATTCTTTTGACATCTCATCTGACAACTCTATAAGCCTTGCACTTCTCTTAGTCTTTTCCTGCTCAGGAATCTGATTCTCCATAACCGCAGCTCTTGTGCCTTTTCTCTTTGAATATTTAAAAATATGCATTTCATAAAAATGAATATCTCTCAAATACTGTGCTGTGGTTTCAAACTCTTCATCTGTCTCTCCAGGAAATCCAACTATTACATCTGTAGTAATTGCAGGATGTTCATAGTATTTTCTAAGAATTTCACATCCCTTGGCGTATTCTTCTGTTGTATACTTTCTATTCATTCTCTTTAGCGTTTCATCGCATCCGCTTTGAAGTGACAAATGAAAATGCGGACATACCTTTTTAAGACCCGAGATTTCTTTTACAAACTCTTCAGTAATCAGTCTTGGTTCAAGAGAGCCTAGTCTTATTCTCTCTATTCCATCAATTTCATGAACTTTTTTAATAAGATTTAACAAATTGTCATCACAATCCACTCCATACGAACTAAGATGAATTCCTGTAAGCACAATTTCTTTAAAGCCATTTGATGCAAGGCGTTTTACTTCCTCTACAACATTTTCTAATTTTCTGCTCCTTACTCTTCCTCTTGCATACGGAATAATACAGTAACTGCAAAATTGATTACATCCATCCTGAACCTTAATAAATGCCCTTGTGTGTTCTGCTGTCTTTGAAACAAATAACTCCTCAAATTCATGAACACCATCATTTATATCATCCACAGTATCTCTTTGCATTTCCTCAATCAGAGACACAAGCTCATGTTTTCTGTCATTTCCAATAATTATATCTATAGACAAATCCTCTAAAGCTTCCTGCTCACTGGTTTGAACATAACAACCAGTAGCAACCACTATTGATTCAGGATTCTTTTTCTTTGCTTTATGAAGCATCTGTCTTGACTTTCTATCTGCCATATTAGTAACAGAGCATGTATTTACCACATAGACATCAGCCTCCTCATTAAAAGGCACTATTTCATACCCGGCATCTTCAAGCATTTGCTGCATAGCTTCTGTTTCGTATGCATTTACCTTACACCCCAAATTATGAAGGGCTGCTTTTTTATTTTTTTTCATTTTCTTTCACCTATAAGTTTCCAATATAATTGACTTTTTTTTCAAAAACTATTACTATCTACTTAGGACAGAAATCAAGGAGGTTTTCATATGAAAACAGTACAGATATCATTAAACTCTATTGGAAAAGTTAAATCATTTGTAAATGCGATTTCGCAATTTGATTTTGATTTTGATTTAATCTCAGGAAGATATGTAATCGATGCAAAATCAATCATGGGAATCTTCAGTTTAGATTTATCTAAACCAATTGAATTAGCTATCCACACTGAAACTGGTGTTGATGAAATTATGGAAGTTTTAAAACCATACATTATTGAATAATCAATGCTTGACTAGAAGACCTGATTAATCAGGTCTTCTTTTTTTGTGTCTTTTCACTCCAAAACACCCCAGCGTTGTTTCTTCAACCAATAATTACTCAGCATCAACCATAATAACCTCTGTTGTCTCAATTGCTGTCTTTACAAGGTCATCAATTGTATCCTTTAATTTTTCTTCTGATTTTTTTATTCTATTAATATTTGGCTTTGTAACAGGATGTTTTGCCACAAAAATTGTACAGCAATCCTCGAATGGTAAAATTGATGTCTCATATGTGTCAATTTTGTTAGAAATTTCAATAATATCATTTTTATCCATTGCAATAAGAGGACGGTAAACAGGCATATTACAAACCTCATTTGTAGCAGCTAGTGACTGCATCGTCTGGCTTGCAACCTGACCAATACTCTCTCCTGTGATAAGCCCAAGACATTTTCCTTCATTAGCAAAATGTTCTGCAATTTTCATCATATATCTTCTCATGATAATTGTAAGCTCGTCATGAGGACATTTCTCATAAATCTCAAGCTGGATATCGGTGAAATTAACTACATTTAGCTTGATTGTTCCTGAATATCTTGCAACCTTCTTTGCCAAATCAACAACCTTCTGCTTTGCTCTCTCACTTGTATATGGTGGTGCATGGAAATAAGTAGCCTCAAGAACTACACCTCTTTTTGCAATCATATATCCTGCAACAGGACTATCTATTCCACCTGAGAGAAGAAGCATAGCCTTACCAGCTGTACCAAGTGGCATACCACCAGGTCCAGGAAGCTCCTCAGAATAGATATTTATCGCATTACGAATCTCAATATTTATAATCACCTGTGGATTATGAACATCTACCTTTGGCTCTGGAAAAGCCTCAAGAACACGCTCACCTACAGCGGCATTTATCTCCATAGATGTCATTGGATAATTTTTTCTTGCTCTTCTGGCATTAACCTTGAAGGTAAAGTTTTTGTCTTTGTAGACATTGTTGATGTGATTAATAACATCCTCAGCAAGCTTATCAAAGCCCTCGTCCTCTGACAATTCAACAGGACAGATTCCTACAATACCAAATACTCTCTGAAGTGTAGATAATGCTTCATCATAATCATACTCTCCCTCAGTCTCCACATAGACTCTTCCAGTCTCTTTTCTCACTTCAAAATTACCATCTACGTTTTTTAGCTGATACTTAATATTTTTCACAAGCGCGTCTTCAAAAACATATCTGTTCTTTCCTTTTATGGCAATTTCAGCATATTTAATCAAAAATGTTTTATACATAGTCTCTCCTTATCTACGTGTATATTTCTGCAATTTTGGAATAACTTCACCCATTACCGAAAGCGCATAGTCAAGTTCTTCCTTTGTTGTATCAACACAAAAACTAAATCTTACAGTCGAATCCAGCAAATCCGGCTTAACTCCTATACTCTTCAATGTTGAGCTGACAGAAGGCTTATTTGATGAGCATGCGCTTCCTGACGACACATAAATCTGTCTATCTTCAAGTGTATGCAGAATAACTTCTGCTCTCACTCCCGCTATGCTTACACTTACAATGTGAGGTGCATTGTTGCGAGAAATATCGCCATTAACATAAACCTCAGGTATTTTTGTGACATTTTCAATGAAATACTCACGAAGTTCATACAAATGATTTATCTTGTTCTCAAAATCAGTATAAATCTCCTCTGCCGCTACACCAAGCCCAGCATAAGCCGGAACATTTTCTGTACCTGAGCGCATTCCCTTCTGCTGTCCACCACCGTATATTATAGGTTTGATTTTTGTTTTATCTTTTATATATAAAAATCCACTTCCCTTTGGACCATGAATTTTATGTCCACTTACTGACAACAAATCACATTTCATATTTTTGGGTCTGATAATCATTTTACCATAAGACTGAATTGCATCAACATGATAAATGATAGAGGGATTCTTTTCTTTTATGATAGCACCAGCCTCTTCAACTGGCATTACAGCACCGATTTCATTGTTTACATGCATTATTGATACTAAAATAGTATCATCCCTAAGGGACTCCTTTAACTCATCAAGTGAAATTCTTCCATCTGAACCTACAGAAAGATAAGTAACCTCGAAACCATTTTCCTCTAAAAAATTAATAGGTGATGATACAGATGCGTGCTCAACCGAAGTGGTGATAATGTGTTTTCCTGCACGCTTATTTGCCATTGCAGCTCCAATAAGAGCCATATTATTGGACTCTGTTCCTCCGGATGTGAATACAATTTCTTTATCCTGCACCTTTAGTGTCTTTGCAATTTTTTTCTTTGCTTCTGTAAGATATTTTTCAGCATCAATACCTTTCATATGAAGTGATGATGGATTACCAAATTCCTGTGTCAATAATTCCATCATTATATCAGCTGCAGCTTTGCTACATCTTGTTGTTGCCGAATTGTCTAAATACGCTTCCATTTTTCTTCCACCTTTCAGGAATACATCTTATGAGTCTAAACAGAAAACAAGCATTGCAAGTGTTGCAAGTCCGGCTGTTTCTGTTCTCAATATTCTTCTTCCAAGCGAAATCCTGTGCATACCACAGGAATCAGCCAGTTCAATCTCTGCCGGAGCAAATCCACCCTCAGGTCCTACAAAGATACCTATAGACTGCTCCTTTTTCAAATCCCCCATAATCTGTCTTGTAGCTTCCATCCCACGCTCATTTTCATATGGCACCAGGACTGTATCAAGCTGCTTGGCTTCCTCTATTGCAAGCTTATACGAAAGTGGTTTGTTAATCTTGGGAATAACAGTACGCTTTGACTGTTTTGCCGCACTTTCTGCAATAGCCTGCCATCTGGCAATCTTCTTCTCCACTTTTTTCTCATCAAGCTTCATCACACAGTTTTTCATCGCAACAGGAGTAACCTCAGCCACACCAAGCTCTACTGCTTTTTGAATGATAAGCTCCATCTTATCGCCCTTCGGAAGTCCCTGATAAAGAATAATTCTATTATCTAACTCAGTCCCTTTTTCATCGGTCTCATCAATAACAGCCCATACTTCGTCTGAGAAAAATTCTTCTACATGGCAAAAATAAGCCCGTCCCGACTCATCACTTACTCTAATCTTCTCCCCCTGCTTCATTCTTAGAACATTTGTGATATGATTTACATCACTTCCTGCGATAACAATTTTGTCACCCTGCACTGATGAATCTTCTACAAAAAACTGATACATATCTCACCTATTTCTTCTGTGCTGTAATATTTACCCATTCACCCTGATGATTTACTTCTACGATAGTAAGTCCAGCCGCTTCAATTGCAGCCTTTACTTCGTCTTCTTTAAAATCAATGATTCCGGAAGTGATAAAATATCCTCCCATTTTCATTCTGTCTGGTATAACCTTTGAAAGTGGAATGATAACATCTGCCAAAATATTGGCAACGACAATTTCGTACTCCTCAAATCCAACATTCTTCTGAAGTTCTTCATCATCGATAAGATTTCCTACATAAAACTCACCCAAAGACTCATCAAGCTTATTTACTTTCATGTTCTCTCTTGTTGAAATCATGCAATCTGCATCCAAATCAGTTCCAACAACAGAACGTGCACCAAGCTTTAATGCAGCAATCGAAAGAATTCCACTTCCACAACCCACATCCAATACCTTTGGTGAATTTCCCTTTATATATTTGCAAAGCTGTCTGATGCAAAGCTGTGTAGTCTCATGTTTACCTGTACCAAACGAAATACCCGGGTCAATCTCAATCATAAATTTATCCTTGTCCTCAGGCTTTACCTCTTCCCATGTTGGCTTGATAAGGATATCATCAATCGTAAATGATTTAAAGAAATTCTTCCAGTTATTAATCCAGTCTAAATCCTCAGTCTCTGACGAAGTGATTATTCCACTTCCCACATCAACTGTATCTCTAAGTCTTTCAAGACTTTCTTTCACTCTCACCAAAAGCTTTTTCTGTTCTTCCTCAGACATACCTTTTGGTGGCAAAATCTCTGTTCCAGTATTCGAAAAAGCCTCAGATGCAACATCCAAAAATGCATCCTTAAAATCCTCTGATGCTTCATCATCACCTGCCACTTCAATATAGAAACTCACATGACTCACACCCTCATCTGGTGGAAGCTCAGGTAAAAAATCTATAAACATGTCGGCCTGGTCAGCTGCTGTAAGCGGAATATTATCCTCTATTTCTATCCCTTCAATACCAAGTTCCATAAGCATTCCACTAAGAAAATCTTCTGCAGCTGTTGTAGTTTCAATAGTGTATTTCTTCCACTTCATACTTTCTATTCTCCTAAACATTTCACAAGGCAGTCTTTCGACTGCCCCATTATTTTTACTAACACATTTCTCTTTTTCATGCAAGACGCATATAGTCAAAGTTATTCTATCACATAAAAATAAATATTGCCACAAAAAAAGCAACATACCGCCCAATTGATGGCATATGCTGCTTAAATATTAAATGTTATAAATTGCACAAAGTTTATTATACTCGCTATTTATCTCCTGAATAACACCAGTGTCTCCGTCAAGATTATCTGGATGATAAATCTTAATAAGATCCTTGTATCTTTTCTTGACAGACTGTTTACTTCCAACACCGGTAAAAAACATCTCTCCTTTTACAACATTGCCTGATGAACTAGTATTAGAATATCCAGAATTACTATAATTAGCCTGTTCAAATTCTTTGACTCTGCTATAAAATTCTTTCTGTCTCTCCATATATTGCTTTTCAGAGGCAAGTTTAATAAGTTCTTCCTCTAAAATCTTCACTTTCATATCAAACAAGCGCTGTTGCTGTTCAAGACGTCTGTCCTCAATCTCAACTCGTCTTGTAAATTCCTGTCGATCTCTTTCTAGTTTGCGCCTCTGTTCGGCTAATGCCTTACGTTCCTGTTCAAGCGTCATAGAAAAAAACTCCTCACACAAAACATTGCGTTAATTACAAACTAATGATACAACATTTAGTGTGAGTTTTCCATAGTATTATTTTCCTATTTGCACCTCTTATTTAAAAAATCCTTTTTTCTTTGGATGAGTTGGAGCTCCATCCTCTTTTGTAAGAGATCCTTCGCTTAATTCATCAAATTTTCTAAGTGCTTCCTTTGCGTCCTTTGAAAGATTTGTAGGTGTATTCACAATAAGTGTCACATAATGGTCACCACGAATATCTTTGTTTCTGGTTGAAGGAACACCTTTTCCTTTTAATCTGATTCTTGTGCCAGTCTGTGTTCCAGGTGCAACTGTATAGACAATATCACCATCGACAGTTTTGATTCTAATATCGCCACCTAAAGCCGCAATTGCATATGAAATAGAAGCTTTTGAGAAAATATTTGTATCCTGTCTCTCAAAATTAGTACTTCTAGCAACAATTACTTCTACAAGAAGATCTCCACGTGGTCCACCATTTTTACCCGGTTCTCCATACTCTCTTACTCGGACGCACTGACCATTGTCAATACCTGCCGGAATCTCAATACTCTTTTTGATTTTCTTGGTTACATAACCAGAGCCGTGACATGAAGTACATTTTTCTTTTACAACTTTTCCTGTTCCATTACAGCTTGGACAAGTAGTAACATCCTGTACGACACCAAAAAGAGACTGTCTCTGTCTAACAATCTTTCCATTTCCCTGACACTGAGAACATGTTTCAGGACTTGTTCCTGGCTTCGCTCCATTTCCACCACAGGTACTACATGTCTCTTTATAATTAAACTCTAATTCCTTTGTGCAACCAAAAACAGCTTCCTCAAAGGAAATCTTTACAGCAAGCCTGATATTTGCTCCCTTCGAAGGACCCGTTTTATTCGAACGTCTTCCTCCCCCAAAGAAATCCCCAAATATATCTCCGAAAATATCTCCCATGTCCATTCCAGAGAAATCAAATCCGCCGGCACCACCTGAACCATCAAATGCTGCGTGGCCAAACTGATCATACTGTTGTCTCTTCTGTGGATCAGAAAGAACTGCATAGGCTTCCTGCGCCTCTTTAAATTTTTCTTCACATTCCTTATCCCCTGGATGTGAATCCGGATGATATTTTTTGGCCTGTTGTCTAAATGCCTTTTTTATGTCAGCATCGCTGGCATTCTTTGCAACTCCCAGGACCTCATAATAATCTCTTTTATCTGCCATAACTTCTATCCTTTTTAATATCAAGACGCAAGGTCAGCCCAAAAGGCTCACCTTGCGAATAATTCATATTTACTATTCAAGAACGCTCTAGCGTTCTTGCTGAGGAATGCGCGTCAGCTTTGCTGACATCTTCCTTTGCGCATTCCTGCAATCCGCCAGAGACTTTTATCTCAGTTGGGGAATTGTCCCCTCCACTGAGACGAATATGTTTCGTCTCACCACTTATAGAAGCGGGAGCCTCCCCAACTGAGATGATTAAACTTCCTTGAAATCAGCATCAATCACATCATCATCATTTGCTGAAGTATCTGCCGAACCAGCATCTGCGCCTGCTCCAGCAAATCCGCTCATGTCTGGACCTGCACCAGCTGCTCCCTGAGCTGCCTGAGCCTGCTCATACATCTTTGCAAATACTTTCTGAGCGCTCTCCGTGAGTTTCTCCTGAGCAGCTTTTAATTCAGCTACATCAGCTTCTGTCATTGACTCAGCCTCTGTATGAGCATCAAGGAATGATTTAACAGCTGCGATATCAGCTTCAACTGCAGACTTGTCAGCAGCATCAATCTGCTCTCCAACCTGTTTCAATGCATCCTCTGTCTGGAATACAAAGCTCTCTGCATCATTTCTTGCATCGATAGCTTCTTTTCTCTTCTTATCCTGAGCTTCGAACTCAGCAGCTTCTTTAACAGCCTTCTCGATCTCATCATCAGACATGTTAGATCCAGCTGTGATTGTAATATGCTGCTCTTTTCCTGTTCCAAGGTCTTTTGCAGAGACATTTACAATACCGTTTGCATCAATATCGAATGTAACCTCAATCTGTGGAACTCCACGACGTGCTGGTGGGATTCCATCAAGTCTGAACTGTCCAAGTGATTTATTGTCACGAGCGAACTGTCTCTCACCCTGTACTACGTTGATATCTACTGCTGTCTGGTTATCTGCAGCTGTAGAGAAAATCTGGCTCTTCTTTGTAGGAATTGTTGTATTTCTCTCGATAAGTCTTGTAGCAACACCACCCATTGTCTCAATTGAAAGTGAAAGTGGAGTAACATCAAGAAGAAGGATTTCACCAGCACCAGCATCTCCTGCTAATTTTCCACCCTGGATAGAAGCACCGATAGCTACGCACTCATCTGGGTTAAGAGATTTGCTTGGCTCTTTTCCTGTTAACTGTTTTACCTTATCCTGTACTGCTGGGATACGTGTTGATCCACCAACAAGAAGTACCTGTCCTAAATCTGCATTTGTAAGACCAGCGTCCTTCATAGCGTTCTGAACTGGAATAGCAGTTCTTTCTACAAGATCACGTGTAAGATCATCGAATTTAGCTCTTGTAAGAGTCATATCGAAATGCTTTGGTCCCTCTGCAGTTGCAGTAATGAATGGAAGGTTGATGTTTGTTGTAGTAGCTGATGAAAGCTCTTTCTTTGCTTTCTCTGCAGCTTCTTTTAATCTCTGAAGTGCCATCTTGTCTGAAGAAAGATCTACACCTTCAGCTTTTTTGAATTCTTCAATCATCCAGTTTGTGATTGCATTATCAAAATCATCTCCACCAAGACGAGTATCACCGTTTGTAGATAATACTTCGATAACTCCATCACCGATTTCAATGATAGAAACGTCGAATGTTCCACCACCTAAATCGTATACCATGATTTTCTGCTCTTTTTCATTGTCAAGACCATAAGCTAAAGCAGCTGCAGTTGGCTCGTTGATGATACGTTTTACATCAAGTCCTGCAATTTTACCAGCATCCTTTGTAGCCTGACGCTGAGCATCGTTGAAGTAAGCAGGTACTGTGATAACAGCTTCTGTTACAGACTCTCCTAAATATCCCTCTGCATCAGCTTTTAATTTCTGAAGAACCATAGCTGAAATCTGCTGTGGGCTATAGTTTTTGTCATCAATAGCTACTTTATAGTCTGTTCCCATATGTCTCTTGATAGAAGCGATTGTCTTCTCAGCGTTTGTTACAGCCTGACGTTTAGCTGGCTCACCGATAAGTCTCTCTCCTGTTTTTGTAAATGCAACTACTGAAGGTGTTGTTCTTGCACCTTCCTGATTTGCGATAACTGTTGGTTTTCCACCTTCCATAACAGCTACACAGCTGTTTGTTGTTCCTAAATCAATACCAATGATTTTGCCCATTTTATTTTCCTCCTAAATCTTAATAAAGTGTTTATATGCTATTTACTGTACAACTGATACCATACTATGACGTACTACTGTATCTTTATACATATATCCTTTTTGAAGTTCTGCTGCTACTGTTCCAGACTCAAGTTCATCATTTTCAACCTGCATAACTGCATTGTGGAATTCAGGATCAAATTCCTGCCCCTCACACTCGATTGCCTTTACTCCTGCTGACTCAAGCTCAGTCATCATCTGTTTGTATATTTTATCCATTCCATCTACAAAAGGATCATCCTTCTTATCTTCAGGTACTGCAGCAAGTCCTCTTTCAAAATTGTCGACAACTGGAAGAATCTTTTCAATAATTGTCTTTGCTCCCATATCGAACATCTGTGTTTTTTCTTTTTCTGTACGCTTACGGAAGTTCTCAAATTCTGCCATCTGTCTCTTTAGGCGATCTGTCAAATCTTCGATTTGCTCATCCTTTTTATCTTTTTTCTTTTTAAAACGGCTTTTCTTTTCTTTGCCGTCCTCGGATGTATTCTCTGTTTCCTCAGAAGCTTTTTCGTCTGTTACTTCTTCTGTCATATCTGCTGTATTTTCTTCTTCAACAGTATCAGAAGCAGATTCATCGGCAACATCCTCTGTCAATTTTTCATCCTTTAATTCTTCGTCCATGACATCCTTATTTTCTACGTCTGCCATTACTTACCACCTTTCTATAATCACCCTTTAGGTTTCATCCTTATTTTTTTTCAAAATACCATCAAGCTGGCATTTTAAATTCTTCAGATTATCCATTACCTTTTCATAATCCATTCGTTTTGGACCGACAATACCAATTGTACCTTTGACACCCTCGCCCAAATCATATGTGGCTGTGACAACACTACAATCCTTCATAGTCTGAATCTGTGACTCGTTTCCAATATAAACCTGGATTCCAGTCTCTTCTGTACTGTCAGCAAGTGTCTCTTGAACCAAATTCTGCAGTTCTTCTTTTTCCTCAAAAGCCGAAAGAAGATTCGCTGCACTTTCCGAATCTGACAATTCAGGATACTTCAGAATGTTTGTAGCTCCACTTGTATATATCTGAAGGTCTTCAGCTTCACTAAGTGTCTTAGCTAACGTGTCAAGAACGTCATTTACAATGCTTGAATGAATCCCCGCCTGTTCTTTAAGTCTTGTAATCATAGCAAGATTTATCTCATTAAGTGCAAGGCCATTCAATGAAGTATTAAGCAAAATATTTAGCTTTAACAATGTCTCATTGTCAAGAGGCTCCGATAAATCTATCATATGATTCTTTACCATGTTGCTATTCATAACAATTACTGCAAGCAACTGTTCTTCATCTACCGCAGAAAGCTGAATAAATTTAATCTTGTTATGATTTAAAGCCGGTGCAGATACTAATGTTGCATAATTAGTATTCGTAGCCAACAGCTTTGCAGCCTGCTTTAATACCTTATCCATCTTCTCTGTCTGTTCAATGACAAATTCCTTCATCTCGGATACTTCTCTATCCTTTTCCTTGATAAGATGGTCTACATAAAATCTGTAACCCTTGTCTGAAGGAATACGTCCAGCAGATGTATGTGGCTGAACAATATATCCAAGTTCTTCCAAATCTGACATCTCATTTCTGATAGTAGCTGAGCTTAGATTTAAATCTGTATACTTGGAAATTGTTCTCGAACCAACAGGTTCACCTGTAGCAAGATAATTGCGAATAATCGCGTCCAATATAGTAATTTGTCGTTCGCTTAATTCTAATTCATCTTTTTCCATAATCACGCTCCATTCGAAGTATGTGAAACAGTTTTTTAGAATTGTTAGCACTCAAGTTAATTAAGTGCTAATATCTTGTCTGATAATAAAATAGCACTCGGTGTTAGCAATGTCAACACTCGAGTGCTAATTTTATTTATTATTTATAATTTTACTGATTTTTATCCCAAAATTGCCTTATCACTTGTGAATTCTTCACCACTTGCCTCTTCGAATTTATGTAATAAATCGGTAACGGTAAGCTTCTTCTTCTCTTCTCCCCTGATATCGAGAATAATCTGTCCATTCATCATCATGATAAGTCTGTTTCCATGCGCAATTGCATCTTTCATATTGTGAGTAATCATAAGTGTTGTAAGATGATCTCTGTTTACAATCATCTCTGTTGTCTCAAGAACCTTTGCTGCTGTTTTAGGATCAAGCGCAGCTGTATGCTCATCCAATAAAAGTAGCTTTGGTTTTTTCAATGTAGCCATAAGCAATGTAAGAGCCTGTCTCTGACCGCCTGACAAAAGTCCAACCTTAGAAGTCATTCTGTTTTCAAGTCCAAGACCAAGAGTTGCAAGAAGTTCTCTATACTCTTTTCTTTCACTTTCTCTGATTCCTGGTAAAAGCGATCTAAAATTTCCTCTTCTCTTAGCAAGCGCAAGATTCTCTTCTATTTCCATAGTAGCAGCAGTTCCAGTCATTGGGTCCTGGAATACACGCCCCAAATACTTTGCTCTTTTGTGCTCTGAAAGCTTTGTAACATTGATTCCGTCGATTAGTATTGAACCACTATCAACAGGCCAAACACCTGCAATAGCATTTAACATAGTAGATTTTCCAGCACCATTTCCACCGATCACAGTAACAAAATCACCATCTTCTAGTGTAAGTGATAAACCATTTAAAGCTGTTTTCTCATTTATAGTACCAGCATTGAAGGTCTTATAAATATTATTAATTTGTAACATTTACTTTACCTCCTTTGAGTCTACCTAAATATTTGCTTTTTAAAAATGGCACTGCGAGGAATACAGCTACTACAAGAGCCTGAATTAATTTCAGTAAATCTGTATCTACACCAAACCACATTACAATCTGTAGAACGACAAAATAAATCACTCCACCAAAAGTAACTGCAAGAAGCTTTAATCCGAAGTTTTTAAAAAGTCTTCCAAAAATGGCCTCTCCAATAATAACTGCAGCAAGACCAATTACGATTGCACCTTTTCCCATGTTGATATCAACAAAGCCCTGATACTGACCTAAAAGAGCACTAGAAAGTGCAACTAAACCATTTGAAATCATAAGACCTAACACTTTGTTGAAATTCGTATTGATTCCCTGAGCCCTGGCCATATTTTCGTTACAGCCGGTAGCACGAATGCTACATCCTAACTCTGTTCCAAAGAACAAATATAAAATTACAATTATTACAATTATAAACACGGAAATAACATAAATAGTATTTTTGTCAAATATACTATTTCTTATGTATCTAAGTGACACTAATAAATCAAACTTATCAACGCTTATAGCCTGATTTGGTTTGCCCATTATTTTTAGATTTACACCCCATAAACCTAACTGGGTTAATATTCCAGCTAAAATTGCAGGAATTCCCATCACAGTGTGAAATAATCCAGTTACTAGGCCAACAAGCATACCACTAAGAGTTGCTATAATAAGCGCTAACCATATATTGTAACCTTTTTGCATCAATACAATACATACTGCAGCTCCAGTACACATTGTTCCATCTACTGATAAATCGGCAATATCAAGGATACGGAATGTAATATACACTCCAATAGCCATGATTCCCCAAATAAGACCCTGAGCCACAGCTCCCGGCATCGCCCCAATCAAACTATCAATGTACATTATTTTTACTCCTCAATTTCCTTATATCCATCTGGAATAGTAATTCCAAGTTCTTCACAATTTTTCTTATTGTATTTCTTTTCAAATTTTGGTGCGTACTCGATTGGCATATCTTCGATATTTGCTTCACCTTTTAAAACTTTAACTGCCATTTTTCCTGTTGCTACTCCTAAATCATAGTAATCAATAGAAAGTGTTGTTACACCACATCCATTACAAATTCCTTCTTCTCCAGCCACAACAGGTACCTTTTTAGGCATTGCAATGTTATAGAGAATCTCTGTATTGTTAGCAACTGTGTTGTCTGTTGGAACATATATTACATCAGATTCATCTACAGCAGTTGTTGCAACTGATGAGAAATCATTAGAATCAGAGAATGAATACTGTTCACATGTGTATCCCATTTTCTCCAAATATTTCTGAATAGTATCAACCTGATACTGTGAATTTGCTTCACCAGAACAATATAATAATCCAACCTTCTTTGCATCTGGGAAAAGTTCTTTTACCATGTCAGCCTGTCCATCAAGTGGCGCAAGATCAGATGTTCCTGAAATATTTGTACCAACTGTTCCATCAAAATCATTGATATCAAGTGCTACACCATAATCTGTAACTGATGTTCCAAGAATTGGAATAGTATCTGTTCCAGCTGCCGCAGACTGAAGGGCTGGAGTTGCATTTGCTAAAATCAAATCCACATCAGCGTTTGTAAACCCATTAATAATAGTAGAACATGTATTTGAATCACCCTGAGCGTTCTGCTCGTCAAATATTACGTTCTCCTCACCTAATTCTTTGATAATTTCATCCTTGAATCCCTGTGTTGCCGCATCAAGTGCCTCATGCTGTACAAGCTGACAAATACCTATCCTGTATGCATCATCGCTCTTTTTAGACTCAGTTCCATCAGATGATCCACAAGCCCCAAGTGAAAGTACCATTGCTGCTGAAACCAAGCCAGCTAATAATTTCTTCTTCATATAATTACATCCTCCTTTAGCATCAAATTTCCTGCAAAATCAGTATTTTGATGCTTAATAATTTTATATTCCAATTATAAATGTAGTGGTGTTTGTAGTCAAGAACCACTAGTTTTCATCATTTACTGTTCATCACTAAAAAGCAGCCCACATACCTAGATGTGAGCTGCAAAATCATCACCAACTATTAGAGCAAATCTCCTCTATTTTAGTAATATCCGTTCATATTTATGGCAATATATGTCCTGCCGCCAAATATAGTTCATACCATTCAGGTCTAGTAAGTTCAACTTCACACGCACCGATGATTTCTTTTAATCTGTCTTCACTTGAAGTACCTGCTACAACCTGCATTTTTGCAGGATGACGTAAAATCCATGCTGTTGCAATTGCAGTCGGTGTAGAGTTGTATTTTTCTGCCAGTCTGTTAAGTACTTTGTTTAATTTTGAATACTCATCATTTCCGATAAAACAGCCTCTCCAAGCCGGCATCTGAAATGGTGACCATGCCTGAATTGTAATGTCGTTGAGCCTGCAGTAATCAAGAATACTTCCATCTCTATCTATAGAGCCCGGTGTCTCCATATTAACCTCTAAACCACTTGCCACCATGTTGGAAACAGGAATACTAAACTGTAACTGATTGATTATCAGTTTTTCCTCTGGCAAAGCCCTTTTTAAAAGTTCAATCTGCAAAGGCTTATGATTTGACACACCAAAGCTTCTGACTTTTCCACTCGTCTTTAGTTTATCAAAGGCTTCTGCCACTTCATATTCATCTACCAAAGCATCCGGCCTATGTAAAAGCAGAATATCAATATAATCCATTTTTAGTCTTTTTAATATCCCATCTACAGATTCAAGAATATGCTCTTTTGAAAAATCATAATATGGCTTATCACCTGTTACAATTCCACACTTTGACTGAATAATCATATCTTCTCTCTTAATAGAAGAGTCTAAAGACCACGCTTCACCAAATATTTCTTCGCTTCTTCCGGCTCCATAAATATCTGCATGATCAAAAAAGAAAGCTCCCTGTTCTAAAGCCGAATGGATAAAGTGGTTCATTTCTTTGCAGTTTTTATCCGCAAGTCTCATACATCCCACAATTATTGCCGGAACTGTCATACTATTCTTCAGCGTATAATTTTTCATCACTACACCCTTATCTATTTACCTTTCTATAATGTACTACCAAAATCAGATACAATTACCTGACCTGTTATAGCACGTGATTCATCCGATGCAAGGAATAGCAAAATATTTGCTACATCATCAGGCATACAAGGCTGAACCTTCAAATCTCCATGTTTTGCCATCTGACCAAACATATCTGCATCCATATTGTTTGGATTCATACCAGCAACCATAGGTGTCACAATAGTACCTGGACAAATCGCATTGCAACGAACTCCGGTTCCGGCAAAACGAAGTGCTGTATGTTTTGTGATACCAATAATTGCTGCTTTTGAAGCTACATATGCAGCCCCGCCACAACCAATCACACCAGCAGCAGATGCAACATTTACTATTGAACCACATTTAGCCTCAGCCATTTTTGAAGTAGCTGCACGCATGCAGTACATTGTACCCTTTGTATTGATATCGATAATTCGATCCATATCAGCATCCTCTACACGATCAATCGGTTTTAGTCCTTCCTCCAAGACACCTGCACTGTTAATCAAAATATCAACTTTTCCAAAGTTCTCGATTGTTTTTTCGATTAACATATCAGCATCTTCTGTCTTTGAAATATCACATACAACTGGTAATACCTCACCACCTGCATCCTTGATCTTCTGGGCAACCTCCTCGAGCTGTGGCTTACGTCTTGCACTAATTACCACTTTTGCCCCTTCCTTCGCAAACATGATTGCTGTAGCAGCTCCTACACCAGAATTCCCCCCTGTTATAATTGCAACTTTGTCCTGTAAACGTCCCATATAATACCTCCCACAATACATTTTTTACAAAAATATTATACTTCCGGTAAAATTTTTAGGCAATAAGATGTTTACTTAATTTTGTTGCCATCTTTAAAAGCATCTCCAACCTTCTCACCAAGTTTTAAATAGCCGCAGTTTGCAGGATCATAACAAATAGGTGAAAACTTTGACAAATCAATTCCATCATTTTCCGTAACCAATTCATCATCAACCAATACATTTTCTATTATTGCAACAATTCTCAAAGTCTGTCCATATTGATTAATCTCCTCAACTTTGCATTCCATCGTAATAGGAAGATCCTCTATAACCGGAGCGTTAACAAATTCACTCTTACCAATTTTCCAACCAGTCTTGTCCAATTTATAAGGAACATTCTCTCCAGATACAATGCCTACATAATCAGCTGCCACTAAATTTTTCTCATCGGCAATACCAATCGTAAATGCGCCTTTTATTTTTATATTCTCTGCAGATTTGTGACTTACTCCAATATTAATCTGTAAACGATTTGAATTTACAATTCCACCATAAGCAACATTCATAGCATTTGGTATTCCATCCTCATCGTAGCTTGCCACAATCAAAACAGGTTGTGGATATATATATGGTTTTGCGCCCAAATTCTTCTTCATATATGTCACCTCCAAAAAAATAAGGCGCTTTGGACTATCCAAAACGCCTTTGTTGGGATAATAATACTCACAAAAAAAATATTTGTCAAGTTGAATGCTTTTTACCCTCCCAATGTCACGTCCTGTTTCTTGTACCATTCAATCGCCTCAATCAAGTCCTCGTCCACATAATCAGGCCATAAATGGTCAACCACAAAAAAATCTGCATACACCGACTGAATTGGTAAAAAACCCGACAAACGTCTCATACCTCCCCATCGAATAATTAAGTCTATTCTTGAAATATCCGAAGATAATGGTTGTCCCGCTGGGCTCATATTCGACAAATCCCATTGCCAGCCATAGTTCACAAGGAAATTTACCTTTATCTTTCCAGGAAGATTTTTCCGCTTCGTATAAATCGTCAATTCCCGCGGAAAACATTTTGAATCAATATTGCCAACAACTAGCAAATCTGCGTCCTCACGCTTTAACAATTCAACTGCATCAACGCATGCTTTTTGAAAAGATTTCACCTGTTCCGATGGTCGTTTGCAATTGTCCACTGTAAAACCATAGTACGTGATTTCCTCTATTCCAAGCTTTTTTGCCATTCGAAGCAGACTAAGTCCCGGTAACAAACCATACTCATATCCATCCTGTTTCTTCTTGCCATGTTCTACTGCCCAACGACGATTTCCATCCGGGATGATGCCTATGTGTCTGGGAAACTTTTTTGCCATGATACTCTCCTTTTTCCATTAGTCATCCATTAGTATGTCATACTATAGGAGAAAAATGCATTCCCCATCCATATAATTATGCCAGCCTTTCTTGGTACTGTAGTCTTATTTTTCTTTGCCTAGCTTCAAATTACATGTTATACTGTAAAAGTAGTATTAATTGTAATAACGCTTTGAGGGGGAATCAATATGAAAAGAAATAATCAAGGTTTCTCGCTTGTGGAACTTATTGTTGTAATTGCTATTATGGCAGTACTCATAATAGCGATTGCTCCTAGACTTGTAAAATACGTTGAGCGTTCGAAAAGAGCTGTTGATGTGGAAAATGCTGCTGAATTTGTAAAAGGTTCACAGAGAATACTCGCTGAACACGAATTGGATACAAAGTATGATGGTGTACATTATGCTGCATCTGTTGCATGGAATAAAAACAGTAAATTCGATGAGGATAATCCAAAAAATCTCCTCGACTATTATGCAAGTGAGCTTGGAGCTTTACCTCTTTCAAAAGCTCATCCGGATTATTTCTGGGTACTAGAATTTGATGATAAGGCAAATCCCACAAAACTATATATTGCTGACAAATTGGGACCTGGCTCAAAACAATATGAGTTATGGCCAGACCCTTCTGCTTATCTAAAGGATAAATAATTTTCGTCTACAACAGAACATCCTTCATTTTTTTCTTATTGTCCATCAAAAATACAGTGACTTTATTGTTGGAATCGCAGGTTGCAAGAAGAATATCCTCTATTCTTTTTGCCCCCTGCCCCTTTATCTGACTGTGAAGCCACTTTTCATCATTGCCAGTATGGCGAAGATTTTCTTTTAATATTTTTCCATCTAACACCACATTTGCAACCATATAATCTTCAGCAGGTGTAACACTTATATCTGTAGGAATTACCGGTCTATCTGTTGACTTAGGTAAAAAACTTATTTTCCCATTTGATTCCAATACAGCAGTTTGCAATTTTGAAACATCAAAATATCCACTCA
This sequence comes from Agathobacter sp., assembly GCA_045122195.1. GTDB lineage: Bacteria > Bacillota > Clostridia > Lachnospirales > Lachnospiraceae > Roseburia. Next base: position 40,610 of record JBGVHH010000039.1, read on the forward strand.
ACCTGCACTGTTCCAAGAATTCTGAAACATCTATTTTTGATTTTCTCAGATTGTCCCTGTACAGTTCTCCATTACTTAACAAAACAAGAGGCTTACCTTCCACAAGTCTACGAATTTTAATTGATTTTGAACAAAGCCAAGACAACAATATTGCAGAAAATGCATATATAATCATTGCAACAAGTGGCTGAATAAAGTTATCCTCAAGAGATGTAGACATTTCTGCCGCAATAGAACCAATTGAAATTCCTATAATATAATCAAACATACTCATTTGGGACATCTGACGATATCCCATGAGTTTTGTCAAAATAAAGATTGTAAAAATTGATCCTATGGAAAGAGCAATCACATATAAAACTTCAGACATATTTTCAATCCCTTTTCCTGTTACCTTTTATTTTTTAGTATGGGAAAAAGTCTGAAAAATATACCTCCGAAATCTTATATATATCTGTTTGACATCGGAACACGTCCAAGCTGAGTATTGTCATGTGTTCTGTCTCTAAGTGAAGGAATTGGACTTGGTGCAATCTCATATCTATAATCCTCACCAAATTCTTTAATAATACAATTTATCACATTGTGACTTGGCACAATATTTACATTCGGATTAACCGTATTTTGATAATTGAAGAAATCTGCATTCTGAGGTAATTTATTGACTGGAAATTGTGGATTTTCTCTTAGCGCAGTATTTGTTACAGTTTCCCGAAGAACTTTTCTAATATATTCTTTTTGCGGAGTAAATCTAATCAACTCCGGAAACTCTCCATCAGGAATCACCTGTTGCCACTCTTTTCCCTCATATTTTTTCAAAAGAGCTACCGCAAGATGCAGATGACTCAGTTCCTGCTCGAAGTGATGTTCCCAAATTTTCTTTACATAGCAATCAACCTCATCATTCAGGCACGAATAATACAGGTAACACTCCACATACTCATGCATGAGCAAATTCTCCAGCCAGCTCATTGTCGGATCAATAAGAGAGCCATATTGTGTAACATGCTGCTCTTCTATCATTGCAATTTCCTGATACAATTTCCTTCCCAAATCACTCTCGTAAAAAGCACACTGATTCATATAATAATTCATCGTTTGCTGTTCAGCTGCAGTGATAATCATTGAATCAATTTTTGTAAGTAAATCGGCCTTTGAAAAATCACAATAATATCTAACACTGTCATGCGGATTTCTATGTTCACTTATCGTTGGCCTTCCCGGCATAATCTCTGTATAGCATCCAACAAGTTTTTCTGCATGTACTCTCTTTTCTAAGTCCAAAAGGTCCGCATACCTATACAGATGGTCAAAATCCTCAAGCAATGCAAGATTATACACATCTACAGCATATGGATCCGGATCTCTTTGTGCCAAAATTGCAGTCAGATCCACAGCTAATTGTTCATACCCAATAGTATGCTCAAGAATACTCTCATTAATAGGTTTAAGACAGGCGATGTGCTTTTGCTGCTGCTGTTCAACACGCCTTGTTACAGCAAGCGCTCTTCTAATATCATTGTTGGCACAATGTCTATGAAACTGGTGACTGAACCATACCGCTTCAAATTCAGTACCATTCATAAGAATGATTCTTACTTTTGTATAAGGATCAACCTCCTCCTTACAATATGATTTTGGATAAATCTCTTGCCAGTTCACATATAGTTGGTCTGCTGGCCTTGCTGGTTCGTAAAATGGATTCATAAAATATCCTCCCTACATTCATACTTCTAATCATATGCATATAAATTAAAAATAAGTCCTACTGTCCTCAACATTTATCATAATGACAGTAGGACTTACGTCCTCAAATATATGCACTTAAATTTATTACAAGAACTTCGCCATGCAGTAATTTGCCACATCCAGTCCCCTATCTGTAAGGTATATCTGACCCGCTTTGGCTTCAAGCAACAACTCTGATTTCAATTCATCTAACTGGTCTTTGTAGATGGCTTCTATTGGAACCCCGAATAATCTCTCGAAATCCATTCGATTTATTCCTTCTGTTTTTCGTAGGCCAAGGAACATAAATTCTTCCATCTGGGCTTTTCTGTCGATAGGAGTTGTCTCGACAATACCTTCTTCTCCTGAGATATATTTATATAAATCTCTGGTATTTGAGCATCTGACATTCTCAATAAGGGATGACGCACCTAATCCTATTCCCAGATAATTCTCTCTGGTCCAGTATCCCAGATTGTGTTTACATTCTCTCCCCTTTTTGGCATAGTTTGATATCTCGTACTGATGATATCCGGCTTTTTTGAGTACCACCTGCGTCAGCTTAGAGATTCTGTATACTTCATCTTCATCAGGCAGTTCATCAGGCTTCATACCTGCCTCCTGTTTTACCATGTCAAATTTGTATTTGTCGTAAAAAGGAGTTCCCTTTTCAACAATTAGTGTATATGCTGATATGTGCTCTGGTTTTAATCTTATTACCTTCTGAAGAGTCTCAGCGAACTTCTCCGCTGTCTGCTTTGGAATGCAGCTCATGATGTCTACATTTATGTTGTCAAAGCCTGCCACTCTGGCACTTTCGAAGCTTCGTAAGAACTGCTCATAGGTATGAATTCTGCCAAGGATTTTTAGTTCTTCATCGTTGGCAGACTGAAGTCCAATGGAAAGCCTATTGATTCCACTTGTCTTAAAGATAAGCAATTTTCTTGATGTCAAAGTTCCTGGGTTGCATTCGATTGTAACCTCCGCATCCTTTACCACATCAAAAGAATTGTGAACCTCCCACATTATGGACTGAATGTATGCTTCATTAAGCCAGCTTGGAGTTCCTCCACCGATAAAAATCGTAGACACTCTATAGTCCTGCATATTCTGACCATAATATCTGATGTCTCTAATCAGCGCATCCACGTAATTTTTCTGGTCGTCTTCGTCAGCGGCAAAGGATAAAAAATCGCAATAATCACATTTTTTTACACAAAAAGGAATATGGATATATATCTCCAGGTTTTTCTTCATTCCTGTTCACCTTAATCCTCATCTAATTTTAATACGCTCATAAATGCTTCCTGTGGAATCTCTACACTTCCAACCTGACGCATTCTCTTCTTTCCTTCCTTCTGTTTTTCAAGAAGTTTTCTCTTTCGTGAAATATCTCCACCGTAACATTTTGCAAGGACATCTTTTCTCATGGCTCTTACTGTCTCACGGGCAATTACTTTTCCGCCCACTGCTGCCTGAATAGGTATCTCAAAAAGATGTCTTGGTATCTCTTCCTTGAGGCGTTCGCACATTCTACGCCCCCTGTCATATGCACTATCTTTAAATACGATAAATGAAAGTGCATCAACCATTTCTTTATTGATTAGTATATCAAGCTTCACAAGCTCTGATTTTACATAACCCTTCATCTCATAATCAAAAGAAGCATATCCTCTTGATCTTGATTTAAGGGCATCGAAAAAGTCATAGATTATCTCGTTGAGTGGCAAATCATATTTGATAAGTGCACGTGTCTCCTCAATATATTCCATACTGATGTAGATTCCTCTACGCTCCTGACAGAGATTCATGATTGCTCCTACATAGTCACTTGTAACCATTATCTCTGCTGATACGAATGGCTCCTCCATGTAGTCAATCTCTGATGGATCAGGAAGATTTGATGGATTAGTAAGTTCTATCATCTCGCCGTTTGTCTTGTATACTTTATAAATTACACCTGGAGCTGTTGTCACAAGGTCTAAATCAAATTCTCTCTCCAAACGTTCTTGAATAATTTCAAGATGTAAAAGTCCCAAGAACCCACATCTAAAACCAAAGCCAAGTGCAAGGGATGTCTCAGGCTCAAATTGTAAAGATGCGTCATTTACCTGAAGTTTTTCAAGTGCCTCTCTTAAATCCGGATATTTTGAACTGTCCGCAGGATACATTCCACAGTAAACCATTGGGTTAACCTTTTTATATCCCGGAAGCGCCTCATCACACGGTCTGTCTGCAAGTGTGATTGTATCACCAACCTGTGTATCTCGAACATTTTTTATACTGGCTGCAATATATCCAACCATCCCTGCTGAAAGCTCATCACATGGAATAAACTGTCCTGCGCCGAAATATCCTACTTCTGTAACAATATCAGATGCACCTGTTGCCATCATCTTTATCGTATCTCCAACCTTTACAGTTCCTTCTTTGAGACGACAGAATACGATAACACCTTTATATGAATCGTATGTTGCATCGAAAATCAAAGCCTTAAGCGGAGCATCTGCATCCCCTGTTGGCGCCGGAATTTTCTCTACTATCTGCTCAAGTACATCTTCGATGTTAAGTCCTGTCTTTGCAGAAATTCGTGGTGCATCCATGGCCTCTATTCCAATTACATCCTCGATTTCCTGTGCTACTTCATCTGGTCTTGCGCTTGGCAAATCTACTTTATTGATTACAGGGAACACATCCAGGTCGTGGTCTAATGCAAGATATACATTTGCCAAGGTCTGTGCCTCTACCCCCTGGGCTGCATCTACTACAAGAATAGCTCCATCACAGGCTGCCAGACTTCTTGACACCTCATAGTTAAAATCCACGTGTCCCGGTGTATCAATAAGGTTAAAGATATACTCCTCACCGTCTTTTGCTGTATAAATAATTCGAACTGCCTGAGATTTGATAGTGATTCCACGCTCTCTCTCAAGTTCCATATTATCAAGAACCTGTGCCTGCATTTCACGACTTGTAAGAGTTCCTGTTTTTTCTATAATTCTATCCGCAAGTGTTGACTTTCCATGATCTATATGGGCAATAATACAAAAATTACGAATCTTGCTCTGGTCAATTGACATTATAATTCCTCCAAAATCGATTTTCCAATTGTGCCCTTTGGCATGTCCACTCCAAAGTTATCGGCAATAGTCGCTCCTATAATAGCAAAACTATTCTGTTCTGGCAACATTCCTGTCTTATCAAACGATGGTGAATATGCCACAAATGGAACTTTTTCTCTCGTATGGTCTGTTCCTTTGAAAGTAGGGTCATTTCCATGGTCTGCTGTCAAGATTACCAAATCATCTTCTCTAAGCACTTCAAGTAGTTCTCCCAACTTTTCATCAAACTTTTCTATTTCCTTTGCATAACCCTGTGGATTTCTTCTGTGTCCCCACAATGCATCAAAATCTACCAGGTTAGTAAAGCATAAACCGTCGAAATCTCTCTTTGCTATTTCTATGGTCTGCTCCATTCCATTAACACTGCTTTTTGACCTGTTGGACTCAGTAATTCCCTCACCCACAAAAATGTCATTTATTTTTCCTACCGAAATCACATCATATCCTGCATCCTTTAGCGCATTTAACGCAGTAGAATTGGTTGGCTTTAGAGCATAGTCATGACGATTGCTGGTTCTGACAAACTCGCCCTTTTTCTTTCCTGTATACGGACGGGCTATTATTCTTCCTACTCGCCATTCATCTTTCATGGTAAGTTCTCTTGCTATCTCGCAGTATCTATAAAGATTTTCGAGCCCCATGGTTTCTTCATTGCCACATATCTGCAAAACTGAATCTGCAGATGTGTATACTATTAACTTTCCTTCGTTTATCTCCTGCTCAGCAAGCTCATCCAAAATAGCTGTTCCGCTTGCCGATTTATTGCCAATTATCTGTCTGCCGGTTCTCTTTTCCAATTCTTGAATCAGTTCATCGGGAAATCCTGTTTCTGTAAATGTGATAAATGGCTTCTCTGTCAAAACTCCCATCATTTCCCAATGACCAGTCATTGTGTCCTTGCCGTTACTTACCTCACAAAGAGAACAATACAGTCCTATTGGATTTTCTGCTGCTGCAACCTGCTTTAACTCTTTTAAATTCGCAAGGCCCAGTTTCTGCAAATTTGGAATCTTGAACTCTTCTACACTTTCACTTATATGTCCCAGAGTATCTGCTCCTAAATCATCAAATTGCTCTGCATCAGGCGCACCGCCAATTCCCATTGAATCGAGAACTATTACAAATACTCTATTAAAATGTTTACTCATATGTCTTCCTCATTCCTGACCTTTAACAATTTTTACAATTCGGCTTGTTCCCAGTCGGCTTGCTCCAAGTTCTATGAATTTTTCTGCATCCTCTATGGAAGCAATTCCGCCCGCTGCCTTCATCTTCACATTCTCTCCGATATGATTTGAAAAAAGCTCGATATCCTCAAAAGTTGCCCCAGCTGTAGAAAATCCGGTTGATGTCTTGATGTAATCCGCTTTTGACTCTGTAACTATCTCGCACATCTTTATTTTTTCTTCTTCTGTCAAGAGACAGGTCTCAATGATTACTTTTAATATTTTATCTCCACATGCAGCTTTTATCTGCTTTATTTCATCAAGGACATAGCCGTAATTTTTTTCTTTAAGCTGTCCCACATTTATGACCATATCTATCTCGTCAGCGCCATTTGCTATTGCATCTCTTGTCTCGAAAACCTTTGTTGCTGTAGTGTGGTTTCCATTTGGGAATCCTATCACTGTGCAAATTGCCATTCTATCGCCAGTATATTCCTTCGCCTGTTTTACATAACATGGTGGAATACATACAGATGCAGTGTGATATTTCATGGCATCATCACAAAGAGCTTTTATCTCCTCCCATGTAGCTGTCTGCAATAATAATGTGTGGTCACAAATTCCAAGTATTTCTTCTATGTTCATTAGTCTATTTCCTCTCATTTTACCTTTATTTTTCCAGTCCAAGTCACTACAGGTTCTGGGGACCAAATCCATACGGGAGCAATTCTTCCAGTCTTTTTTTCATCAGCACACCTTCGTTGTTTCCAAGTATTATCTCGAATTCAGGACCACAAAATTCCTGCATCACCTGTCTGCATACACCACATGGTGGACAAGAATCCGTTGCCGGTTCTCCTGCTTTGCCTCCTACGATTGCTATGGCAACAAAATCTCTTTCGCCCTCGCTTACCGCCTTGAAAAATGCTGTTCTTTCAGCACAATTCGTAGGTGTATACGCTGCATTTTCTATGTTGCAGCCCTGATAAATTTTACCATTTTTTGTAAGAAGTGCTGCACCAACTGCAAAGCCTGAATATGGCGAATATGATTTTTCTCTTGCTTCTATGGCCTGCTGCACCAGTTCTTCTTCCTGCATTTTCTATCCTCTCATTTCTTGTCCTGCTGTATAAGTTTTCTTATTGCCTCAACTGCCACCTCTATTGCTACTTCTGTATCGTGCACCTGTTCGTTCGGCAATCCTTTTTTTGCTCTCTCCTGATTTGCTACTACCAAAAAGCAAGAACCAACTCTTACTCGAAGAAAGCTTCCTGCTATAAAAAGAGCTGCTGATTCCATCTCTGATGCCAAACATCCCATTCTAAGCCATGCCTCCCATTTATCCTGAAGTTCATAGCTTACCGGCATCACCTCTGGTTCATGCTGTCCAAAAAAGGAATCCTTACACTGAACCACTCCTGTGTGATATCTTATTCCTTTTTTCTCGGCTGCATTTATAAGTGCGTTCATCACTGTAACATTCGGCACCGCTGGATATTCTATTGGCGCATATTCACAGCTTGTCCCTTCCATTCGAATTGCACCATTTGCAATAACCACATCTCCCCCCAGAACATCCTCCTGCATTCCTCCGCAGGTTCCGATTCTGACAAATGTATGTGCTCCGCATTTTGATAACTCTTCAATTGCTATGGCTGCTGAAGGTCCTCCTATTCCTGTGGATGTGACACTTACCTTTACGCCATCCAAAGTTCCTGTATATGTGACAAACTCTCTGCTATCTGCCACCATCACGGGATTTTCAAAATGCTCAGCTATCTTGCAGCAACGCTTTGGGTCTCCCGGCATAATAACATATTTTCCTATATCCTCTGGTCCTACTCCAGTGTGATACTGTTTTCCTGAACCTTCTGTATAATCAACCATTCCCCCACCTCTTTTTCTTAATCGTTATGTTTATTCTACTACATTTTAGTTTCTAAAGAAACGAATTTATTGTAGAACTTTGTTGAGCAAGTCAGCCAGCGGTTCCATTGCATTTTTTGCTTCCTGCACTGTATTATTCTGTGCCCCCACTTCTATTAGCATTGACTTTGATGACATGTGCATATTGTATCTGTAACCTTTTATATAAATCTTTCTCGTTAATCCCGGATAATTCTCGTATGCCGCCTTTTGCATCTGAAACGATAACGCCAATTCATTCTGAAGATATGGATTTGGAAGACTATCAATATTTCCTCTTTGAACAGTTTTGCTTACTCCGTTAAAAAACATTATCTTTGCCGTTGGATTTCCGTTTATTTCTGTCACAAGCTTTGTGGTATCCGGTACTGCATCTCGATGCAAATCAATAACCACCTGAATGGATGGATTGTCCGACAATATCTGCTGAATTTCCGGCAACGCATTGGAATATGCATGGTCTCTGTCCCCTACATCATATTCACCCTTGTGATGTAATACTTTGTATCCGTACTTTTCCGTCAATATTTTTTCAAGATAATCTCCCACTCCAACAACTGTCGTTGAACTGTCTCCTGGAATTGAGTCTGCATATGTCTCCTGTGAATGGGTATGATAAATCAATATCTGTGGTCCATCCACATTTCTGTCTATCGCCATGTTTGTCTCACTCATAGTTTTCGCATCTATAAGTGACGGCTCAAGTGTAGTAACCTTGTCCACCTGAAAATAATTCTTCAGCAAATAATCATAATTCATTTCATCTACATTCTGCGTTTTTGCTTTTTGGGTCTGTACTATCGGATCAATATCTGCTACCCTTTTTTCTTCATCCGACTCTCCAGCTTTGGCATTCTCGTTCTCAAGCTCTGCCATTCCTTCTATTTCGTTTTTATATGTATGTTTTGGGATTCTTTTCTCCCAAAACTGCTTTCCAATGGATGTTCCTCCAAAAATAATACCCACACAATATGTCAATGTAAGACACAACAATAGTCTTTTTTTCATGCTACCAACCTTCTATAAGATGTTAAATATTATGCGAAAATGCCATATTTATACCTTCTGAAAGCAAAAATCCTATTTTTTTTATTGTGTCATCTATGTCTTTTGGAGTCACAAACATTCCATTTAATTTAGGCGGCATCAATCGTTCTGTCATCTGTCTATTACTATTTACCGCATCTGATACAATGGTTACTGCATCTATAACCGTTGGAACTCCTATCGAAATAACAGGCACTCCTATATTTTCTTTTGAAATCCGGTTTCTATGATTTCCAACTCCACTGCCGGGCACGATTCCCGTATCTGTCAGCTGTATTGTAGTTCCAAGCCTCTTTGTACTTCTCGATGCTAATGCATCAATTGTTATCACAAAATCAGGCTTTGTTTCATTTACTACCCCTTTTATTATTTCCAAACACTCCATTCCGGTCTGCGCCATAACTCCCGGCACAAGTGCGCTTATTGAATTTACCTTTTCGTTTCCAAAAGCATATTTTCCATATTCATTTACTATATGTCTAGTTATCAGTAACTGGTCAACAACATATGGTCCTAGTGCATCCGGTGTCACATCCCTATTTCCCAAACCAACCACCAGCACATGATATTCTTTTTTCTTACAATTCTTTTTTACTATCTCTTTTAACACTTTTGAAAACTCTTTTGCGATTTGCCTGTGTGCATCCACTTCCTCCTCTGTCATATTGGGAGCTTCTATTGTGATATATTTACCCTTCGGTCTTCCTGTCTTTTTTGATGCATTTTCAGTTTCAATGGTTACGATGCTTACTGTTATCCCGCCTGCCTTTTCTTTTTCCTCGTACTTTATACCTCTCATTTCAGATTCACTCTGGATTAACCTCTCCTGGGTTTCCACTGCTAAATCTGTGCGAATATGATAATCCATACTTGCCAAAATATACACCTCCACTATATACTATTCAGAAATTTTATAAATGTTTATCTTTGTATTCCTATGTGTTTCTGCTCGATTTGTATGTACATATTTTCTACATATTTTTTTCAAATTATGTATTGACAACTATGATTGATTGACCTATTATATTCTAGTATGTTCGTGCTGAAGCGCCCGTGTCTGTTTCAGTACATATCATCATTTATATTTACTTATTTTGGAGGTGAGCGAGTTGGCTAACATTAAATCTGCAAAGAAAAGAATTTTAGTTACACAGACAAGAACTGCTAGAAACAAAGCTATCAGATCAGAAGTTAAGACTTCTATCAAGAAAGTTGAGGCTGCTGTTGCTGCAAACGATAAAGCTGCTGCTGAAGCTGCTCTTAAGAATGCAACATCTGTTATCGAAAGCGCATGTTCTAAAGGAATTTACCACAAGAACAACGCTGCTAGAAAAGTTTCTCGTTTAAGCAAACTTGTTAATGGCGTAGCTTAATTATAATATAGGAAATAAAAACACCAGTTCAGTCATTCTGGTGTTTTTTTATTGCCCTATTTTGTTATCCCTTTTGCATTATAAAGAGTTCTACCGCCATCTGATCATTCATTTTTCCAGTTTTTACCGCTTCTTCAAAATATACCCCATCATGGATTGCTTCCTTTAGTTCATCTACTGAATACCCCCTACACTGAGCCTGATATTTTCTAACTGCCCACTCCGGACAACCTGCCTTCGACGCTATCTCCTTATTTGCAAACCCTCTATTTGTCATCGCTTTTACAGTAAGCAGTATCTGGAATTGTCTAGTTATCAAATACATAATTCTCATGGCAGGCTCTTTTAGTGCCAACAAATCATAATATAATTCCAACGCTCTTTTTTGTTTATGCGAAGTAATACACTCTACCATCTCAAATACTTTATTCTGTACCTGCTCTGTTGTAACAGCCTCAACATCCTCAATATCAATCACTTCTTTGTCCATACAATAACAAATAAGCTTCTCTAATTCCTTATCGATATTCTCCATATCAGTTCCGGTTTTTGAAATAAAAAGATTGTATGCCGCCTGACTCATCCCTTTTCCTTCTTTTTTTATTCTTCCACCAACCCATTTAGCAAGAGTATCATCTGTCTGCTTGTTGAACTCTACAGCATTTCCTATTTTTTTAACTGCTTTAAATATCTTGGAACGCTTATCAACTTCCTGCTCCACAAATACAAAAAATGTCGTCTCAGGTATAGTTGGCAAATACTCTCCTAATTCATCGCCACCCTTCTTAAACATTCCTGAGTCTTCTATCAATACAAGTCTTCTATCCGCGAAAAACGGCAATGTTTCTGCTAAGTCTATTATCTCTTTCTGATTTATATCATCACCCTCAAAAGCAGAATAATTCATTGTATCATCCGCTGAAACTATTGCGTTTTTAAGTTTATCACGATATTGCCTGATTAGATATCTTTCCTCACCATATAGCAGATATGCATTTTTAATTCTTCCGTCTTTAATATCATTGTCTATTGTTTTCATGAGTCGATTATATCAATTTATTTATTATTGAACAAGGTGATTGTTGAGCATGGTGCACTTACAACAATCACATTTCCTTTCCTTCGTATTTTTATTTGCCCTACTTCATCTGTTCTAAATACTTTAATATTACTGTTTTCCATGTTTTCAATAGTTTCTTTATGCGGATGTCCGTATCTGTTATTTTTACCACATGAAATAGTTGCTATTTGAGGGGTTATTGCATCTAACCATTCTGTTGACGTTGATGAATTGGAACCATGATGATTTGTTTTATAGAAATCTACATGCAGCTTTCCGTTGTAATCTGATATGATTTGCTGTTCTACTTCTCTTGATATGTCTCCTGCAAAAATTCCTGAAAAAGAATTGTCTTTTATCATTAAAACGAGGCAATTATCATTTCTATCGTATGAAGCTGAATCATTTGATTTTGGATATAGAATTTCTATACTAATGTTTTCATCAAAAGATATACTGTCTTTTTGATGCATTTTTATGATATTGATATTTTTTTCTTTTGCCATTTGCTCAAGTGTGGACAGATTCTCATCTTCTGATTCAATGTCAGGAATAACAATATTAGAAATATCAAAATCCAGTTCTATTGTTTCGAGCAATCCACTTATATGATCTTCATCAGCATGCGATACAAACCAATATGAAATAGATTTTACTCCTTTTGATTTTAAAAAGGGGATAATGGTATATTGACCGAGATTTTTTTGTGAAGCACTTCCTCCATCAATGAAAATATCCTGACCTGATGAGGAATGATAATATATTCCATCTCCTTGTCCCACATCTAAAACATCTATTTCAAAGCCCAAATCACTTGGAAAGATTAGATAAATTATTAGACAACTAGTAAATAAAAATTTTAAAGTAGTTTGTCTCCTTTTTGTTTGTCTCCCCTCTTTTTCTCTCCCTTCTGCCTGTCTTCTTTCTTTTATTCTATGTAAAATGAATACAGTCAAAAGGAGCATGAGATAGTATATTATTACTTTTTCCACTGCTGGTTTTCCCACAATCAGCCGAGCTCCCGGAAGTTGTAAGAAAAAATCGCAGATGTTGTTATAGATTTTCAAAATAAACCAAGATGGAAAGATTAGTATTTTGGAAAGTAAAATAGAAAACGAGCCGCATATTCCAGCGAGCAAACCAGACACGAATACAATGGGTAACAACGGAAGAACTATCATATTGATGAAAACGGAATAAATTGATATCTCATAATATACGCAGGCAACTATAGGAATAAGTCCTAATTGAAGAGCAATCCCCTCAAATATTTTATTTCGTATACTTTTATTCATAGTTCCAAATCTTTCTTGTTCATCAGGTTCACTTTGTTTCTGATTTTCAGAAAAAGCTGATACAACAACTGCTATTGTAAAGATTGCTAATACAGAAAAAATATAGCCTGTGTATTGAACAACAAATGGATTATCAATCATCATGACAAGACAAACAAGTCCGAGGGAATTCAACAAATCCGTTGTTCTACCGAGATATGATGCTAAAAGTGATAGTACAAACATCCCTACTGCTCTTTGAGTTGAAACCGAATTTCCTGTCATATATGAATATGACATTACAATTGAAACCGAAATGCACATAGCAGACAAAAACCCCCTTCTACAATTCCTTAGAAAACGGTAAAGAGCCATTCCGATTATTGAAATGTGAAGACCGGATATTGCAAGAATATGTGAAATTCCCGAGGATTGATATAGCTCTTTTGTATCGTTTTGTAAAAGCTCCTTATCACCCAATATCATAGAATTCAACACGCCTGCTGTTGATTCATCCGTTGATTGATTAATATTCTGTGAAAGCATTTCGCTAAAGAAATTCAACTTACGCGCAAAATTATCTGCGTTGTTTTGTGTATCCATCACGCCTCTTATGGCATCTGCATAAATGCAAAAATCGATTCTCTGAGATTGATAGAACGTTTTTGAGTCGAACGCACCCTCATTTGAAGGCGATGCAAAATTATTAACCTTTCCAACAACTTCTACATATGATTCTCTCTGTAAAATGTCTTGTTGAATATAGCCAGCTTCATCTCCACAAGAATTCTGCTGTGATGTATTTTGATCTGAAACATCGTAATAAACCATTAGTTTTTCAATAGGTATCTTGTCTACTACTTTATTTGCATCAGCGTAATTACCATTTATCACAAGCTGACAATCAGAAAGATAATATCTGACTGTGTCATTTTTGTTTTCTATTTTATTTATTTTTCCCCAAACAGTAACGGATTTCCCATCAGACAATTCTTCAAGATAATGGCATCTAGATGCCACATTGAATTCAAAAAATAGAATTGAAAAAAGAAATACTGACCCCAAAACAGTCAGCATTACAAGAACTTTTCTCTTTTGCTTTTTCATAAAAGAGGGAGCTATTCCGCCAATGCATATCACGATAAAGAAAATGCCAGCTGGAATCACTCCCCATATTCTATTTAAGATTCCTGCAAGAAAAGCAAACGCAAACAGCAAAAATGGTCTCTTGCTAATCGTCTTTTTCCTCCAAGTTATCTGTTCCTTTATCATCGGAACTACTATTAATATCATGTACAATTTTCTCATTAAACTCGTACATTGAACTTAGTTTGTAATTATAAATTAATACTCCATCATCTTCTCCATTAATTGATATCTGAACCTTATCAACGTAGGAAAGTGATGTCAGTGAATTGACAATTGAATATAGAATAACCTCTTCAGTCAATTTACTATTCAAGCTATTTCTGAATGTATCATCAAAATTCAGATAACACACTCCATCTACAACAGAAATATTAATAAGCTTGGTTCCTGTCGGAAGTGTACTTTGAAGCTTAGCATTTTTCGGGCCTTCAATGAGCTGTTCAACAACCAACTTCTCCAATGAAATATTGGAGCTGTAATGAATTACCCTCTTTTGCTTTACAAGTCCATCCCCCTCTTTATCAGCAAAAAATAGAGTAAGGGTTTCCTCGACACTGGTATTAATCTGTTCACCTGGATTTTCTATAAATGTATCAGCACTCATACTTCCAACAATTACATCATCATAATTTTTCAGTGGTTCTGATTCTACTGTAAAATTCACATACATAATGTCACTGATCTGTGTAAGGGTCTTGACAATTGCGGCTCTGGATAAAACCTCCTCTGCTGGAGTCATATCATTGTAGCTGGCACTAAAATCAACCGTAACTGTATATCCATTTTCAGTATGACCTAACACGTCTATTGTCTCTTTTATTGTTCTTCTGAGTTTATTATCATCCGGTTCTTTTGAAAGAACACGAAGTATCTCGTCAACCTGTTCACTTAGTGTCTTTCCATCACTGGAAAAATCATACTCCTCAGGCTGAATATTGGTCACATCAATATTCACATAATATACTTTGAACGCATCTTCATCTATTTTTTTACCACAACCCACAAGAGACAGAATCATGGCTACAATCAAAGCAACTACTAAAAATCTTTTTCTCATGATTTCCTCCTACGCGATGTAATTTAATGGTATACGCACATCAAAAGTAGTCCCCTCTCCCAATACACTGTGCGCTTTTATGGCACCTCTGTGCATCAAGATTGAGCTTCTGGTAATAGCCAGTCCAAGTCCTGTTCCTCCAATTTCCCTGGAATGAGATTTATCCACTCGATAGAATCTGTCATATATATGCTCAAGCGATTCTTCCGGAATTCCTATACCATTATCTTCAACCTTCAAAAAGAAATACTGATGGTCTGCATTGAGGGATACATGTACCCATCCGCCTTCCTCATTTCCATTATACTTTATCGCATTTTCAACCAGATTAGTAAATGCAAGAGAAAGCTTCACTTCATCAATCTCAGCCGATACAGGCCTAAAGCTCTCAAATACAATTTCAACCTTCTGTTTGTCAGCTATTGGTTGCAATCTCTTTAGAATCTGTTCAAGAAGTTCATTGATGTTTACCGTGTCAATGTTCAAATCAGCTGCCGACTTATCCATCTTTACAAGTGACAATAAATCATTGATGATTTTCGTCTCTCGCTCAATCTCATTTGTAATATCACCCATGAATTCTCTATAAAGTTCAATCGGTGCTTCATCTCCCATACTATTTATGGAATCAGCCAAGACTTTCATAGATGTAAGAGGAGTCTTTAATTCATGTGACACATTGGAAACAAACTCCTGTCTCGATTCGTCCATGACCTTCATATTTGCCACGAGCGAATTGAAATTCTCACAGATTACACTAGTCTCAGTAAATGAGTTTACCTCAAGTTCCTTTTCCCCATATCCTTCTTTGATATCCTTTATCCCATTTGATAGACGTTCAAATGGACTAACAAGATAAATAGAAAAAAGAACACCAAAAAACAGCATAATTGCACCTGCTAAAATTGCAGCAATTACCGCTATCTGAGTCAAATATGAGAGATTAAGTGAGATATTGTCCGTAGAAACACTTACAACCATAACTCCAATTATTTTGGAATCTTGATCATCCGGATTTTTTACTGGAACAGACAACTCAATATAACGATTCTTCGAATCATAATTGGTAATCTCCTCTCCAGCAAAAGTTTCCACCACTTCCTCTGAAATAATTGTCTTGTTATCATCAAGGTTGTATGTATCTTTTACTATTTCAAAATTTCTGTCTACGATAATAACTCGTCCATCATAGATTTTTGTAAGCATATCTATCTGGGCATCTAATGTCTCATTTCCCTCTTGTGGACTCGAAATATATTTATTTGCTGCAATCTGATTTGCCAGAATCTTGGCCTGACTTAAGACTTCACTTTCACGAATAGATATTGCTCTTGATTCGTAGGTGTTTAGAATACCAACACATAAAACCACCTCCGGAACCAAGACCAATATGAAAATTAGTAGAATAAGTCTGAATTTTAGACTTTTTATAAAATCAATAAAATACTTATTTTTCTTGAACATTATTAACCTTTCATCTATTTTCGGCTTATCTATTTTCAGTTACTATTTCTGATTATAATAATATCCAATGCCCCACTTTGTATGAACATATTTTGGCTCACTAGGATTAGCCTCAATCTTCTCTCTGAGTCTTCGTACATGAACATCAACTGTTCTTACATCTCCTGGATTCTCTTTGCCCCATACCAAATGTAAAAGATTTTCTCTACTGTAAACCTTGTTCTCATTCTTCACAAGGATTTCAAGCAAATCAAATTCTCGTCCAGTTACATTTACCTCTCTGCCACATACGAAAAGTCTTCTGCTATCACAGTCCATCCTCAAATCACCTTTTTCAATTACTGATGGTGAAATAGCCTTCGGTGTAACATTTGATGTGCGTCGCATGATAGCTTTTATTCTAGCCTTTACCTCAAGGATATTGAAAGGCTTTGTGATATAGTCATCTGCTCCATACTCAAGTCCTAAAATCTTGTCCATATCATCGCCTTTTGCTGTAAGCATGACGATAGGTACGTCCGAAAATTCTCTTATGGCCTGACAAACTTCAAATCCATTCATCTTCGGAAGCATGATATCAAGAAGAATCATATCATACGCATTTTCTTTAGCTTTTTCAAAAGCCTCTTCTCCATCATACGCACAATCTACTTCCATTCCATCCTGCTCAAGACTAAAACGAATTCCTTTAACGATTAATTTTTCATCATCTACGACAAGAACCTTCTTTGCCATATTCATACTCCTAATAAACTGTTATTTGATCTCTGATTTTATTCAAAATGGCCTCACCTATTCCTGTGACATTTGTCAACTCATCAACCGATGAAAACTTTCCATTTTGAGTTCTGTATTCTATTATACTTTTTGCTTTGCTTTGTCCAATTCCTGTAAGTGTCATAAGCTGCGACTCTGATGCAGTATTGATATTAATTTTCCCACTGTCATTTCCTATAGAGCCAGCTTCTGATTCACGAGACATTCTCCCCTCGGTCCCCGCCTCTTCTTTCGTTGGGACATAAATCATCTGTCCATCCTGTAAGGTTTCCGCAAGATTCCAATAATCTTGGCTTGCCGACTCAAGCATTCCTCCTGCTTTTTCTATTGCATCACATACTCTTGAATCTGATGGCAATTCATATACCCCCGGAGCAGTCACCTGTCCACAAACATAAACACAGATACTGTCGCCCGAAGTTGCTACAGTATCTGTATTTTCAACACTACCTGAGTTGTCTGAAGATGTATCTGACATATCTTCCGAGATTCCTGCATCATCCTCCGAGACCGCTTTTGACTCTGTCTCAGTCTCAAAATATACAGATGCCTCCTCATCCTTACATGCTGAAAGAAACACTAACTGTGTGATCAATAAGCAAACAAATATTATTTTCTTCATAATTCTCCTTCCCTGTGAAGGAGTTCGATGTCAGAATATATTTTACAGACTTTTTTCAAGTATTACAAGAGTATTACTAAGTTTTTCTATCATTTCATCAACATCTGATTTCTCTATTACCAATGGTGGCACAAAACGAATAACATTTGAACCTGCTGTAATCACAATAAGACCATTATTTAAAGCTTCTGCTGACACTTTTGCAACTGGAAGTGTACACTCTAGTCCCTGAATAAGCCCCATTCCTCTTCTTGTAGTGATACAATCAAATTTTTCAACTATTTTGTCCAGTTCTGCCTCGAGATATGCAGAGATTTCTTTTACATGTTCTGTGATATTCAACTTGTCAAACTGTTCAAATACAGTCTTTACAGCGGCTCCAACAAATGGATTCCCCCCATATGTAGTGCCGTGATCTCCTGGTACAAGTGATTTTTCTGCCACTTTCTGAGTCATCAAAAATGCACCAACAGGCACACCACATCCAAGTGCTTTTGCCGAAGTCATGATGTCTGGTTTAACTCCATAATTCTGCCATGCAAACATCTCGCCTGTACGGCCCATTCCACACTGGATTTCATCAAGAATAAGAAGGATGTCCTTCTCATCACAAAGAGCTCTTACACCCTTTAAAAATTCCTCTTCTGCAGGATAAATTCCACCTTCACCCTGAACAGTCTCCATTATGATTGCACATGTCTTATCTGTAACCTGTGCTTTTACGCTCTCTAAGTCGTTGAAATCAGCAAATTTAACACCTGGCATAAGTGGCTCAAATGGCTCCTGATAATGAGCATTTCCAGTCACTGATAATGCACCAATACTTCTTCCGTGGAAAGAATGATTCATCGCAATGATTTCATGTCCTGCATGTCCATCTCTTGTAAATGCATATTTTTTTGCTGCTTTTATTGCGCCTTCAATTGCTTCGGTTCCACTGTTTGTAAAAAATACACGATCCATCTGACTTTTTTCCAAAACTGCTTTTGCAGCGTCAATAATTGGTGGATTGTAGTAGAGATTTGATGTATGTAAAAGTGAATCAACCTGATTTTTTAATGCTTCCTTGTACGCTTCGTTGCTATAGCCTAATGCACATACAGCGATACCTGACGCAAAATCAAGATACTCTTTACCATCTGTATCATATAAACGCACTCCCTCTCCATGGTCTAACACAAGAGAGAAACGGTTATATGTATGTAATAATTCTTTTTCAGCATCTTCTATGTATAAATTTTTATTGCTCATTATAGAATCTATCCTCCTTGTCTCCTAAAATAGCTGTACCAATTCCCTTGTTTGTAAAGATTTCAAGCAAGAGACAGTGTGCGATTCTTCCATCAAGAATATGCACTCTTGATACACCATTATCAATGGCATCAATACAATTATTAAGCTTTGGAAGCATTCCTCCGCCGATAAATCCCTCTGTTATAAGTTCTTTTGCCTGGGACACTGTAAGCTCTGAGATAAGAGTATTTTTGTCATTAGGGTCTTTGTACACTCCTTCGATATCTGTAAGAAAAGCAAGCTTTTCAGCCGATACAGCTCTTGCGATTGCGCATGCAGCATCATCAGCATTGATATTATATGTATTGTACTCATCATCCATTCCGATTGGACAGATAATTGGAAGAAAATCCTTCTCAAGTAAATCATAGATAATCTTTGGATTTACCTCTGTAATTTCTCCAACATATCCGATATCCTGTCCATCTGAGTATTTCTTCTCAACCTTTAAGAGACCACCGTCTTTTCCGCTGATACCGATAGATAATACTCCAAGCTCCTGAACAAGTTTTACAAGAGATTTATTCACTTTATTCAAAACCATCTCAGCTATTTCCATTGTCTCTTCGTCTGTTTTACGAAGCCCATTAATAAACTCAGCTTCTTTACCAACTTTTCCAACCCAACGGCTGATTTCTTTTCCACCACCATGTACGATAATTGGCTTGAATCCAACCAGTTTAAGAAGAGTAACATCCTGAATTACCTGTTTTTTAAGTTCTTCATCTACCATTGCAGAACCGCCGTATTTTACTACGATGATTTTTCTGTTGAATCTCTGTATGTATGGTAATGCCTCGATGAGTACCTGCGCTTTTTCCAATACCTGTTCCATATTCTTATCGTCCATGTCAATTCTCCTATTTATTAAAATTCGTTATATTTTGTTCATTTAATGTAAAATCATAATAATTTAAATCATCTCTAAAGGCCCAGCCTTCTTCTTTCCAGAAATGATTTCCTAATTCATTGCTCTTAAAAGCTACAATATTGACTTTATTTATCTTCTCCGCCTGAAGAGCTCTCATACAGGCAACCGCCATAGCTTTTCCAATCCCGTGCTTTCTGTACTGTTCATGCACACACACATGATACATACAGCCTCTTCTACCATCATGACCACAGAGAATCGCTCCAACTATTTTCCCCTCACTTATTGCAACTACACTAGTAGTAGGATTTCGCTTTATAAAGCGCTCAATACCTTCTCTTGAATCATCGATTGTTCTGATGCCAAAACCATGAATCTGCATCCAAAGCCCATACACATCATCATAATCATCCATAGTCATGCTGCGAATTTCAAATTTAATCTCATTCATAGCTTTTTCCTTTTCTAATAAGATTCGAAAACGAATCTGG
Organism: Agathobacter sp.; assembly: GCA_045122195.1. Taxonomy (GTDB): domain Bacteria; phylum Bacillota; class Clostridia; order Lachnospirales; family Lachnospiraceae; genus Roseburia. The sequence continues at coordinate 61,030 of JBGVHH010000039.1, forward strand.
ATTTATGGGAACATAGGAACAAGACTAAGTCCTTCTGCCTCATCAAAACCGAATAAAATATTCATGTTCTGAACTGCCTGTCCTGCCGCTCCTTTTACAATATTATCAAGAGCACCCATCATCACAATTCTGCCGGTTCTCTCATCAATAACAAAATTGATATCTACGTAGTTACTTCCTTCTACCCATTTTGTCTCAGGCAGTTTTCCTTTTTTAAGTACACGTACAAATTTCTCTTTCGCATAATATTTATCATATACTGCCTTGATTTCTTCATATGTAGGAAGAGTTCCGTCTGCCTTTTTCTTTAATGTGGCATATTCCGTTGCAAGGATTCCCCTGTTCATTGGAACAAGGTGTGGTGTGAAGTTGATAAGAATCTCCTCCCCAGCAGCATATCCAAGCTGTTCCTCGATCTCAGGTGTATGTCTGTGTGAAGCCACACCGTATGCTTTTATGCTTTCATTTACTTCACAGAACAGATTTGGAGTCTTTGCTCCTCTTCCCGCACCTGATGTACCTGATTTTGCATCTACTATCAATGTACTTACATCAATAAGTCCTTCTTTTACAAGTGGGTAAGCAGTTAAAATAGAGCAGGTTGTGTAACATCCAGGATTTGCAATAAGTCTCGTCTTGTCAGTGATTTTTCCTCTGTTTATCTCACAAAGTCCGTATACGGCTTCCTCTATAAACTGTGGACTCTTATGCTCGATATTGTACCACTTCTCATATGTAGATACATCTTTTATTCTGTAATCTGCTGATAAATCAATTACTTTTACTTTCTGAAGAATCTCCTCTGTAAGAATTCCTGCCAGATATCCCTGTGGAGTAGCTGTAAAAATAACATCAACCTCATCAGCAAGTCTGTCTATATTATCATCTAAACATTTACTGTCAACTATTTCAAAAAAATTACAAAATACATCTGCATAATTTTCATCTACATAACTTCTTGAACCATACCATGCTATTTCTACCTCTTTATGGTTCATTAATATTCTAACGAGTTCTGCACCTGCATAACCAGTTGCACCAATAATTCCTGCTTTAATCATTGCTATACCTCTTTTCACTTTTTTGCATAAACATATGTTATTATACCTTTTTAATTTAGTAAAGAGAAAAAATATACAAAATTTTGAATAATTATACATTTTTGATGTATATTTTTTCACTTGCAATATGTTTTGAAGTAGTATATATTTACTGTAGCAATTGAAAAAATAGATAGTGTCAAATGACCTATGAAAAACTGAGTTGAAGAAAAAAGGCTCAGATGAACCTTGAAAACTGTAGATATTTTAGGTTGTGGCAGTTTTCCGCCACCCTTGACAGCACGAAAAAGAACTGCTGTAGGTTAATC
>JBGVHH010000040.1:0-3722 GCA_045122195.1 Agathobacter sp.
TAGCTATCCAATAACTGAAATACTGATACATGATAGCTTCATTAACTCCATGCTCTTTAGCAAAATCTCCATCAAAACTAAAGTTCATCACTTCACCCCTTTATTCGTGAAATATTCCCTTACTAACTCATCTCTTTCAGATTTCCACTCCGATATTTGTTTCTGATATTCGTTTAAACATCGTTTTTCGTCGATTTGAAGCGTCAAAAACTCTCCCTCGATATCTTTTTCAAGAATGTAATTAGAAAGGCTCAGAGCGTCTAAAAATGCGATTATCGTATCCCCTAGCAATTCATCGATAGGCAGTTTGATAACTTTTGGTGATTCTTCGTTCAATATTCCCTTTTCAATTTCATCTGCAAATACTTCATTGATTGTCTTTTCGATGTACCCCATCATCGGTAAATCTTTTACTCGCATAATCCTTCCTCCCCGTCTATAAAGACATTTGCACATAACCAGTTGTAAAACATAACTCGTTGACGTTTTGGCAACATTCTACAAAGCAACACAAACGCCACCTCAAGTGCTCTGTGAAATGCAACAAACAAAATTAACAATGCTAGTATCGTTAAACCTCCCATTTTAAATCCCCCTAAATTAATTTCGACAGTTTGTTAATGCAAAACTCGAACGATTCATGTTGAAACGTTACGACCTTAAATCCGACCATAAACGCCGCGATCCATTCGCCATTTCTTTTCTCGATAGTCCCCACTTGCTGATGTTGGCGATAGATTTTAAAACCCGTCACTGACTCATTAATACTCTCGTAAGCCACAAGCGATAAATCCATCCATCCCATTTCTAAGCCCCCTTAGATTCTTTAAATTGACTCGCCATCGAATAGCCGATAATAATTCCCGTTAGTTGATCCTTTTGTTCTTGCGGAACAATATCCAGCGCTGCGAATATCTTCGACACTATTTGAGCCTTTTCTTCGATTGTCATCTCTTCACCCCTGTTTTTTTGTCTGTTTTGTGGATTTCCCACCGACAAATAGAATTTTACACCATATTTTGTGGTATGTCCACGTTTTTTATAATTTTTTTTGAATATTTTGTGGCTAACCCACATATAATGTTGTATTATATATATCGAAGGAGTGGTTTTGATGCACACAAGAATTAGAAAGATTAGAAAAAGCCAACCCAATAAGGAGCAACGAACTCAACAAGCCTTTGCTGATAAAATAAATATTTCAAGAAGTCAGTTGAGTTATTATGAATCCGGTACGGTTACTATTCCCGACCGATCAGTAAAAGATATCTGCGAAAAATTCAATGTTAACGAAGAATGGTTGCGATACGGAACCGGAGAGATGTATAAGCCGGAACCGGAAGTAGATGAACTAGCATATCTCATGGGAATGTTCGTTTCCAATAACGATGGATCAACGACAAGAGCGAAAATTATTAAAGCGATGTTAAGTTTAAACGATGACGGTTGGAAGGTTATCGAAGGTTTAGTTGAACAAATGACAAAATAAAAAAGGCTGAGAATTATTCCTCAGCCTTTTTTATTACCCCCAAAATAAAGTGGTAAATAGTTTTTAATTTTGATTCATCCTCGATCCGATGGATAATTTCAATTATTCTTTCTAACACCAAAACTCATCCCTTTATAGTTGTTTTTCCCTTAATCGTACAGTATTTACCACAAAAAAAACAAACATATGTTCTGTTTTTCCGAACTTTAGTACGATTGACAAAATTATACAATATTTATCAAAAAATGACAATTCGATTTAATTACAGTTTTTTAAAACTTAGATTTTAAAAGAGTTAATATGTTTTTTAAATTTGATAAAATCTATTCCCAGCAGCATCATATTTGAATTTTGCACTTGAAGATCCGAAACTATAAATATCATTAACTAACAGTGAAAGATAGTCTGAGTATGTTGGACGCTTGTTTAATTTGTGTGACAAAGTTTTTAGCTTTTTTTGCATATGAGTGTGATTATATGCGTTGTGCATATATAATCTCAAGAATGCTTTAGAAAACTTTGTGCTATAACAATCTTTAAAATTGCTGAAGTCGCTCAAATCCATTAAGAATTTTTCGATAATCATAATGTTATCAATTTCAAACGAACCATCCTCAAAGCAAAGTCTTACTCTCCCATATTCTTTTTGCTCTAGTGTTGCTATTATTTCTAAAAGTTGACTTGTTTTTAGATTGTATTTATTTTTTAAATCTAAAAACTTAGCATATTCGCCCTTAGCTAACTGAATGTGCAGGTTTAAATAGTCATCTAAGTTCCAATTACACGAAACTAAATTAGCTCTTTTAACGTCTTCGATTTCATAACCAGGGATTATGTAATAGTAAACAGGAAGTTGTAAAGTCTTGCAGGCATTAAAACGATGTTGACCATCGATAATTTCTAACTTTTCATTAACTAAAATAGGGATAATTAATTGCTTTTCAGACATAGAGCGAATTAGCTTTTTATAGTTTTTGTCCTTAATCTCTCGATTTCCAATCATGTTTTTAAACATTGGATAATTATTCGTCTTTCTAATCTCTGTTACTACTTCGTTATATAATTTTGCGTCCATTATTAATAACCTCTTTCTTCTATTCTTTTTAATTCCCATTTCTTGGTGTACTCAGATTGACACTTTTTGCATTGAGTTTTTACTGACTCGTATTTTTTTCTCCAATTAAATTCGTTTATATCTTTCGTTATGCCACAAACCGAACAGCTTCTTCTTTTTTGGCCAAACACTTCTTCTTTAGTTTTTTCGTTTTCTTTACTCCTCTCTATTAATGCGTCTATTTCTGCGAAACATTTTTTTTGACGTGATAGTTTAGCATACTCGTTTCGGCAAGCTTTACAATGAGCCGAAATGCCGTGTTTTGTTTTTTTATTGACGCTAAATTCTTCTTTAGTTTTATAAGTCGAACATTTTTTACAAAAAAACAATCCATCTTTCTCTTTGCTCCTAAGTGGCGAACAAATTCCATGTACCTTTACACAAGCCTTCACTTCTAGAACACTTTTTCCCAATACTTGTGCTGCTTGAGATTGTGTGAATCCTTTTTCGATCATAAACTTTAAATCTTGCAATTCTTCATTATCAAACATACGTCCTCCTTGTGACCAACATGATACCACTGTTAGTCACGCGTTTAAACAGGTAAGTTTTGTTAAATTAAAACTCATACATCCAGTTATTTATAAAATGCAATTCTTCCTCTGTGAACTCGTCATAGTTAATATTATTATTAAATCTGTTAATTGTATTATTGTTTATATTAGTGGTGCAAACTGTCCTAGGGGATATTGTCGTAGGGGATAACTTACCATGGGGTACATTTTCCCCCACGGTAGAATCCATGTTATCCACAGTTTTTTTACATTTTTTGGTATTTTTCTGTGGATAACTTTGTTTTTCGTCACCGTGTAGTATATTTTCCCCCACGGAAGGATTCGAGTTTAGTTTATATATGTTGTTGCTAAATCTACCTTTAACCTTTCTTTCGATTACAGTTATATAACCTAAATCTGATAATGGATTAAAATACTTATAATATGTTTTTTTACTCATATTTAAGTCGTACATAATTTTAGATACGCTAGGGAATGCTGTAGAACCACTCCCAGCAAATGAACAAAAATAAGAATAAATAGCTTTTGAATATGGATGAAGTCTTCGATCAATCATTACCATTTTAGCGATTGTTCCGAATCCTTTTGCATTAATACCTTCAAC
>JBGVHH010000041.1:0-20350 GCA_045122195.1 Agathobacter sp.
GCACCTGTTCCGATATCACCAGCTGGTACATCGATGTCTGCTCCGATATATTTTCCAAGCTCTGTCATGTAGCTCTGACAGAAAGCCATGATTTCTCTGTCTGATTTTCCCTTAGGATCGAAATCAGAACCACCTTTACCACCACCGATTGGAAGTGTTGTAAGAGAGTTCTTGAAAATCTGCTCAAATCCTAAGAATTTGATAATTCCAAGGTTTACTGAAGGATGTAATCTAAGTCCTCCCTTGTATGGTCCAATAGCATTATTGAACTGTACACGGAAACCTCTGTTTACCTGAACCTGTCCCTTGTCATCTACCCATGGAACTCTGAACATAATCTGACGATCTGGCTCAGTAATTCTCTCTAAAATAGCATTCTTTCTGTATAACTCTTCGTTTGCATCAATTACTGGACGTAATGAATCTAATACCTCTGTTACAGCCTGAAGGAATTCTGGCTGATCTGCATTCTTTTTCTGTACTATTTCAAGTACTTCATCAACATAACCCATTTCTTATCTCCTTTTCTTATTTTACTAACAATAAAAATCATCAAACTTATTTTATAAAAAAAATCAATAATGCACAAGTTATTTTTGAAAGTTTTCTATAACAAAATTTCATTTTATTTATTATCTTCATTTATGTTATCCCAGTTTTGATACTGATTATCTTCATCATCTGAATATACCACTTTAAAATAGTCCGTTAATTTTGCAAGTGCAGTGGCCAAAACCTTCAATTCTTCATTTGTTATACCATCTTTGATATGTTCTATCATATGGGAATGAAACTGTTCATGGTGATAGTAAGCTTCCTTCCCCTTTGCTGTGAGTGATAGCTTTACTACCCTTTTATCCTCTTCATCTCTTACTCTGACTACATAACCCTTTCTGGTAAGTGCATCTATTGCCTTTGTAAGAGTGCCAAGCGTAACAGACATAAGTTTTGCAACTGTGCCTGAACGCTTTGGCTCATCCACACCAATAGCCTCAATGATGTGCATGTCATTTATTGAGATGTTTGAAAACTCCTCCGTAATCAAACATCTCTCTTCTATATCTGTAAGATCTTTAAAAAGCCCTACTAATAATTCATTTAAGGTTTCGTTTGCAGTCATAGCATACCTCTCTATTTACCATTCAATAGCGCACGCTCCCCATGTCAAACCTGCACCAAAGCCTGATAAAATAATTTTATCTCCATCTTTTATACAACCGTCTTTACGAACTTTATCAAGCAAAATTGGCACACTAGCCGCAGAAATATTTCCACACTCCTGTAAATTTGTTGGAAATTTATCCATTGGCTGTTTCAGTCTCTTCGCAACAGACTCAATAATTCTGATATTTGCCTGATGTAAAACAAAAAGCGAAACATCATCAGCAGTCCATCCTGTTTCATCAAACAACTCTGTAATTGCTGCTGGAACTGTCTTTACTGCAAATTTATATACAGCAGGTCCATCCATTGTGACATATCCTGGTCTATTATCCTGATTTTCCACAAATGGATTTACAACTGGACGGCTATTTCCATTAAGTGCATCCCCACTAGCGCCATCAGAGCCCTGAACAAATGCCTTAAAACTATCCCCTTCATCTGATACAACTGCAGCACCAGCACCATCTCCAAAAAGAACGCATGTACTTCTATCCGACCAATCCATAATTTTTGAAAGTACTTCAGCACCTACAACAACGGCTTTATGGAATCTTCCTGTTCTAAAATATGCATCTGCTGTTGCAAGCCCGAATAAAAATCCTGAGCATGCCGCATTCATATCAAAAGCGACTGCTTTTTCTGCTCCGATTGCAGCCTGAATCTGACAGGCAAGCGAAGGTACAATCTTGTCCTGTGTTACGCTTGCTGCAATAATTAAATCTATTTCTTCGCCATCTACATTTGCATCAGCCAAAGCTTTTTTAACAGCATCTATTGATAAAGATGTTGTAGTCTCTGTTGTTGCAATATGGCGTGTTCTAATTCCTGTTCTTGAACTAATCCACTCATCAGATGTGTCCATTATTTTTGAGAGGTCATCATTTGAAACAACCTTATCAGGTAAAGAACTTCCTGTTCCCTTAATTTTCATCTGCTATCCTTTCTAAAACTGGCGGAAACGATTATATCGTTCTTCAACCAACTCTTCTTTTGATTTTGTGCTTTCTCTCTTAAGGAAATCTTTCATCTTTCCTTTCATGTAATTACCGATTGATGAAAGTGCATCCTCATCGGCTCCACCGTACTCCGGAATAATATCCTCGATTACGTTAAGAGATTTTAAGTCTTTTGCTGTAATTTTCATAACACCAGCTGCTTCTTTTGCTCTTGAACCATCTTTCCAAAGAATTGAAGCAAATCCCTCTGGTGAAAGAATAGAATATGTCGCATTCTCCATCATCCATACTTCATTACCAACAGAAAGAGCTAACGCTCCACCACTTCCACCTTCTCCAATCATGAGACAAAGAATTGGAACCTTAATTCCAGACATTTCATAGAGGTTTCTTGCGATAGCCTCTCCCTGTCCATTTTCCTCTGCTTCCATTCCTGGATAAGCTCCTGAAGTATTTACAAATGTGATAATTGGTCTATTAAATTTCTCAGCCTGTTTCATAAGACGAAGAGCTTTTCTGTATCCTTCTGGTGAAGGCATACCATAATTTCTCTTCTGACAATCCTCAAGGTCTTTTCCTTTGTGAACACCAATTATTGTAACCGGCTGTCCATCAAGGTATGCGATTCCACCTACGATTGCTTTATCATCTCTGAAATATCTGTCTCCGTGCATCTCAAGGAAATCATCAAAGATGTAATCCATATAATCAACTGATGCAAGTCTCTTAATCTGTCTTGCAGCACTTACCTTATCCCATACATCAAATTCCTGCGCTTTCATGCTACGCTCTTTCATAAGCTCTGTTGGCTCATAAATGTCATCTGCACGAAGTGGATCAAAGTTGGCATATCCCTCAGTTGGACGATGCGCTTTAAGAATCTTGTATAATGTAGTCTTTAATTTCTCACGCTCTACTATCATATCTACGAAGCCATGCTCAAGCTGGAATTCCGCTCTCTGGAATCCATGAGGCAGCTTCTGTCCGATTGTCTGCTCGATAACTCGAGGACCGGCAAATCCAATAAGTGCTTTTGGCTCTGCAAGAATGATATCTCCAAGCATTGCAAAGCTGGCTGTTACGCCACCTGTTGTTGGGTCTGTAAGTACAGGAACATATAAAAGTCCTGCTTCAGAATGTTTCTTTGCTGCTGCTGAAGTCTTTGCCATCTGCATAAGAGAGATGATTCCCTCCTGCATTCTTGCTCCACCTGAACAGCAGAATAATATAACTGGAAGACGATCCTTTGTTGCCTGCTCAAAAGCTAATGTGATTCTCTCACCAACAACATGACCCATACTTCCCATGAGGAATCTGGAATCGATTACTCCAATTACAGTCTCCTCTCCATAGATTTTTCCTTTTCCAACAAGGATACCTTCTGAAAGTCCTGTCTTTTCTTTTGTATTTGCAACCTTATCCTCATACTCTGGGAAATCAAGTGGATTCTCAGTAACAAGGTCTTCAAACATAGGTTCAAATGTTTCCTTGTCAATCACCATTCTGATTCTGTTTTTTGCTCTTACTCTGAAATAGTGATTACACTCATAACATACATATTTCTGTTTTTTTACAACTGATTTAAGAACAGTTTTACCACAGGCTGGACATACAATTGTCTCAACTACTTCCTCAGTCTGTGTCTTGACCTCAGCCTTTGGCTCTGCCTTGGCTGCTTCACTTTTTTTGCTTCTATTCAATAATTTCATGATTCTCTCCATTACCCAATGGCAAAAGTAAGCTCTGCCACACAGGCTACTTTACCATTTACTTTCGCTGTTGCTTTTCCAACACCGATAGGTCCTTTAACTTTTATTATTTCTGTAGTAAGCTCCAATGTGTCTCCCGGAAGTACCTTCTGTTTAAATTTTGCACTGTTAATTCCTGCAAAATAAGCAGTTTTTCCCTTCCACTCATCAAGACTTAAAATCGCAACTGCACCTGTCTGAGCAAGTGCCTCAATAATCAATACTCCTGGCATTACAGGATTTCCCGGAAAATGTCCTACGAAGTATGGTTCGTTCATTGTTACATTCTTCTTTGCTACAGCCTTTACTCCCGGCTCAAGCTCCTCTACTGTATCGATAAGTAGAAAAGGATTTCTGTGTGGAAGTATTTCCATAATCTGAGTTGTATTTAAAAGCGACATTTTTATACCTCTTTTTATGCTTCAAATTTCTTTACTAAAATACTTGCGTTGTGTCCTCCAAATCCAAGAGAGTTGCTAAGCGCATATGTAACTTCCTCGTTATAGCTTTCCTTACAATAATTAAGATCCATCTCTTCGTCTGGAGTCTCAAATCCTACTGTTCTATGGATGAAGTTCTCCTCAATTTCTTTTACACAAGTAATGAACTCAACTGCTCCTGCTGCTCCTAAAAGATGTCCAATCATAGATTTTGTTGAGTTAACTTTGACGTTCTTAGCTTCATCACCAAAAGCAAGCTTGATTGCTCTTGTCTCGAAAAGATCGTTGTGATGTGTTGCTGTTCCGTGTGCATTAATGTATTTAACGTCTGCTGGTGTAACACCTGCATCGTTCATAGCGTTTGTCATTGCTCTTGCAGCACCGGCTCCATCTTCCTGTGGAGAAGTGATGTGGTATGCATCTGCTGAACATCCGTATCCTACTACCTCAGCGTAAATCTTTGCACCTCTGGCTTTTGCATGCTCAAGCTCTTCAAGAATTACTACTCCGGCTCCCTCACCCATTACAAATCCACTTCTGTTTTTGTCAAATGGAAGTGAGCATTTTGCTGGGTCTTCTACTGTAGAAAGAGCTGTAAGTGATGTAAATCCTGCAATACCGATTGGACAGATACTTCCCTCTGTTCCTCCGGCTACCATTACGTCTGCCTCTCCGTACTGAATACTTCTAAAGGCCTCACCGATTGTGTTTGTTCCTGTTGCACAAGCTGTAACGTCATTGATAGTTTTTCCCTTTAATCCAAACTGGATTGAAACGTTTCCAGCAGCCATATTTGAAATCATAAGTGGAACTAACAATGGATTTACCTTTGAAGGTCCTTTTTCATACAATTTCTGAGTTTCACGCTCCATTGCCTGAAGACTTCCAATACCAGATGCAACTGCGCAACCAACCATATATGGGTCTTCCTTCTCAAGGTCAATTCCACTGTCTTCTAAAGCTTCTTTTGAAGCAGCTACTGCATACTGTGAGAATAATTCCATTCTCTTTGCTGCTTTTCTGTCCATGAAGTCAGCTGCATTGAAATCTTTGAGCTCTGCTGCAACCTTACATTTGTATTCTGTTGCATCAAATTTTGTAATTGGACCGAATCCAATTTTCTCTTCTTTTATACTTTTCCAAAAATCATTTACATTAAGTCCGATTGGTGTTACTGCACCTAATCCTGTTACTACGACTCTTCTACTCATATTGCCATACCTCCATCAACGGATAATACCTGTCCTGTAATATAATCAGATGCTTCTGATGCCAGGAACAATACCGCATTTGCAATGTCCTTTGTCTGTCCTACTCTCTTCAGTGGAATCTGTGCTAAGAGTCCTTCTTTAACTGAATCTGAAAGTACATCTGTCATCTCTGTCTCTACAAATCCCGGTGCAACTGCGTTAACAGTTATTCCACGACTTGCAAGCTCTCTTGCTGTTGCCTTTGTAAGACCGATTACTCCTGCCTTACTTGCAGAGTAATTTGCCTGTCCTGCATTTCCTATAACTCCGGATACAGACGAAATATTAACGATTTTCCCTGATTTCTGTTTCAGGAAATAACGTGACATATGTCTGATTGTGTTGAATGTTCCTTTAAGGTTTGTGTCAAGAACTGCATCATAATCCTCTTCACTCATCTTCATTAAAAGTCCATCCCTTGTGATTCCTGCGTTGTTTACAAGAATATCAATGTGTTTATACTCTTTTATTAAAGTATCAATCATTGTCTGGCACTCTGCAAAATCAGATACATTACACTGATAGCTTACTGCATCCGAACCCGCTGCCTTAATCTCTTCTACGACTTCATCTGCTTTTGCCTTTGAACCATTATAATTTACGATTACAAATGCATTGTTTTTTCCTAATGTAAGAGCAATTTCTCTTCCTATGCCACGACTTGCACCTGTGACAAGTGCAACTTTACCTGTTAACATACTTTTCAAAATCCTCCAATTTATCTATATTTACAACTGTTACGTCTTTGTTGATTTTTTTCATAAATCCTGCAAGTGAACGTCCTGGTCCAATCTCGATAAACTCATCTGCTCCATCCGCGATAAGCTTCTCGATTGTCTGCTGCCAACGAACTGATGATGATACCTGTTTTTCAAGATATCCTTTGATGTCATCCTTTGACTCTACATAATCAGCAGTTACGTTTGTAAGATATGGAACCTTGATATCATCAAGCTCTACATCCTTTAATGCCTCTGCAAGCTGTGCTCCTGCTCCCTCAAGCATTTTTGAATGGAATGGTCCACTTACTTTAAGTGGAATAGCACGTTTTGCTCCCGCTTCCTTGCATGCTTCTGCTGCAACATCAACTGCTTCTTTTTCACCAGTGATTACTGTCTGTCCAGGGCAGTTGTAGTTTGCAACCGATACAATCTTGTTTTCTTTTGCTGCTGTCTCTTCGCAGATGCTTGCAATCTTCTCTGGGTCGAGGCCAATAATAGCAGTCATTGCTCCACCCTCTGGAACAGCCTCCTGCATATAGATTCCTCTCTTTCGAACAACTGCAAATGCATCTGCCATAGACATTGCGCCAGAGGCAATAAGAGCACCATATTCACCAAGACTAAGTCCTGCAGTCATGTCCGGTGTGATTCCTTTATCCACTAATGCCTGATATATAGCTGCTTCTGTAGCTAACATACAGATCTGTGTGTACTCTGTAATATTAAGTTTGTCATTTTCCTCGAAACAAAGTGCTGGTATATCAAGACCAGTTTTCTCACTTGCCAAATCAAAAACTGCTTTTGCATTAGGCATTGTGTCATAGAATTCTTTGCCCATTCCTACATACTGTGAGCCTTGCCCTGGAAACATAAATACTCTTTTTCCCATCTCGCTACTCCTTATTCTTGTAGTCTTTTACTACATCTTCCAAAATTTCTTTACAGGTCTCTTCTTTTGTAACAAGTCCTGCTATCTGTCCTGCCATAACACTTCCATACACTGCATCTCCGTCTACAACAGCTTTTCTAAGTGCACCAAGTGTTAATTTTTCTAATTCGTCAAGAGATGCTCCCTCTTTTTCAAGCTTGAGGTATTCTCTTGTCATTTTATTTCTAAGAACTCTGATTGGATGACCAGTGCTTGCGCCTGTCACTTCCGAATCAATATCCTTTGCTTTAAAGATTTTCTCTTTGTAATTTGGATGAACAATTGATTCTTTTGCTGTTACGAATCTTGTTCCCATCTGAACAGCCTCTGCTCCTAGGCAAAGAGCTGCATTGAATCCTCGGTTATCACCAATTCCGCCTGCTGCAATAACAGGAATACTAACTGCATCTACAACCTGTGGTACAAGTGTCATAGTTGTCTGTGAACCTATGTGTCCACCAGACTCCATTCCCTCAGCGATTACTGCTGAAGCTCCACCACGCTCCATAAGCTTTGCAAGTGCTACACTTGCAACTACAGGAATAACAATTACTCCCGCTTCCTTCCACATGTCCATGTATTTTGCTGGATTACCAGCACCTGTTGTGACAACTTTTACTTTTTCTTCTGCAATTACTTTTGCAATTTCATCCGCTTCTGGATTCATAAGCATAAGGTTTACACCAAATGGTTTATCAGTTTCTGCCTTGGCAGCCTGAATCTGTTCTCTAACCCAAGACGCTGGTGCTCCACCTGCTCCGATGATTCCAAGACCGCCGGCATTTGATACTGCACTAGCAAGCTCGTGTGTACCAACCCATGCCATGCCGCCCTGGATTACAGGATATTCGATTCCAAGAAGTTCTGTAACTCTTGTCTTCATTATGCCTCTACACCTTTGTTCTTTAAGTAGTCCATGATATCCTGAACTGTTGCAATCTGCTCTAAATCTTCTGTAGGGATTTCTACTCCGTACTCTTCTTCAAGAGCCATAACAAGCTCAAATAAGTCAAGTGAATCTGCCTCTAAATCATCCTTGAAGTTTGATTCAGCTTTGATATCATCTGCCTCGATTCCTAACTGATCTGCAATAATTTCTTTCATCTTTTCTAACATAGTTCTTTTCTCCTTTTTTCATAAAAATACTATTGTTTTGAAAATAGTTTCCCTCTCAAAACATTTGACTTTCAAAGTATATCACACAATAAATAGTTGTCAAGTCAAAATATTTCATTTTCAAAATAATTGGAGCGTTAGAATTACTCTAACGCTCCCTTTACTTTCTTACCTGATATAAATCTTTCCTGCCTGTTGGCGTAAGCCTTTGCTCTTCCCTCAAGAAGAATTTTTCTCCCCTGTTCGTTTCTTGTATAAATCAAGTCATATTTTCCGATACAAGGTGTTATGCAATCAGCAAACTGCTGGGCACTTTCCTTATTTCCTGCAAAAATTGATGGCACCGCATAATAATCATCTCTTCCGGGCCTGCGTTTTACCAGAAGATATCTCTGATTATCTATTTCTCCCATAAATTCGGAAATACAGTTAGCAAAAACCTCCTTATCACGTCCGGTTCCACCTTTTATATATATACCATGGCAAACTGCACTGACGTTCTCAGCTTCCACTTTGTATCCCCCATTTGCTAACACTCCCTGCTTTTGCAGAGCCTTCAAAATCGCCTTTCCAACTTTTTTCAGTCTCTTAAAGGGAGAACCAAACATTAGCACTTTTGTGAGTTTACATCCGAAAATCACCAGGCATACCACTGCTGCCGTTGCAAACAAAGCTGTAAGCGGCATAAAACTACTTATCAATGAAATAATCACTGTTGCAAGCAGAAAAATCATTGCAATAACGGCATCTGTCAATGCATTGTAAAAAACCGTGGCAGAGATAAGTCGGTCCGGTATTTCCACCTCATCAACCACCTCTATGCTGTCTTTTACCGTCAATGCATTGTGCCATCTGTACATCAGCTGATTTCTTTTTCTGGATTCAATCAACATCTGGGCATTTGTATTTTGTATATTAGCCTGGTTAAAGGGTTTATTGATACAGGTTAATCTGTTGATTCCACTTTCGATTATATCCTGAGTATAATTCAATCCCATAAAATGCTTCATCCTTCGCTCAAGCAAATCCCAATCCTCGCTAACTGAAACATTTCCTTCTCTTTCCCTTTGCTCCTGCGCCACTAATTTTAGTGGCTTTACGCAAACCAAATGCCAGATATTGCTTGTCTTTTCCGGTTGCCCCTTCATCACGCGAATTGCCCTTCCTCGCATCTGATTGCTCAGCATATATGAGCCAACAAAGCTTGCCAGTATAAGTGAGTTGATACAGGGTGAGTCCCAGCCTTCTCCAAGTAGGGACTTGGTTCCCACCATTATCTGAATATATCCTGCTGTGAAAACATCAGTTACTGCGCCTGTGAGGAAATGACTATTTCCGGCAGTTTCACCTTTACATAATCTGACTCATCAAGCAGTCCTATTTTTGAAAATTGTAAGCGGGCTACATTTGCCTCATTTTCGCGTCTTACAATTTCTACTAAGGCATTCTTTGCCTCTGCCGGAATTATGACAATACTTCCGCACAAAACTCCGAGTCTTGCTCCCTGTACATGGGTTCTGATATTTTCAAACAATGGCAGAACTCCCATTGTTTCAGATATTTTTTCATCTGATGCACCTAAAAGTTTTTCTGTCTCTTTCCTTATATAGTCTGTCAGAACCAACATTCTCAGGTTCTGTCCCATGAATCCATATTCATTCTGAGCTATCTGAATAATACTGTTTATTTTTCCCTTTGAGTTAATGAGCATTTTTTCCACAGATGTGCTTACAGACAAAGTCACTTTCCGCTTGTCTATAAGTCCCTGTGCCTTCAGATTAGCCGTCAATTGCTCCTTATATGCGTTGTCACAATAAAAATCCTCTGGATTTTCATACAACAGGTTCTGCAAGAGTATTTCCATCCACTTTGCATCTACTGCCGGAAGTGATTTTACACCTAATAGCTTCAGATATTCAGGCGAAATAGGAACATTCTTTGCGTTTAAATATATAAGCATAGCTGATAAATATGATGGATTTTCAAGAATCTCATCCATACTTTTCTGTCCATTGAAAGCCTTGTTGCCCCTTACCGCATTAAACAACTGGGTGTCATTCATCAATGCAGTTATTGCATTTTGCCCTTTTGCCTGAAATTCGTCAATTGCCTGACATTCATCATTCGTAGGATAGTTGAAAAACACAAAATCCTGATGGGGACACAACGAACCTTCCTTGACCAACTCCGGAACGGTTATCTCTTCATCTATCTCACCGCACATGTCCATATAGCGTTTCCATCCAGCAGGTGTACTGTCATAAGGAGGTGTGGCTGTAAGAGAAATAATTCTCACATTTCCCATCTGACTTCTAAAGTCCTCAAGTGCCTTCCACCACTCACTTCTTAAATGATGACACTCGTCAAGGCATATCACTCCTACGCCATTTTCCTTCATTGCTTTTACCAAATCAAATCCGGTAAAATCCTCCAGTTGGTTTTCCTGTCCATTTTCACTGGACAAATCATCCGAGCCACCGATTAATTCCTCTGATACTTCCTCTGGTTTTTCTTTGGTTCTTGTCATTGCACTATGCAGAGCCTGATATGTTGCAATTGTAATTGGTGCAGGTTTTCTCAGATTCTGCGACACAAGACTGTCTATATCTATTCCATTTAGTAAAAAAGCCTCCTGAATTCGGCTTTTCCACTGTTCTCTTATGGTGATGGATGGAGCAAGAATTATAGCTGGCTGATCCAATCTCCTGATAAGCTCCACTCCCAGAGTTGTTTTTCCTGATCCCGGAGCCGCCACTATATGTATTTTTCCATCATTTAAATATTGTCCGGCTCTTTCTAAAACTCTTGCCTGATATTTTCTCCAGGTTCCCTTAAATTCTAATATCCCTGTAAACATTTTTAATTCCCTTTTATTCTTTTGTATTATTTACTATAATCTCCTTCAATTGCAAAAGCATGATTCATAGGGCCACTTCCATGTCCCAAATCAAGCATAGCGCCTAGTGCTCCCGAAATGTAATTCTTCGCATAAAGTACTGATGTAGATAAATCATGCCCCTTTGCCAAATTAGAAGCAATTGCCGATGAAAGTGTACAACCTGTTCCATGTGTATTGTGATTGTCTATCCTTTTTCCTTCAAACCACACTGGCTGTTTTCCTTTTTCCACAAGCAAGTCATTGGCATCATTTAACTGATGTCCTCCTTTTAACAGAACATTACAACCATATAATTCTGCGATTTTTTTTGCTGCTTCAATCATATCTTCGCTTGTTTTAATATTCATATCAGAGAGAACTTCTGCTTCCGGAATGTTTGGTGTAATAAGTGTTGCTATTGGCAACAATTCACTTTTCAAGGTATTAATTGCATCATCGCTTATGAGCTTTGCACCGCTTGTTGCCACCATAACAGGGTCAACAACCAGATTCTTACCTGCGTATTGCTTGATTTTTCCTGCAATCACCTGGATAAGCTCTGATGATGATACCATTCCTGTTTTTATGGCATCCGGCTTAATATCTGTAAATATGCAGTCTAGCTGCTCTGCCAAAAATTCCGGTGTCACTTCCATTATTCCTTTTACACCGGTTGTATTTTGGGCTGTCAAAGCAGTAATTGCGCTCATTGCGTACACGCCATTTGCGGTCATTGTCTTGATGTCTGCCTGTATTCCAGCCCCTCCGCTACAGTCACTTCCAGCAATTGTTAATGCTGTCTTCATAAAGTTACCCCCTGTTTGCCTTTTTCGAAATTGTCCAATTTTGCTTTCAAGTCTCTTGCTGCTGCTTCTACATCTTCTGCTGCAAAAATTCCACTAACCACCGCTGCTCCAGCAAGTGGTGTTCCTGAAAGCTTTTCTATGTTTTCTCCAGTGATTCCTCCAATTGCAAACACTGGTATATCCACACTATTACATATTTCTGTAAAAAGCGATAAATCCATTGGTATGGCATCAGTCTTTGTGCTACTTCCAAAAACAGCTCCGCTTCCAAGATAATCCGCCCCTGCCTTTTGCGCCTTCTTCGCCTGTTTTATAGTCTTTGCTGTAGCTCCAATTATTTTATCAGGGCCTAAAATCGCCCTTGCCTTCTCAACATCCATATCACTTTGTCCAACGTGGACACCATCAGCATCAATTCTTGCAGCAAGCTTTACATCATCATTAACGATAAATGGAATCTTATGTAACCTACATACATCTCTTACTTCTATCGCAAGCTTCTCAAGTTCCTCTCCTTTTAGTTTCTTCTCTCGAAGCTGCACAAGCCCTACACCTCCGAGTATTGCTTTTTCCACCTGTTGTGGAAGCGTTTCGCCTTCACTTAACCAGGCTCTGTCTGTTATTGCATAAAGCATTAATTCTTCTTTTTGCAAAATACCCTCTCCATCTTAATCCAATTATTTATTACTCATTTGCGGTTACAATTACTAAAAACTTTTTTACAATTTATCAATTCTGTATAGGCCCGCCACCTGATTCCTCACCAGTATTTCCAGCTCCACCTGGATTATCACCAGCATTTCCAGCATTATCGTTTCCAGTTCCTCCTTCGCCAGTATTTCCTGTTGGTTCATTTGTGTTTGCATCATCCGGAGGAACAATATCTGTTGTATCACCTGCGGTATTATCTGTATCTGCCGGTTCATCTATTGCAGGCTGATTTGTCTGATTCGGATCCTGAACCGGAGTCTGGTCCTGATTTTGATTATCTATGAAATCCTGAGATAACTGTGCATATGGAAGAAAATCCAGCGGCGCAAGGCCTTGATGAATATCATCCATATATGTCTTCCAAATCTGTCCAGGATATGAACTTCCTGTAAGTCCATCAACTTTCTGAGGAATATCACACCCTACCCATACACAGGTAGTATAATATCTGGTATATCCACAGAACCAGCCATCCTTCATATCGTTAGTCGTACCTGTTTTTCCTGCACATGGCATTCCATTTTCAAGCTTTTGTTTTCTACCAGTACCATTGGTAAAGACACCAGTCATCACATCAGTCATCATTCTCGCTGAGGTCTCCGAGTAAATAACAGTTTCAACCTGAGCATTGATATATACAATATTCTCATCACTATCAATAATAGATGTAACACAGGTTGGATTTCTATACATTCCATCATTTTCAAGTGTTGCATAGGCTGATGCCATCTCAAGTGAAGACGTTCCTGTTGTAAAACCGCCTAAAGATGTAGCTGTAACATAGTCATCTTTTACAATATTTGTAAAATTCATATTTTTCAAATACTTTAGTCCAACTGTTGGTGTTAATTCATCATAAATCTGCCATGCAACTGTATTCAGGGAATGTTCAACAGCAAATCGGACTGTGACATCACCATAATAGGTATCCCCCGAATTGGATGGTCCACCATCGAACTTGTAATCCTTTACGATTGAATCAGGTGTATATCCATTTTCAAATGCCGGAGTGTATACAATAAGCGGCTTAATAGAACTTCCCGGCTGTCTGTGACTTTGGAACGCACGATTCAATGTATAACTGGAAAATTCCTGACTTCTTCCTCCAACAATTGCCACCACATAGCCGGTATCATTGTCTATGCACACTGCAGATCCCTGCATTTTGTACATACCATCATCGCCCACCTCAGTAAAATTGGCTAATGTATTGTCCACGGCAGCTTGAAGGCTTGCCTGTTTTTCCAAATCTATTGAGGTATAAATCTTGTATCCTTCTGAATATAATTTCTTGTTGTAATATGAATAGAGCTCATCGTATTCCTGATCATATTCTTTCTCTTCTTCTTCAGAATCAAAATAATATTTGAACTCGAATCCATCCTTTTCCATCAATGCCTTTGTGGCACAATAGTATGCATAAGTATCTACATAGTTATTTTTCAATACTTTTTTATCCTGAGGGACATTAAGAACTATCTCTTCTTTAACTGCGGCTTCATATTCTGCCTGTGTAATTTTACCATCATCAAGCATGTTCTGAAGGATCAAATCACGCCTTTTTATGGTATTGTCAAAATTAACTAATGGATCATAATATGTCGGGCTATTTGGAATAGCACATAAAAACGCTATCTGTGATAAATCCAAATCCTTTAGTTCGCAATTAAAGTAGCCATGACATGCTGCCTCAATTCCATAGTAACCATTTGAAAAATAAATATTATTGAGATAGAACTCCATAATATCGTTCTTGCTGTATTTATCCTCAAGCTCTATGGCAATAAACATCTCTTTTACTTTTCGTTGCCAGGTCTTTTCTGTATCCAAATAGATGTTTCTTGCCAACTGCATCGTTATGGTACTTCCACCCTGACTGATTCTTCCGTCCAAAACGATAGCCTTTGCCGCACGGAGAATTGCTTTATAATCGACTCCATCATGACTATAGAATTTTTTATCCTCTATACTGACCATTGCTGTAACAAAATCAGCGGGAATATCTTCATATTTTACGTACTCTGCATCTTTCTGAGAGACCGTCTCTGAAATAAGATTGCCATTCGTATCATACAACAGACTTGTCCTTGCAGGGATAAAAGTATTCCTATCCGATTGTTCTACGAGTGTAATAGCCTCCGCTCTTAGTTCCTGAACCTGTTCCGCATACCCTCCAAAATAGTAATATGCCAAGCCACCAAGAACCAATAGCATTAGAAAAATCTGAAATTTTATCATAAACCAGAAAAAACGATGTTGCTTTTTTTTCTTCTTTTTCTTGCTTTTATTTTTTGCCATTACATCCTCCTATTAAGAGATTGTGTCGCTTTTATGCCAGTTCTTTTTCCGCAAATGCAAGTGCAGACTCAATAACCTTGTCCATATCATAATACTTGTACTCTCCAAGTCTTCCACCGAAGATTACCTTGTTCTCTTCCTTTGACTTGTCCAGATACTTCTGATAAAGTGCTGCATTCTTGTCATTGTTCACTGGATAATATGGTTCATCTCCAACCTTCCATTCTGCTGAGTACTCTTTTGAAATTACAGTAGTTGGCTGTGTTCCATATTCAAAATGCTTATGCTCAATAATTCTTGTATATGGAGTCTCAGCATCTGTGTAGTTTACTACTGCATTTCCCTGATAATTCTCCATATCAAGCTCTTCTGTCTCAAATCTTACACTTCTATATTCGAGTGGTCCGAAGCAATAATCATAATACTCGTCAATTGGACCTGTAAAGATTATTTTGTCGGCAAGTGCCTCATATTTATTCCTATCTGACAGGAAGTCTACCCCAAGCTCTACGTCAATTCCATCAAGAAGCTTGTCAATAATTACATTGTATCCTCCCATTGGAATTCCCTGATACAAATCATTGAAGTAATTATTGTCGTATGTCATACGAACCGGAAGTCTCTTGATAATAAATGATGGAAGATCTTTACACTCTCTTCCCCACTGCTTCTGGGTATATCCCTTGATAAGCTTCTCATAAATATCTTTTCCAACCAAGCTAATTGCCTGCTCTTCCAGATTCTGTGGTTCTGTAATTCCAGCTTCCTTCTTCTGCTCCTCGATTTTCGCCATAGCTTCAGCCGGTGTGATAACTCCCCACATTTTATTGAATGTATTCATATTGAATGGAAGGTTATATAACTCACCCTTATAATTTGCTACTGGTGAGTTGGTATATCTGTTAAATTTTGCAAACTGATTTACATACTCCCATACTTTTTCATTGCTCGTATGGAAAATATGTGCTCCGTATTTATGAACATTTATTCCGTGAACATCCTCACAATAAATGTTTCCGCCTTTATGGTCACGTCTATCAATAACCTTTACTGTCTTTCCTGCTTTTTTTGCCTCATACGCAAAAACTGAACCATACAAACCGGCTCCTACTACTAAATAATCAAATTTACTCATTTTTTCCTCCTGGACATTTTGTCTTTAGTAAACTATACCCTATTTTGCTCATAAAATCAAAAAAGGAACCATAGGTTCCTTTTAATCATTTTTTTCATCCTTTTTCTTTGTCTTACGGCTCTGCAAATACATTGCCACTCCACACATAGCGGCAACCCCAAATCCGAAAACTAAAAAATATATATCAAGTGCGCATCTCTGGAAAAAGCACAAAACAATAAGTACAAGCACAAAAACTGCTAACACGACCCTATCAATAATTTTCACCGAATTGCCCCCCTCTGCCTTTTTAAGTATTATAACACCTTTTTTCTAATAAACAAATCAATTTTTATTTTATTGCATCAAGGGCATTTGAAATATCTGCAATCAAATCTTCCTTATCCTCAAGTCCAAGACTGATTCTGATAAGCTCTGCAGGAACGCCCGCCTCAATAAGCTGTTCGTCAGTCATCTGTCTGTGAGTACTTGTCGCAGGATTTAAGCAACATGTTCTTGCATCCGCAACATGTGTCTCGATTGCTCCAAGCTTAAGATTCTGCATAAATACTGATGCAGCCTCTCTTCCACCTTTAAGACCGAATGAAACTACACCACAGCCTCCCTTTGGAAGATATTTTTTAGCTCTGTCGTGATATTTATTGGATTCTAGTCCAGGGTAGTTTACATAAGCTACCTTTGGATGCTTCTCTAAAAATTCAGCTACAGCCTGTCCATTCTCAACATGCTTTGGCATACGAACGTGAAGTGACTCAAGTCCAAGATTTAAGATAAATGCATTCTGTGGCGACTGGATTGCTCCCAAATCTCTCATAAGCTGAACTGTACATTTTGTGATAAACGCACCTTCTTTTCCAAATCTCTCTGTATAAGTTACTCCATGATAACTCTCATCCGGAGTACAAAGTCCCGGATATTTTTCCGCATATTTATCCCAGTCAAAGTTTCCACCATCTACAATTGCTCCACCTACTGCAGCTCCGTGTCCATCCATATATTTTGTAGTAGAATGTGTCACAATATCTGCTCCCCATTCAATAGGTCTGCAGTTTACAGGTGTTGGGAACGTATTGTCCACAACAAGTGGTACTCCATGAGCATGAGCAACCTTTGCAAAAAGCTCAATGTCTAACACAGTAAGTGCAGGGTTTGCAATTGTCTCTCCAAACATAAGCTTTGTATTTGGCTGGAAAGCTGCGTTTAGTTCTTCCTCTGTTGCGTCAGGTGAGACAAATGTTGTAGTTATTCCCATCTTTGCCATAGTTACTGCAAGTAAGTTAAATGTTCCACCATAAATTGATGAAGAAGCTACAATGTGATCTCCGCTTTCGCAAATATTAAACATTGCAAAAAAGTTTGCTGCCTGTCCAGAAGATGTAAGCATCGCAGCAGTTCCACCTTCCATCTCAGCTATTTTTGCTGCAACATGGTCATTTGTAGGGTTCTGAAGTCTTGTGTAAAAATATCCGCTTGCCTCCAAATCGAATAATTTACCCATATCCTCACTTGTATCAAATTTAAAAGTAGTAGACTGTATAATTGGAATCTGTCTTGGTTCTCCGTTTCCTGGTGTATATCCACCCTGTACACATTTTGTACCAATACTGTAATCTTTCATTATTTTCCTCCTTGCCTCTATAATTCATAGAAAGCTCATAAAACTAATCTACCATTCTCCTATCTGTTTTGCAAGAAAACAAGATGCTGTTTTTGCAATACTTTCTGATATTTCAGGCGTAAACCATTTTTCATCATTTCCACACATAACAATTACCCCTGCACAATCCCCCTCACTGACAATAGAACACACTACCTGATACTTGTAATCGCATTCGTCATCATCCGTTATATTTACAAGGGATTTTTCTCTTTCATTAAAAAAGCCACTCTGTCTGTTCTCCATCATTTTTTCCAGCTTTTTAGATGGGCATTTTCCTTCATATTTTTTTGAGTTCCTTCCGCCTGCTGCAACCACCTCATCTCTATCAAAAATGATTACAAGACCGTTGCAAACCTGTGCAATACTTTCTGACAGAGTTTTTGACAAATTGCTCATCTGTCCAACAGGTGAATATTTTTTTAATATAATACCAGCCTCGCCATCTGTATATATTTCAAGGGCAGTGCCCTCTGATATTCTTAAGATTTTTCTCAGTTCTTTGGGAATCACAACTCTTCCAAGTGAGTCTACTCTTCTTGTAAGTCCTGTTGCCTTCATTAAAAAATCCTCCATTTAAAGATTCCGATAGTACCTTGTACTTCCATTAATGGAAATAGTATCTGTAAATGAAGGAAAAATATACTCCTAATAATTTGTCAAATCAGGACTCTTTTATTTTTTGCCATCTATATATTTCCTTTCTTTGCTTTGATTGACACAACTGCCATAAATACAAGGATAAATACAATCACCGAGAACACTATGCCGAAGATATAATAAAAAGAGTATCGAACAGAATATATAATAGATGCAACAATCCACAAAGCGGGCCATCCCAGTTGCATATACAATGTTTTCTTTTTAGTGATTCTTCTTATGTAATGCACAAGTAAAAGTACCACTGCTACGGATGAAACGAGTATCATTGCATATCCAGAAAAATATGTCCCCCCATACATTGGAACATATCGCTTTCCAAAATCTGAATATGTGGAAAGATATCCCTCTTGAGGATTTTGTGGATTATACAATATCTTTACCTTGCTTCCTCTACTCATTCCATCGACATTATTTGTTAAAAATGTCTTTCCTCTTGCGCTTTCTCTTATTTCGTAATTCTGTCCTTCAACACAGTATGTAACCCATATGTGGGCCACCTTGTCTGAATCAGATGTCGCTGTATCTGAAACAGATATATATGTGACCTCTCCGTTCGCAATATCAAAGTTCTTTGTATCTTTCATAAAACGGTCTTGTGAGATTACCTTTACTACAGATAAAGCCAAGACTGCAATAACTAGAAGCGTCATTGATATCGTATACAAATTGTTTTCTCTTTTCTCTCTAGAGCCTGCATCTAATGGTTTTTCCACATCCTGAAAAATGGTTTTCTGATTGTTATATTCAACTGCATATTCTTCTTCAGTAATATCTTCTCCTACTACATAAACTTGATTTATGTTGGAGTTTTTACCATCAAGTTTTCCATTCTTTTTATATACAACATCTACATCAAAAATAATATCATTGTAATACTGGCATCTTGAAAAGATTTCTTTATTTGTAATAAATGTGGTATCTCTTCCATTTGCTTTACGTATTTTTACTTTATATTTGTATCCGCCCCCCGTTTGTGCATAGCCTATTGAATTAACGACTTTTCCACATATATACATTTCGTCCTTGCTCCTTCTCAAAATACAGAGTATATTGTTGAATTCCGATACAAATCTTGATATGCTGGCTCCTTATTACCATATATTTTACTTTCAAAATTATAACATTCTTCACAATAATCATCCTTGTCTTCGCTACGAAGATTTGAATCATATTCTGGCATAAGTTTGTGTGGTTCAAAATATATCGAAATCTCTTTTTCTTTTATCAAGGATGCGATCTCAAGTATATCCTCATTTTTTACATCTGATTTTACAAACAACGATGTACCTACAAAGCTATTATTACCTTTTCCTTTTTTAAACTCATCATATGTACAATCTTCATAGTACATTCCATTACCAAACAATATATATATCGAATATGTCTCATCTGGAATTACTTTCTTTACACACTCATCTAATTCACCCTTCAATTTTTTTGCATACTTTATATTCGGAATGTCAGTACATAATATAACCGAAAAGGAATCTGTATATCCCTTAATACTTATATCTGTATCCTCTATCTCTGCTGAAAAATAGTAATATGTCTTATCAGGACTAAATTTATGTGTTTCATCACTATACTCTTCTGCAAAATTATCACTTTTTTGCACATAATCAATTTTACAGCTTATTCCATACTGAGTTTCTAACTGTGCCTCAATAATCAGTCCACGGACAAATTCATTTATTTTCTGTAAGCGTCTAATTTCAGGGTGTATCTAAAAATATTATTGGAATCCTCATTGCTAGGATTCCGATAAGCTAACATTTTACTCTGTTTTATTGCTACATTGTTGCTGAACTATTTCATTCCATGGTGCTAGAGAGTCTAGTTCTTCATCTGTCATATCACTGTTTGGACGGTGTTCTAAAA
>JBGVHH010000042.1:0-7714 GCA_045122195.1 Agathobacter sp.
CTCCACCTCCTTCTCTGGCTTGTCTTTCTTTTCAAAACTATGAGATTGCTTCTTAAGTTAGACCTACCTTTTTTGCTCCTCATTCTTAAATAACGCTCTTTGACAAGCGCACCATCTTGGATACGACTTCAATCCAACAACATGCTGTAATCGTCCCGGGAAGAATACAACCAAAGGCTCACCGCATACCAAACAATGCTCTAATCCATCTTCACCAATATAAACTTCTCTTCCTCTTGTCTCTCTTTTTCCCATTTTCTTTCCAGTTCCGCATAATGCTTTTGACGTGCCTTCGCCTCTCTCTTGATACGCTTCTTTTCTAACCTCGCTGCTCTACGATCTTCATGACAAACTTTAAGATACGAAAATATCCCCTTCTTCATACGAACAATCTTTTCTTTTGCCACTTCGAGTTTTCTAGCCGCTTCTCGATAAAAATTCCAATCAATTCTATGAGTACGTTCATATTCTTCTTTCTTTTTTTCTGCATCTTCTTTCATCTTTTTAATAATGTTATTTTTGCGCTCAATTTCCGCTACCAAAGCATTGATTTCATCCTCATTATCTTTCTTCATCATCGCTTGTTTGCGTTCCAATTCTGCCAGTTGCTTTTTATATTCCTCTTCAAAATGATTTGGAATATTCAAATCACTTTGTATCTGCAAAAACATTTGTGAAAGCAATTTCTGATTGAGCTTAAGACTCCCATATTCCTCCTTCACTAAACAACCTACCCCTGTATCCAAATCTGCAATTTTTCTTCGTGCAGACGTTTCTGATACCCCTTCTGATATCAACAGCTTTTTTAGTCGCGACACAGAACTTGGATGGCGTTTATTAACCATAACCAATGTTCCAAAATTATCTGCTAGTTTTTTCATAATTTCTTCTGACTGCATACAATATCCTCCTTTTGCCGTCTCTTAATTTAAATAGTCTTCCATTATTATTGTGGTACCTATAATTTCGTTTGCCTAAATTATAGAAAAGTTTTTTCTTACACTATGTACTTAGAGTTCGAAAAAGCTACTTGCAAAAAATCAATCCACTTTTTGATTTTTTCTCTACATTATGTTTGTGGGCAATTTAAGTATTGCTGCCTAATTTTTATTTATATTTATTTCTAAAAATCAAAAAAGCTGATACCAAAAAACTCAAATTTTTCTCATAAGTTGACTGCAGAGACTGGCAGCCGAGCATAAAAGGCATAACAAAAAGGCACCGACTCCCAAACATCCATCTGGTAATCAGTGCCTTTCGGCAACACAGCCTAGCACAGCTGCTATCTACAGTAAACTTATTCAATTTTACACTCAAGGTTCACACCTAAACCCATCAAGTTCAACTCTGAACAACACACTTCGCCAAAATTTGACGAAAGTATCAGTATACGCCCATTGTTGCATACAGAATAGGCACAAAGCTGTCTGCCTATGGCATCCACGAAAGGATGTATCCTTAAACCTCCATACCAACATAATTTTCAAAAAGAATAGGACATGTCCTAAAGAAAAATACCGATAAAATGTAAGCGCCTAATAATCCGACGGCTATCAATCTCACAATTTAACAATTATAATTAACTCCAATATGATTGGAGCATTATACTCCAACTTTCACAAATGTTTTTAGGAAGTTGGGGTATTTTACTCTAAAGGACTGGAGGTTTGATTATGGGACGAAACTACAAACGTTATACAGCTGAAGAAAAGATGGAGCTGATAACAAGATGCCGTCAAAGTGGATTATCTGATTATGAATGGTGTCGAGAAAACAACATCAATTCAAGTACCTTTTACTATTGGATAAAAAAGCTACGTATTGAGGCTTGTGAGCTGGAACTATCAACAACAGTTGCGAAAGTACCACAAAAGCAGGAAGTGGTTAAGATTGATATAGTACCTGAGCAAGAAACTATACCATATGTATCAGAAAATGTTACTAATGAAAGTAAAACAACAGCATCTATTGAATTAATGCTAAATGGTTGTACATTAAAGATTCATAATAATGTCAATCCCACTCTCTTGGCTCAAACCATTAACATAATACGAGGTTCCATATGTTAGGTGATATCACATCAGTAGATGAAATATATATCGTTTGTGGTTACACCGATTATCCGAGAAATATTATTATTCGAGAAGATTGCTGCAACCTGTTGTAGTTACAGCATTTCTTCAAAAACTTCTCGAATAACAATAATTCTATTATTCTTATTGTAAAACATACAATAAGGAGGCATTTGATTATGCAAGAAAGGTACACTTTATTTGATGCGTTAGAAAACGAGCTTTTGGAAAGACTAAAGGCACGTGGTTGTTCTTCTATAACCATTACAGGGTATAGATATCTATACAACAGTATTATCTCATGGTTGAAGGAGAATAGGCTGGAATCTTATACAAAAGAAAATGGCAATGCTTTTTTACAAGATTATTTAAGTAAGCATGGTAATAATCAGTATTACTCAAATCTACGAACTGTAGTATACCGATTGAATGATTTAGTTGATGGTAAATGGAAGGATGTGCATTCAGATAAGGGAAGACATTTTATTCTATCTGATGAGTTTGTTGATATTGTAAATGAATATTGTTCTCACGAAACTGCTAAAGGACTTGCGAGTGGAACAATAAAATATAAACGTTATGCAATATCTTGGTTCTTTCATGAATTAGGGGTGCGTCAGTGTTTTTCGTTAACGAAAATATCTCCGCAACTAATTGTACAGGCTTGCACTAAGATAACAGATCGCAATCTTTGGGGTGAGGTAAGATTATTTTTAAGGTATTTAGTCCTTGAAGAAAAACTAGATACAGACTATTCAACACTTGTTCCTCATTATAGTAAGCCATATGTAATTCCAAGTGTATACTCAATTGATGAAGTTAAGCGTATCGAAAATTCCGTTGATACCACTACTGCACAAGGAAAACGTGATTATGCAATTATTCTTCTTGCTTCAAGAATGGGATTGCGGTCAGGTGATATTGTAAGATTGAAAATTGAGGATATAAAAGGAAAAAATGAAATAAATATTATTCAGCAAAAAACAGGAAAAAATCTTCATCTTCCTATTATTGAAGATGTGTCTGAAGCTATTGAGGATTATCTATCAGTTAGACCTTCATCAGATGCAAAAGAAATATTTATAAATGTTTATGCTCCATATAATCCAATATCAACTGGAACAATCAGAAACTTGTTGAGAAAGTATATAGGCATTGCAGATATTGATGTTGGAAATCGAAGGAAAGGACCACATGCTTTGCGCTCATCCCTAGCTAGTTCAATGGTGAATGATGACATATCTTACGAAACTGTTCGAAAAGTCTTGGGACACAGTTCTAATAATGCACTAAAGCATTATGCCAGAATCGATGTTGAGAAATTACGACAGTATTGTTTGGAACCGCCTAAAGTATCTGGGAATTTTAAAACCTTCCTAAAAGGGGAGGTGATTTAATTGTCAAACGAATTAAAATCTATTTTTAAAGATGAAATAAATTTATATTTGATACTTCGCAAAGAAGAGTTAAGTTCCGAAACTTATCGGCATTATAAGTATACTGTAGGGCTGTTTGATAAATATCTTTATGATATTAATCTTTCAGAAAAATCAATCAACGAATCTATTATAGAAGACTGGATTAAAACAATAAGTGGTGGTATTTCTGTAAATACTGTAGGCGGGCATATTCACTATATCAGGCAATTGCTTTTATTCTTAAGAAATAACGGCTACTATTGCTTTATACCTAAAACAATTGCAGCAAAAGACACATATGTACCATATTTATATACAGACCAAGATATAGAAAACATTTTTAAAATAGCGGATTCATTTACAGCGCCGCATGCTGTAAAAAACAAAAGTATTGCTTATGAAATGCCATTATTATTGAGGCTGCTTTTTTGCTGTGGCATGCGTGTTGGCGAGGCTATAAATATTAAGGTTGGTGACATAGATTTTAAAAGAAATCTCTTTATTCTATGTGTTACTAAAAAGTATAAACAAAGGCTGGTACCGTTTGGTACAGCATTGTCAGAAATCTTATATTTGTATTGCGTTGCAATGGGAATTCTAAACGAGTCTACAGCTTACCTGTTTCCCGAGAGTGATCTATATACACATATAAGTGCAAATGCGGTTAGCAATTATTATCGAATTATCCGAAAGAAAGCAGGAATAAATAACCTTGACCAAATAAAAAATGGTCGCGGTGCTTGCTTGCATTGTTTTAGGCATACATTTGCAGTAAGATCGTTTGACAAAAATGAACGCAGTGGCGTAAGCCAAAGGGAATCAGTTCCATTTCTATCAACATATCTGGGACATGACAGCTTATATGAAACAGAGAAATATTTAAAATACAGTGGCGATTACTTTGAGGATACTCTTATCAAATTTGAATCCTTCGCAGGTGATTTGTTTCCGGAGGTGGAATTTAATGAGTAAACGAAAAATAACTTTCATTTCACTTTTGGAAGACTACTTTGAAACTTATTTGCCATATAGCAGAGGATTGAGCTTGAATACAATCAATTCATACAAGCATAGTTTTTTGCTTTTGATACGTTTCATATTAGAAACAAAAGGTATCTCTGCAAGCGACATTAAATTTTCTGATTTGACATATGAGACGCTTTTGGAATTCCTTAACTGGCTGGAAACTGACAGACTATGCAAACCGTCAACGCGAAATCAAAGATTATCTGCAATCTCTGCATTTTCTGAGTATGCACAGAATAGAGATTTTGATGCAGCATCAGTTTTTAGAAGTGCGATATTAAAGATTCCAGTAAAGAAATCAATTCTAAAACAACGTGCAGTATTTTCAAGGGAAGAAATAAGAATACTGTTAAATCTTCCAGATGAAAATTATGAAACGGGATTACGGGATAAAGTATTGCTTTCATTAATGTATGCAACAGGTGCCAGAGCACAGGAAATATGCGATTTAATGGTAAGAGATATTCGTATGAATGATACATCCGCATCTATTACATTAATAGGGAAAGGTTCAAAGACTCGTCAAGTCGGTATATCAAAGAAATTAGCTGACACATTACACAAATATATAGTTCACAGAGATATTGAAAAATATCCAGAACGACATATATTTTCCAGCCAAACGCATGAAAAAATGACGGTATCCTGTGTAGAAGGCATTTATAAAAAGTATGTTTCTATGGCCAAACTCCAAAATCCCTCGTTATTTCGAGCAGATAGCTATCCTCCTCATTCCATGAGACATAGCACAGCATGTCATTTACTGGAAGCTGGAGTTGATATAGTAACAATAAAAAATATATTAGGGCATGTTTCGGTACAGACAACACAAATTTATGCAGAAATATCGCAGGATACAGTTGATAAAAAATTGAAAGAATGGAATGAAACATGGTTTGGTGACAATCATAAAATCAAAGTAAAGAAATCAGCTGATATTATTCCAGATTTTTTAAAAACAAGATAGATAATTATTCGAGAAGTTTTTGAAGAAATGCTGTAACTACAACAGGTTGCAGCAATCTTCTCGAATAATAATATTTCTCGGATAATCGGTGTTATTCTAGTTTTAAGATAACACCGATATGAGGAAATCTATTGATGGATTATGTGCGATTGTTAAGGACACACTCAAGATGGATCCATACACGAACAGTCTGTATCTCTTTTGCGGAAGAAGACGTGATAGAATGAAAGCATTGCTTTATGAAAAAGATGGATTTGTGCTTCTATACAAGCGTTTAACTGGTACAGGTTGTTATCGCTGGCCAAGAAATCAAAGTGAGGTACGAAATCTTTCATGGAGAGAATTTGAGTGGCTAATGCAAGGCTTAGAAATCGATCAACCCAAGGCTATAAAACCCTCAAAAATACAATAAAAAAGAATGAAAATATCAGCTTTTGGCCTATTAATTTACATTACTTTATGGTACAATTAATATATCAAAATCAAGGAGTACCAAGCATTGAGTCCATCAGCAAAAGACATTCAATTCAGAGAATTGAAAGATACTATATCACAACTGAATATGACTATAGCATCTCAGAATCAGCTGATACTGTCCCTGCAGGAATCTATCAATGCTGCTAATGTCAGAGAAGAAGCTCATCTAAAGAATGAGGCAGCTCTGAAGGAACAGATTGACTATCTTACAAAGAAGCTCTTTGGTTCATCAAGTGAGAAACGACAGGATATGATAGATGGTCAGTTAGGCTTATTTGATGAAGCTGAGCAATCCTCATCAGATGAAGCTAAGCTTCTAGAGCAAGAAACAATTGTTAAGGCTCATACACGTCGAGCAAAAACAAAGCTCGAAGATAAGCTTAAAGGAATACCTGTAGAGCAGGTTCGAATAGAACTTCCAGAAGATGAACTTACCTGTCCTTATTGTAATACATTCCTTGAAGTAATTGGAGAAGAGGTAGCTCGTCGAGAGCTTGAATATATCCCGGCCAAAGTGAAGGTTATTGAATATATAACTGTTACATACTCATGCCCACAGTGCAAAAAGGATGAAGAGGCATACATTGTGAAGTCTAAAGCACCAACAGGCCTTATGAAGCATAGTATAGCTTCACCATCATCAGTCGCATGGACAATGTATCAAAAGTATGCCAACGGAATGCCGCTATATCGTCAAGAAAAAGATTGGCAACAATACGGAATAGAACTAAGCAGAACAACCCTTGCTAACTGGATTATCCATTGCGCAGAGGAGTATTTCAAACCTATGTATGATTACTTCCACAGGCTAATGCTTAAACGCCAATTTCTCATGGCAGATGAGACCACCGTTCAGGTACTTAACGAGCCAGAGAGACGAGCACAGAGTAAGTCTTATATGTGGTTGTATCGCACAGGCGAGGACGAGCTTAATACTATAATCCTTTATGGCTACACACCTACCAGAGCAGGAGTTAATGCAGGAGAATTCTTACAAGGCTTTAAAGGTTATCTGGAGTGTGATGGATACCAGGGTTATAATAAGGTACCAGACATCAAGCGATGCGCATGTTGGGCTCATGTACGTAGATACTTTATCGACGCCGTCCCAAAGGGAAAGGAATACGATTATAGCAATCCAGCAGTTCAAGGAGTTCAGTTCTGCAACAAACTCTTTCAGTATGAGGATTCTTACAAAAAGAAGGGATACTCCTATGAAAAGCGTAAAGAGATGCGTCTACAACAGGAAAAGCCTGTTTTAGATGCTTTTTGGTCGTGGTTTGACAGCCTCAGACCAGTTAGAAATACAAGACTTGATAAAGCAGTTACTTACGTTCAAAACAGACGAGAATATTTAGAAACATATCTTGAAGATGGTCGTTGTAGCTTCACTAATAACTTGAGCGAAAATGCCATCAGACCATTTACAGTAGGTCGCAAGAACTGGTTATTTAGTGAATCTGTTGAAGGTGCTACAGCCAGTGCCACAGTTTACAGTATAGTCGAAATGGCTAAAGCTCATAATTTAAATATCTATAGGTATCTAGTATATCTACTGGATCATCGTCCTAGTGCAAAAATGTCTGATGAAGAATTAGATGCGTTGGCACCTTGGAGCAAGGCAGTTAAAGATATATGTTTAAACTAATTGGAGTAAAATGCTCCAAAAAAGCAAATATCACAAATGGGAAATTAGAGTAAAATACTCCAATTTCCCATTTGCTTTTGGATACGCATTATTGTTAGGCGCTTAC
>JBGVHH010000043.1:0-33090 GCA_045122195.1 Agathobacter sp.
GGAAGTGTGCAGAAATCTGGGAATAAAGCAGATTCATTTTCCAATGCCATATCTTACAAGTCATAAGTCACCTGAAGCATTTATCAAGGATTTAAAGGAATCCACTCCCATAATCAGTGTGAGTGTTTCTGTGCATTCGGTTGAAGAAGCCATTTTTGCAGAGGCTGCGGGAGTAGATGAACTCATTGCGGGCCACATTTTTGATACAGATTGCAAAAAAGGAATCCCAGGCAGGGGCTTGGATTTTTTGAAGGCTATGTGTGAAAGTGTTAAGATACCGGTATATGCAATTGGCGGAATGAGTGAGGATAAAGAGGATATTGTATGTCAGGCTGGTGCGGCAGGATTTTGTATGATGTCTTCGTATATGAAATTGGGGAAATAGTATATAAAGTTGGAAAAAGTGAATGGTAATTTTACGAGAAACGGAAAATAAAACTGCATACTATCACCTTCCCGGATTGTTTGAGTTTTTTGAACTCTATCGCGAATTTTTGCCGCTATTTCGTGAGCATAGAGAATATTTTTACGATTGGTGTGAAATTGGTTCGATTTATGGAGCACCGGCAGATTGTATATGGGGAGGAGGCCGCGTAGGATTTGGTGAGCATGACCCACAGGAGGTTTTTTCTCTCATGCAGGAGTATGGGATTTCTGCCAGACTGACCTTTAGTAATTCGTTGCTTAGAGAAAATCACCTTTTGGACAAAAGATGTAATGCACTTTGCCGTTTGTTTGAGAAAAGCGATGGAGTTCAAAACGGAATAATCGTTCATTCTGATGTTTTGCTGGATTATCTCAAGAAGAATTATCCGGGATTTTACTATATTTCTTCTACTACAAAGGTACTGACTGAATTTTGCGAGTTTAGAAGGGAATTGGAGAGAGATGATTTTCGATACGTGGTGCCGGATTTTCGATTAAACAAGTCCTTTGACAATTTGAAAGAATTATCAAAGGACTTAAAGGACAAGGTTGAGTTTCTGTGTAATGAGTGCTGCTGGTTTGGATGTTATGATAGGAAGAACTGTTATGAAGTGGTCAGCAGAAAAAATTTAGGAGAAAAATGTCAGGACCACAAATGTGTTGCGCCGGATACTGAACAAGGTTATCTTTTTTCAAAAGCTATGACTAATCCAGGTTTTATTGGGATTAATGATATACAAAATAAGTATTTATCAATGGGATTTTCCAATTTCAAGATTGAGGGCAGAGGTCTTGGAAGTGCATTGATTTTGGAATTCTTATTGTATTATATGACCCGCCCAGAGTATCAAATTCATGTGCGTGAAAAAATATATCTTGATAATATGCTCGATTTATTTTAGTTTGGTTACTCAACAGTACAGGGAAAAAATGTAAAAATTCTGATTGACAACAACGCAATGGGCTTATATATTATATCTGAATCCTTTGGACGTTTTCATCGAATATGGAGAAAAAACAATATGTTTAATTTTCAGATTAGAAAAAAGGAAGTTATTAGAAAAATACGAGAAGAAAGATTCAGATTATTAGTTAAGCGTTATATGGAATCTGCTGAAGTTCAGAGAATGGGCGAATATATTCAGCATGGAACGACAACAACGCTTGTTCATTGCCAGAATGTAGCGTGGCTATGTTTTCTTGTTAATGAAGTTTTTCATTTAAAGGCAAAAGAAAGGGAACTTGTGGAGGCTGCATTTTTACACGATTTCTATCTGTATGACTGGCATGATGGGGATCCAGTTAGAAAAACACATGGATTTGATCATCCATATATTGCATGTAAGAATGCTGTTGAAGTTTTTGATGTATCTGATCATACAAAGGCGGCAATTAAGAGTCATATGTGGCCACTTAATATCAAAGAGTTGCCAAAATCAAGGGAAGCAATAATAATTTGTATTATAGACAAGTATTGTTCCATATTTGAAACATTGAAGATTTGCAGACAATACGTTAGTTATGAACAGAATGTAAGGTATTAGATTTATACGTGATAAAATAGAAAGTTGCGCACCATGAAGGTGCGCAATTTTTTTATCTCGGTTGGGAAGACTCGCATTTCTATAGTTGTATTAGTATCGTTATAGTTGATTTTGTTTCAAGAAGTATCGTATAATTCGATTGAGTAAAACGATAAGAGACTATATGATGAAGAAAAGGAGGACAAAGATGTTCAATTTTGCTGAGAATATAATAAATCTAAGAAAAGAAAAAGGCGAAACACAGGAGCAACTAGCCGACTTTTTAGGTGTTACCAAAGCATCTGTTTCAAAATGGGAGACGAAGCAAAGTATGCCGGATATAAGCTTGCTACCTGTTATAGCATCATATTTTGATGTGTCGATAGATGAACTTTTGGGGTATCAACCGGAGCTTTCGGAAGAAGAAATAGAGAAGATATATGCCGAATTATCAAAAGCGTTTGCAGAGGAAGCATTTGAAGCTGTAATGGAAAAGAGTGAGATTTTTGTAAAACAATATTTTAACTGCTATCCATTTTTGTTGCAGATTGCGGTGCTTTGGCTGAATCATCACATGCTTGCTGATACCAAGGAACGACAAAATGAAATATTGCAGAAAACGTCAAAACTATGCCAGATAGTGATGGACAAGGAAAAGGATCAGGCAAAGCAGTATAATCAGTTACTGGTATACAACGATGTGATAGGGATAATTAGTCATTCCACATACTATTTGATAGTAAACATAGACAATCGTGATATATGTCTTGAAACAATTGAACGAGTGCTAAAGGTCATAGACCTTTATAAAATGATGAAGATTAACCCCAATACAGTAGCTATTTTTCTGATGCAGGCAGCAATGGTGTATGCGACTTATGAGATGAAAGAAGAGTGCTTCGATGTGATTGAAAGATATGTAAACACCATGGACATTTTGTTTGGAAAGGAGATAGTTCTCATAAAGTCGGATGAATATTTCGATGGAATAGAGTCGATATTCATTAAGAAAAATGAAATCAAACAGGTGCCAAGAGATAGGAGGCTTATATTTGCAAGTGCCATGTCGATTTTTGAACAGCCTGCTTTTGAAAAATATAAGGAAGAAAAAAGATTTGTAGCGTTAAGGCATAGTTTAGAGAGAAAAGGAGAAAAGATATGCAGTTAACATTAGAACAGATAAAAGAATTTTTACCATTTTTAATCCCACTTATTATTGCTGAGGTTGTGTTAATATTTGTGACACTCAGACATATTTTGACACATGAAAATTATAAGCATGGAAACAGAGCAATGTGGATTGTAATTACTTTAGTTGGCATGCAGTTGTGGGGACCAATTTTATATTTTGTATTTGGAAAAGAGGAAGAATAAATGAATATTTTGACATTAAATAATGTATCAAAAAAATTCGGAACCAAGCAGGTTGTTAAAGATTTATCATTTGAAGTTCCACAGAACAAGGTGTTTGGATTTATTGGTAAAAATGGTGCCGGAAAGACCACAACCATGAAGATGATACTGGGGCTGGTAAAGCCTGATGAAGGCGAGATAATTGTGAACGGAGAAAAGGTAAATTTCGGTCAGACTGCAACAAATAAATACATAGGGTATCTCCCGGATGTGCCGGAGTTTTATGGTTACATGACAACACGTGAGTATTTAACGCTTTGTGGAAAAATCACGGGAATGAAGGATAGTGAGATAAAGACAAAGGTAGAAGAACTGTTAGAGTTTGTAGGCTTAAGCGATGAGAAGAAAAGAATCAAGGGTTTTTCACGAGGAATGAAACAACGACTTGGAATTGCGCAGGCTCTACTTAACAGTCCTAAGCTTTTGATATGTGACGAGCCAACATCTGCACTTGACCCTATTGGACGAAAAGAGATTCTTGATGTTTTATCCAAGGTAAAAGAGCAGACTACAGTAATTTTTTCTACGCATATTTTATCAGATGTAGAGAGGATATGTGACGAGGTTGCCTTTTTGCATGAGGGAAATATTGTTTTAAGAGGCACGCTTTCTGAGATAAAAAATATTAGAAAAACATCATCAGTTCAGATTGAATGCTTTAATAATTCTGATGTGTCAAAGGTTCTTCAGGTATTACCAGGTGGTAAAGCTATAGGTAGTACATCAATTCTGTATGAAAATGCTGATGAAGGCAGAATGTGTAGTATGATGCTGCAGCTTGCTGACAATAAAATTACGATTCAAAAAATTGAGATGTTAGAACCAACACTAGAGGATTTATTTGTGGAGGTGGTGAGCAAATGAGACAGTTAATGGCGTTTATACAGAAAGAATTTATAGAAGTAGTGCGAAATAGTAAGCTTTTGATTCTTGGTATTATTTTTCTTTTACTGGGCATAATGAATCCTGCCATTGCAAAAATTACTCCTTGGCTAATTGAACAGTTTTCAAATGCTACTTCAGGGGCAGGAATGATTGTTCAGACTACAGAAATCAGTGCTCTTACATCATGGGAGCAGTTTTACAAGAATATGCCAATGGGAATGGTGATTTTTGTTCTTATGTTTTGCGGAATAGTTGCCGCAGAGCTTCAAAAAGGTACACTTATCAATATAGTTACAAAAGGCATGCCTAGATGGAAAATCATGGCTTCAAAAACTATATTGCTATGTGTATTATGGACAGTGATGTATTTTGCAAGTTACATAATTACATTTGTATATAATGATTTTTACTGGGACAATGGGATTGCAAAACACTTACTTTTTTCTGCGTTCTGCCTGTATCTGTTTGGGGTATGGCTTATTTCACTTATTATGCTAATGTCAGCAATGTCTGGTAGTAGTGCAACAGTATCTATGGGAGTATGTGGCGTATTTGTTTTGGTATACATACTTGGAATAGTTCCGAAACTGCAGAATTACTTGCCAACCAAGCTTATGGAGTGTTCAAAACTTGTGTTTGGATTGGGTGAACCGAAGGAATTTACATCAGCGTTAGTTGTAGTGGCTCTTTGGAGTGTGGCAAATGTGGTGCTAGGAATTAGTATTTTTAATAAAAAGAACCTATAATAACAGGGACTAGGACAAATAGAGTTTTGTCTTAGTCCCTATTGTAATTAGTAATACTGATTTTCTACAAATTGTTTGAATCTAGGGAGTTTTATGGAAATCATCCCCCTTACAGAGGTGTCAATTATTCCTTTTTCTTTTAGTCTCATTCTTGGTTCAGACCATTCGTTGTGTTTTTTTCTTGTCATTTCCAGAAGTTCGCTGGCAGACATCTGTTCTTTTTGTACAATAAACTGTAGAAACCATTTGTCTTTAGGAGCGAGCTCACTCCAGATTTTTTTATATACTTTCTCTGACAATGCTTCATCAAGAAGCATAAGAACTTCGTTTGTGATGACTTTCTCTTTAGAATCCCACATATATTTGCCAAGAGCCTGGTACGCGAA
Organism: Agathobacter sp.; assembly: GCA_045122195.1. GTDB lineage: Bacteria > Bacillota > Clostridia > Lachnospirales > Lachnospiraceae > Roseburia. Next base: position 5,380 of record JBGVHH010000043.1, read on the forward strand.
GGCGTAACCCATTGTAATATGGGCCATTTCCTCTGCGACGTCATGTGTAACAGATAAAGTCTTTTTATAGTCTTCTCTAATTATACCCAGGTTAAGAGGAGTCATTTCATACTTTGTAGCTCGAAGAAAGAATGTTAGTCCATCTGTATTTTCCAAGCTTTCTATATCTTCGTATAGTCCGGCTGCGATAATGTATATAGGTAAATCTTCTCTGATTAGTATCTGAAATTCCTGAATGAAATCAATCATTGCATCGGTTTTTCGTGCCTCATCTATAGTGACAAGTACTCTTTTTTTCTTTTTTGATATTTGCTCTAATATACGCTTTAGTGCATAGTCAAGGCTGGCAACAGGGCTTTTTTTTGACAAATTAAGTCCAATTCCATATGCGGATAAATTTAGTTCTTTATCCATGAATGTGGTGAGGAAAGGAACCGCGCTATAGAGATTTGCAATTAAATCTTTCGTGATGTCTGAGTTTGATTTTAATCCAACCACAATCCAATCATCATCGTCACGAAGTTGTCTTTCGATTGCTGTAAGTGTAACAGTTTTTCCCGTTCCTCGAATTCCTGTAAGTTTAAACGCTTGTTCTTCCACGATATCGCTTTCAAGTGATTCAAGAATACTATCCACTATAAGACTTCTGTTTATATATTGAGTTGGAATTCTTCCAAAACTAATTGCGTATGGGTTTCTATTAGTCATGCGACATGCCTCCTTATCACATTACACTATAATATACTATAATCTACTATAAAAACTATAATAGACTATAAAACAATATAATTCAATATAGAGACTATAAAATTTGTAAAATAAAAGAAAAAATGTCATAATTGCTATTATTATTATATGCACTTATTTATCGCATATGGAAGAAAATCATGAGCGTATGCTGGAATCTGTAAACAAGAATCTTTTGGGAAATTATGGAGAATAAAAATGACTGATTTAAAAGTGTTATATGAGGATGAGGAAATACTGGTATGTTACAAGCCGGCGGGCGTTGCAACCCAGACAAAACGTATCGGACAGCAGGATATGGAAAGTATTATCCGAAATTATCGGGCAAGAAAAAAAGAAGAGCCGTATGTTGGAATTGTACATCGCCTGGATCAGCCTGTTGAAGGGGTAATGGTGTTTGGAAAAAATCCAAAAGCTACCGCTTTTTTGAATAAACAGGTACAGAGCAGAAGTATAGGCAAAAACTATTATGCGGCCACTGTAAAATCTCAAAACCTTTCTATAATGGGAGAGGGAACACTTACAGATTACATGACATTTAATTCTCGTAGTAACGTTGGAGAGATAATACATGAACCGGTCAAAGATTTTGATAAAAAGAATGCAAAAAAGGCGGTTCTTGATTACAAAATTATTGCACAGACTGATACAAAGCTGCTTTTTGATATCAATCTTCATACAGGGCGACATCATCAGATAAGACTTCAGTTGTCAAATATAGGATGTCCAATTATTGGTGATACAAAATATGGCAGTAATGAAGTTAACGCAAAAAGGAATGGTCTTTCACTTTGTTCATATAGAATATGCTTTGTTCATCCAGGAACAAAGAAAGAAATGGAATTTATTGTAGAACCACAAAATAGTGAGCTTCAAAATTTGTTAAGCTAGGGTATACGGAAATATTATTGTGCAAATGTTACATGAAAAGCGTATAACTTTTTAAAAGTTTGTGCACACTATAATTGCATATCATGATACTATATACACCGTAAAAACCCCCCAATACATTATATATTTTTACTATACCCCATAGTAAAATACCTTCTCCTAAAAAGACAGCAGATCGAAACGGCTGTCTTTTTTTTTCATTTCTATTTGACTTTTCCCTATTAAAAAGATAGAATTTAAAATCGCAGTAAGAAAAAGGGAGAAGTCAAATGATGCAGGAGAACAGAGTAAACAGAATAACTGCATGGGTAGCGCTTGTGGCTACTTTATTTGTGCTACTTTTTTCTGCATTTTATATTGGTAAGCACGCTGATCATGACTGTAGTGGGGAGCATTGTCCTGTTTGTGCTGTTATGCATCAGTGTTCTAATAATCTTAAGATAATAGGTACAGCTGTTCTTACAGTATGTATAGCATTGTGTCTTGGTGAATCATTCGTTGAATTAAAACAATATAGACGAGATGATTCTTTCTGTAATTCATTAATTTTTCAAAAGGTAAGAATGAATAATTGATATTTCCTCCGGGCTGGATACTATTAAACTCTGGTTATAAATCAGGGTCTGTTTTTTGTGTGTAAAAAAGTATATTTTGGAGGAATAATTAAATGAAAAAGTTAATATCGGTATTTATTTCCATGGTTATGGTTGTATGTGTTTTTAGTGCATGTGGAAAAGGTGAGTCAGGAAAAGATTCGGGAAAGCTTTCTATTGTGACAACGATCTTCCCTGAATATGACTGGGTAAGGGAAATTACTAAGGGCAATGACAATGTTGAGATTACAATGCTTCTTGATAAAGGTGTGGACCTTCACAGCTTTGAACCAACAGCAGAGGATATAGCTAAAGTGTCAACATGCGATGTGTTTATTTATGTTGGAGGAGAGTCTGATGAGTGGGTTGAAGATGCGCTCGCAGAGGCAATAAATAAGGACATGGTGGTAATAAATTTGTTAGATGTCATGGGTGACTCAGTCAAAGAGGAAGAAGTTGTTGAAGGAATGCAGGATGAAGAAGAGGAAGCTGCAGAGGAGGAGTCAGAAGAGGTTGAGTATGACGAGCATGTATGGCTGTCTGTAAAAAATGCAGAAATCTTTTCACAGAAAATTGCGGATGAATTAAGCAGAGTAGACTCTAAAAATGCAGAGTTATACAGCAGGAATGCAGAGGAATACATTTCCAAACTAGAAAGTCTTGATAAAGAATACGAAGATGTTGTAGAGGCGGCATCGCAGAAAACTGTTGTTTTTGGAGACAGATTTCCTTTCAGATACCTGGTGGATGATTATGGCCTAGAGTATTATGCAGCATTTGTTGGATGTTCGGCAGAGACAGAAGCAAGTTTTGAAACGATTTCTTTTTTAGCAGGCAAGGTTGATGAATTGGAGTTAAAGAGTATTTTGCAGATAGAGACTTCTGATGGAAAAATTTCTGAGACAATAAAAGATAATACAAAGGATAAAAATCAGCAGATACTTACTATGGATTCAATGCAGTCGGTTACTTCACAGGATGTAGAGAACGGGGCAAATTATCTCGAAATAATGCAGAGTAATCTTGAGGAACTAAAAAAGGCATTGAAGTAGTTCATATGAGGTGGAATTATGTCATTTATAACGGGAAGAAATCTTGCCCTTGGCTATGAAGGAAAAGAGATTATCGGAAATATAAATTTTCATGTAGATAAAGGGGATTATCTGTGTATTGTGGGGGAAAATGGTGCAGGCAAATCTACACTTATGAAGACGATGTTAGGATTAATCAGTCCAATAAGTGGAGAGATCGAATTTGGTGATGGTCTGTTAAGAAATGAAATAGGATATCTTCCACAGCAAACAGTTATTCAGAGGGATTTTCCTGCATCGGTAGAGGAAATTGTATTATCTGGTTGTCAGGGGAGAAGGGGAATCAGGCCCTTTTATTCAAAAAGCGAGAAGCTTCTTGCAAGAAAAAATATGAGTAGGATGAATATAATGGAACTTGCAAAAAGCTGCTACAGGGATTTGTCGGGAGGTCAGCAGCAAAGGGTTCTATTGGCAAGGGCTCTTTGCGCGACTCAAAAAGTGCTGCTTTTAGATGAACCGGTAGCGGGGCTTGACCCAAAGGTGATGGCAGATTTGTACAATTTAATTGAGAAATTGAATAATGAAGGGATAACAATAATTATGATTTCCCATGACATAGAGGTGGCAATAAGGTATGCAAGCCATATTCTTCATGTTGATACAGAAACGTTTTTTGGAACTAACGAAGAGTATATAAAAAGTGAATCAGGAAAGAGATTTCTTTTTTGCGATGCGGAGGTAGAAAAATGATGGAGAAATTATTTTTGTATCTGGAATATCCTTTTGTAAGATATGCAATAATGGTAGGAATTCTGATTTCGCTTTGTGCATCAATCCTTGGTGTAATATTGGTATTGAAGAGATTTTCATTTTTAGGAGATGGATTGTCACATGTTGCATTTGGAGCAATGGCAGTTTCGGGTGTTCTTGGAATAGAAAATAACGTGTTGGTGGTTCTTCCTGTTACGATACTTTGTGCAGTATTGCTTTTAAAAACCGGACAAAATACTAAGATAAATGGAGATGCGGCAATTGCAATGATTTCTGTTGGAGCACTTGCCTTTGGTTATCTTCTTATGAATATATTCTCAACTTCAGCAAATATATCCGGGGATGTGTGCTCTACACTTTTTGGCTCGACTTCAATTCTTACACTAAAAGAAGAAGAGGTATGGCTGTGTGTGGGGTTATCGGTGATGGTGGTATTGTTTTTCATTTTCTTCTATCACAGAATATTTGATGTGACTTTTGATGAGAACTTTGCAAGAACCACAGGAACAAAGGTTGATGTGTATAATCTGATTATTGCAATAATTATTGCAGTGATAGTTGTGTTGGCAATGAAGCTTGTAGGTTCTCTACTGATTTCGGCGCTTATTATTTTTCCAGCCTTATCGACTATGAATATTTTTTGTAGCTTCAAGAAAGTTATGATTTTTTCTGCGATTATATCAGTTGTTAGCGCATTGTCGGGAATGATAATTTCCATTCTAGCGGGGACCCCGGTTGGAGCAACCATCGTGTGTGTTAATGTGGTTGTTTTTGCAGTATGCTATTTATTGGGGAAAAAATAGTTATAAAGACAGAAGAGGATGTATAATATACATAGCACAAATTCAGAAGAATTAATCAGGTTGCATCGCTATAATAGAATAGACTAAAAAGGAGAGATGCAGATATGGAGACAAAACCAATCCAAATAAAAGGATTAAAACAGAATAACTTAAAAAATATATCACTAGATATTCCAAAGAACAAAATCGTGGTATTTACTGGGGTATCTGGTTCGGGAAAATCAAGTATTGTCTTTGATACAATAGCGGCAGAAAGTCAGAGACAGATGAATGAGACATACACAGCATGGGTCAGGGGAAGACTGCCAAAGTATGATAAACCCCATGCGGAATTGATAGATAATCTAAATCCATCCGTGATAATAGACCAAAACAGACTTGGTGGAAATGCCAGATCTACAGTTGGAACCATAAGTGATATGTACTCGTCTCTTAGATTGCTTTTTTCAAGAATAGGTGAACCGTCAATTGGTCCTGCTTCGTATTTTTCATTTAATAATCCAAACGGAATGTGTCCTACATGTGCCGGAATTGGAAAAGTTATGGATTTTGATATAAACAATCTGATTGATGCGGATAAAACGTACGATGAAGGATGCTTTTTGCTTCCGGCATTTGGAACAGGAAAATATTATTGGAAGGTGTACAGAAGACCAGAATATTTTCGTACGGACGTGCCATGGAAGGAACTTAGCGAGGAAGAACAGAATATTCTGCTGTATGGAAGCCGAAAGCAGGGCGGAGAGAGAATCGATAAAAAAATAGAAGGAATCTACAATCAGTTTAAACGTCTTGTTCTAATGAAAGGAGCAGAGGAGCAGACTGATTATACATTAAAAAGAATCGCACAGTATTTATATGAAAAGGAGTGTCCTGACTGTAAAGGGAAACGTTTAAATGACCAGACATTATCCTGTAAAATAAACGGATACAGCATTAATGATATGTGCGAAATGGAATTTGTAGAGCTTAGGGATGTACTTTCTAATATCAAGGATGACAGAGCTCAAACCATAATTGACCAGTTGGTAGCGTCCCTTGATAGAATGATTGATATCGGTTTGCCATATCTTTTCATGAATCGCGAAAGCTCAACTCTTTCAGGGGGAGAGGCACAGAGGCTTAAGCTTGTAAGATATATGGGAAGTTCACTATGTGGAATGATATACATATTTGATGAGCCAAGTACAGGTATGCATCCAAGAGATGTTCACAGAATGAGCAGACTGTTAAAAAGTCTTCGCGACAAGGGAAATACGGTTCTTGTTGTTGAACATGACAAGGATATTATAAGCATAGCAGATGAAGTAATTGATATCGGACCGCTTGCTGGTAAAAATGGTGGACAGGTGCTGTTTCAGGGAAGCTATGAGCAATTACTTATCAGTGGAACAAAAACAGGAAATGCGCTTAGCTCTGAGATTAAAGTTAAAGAAAAGGTAAGAAAACCAAAGGGATTTTTGCCAGTAAGAGGCGCAAATCTGCACAATTTAAAAAATGTGGATGTAGATATACCGCTTGGAATTCTTACAGTTGTTACAGGGGTTGCGGGAAGTGGAAAATCATCACTGATAAGAGATGTTTTTGCAAAACAATATGAAGAACAGGTAGTGTTAATAGACCAAAGCGCGGTTACAGCTACAGGCCGCTCTACTGTATGTACTTTTTTGGGATTTTTTGATGAAATCAGAAAGGCTTTCGCAAAAGAAAACAATGTGGAGGCCGGACTGTTTTCATTTAACAGTAAGGGAGCCTGTCCATATTGCAAGGGAAGAGGCGCTATCACCACTGAATTGATTTTCATGGAACCGGTCACAACAGAATGCGAGTATTGTGGTGGTTCGCGTTATAGTGATGAAGCAATGAGCTATAAATACAAGGGTAAATCAATTGTTGACGTGCTTGAAATGAGCGTAGAGGATGCGCTGGAGTTTTTTGCTGATAATAAAAAAATAATGGCAAAGCTTGATGCACTTATGGAAGTGGGGCTTTCCTATATATCATTAGGGCAGCCTCTTTCGACCTTCTCAGGCGGCGAACGACAGAGAGTAAAGCTTGCACAGAATATCAAGAAAAAGGGAAATATATATATTCTCGATGAGCCTACAACAGGACTTCATGCAGCAGATATTGAGAAAGTCGTGGGCATTTTAGAAACAATCGTTGACAGAGGAAACACAGTAATTGTAATTGAACACAATACAGATGTAATGAAGCTTGCTGATTATATCATTGATGTAGGACCGGATGGCGGTACTGCTGGAGGCGAGATTGTGTTTACTGGAACACCAAAAGAAATGCTGGAAAATGGAAATACAATAACTGCAAAGTATCTAAGAAAATAATAAAACATCGGGGACGGTGGAAAAACAAAACCACCGTCCTCGATGTTTTTTGCATCTTATAAGGGAAAAAGTGTCACTTAACATCAAGGATATTGTGTGTTGAACTAATAATTGCTAATATTTTTATATAGCAAAGACGTAAACATTTTGTAGGAGAAAGCAGTGAAATACACTATAGAAAAGATTGACACTGGGGAAAATGAAGTGACTGTTCGATATAGTACACTTACCCCAGAAATAGACCGGATTATTGGTATCCTTAGAAACGAAAAAAGAAAGCTGGTAGGCACCTGTAATAATGAGAAGCTGGTAGTTGATGTATCAGAGATTTTATATATTGAAAGCGTGGATGGGAAAAGCTTTGCATATACGGATACAAATGTGATTAAGCTTGAGTATACACTTTTCCAGTTGGAACAACTGATATGTGAAATCAGCTTTTTCAGATGCAGCAAATCAATGATTATAAACATTGATAAGGTAAAGTCGCTCAGAAGCCTTGCATCAAACAGAATTGATGCCACTATGTGTAATGGGGAGCATGTGATGATATCAAGAACATATGCTTCTGATTTTAGAAAAAGACTGAAGGAGGGGAGTGTAAATGAATAAAAAGAAACTGACATGGTTCGAGAGATACTTGTTTGATGAGATTGCAATTGAATTTAAAGCATGCCTGTATTTTTTTGCAATAATGTTCTTCTATTGTCTCTATAGGCTTAGTTGTCACAAAGTAGATGCCATGATTTTACATATGGCAGAAATAATATTTTTGACGTATGTAATGGGATATATACAGTCTTTTTTGATGAAGAAATTTGATGAGGCTGATGAATGGAGTATTAGAAGCTCAATATACATGATAGTTTGTTCATTTTTGTATACGGCGATGTCGTATTTGTGTGACTGGTTTGACAGGAGTCTGGTGGTAAGCGGTTTGTTCTTTTTATATATTAACTTTATGTATGCATGCTGCTTCTGGCTTTACAGAATACGTCGCAGGATAGATGAAAAAATAATGAACAGGGATTTGAAGGAATTTCAGTCAAGAGAGAACAAGTAATGGTTAGGAGGATAACTATGAATAAGGTAGTAGAGATAGATAAGCTTACAAAAAATTTTGGAAAACACAGAGGTATAGAGGATATTTCCTTTTATGTCGGAAAAGGTGAAAGCTTTGGATTTTTAGGACCAAATGGGGCTGGAAAGACAACGACTATTCGACATTTGATGGGATTTATCAAATGTAAGTCTGGTCATTGTTCTATTAATGGAATGGATTGCTGGAGAGAAAGTGACAGAATACAGAAAACTCTTGGATATATTCCAGGCGAAATCAATTTTTTTGATGATATGACAGGAACTGAGTTTCTTAGATTTATAGCAAAATACAAGGGAATTACCAATCTTGACAGACAAAAAGAACTTATTGAGCGATTTGAATTAGATCCTAGTGGCAAGATAAAGAAAATGAGTAAGGGAATGAAACAGAAGATTGGAATAATCACAGCATTTATGCACGACCCGGACATTTTGATTCTTGATGAACCAACCAGCGGATTAGACCCTCTGATGCAGAATCGTTTTGTTGAGCTAATTGCAGAGGAGAAGGAAAGAGGAAAGACGATTTTACTTTCAAGTCATATCTTTGAAGAAGTAGAGCGAACCTGCGACCGCATAGGTATTATCAAGGATGGAAAAATGGTGACAGTAGATTCGGTGGAGAATTTGCGTGAACGTCATATGCGCAAATACACAGTCACCCTTAATTCTGAAGAAGAGGCTATGGCTTTTGCCAAGGATTTTGACGGAAATGCTTCTGGAAAAAATGTAACAGTTGCTTCAAAACAAAGTCTGGAGAATATCTTTATGAACTACTACGGAGGTGGGGAGAATGATAAATAATACACTGTATTTTAGAGAAATGAAAAAAAGCATCAAAATGCTGGTGATTTTTGGGGCTGTTATCACGATGTATGTAACTATCATTATTGGAATGTATGATCCAGAAATGGTGAAAACACTGCAGAACTTTTACGATATGATGCCGGAACTTATGGCGGCGGTTGGAATGAAAGCCGGTGCCACAAGTCTTTTGGGATTTATGGTTTCTTATCTGTATGGATTTATCTTTTTAATTTTCCCAATGGTATATTGTATACTTAGAGGAAATGGACTGATTTCAAAATATACGGATGATGGTGCGATGGCAGTTCTGGTTGCCGCACCTGTAAAGAGACGAACAGTTGTATGTACACAGCTAGCTTCGCTGGTTAGTGGCTTATTTATTTTACTATTATATTCTACAGGTCTGGAGATTGTGGTAGCAAATTACAAGTTTCCTGGAGAGCTTGTGGTGGCAGATTTGTTAAAATTAAATGTAGCACTTTTTTGCTTGCAGTTATTTATTGCGGGAATTTGCTTCCTTTCTTCATGTGTGTTCTCAGAGACCAAATACAGTATAGCATTTGGAGCTGGAATACCGGCATTTATGTATGTCATACAGATGCTTGGAAATGTAGGTGAAAAAACCGAAGTTGCAAAATACTTTACGTTTTTTACACTATTTGATGCAAATGGAATTGTTGCAAATGAAGCAGGAGCTTTCGCAGGGGCGATAGTACTTATAATTGGAGCTGTAATTATGTATACTATGGGAAGTGTAATATTCTGTAAGAAGGATTTGTATTTATAGTGAATTGATGAAAAAGCGCTGTTATAATTTGGGGTTATAACAGCGCTTTTTCTGCTAAAACGCAGACTAAAAGTACTAAATTGTATAGACATTTTTTGAGAATGATGGTACTATGTTTCTAGAATCGTTTTGTGCTGAAGAAATAATAGGTTAGGAGAGCGCGTATGGGGTTAGTGTATACTAGTGAAGAGTGTATTGGGTGTAATAAGTGCATTAGAGTCTGTAGTTGTATGGGCGCCTGTAAGGCTATAGAAGAAGAGGGAAATCCAAGAATTGAGGTTGACCCTGATAAGTGTATTGGATGTGGAGCATGTATTGACGCGTGTGAACATCATGCTAGAAAATTTAATGATGATACAGAGAGATTTTTTGAGGATTTAAGGAACGGGGTAAAGATTTCTCTGCTATTGGCACCTGCATTTAAGGCAAATTATCCTTCTGAGTACGAAAGTGTTCTTGGTGGATTAAAGAGTCTTGGAGTAAATCGTATTATAAGCATTTCTTTTGGTGCAGATATTACTACGTGGGGATACATAAATTATGTACAAAAGACAGGATTTGTAGGTGGAATATCGCAGCCATGTCCGGCTGTAGTTGGGTATATTGAAAGATATGCACCACAGCTTATTCCAAAGCTGTTTCCAGTTCAAAGTCCTATGATGTGTGGTGCGATATATGCAAAAAAAGAGATGGGCATTACAGACAGGCTTGCATTTATCAGTCCATGTATAGCAAAGAAAAATGAGATTGATGATCCAAATAATAAAGGTCTTGTGTCATATAATGTGACATTTGAGCATCTCATGCAGTATGTTAGAGAACATCAGATTCGTGGACCATTCTCAACGGATGAAATAGAGTATGGTCTTGGTTCAATTTACCCTATGCCTGGTGGATTGAAGGAAAATGTATACTGGTTCCTTGGAGAGGATGTATATATTCGTCAGGTTGAGGGCGAGAAGCATGTCTATGAGTATTTAGATAAACATAAGGAGCAGATTGCAAAAGGAACTAACAAAGAATTGTTTATTGATGCTCTAAACTGTGGAATGGGTTGTCTGTACGGAACAGCAGTTGAGGAGAGTAAAGCTGCGACAGATGATGCATTATACAATGTACATGTGATTCAGGAAAATTGTAAGAAGAATAATAAGGCAAGTGCGTGGTCGAGAAAGCTTACACCGGCCCAGCGTTTGAATAAATTAAATAAACAGTTTGCACATCTTAATCTTGACGATTATTTAAGACAGTATACTGATCGCTCTGAAAAGTGTAGCTATAAGGTACCATCAAGGGAAGAGTTAGATAGTATATTTAATAAGATGGATAAGATTACTCCTGAGTCGAGAACCATAAATTGTGAGTGTTGTGGATATGAGACATGTGAACTTATGGCAACGGCAATATTTAATGGATTTAACAAAAGAGAAAACTGTATTCATTATGTAAAGGGTGTTGTAGAAAAAGAGAAAGAGCATGCTTATGAACTTGCTCAAATGGTACATGAAGAGAAGAGTCAGATTCAGGAACAACAGGAAGTAATTTCGGACACAATAAAAACCGTGGACGAGTTATTTGAAAATTTGTATCAGTCAGTTGAGGATATGGTCAAAGGAAATGAGACCAATGCAGATGAAAGTACAGCCATTACATACGAGATTAAGAATGTGGCGAACTTCTGCGAGCAACTAGAACAGGCAATGACTGAAATCAGCAAACTTATTGAAGAGCTTAGTAACAATAACGAGGAAGTTGTATCGATAGCTTCTCAAACCAATTTGCTTGCTCTAAATGCAAGTATTGAGGCTGCAAGAGCAGGAGAAGCAGGAAGAGGCTTTGCAGTAGTTGCAGATGAGATCAATAATCTGGCTCAGGATTCAAAGAATACTGCCAGCAAGAGTAGTGCAAGTCAGACAAAAGTGCTTGAGTCGATACAGAAGATTAGAAGTGAGACAAGTAAGCTTCTAGAAGTAATTAACGGGGTAAATACAAGAACTCAAACACTTGCGGCTTCAACAGAAGAGATTGCAGCTTCATCAAATAGTATTATTGAGACTGCTGATAATGTTAAGGAAGTGCTTAAATTGCTTAATACTGGCAATAGATTAGAATAGAATATATATATTGGGGGTTGTTCTTTATGGGAAAGGCGACAAAAAGTAAAAAGATGTCAATGTATTCGACTCTTGTAATGTATGGCCTGGCACCGCTTTGTGTGGGCACGATTATTGTTACTGCTATTTTGGTGACATATTCAAGGAAAGAATTAAATTCACAGATGTTAGATTTTATGTTCACTGTTGCAGAACAATCTGGAAATAATATTATGGAGATAAGGGCTGCTATTGGAGATTCAGCTCTTTCAACTGAAACGCTTACTTCTGCATGTAAAGAAGTACATCTGGAGAATGTTGAATCATCATATTGTTATGTCGCAAATCCGGATGGGGTTATGCTTTATCATCCGACAACAGAAAAAATAGGGCAACCTGTTACCAACGAAGTGATTCAGGATGTGTGTAAACAGATGAAATCAGGAAATGCGGTGTCAGGAACTGCTTCATACTCATTTAATGGAGAAAGAAAAGCTTGTGCATATTATGTAGCACCGGATAACTCATTCATTATGGTTATTTCTGTTGATGAAGGTGATGTTTTATCCGGAATAAATAGTATAACAGTAATATCGGTAGTTGTTGCGTTAGGTCTTATGGCATTTTTTACGGTTACAGGAATATTGATTGCCAGAGTAATTGCAACGCCACTTCGTCAGATTTCAGAGTGTACAGATGAAATAGCGAGGGGAAATCTTCATGCAGAACTTTATGCGAAGTCACATATAAAAGAGACTACTTTAATAATCGCATCTGTGAACGAGCTGAAGAAGTCATTGCAGCTTGCGGTTGGAACCGTTAAGCAAAATGCGAGAATTCTTGATGATGCGGTAATAAATGTAGATTCTCAGACTGCCACAAATGCTGCAGGAAGTGGGCAGATAAACGAGGCGATAGGTGAAGTTGCTAATACATCCCAGATTGTAGCCCAGTCTGCTCAGAATATGGCTGAGAAGGCAGAAAATCTGGAAGAAAATATTGATAAACTTGTTGTGAATGTGGAAAACCTAAAGAATGCCTCGGATTCTATCAGTCAGGTAAATGATAAGGCCTCCAAATATATGCTGGCTGTAATGGATTCGTCAAGTAATAGTGTAAATGCCGTAGAAGGCATTTCTAGTAAAATTAATGAAACAAATGAAGCGGTAGCAAGGATTAATGAATGTGTTCAAATGATAGAGGATATTGCCAGCCAGACAAATCTTCTAAGTTTAAATGCTTCTATTGAAGCAGCAAGAGCTGGAGAGGCAGGAAAAGGCTTTGCTGTTGTTGCAGAGGAAATTCGAAAGCTTGCAGATGACAGTCAGACTAGTGCAACAGAAATCAGAGATATTATTAGTAAAGTAATTACGATTTCTGGGGAAACAGTTGACTCTGCATCAAAAGTTATGGATACAATTTCAGAGGAACAAAATTACATTCTTGAAACTCAGAATATATTCAAAGTTCTTACAGAATCTGTGGATAGCAGTATACACGAAATTGGAAGTATCAGGAGAATGGCTGAGGAATTGAGTGGAATTAAAAGTGAGTTGTCAGGTGCTATTACTGATTTGAGTGCGATAAGTGAGGAACTTGGAGCAAGCGCACAGGAGGTTGTAGCAACGTGTGATACTGTTGCAAATGCGTGTCTTGATACAAAAGAGAAAACCCAAGAGATGAAAGATATTGGAGAAAATCTTAATCAGGCAATATCAGTATTTAATATCTGATAATAATAGTTTACATGTATTGGGATAAAGCTGGGGATATGTATGGCATGTTTTGATGAACGTTTGATGGATGAAATGGATTATTTGACATTTATGAAGATTATTTCAAATATTCCATCGTGTATCTTTTTTAAAGATGCAGAATTGAAATATCGCTTTTCTACACATTGTTGGGCACAGCTAAATAGTGATGATATTGTTGGAAAAACAGATTTGGATGTCCGAAAGGACAGAGAGAATGCTATCAAGGCTATGGAGGCGGACAGGGAGATTCTCCGTACCAAAAAAGGTTGTAGTTACGTGATAAAAAGTGAAATTGATGGGGATATCAGTTTTCTGGAATTAATTAAAGAGCCCCTTTTGGACAGCAATGGTGAGGCAATAGGAATAGTAGGGCTGATTAATGATGTTACAGACAAGACAGTCATGGAATATCAGATTCGTGATATGTCAAATGAATTGGAAGGTAAGTGTAGACAGTTAGAAAATTCAAATTCCGAATTGAAAGAATCGCTTCAAAAAATCGAGCAGTTGCATGCTACAAGCAAGCTTTTTACGGCATCTATGAATCATGAGCTTAGAAGTCCGTTAAATGCCATTCTTGGGTCCCTTCAGGTGCTTATGGATGACGATACGATAGGGGAAGCACAAAAAGAGAATATTTCAAATGCTTTTGAGTCATCCAAATTGATGCTTCACATTGTGAATGAGCTTTTAGATTTTGCAAAATTGGAGATTAATGGCTTCAAAATCAAAAAAGAAAGATTTGATTTAAAATCTATTCTGAAGAATGTTGCGTATATGACAAATAATCAGGCAAAAGAAAAGGGCCTTACTTTTAGTTTGGTTATTCAGGAAAATCTTCCTACATGGTATGTGGGAGATGAGACAAGAATCAAGCAGATAATGAATAATTTCTTATTAAATGCCCTTAAGTATACTGATAAAGGAAGCATTACGCTTCAGGTTGCATATTCTGAAGGCGGGCTCGTTATCACATGTAGTGATACTGGACAGGGAATATCGGAGGAATCTAAAAAAACGCTGTTTGATCCATATGTGAGATGTAATGAAAATAAAAATGCATCTATTCAGGGCACGGGACTAGGATTGTCTATAGTAAAGAGAATAATAGACAATATGAAGGGGGAAATATTTGTAGATTCAAGTGTTAATGAAGGTTCTACTTTTACTGCAATAATACCGATTGAGATCTATGCAGAAGACTATCAGAACAGAAACCTTCCTGAGGATGAAAAGCCTTTTCAGAATAAAAAAGCATTGTGTGTAGATGATGCAAAGATTAATCTGGCTGTTTTTTCATCATTGCTTAATAGTATTGGAATGAACGCGGATAAGGCTGTAAGTGCTGCTGAGGCTATTGAAATGGCACAAGAAAATGAGTATGATATTATTTTTATGGACCATATGATGCCTGAAATGGATGGTCTTGAGGCGTTTCATTATATTCGTGAAAATAGTACTAAGAATAGAAAGACACCAGTAGTTATGTTTACAGGAAATGTTGATTCTTCATATGCAAAGATGTATGAGGAAGAAGGCTTGGATGGATATCTGACCAAGCCCGTTACTAAAGCAATTTTATTAGATGTCCTAAAAAAGCTTTTAAAATGATTTAATAATAAATGGCAGGAAGAATATTCTTCCTGCCATTTTCTGCAAATACTATTCAGTTACAGATGATTTTTTTCGTTCCTCGACGAGTCTGATCATTTCGTTAAAATCATTTTTCTCCATTTGGACAAGCTCCTCATCTAAACCTACAAGAATATGAGGAAGTCTCTTTTGCAATTCTTTAATAATTTCGTTGGCTTCCTCTATGGTGTCAACCTCAATCTCACCACACATATGTGCCTCATTGACAAGCATTACTTTATGTATGTTTTTTTGACCGACTGGAATGATACCTGCAATCTTTTTATCAACAGTTGCGGTTGTGTGAAATGCCCAGATGATATCATGATAACGACCTACATCAGGCTTGTCACCGTACATGATAATATATTCCTCGCCAATTTCAACTTTTCCATTGGCAATTCTTTTAGCTGTTCTTAAATCACATTGAAGAGAATACTCAGAAATATTCTCTTGTTCAAGGGATTCTTTTATGTATTTTTTGTAGCTGCCATTAACATAAAAATAAATGCTACGTGCTCCCAGAAAAATAGGGATTAATGAAATGATTCCCAAAACAATGTTTACAATATTTATTTCTTTTACGATAACTGCATATACAATTTGTGAACCAAGAAGAATTACACCTGGTATTAAAAGCGCAAGTCCACCGCCTACGCGAGGAGTAAAATTCGCTTTATCTAAAGAATCATATATTCTTTTCATATTTTCCCTCCAAATAAATTAGACAAGTATTATTTTAAAATGCATCTGGAAAATAATCAACTGGATTTGAAAAATTGTGTGTTAATAAGTATAAAAACGTGGTAAAATAGTACCAGTACAATAGTGTTTTTGGGTATAATACAGGAGATAAAAAATGATAAAACTTCAGATTTGCTGTTTGATTATCACAATGTTCATAGCTGCCGTATATTTTCAGGTAAAAAGAGTAAAATCGTATTCTCATATTGTTTTTTCATTATCTCTTATCACCAGTATGGTAAATATTGTGTTTGATATGATTACAGTTTATACAGTAAATCATTTGGATACAGTTCCAATGACTGTAAACAGGATAGTGCATACTATTTTTCTTGGAAGCATGATAATGGAAGTATTTCTGTGTTATGTTTACAGCGTAATTCTTATTTATGATGAGAAAATAAAAATTAATCGAATGATTTTTTCAGCAGTTCCGGTTTGGATTGCGTGGTTTGCACTTATTACACTTCCAATTGAGTATATTCAGACAGACAGAACGGAACATTTACCGGGACTGGATTTTAGGGTGATTCCGAAAGAATATATTCAGATGGATAAGGTGAATTATTCGTGGGGACCAGCAGTAATTACTGTCCAGGCGATAGTTGTATTTTACTTTATCTGTATTGTAGTAAAACTCATGAAACATCGAAAAGAGATTAATCCCAAGAAGAGATATGTAATATCAGTAGCTTTTGGTATTGAGATTGTGGTCATGATATTCCAGTCTGTATATCCGACTTCACTTATCACAAGTATGGCGATAACACTTATTAATCTGGCTTTTTTCCTTACGGTAGAAAGTCCGGATGTTCTTTTGATGGAAAGACTTAAGGAAGAGAAGGAGAGAGCAGATTATGCTAACGAGGCCAAATCAATCTTTTTGTCTAATATGTCACATGAAATTCGAACACCGATGAACGCCATCGTTGGAATGACAGATATTCTTCTCAGAGAAGATGTTCCAGAGGAGATGAGGGAGTATTTAAATAATATAAAAAACTCCGGAGATGCGCTTCTTAACATAATAAATGATATTTTGGATTTTTCGAAGATTGAATCCGGAAAGCTTGACATCATAGAAAAGAAGTATGAGCCGATGTCTATGTTGCATGACCTTTCCATGATTTTTCTGAATAGAATAGGTTCAAAACCGGTGGAGCTTATCTACGATATTACTCCAGATTTACCTTCTCAGTTATACGGCGATAATCTTCGAATTAGACAAGTGATAATTAACCTGGTAAACAATGCAATAAAATTCACAGAAGAAGGATTTGTCCGACTGAAGGTGGAGGCAGATACTATTGGCAATAAAGAAATAAAACTATCATTTTCAGTAGAGGATACTGGACAGGGAATAAAGGAAGAGGATATACCAAAGCTTTTTAAGTCCTTCGAGCAGGTTGATACCAGAAGAAATTACAAAAAAGAAGGAACAGGACTGGGACTTGCAATTTCAAAGCAGTTAGTTGAACTTATGCATGGAAAAATATCTGTAGAAAGTACGTATGGAAAAGGCAGTTGCTTTTCATTCTACATTATTCAGAAGGTCGTTGATAAAGCTCCGGCAACCAGTATAAAAAGAACGTTACCGGAAGGCTTTAAGATTGCTCACAATATTTCAAACTCTGCAGTGAGAGAGGGGTTGATACAGCTTGCTCATACATATGGAATAGAATGTGTTGATATGTGTGAAAACTCAAATTCTTCAGATGTGGGGTTAGATGCAAAAGTTGAATTTTTAATCACGGATAATAGAAAGATGGTCTCAAAAGATAATAATGCAAAAATTTGTGTGCTACAAAATCCTATGATTGAAAATATTTCTGATGTGAATATGATTGTCATAAACAAACCAGTGTATAGCCTGAATTTTTGTCAGTTAATCAACGAAGAAGATCAGGTGTTTGTACGTTATTCAGAGGAAAAACAAAAATTTACTGCACCGGACGCTACGCTGTTGGTTGTTGATGATAATGAGATGAATCTTAAGGTTGCAAAAGGCCTTATGGGTATCTACAAGGTTCAGATTGATACTGCGATGGACGGGAAAGCTGCAGTAGAGATGGTACAAAATAATCGATATGATTTGGTTTTTATGGATCATATGATGCCAGTAATGGATGGAATAGAGGCGACTCATACGATTCGTGAAATGGATGGTGAATACTTTAAAAACCTTCCGATTATTGCACTGTCTGCAAATGCTACAGCAGATGCAAGAAAAATGTTTATTGAGGCTCAGATGAATGATTTTGTGGCAAAGCCAATCAGAGAAAATGAACTTGAAAAATGTCTTAGAAAATGGCTTCCAAAGGAGTTGATAATTGCAACAGATGATAAAGAGGAGACTAACAATTTGGATGAAACGAAGGATTCCGAGTTCCTTGGTTTACACATTGAAGGGATTGATTTTGCAGAGGGAATAAAAAATTGTGGTACATCAAAATTTCTGATAGAACTGATGGGCGATTTTTATATGATGATAGACCGCAAAATAGATAAGCTAAAGAGTTGTCTGGCAGATGGAAATCTTCGTGATTACACGATAGAAGTACATGCTCTTAAGAACAATGCTAGAATGATTGGAGCAACTGAATTATCTAAGCTGTTTTATCGTATGGAACAGCTTGGCAATGAAGAAAACAGAGAGGAAATAGACAATAATCTTCCAGCGCTATTAGAACTTTATACAAGCTATAAACAAAAGCTTAGTGAATTTGTGAAGAAGCCTCAGGAGGAAAAAAGAAAAGTGTCAGCGGATGAGATAAAACAGACACTTGCCAGCCTTCATGATGCCGTGGACAGCTTTGATTTGGATGCTGCAGATGCCGCTATGAAGGAGCTTCTTACTTATGATTTTTCTGTCGAGATAAAGCCGATGATTGATAAGCTTCAGCTTCTGGTGACAGACGTTGCAATGGAGGAAATATTGGAGCTCACGGAAAAGATATTAGAGGAGATACAAGAATGAGTGAAAGACAGGAGATATTAATTGTTACAGAAAATGGGGGATTTTTCCCAAGTACTATAGCGGAACAACTCTCGTCGCTTGGGTATGAGGTTACAGTTGAAGAGTTTGTGCTTCAAAATCTTTTTTGTTTGACTGGTGTATACGAAGCTATTCTTTTATACATGGATAGTGAAGTGAGTGGATATACTCAGCAACTTTTATATTTGCGAGACAAAGCGGTAGAAGAGAATATCCCGGTGTTTTATATTGGAGAAGATCTGGAGGGATTGAGCGATATAATCCCAGCTCATATTCTAAGGGAGTCATTTGAACGCCCAATAAATGTGAAAGAAGCTTCAAAAAAAATAGATGACTACATCAAAATTAATGGAAGGCACATAAAAAAGAAAATTCTTGTAGTTGATGACTCAGGAGCCATGCTTAGGAGCGTAAAGGAATGGTTGGAGGACAAATATCAAATTATTCTGGCAAACTCTGGTGCAATGGCAATTAAGTATCTGTCTATAAATAGACCAGACCTTGTTTTACTGGATTATGAAATGCCTGTGGTGGATGGAAGTCAGGTGCTTGAAATGATAAGAACAGAGCCGGAATTTAGTGATATACCTGTTATTTTCCTTACTAGCAAAAATGATAAGGCAAGCATTATGAAGGTTATGGCGTTAAAGCCGGAAGGTTATATTTTAAAAAATACTCCGCCTGAGCAAATTAAACAGGAGATAGACAATTATTTTGCTAGAAATACACATCTTTAAAAATAATTTGTCTTTTTGAAAGAGAAATGTTAACCTGTGTTGTGACATAGGTTAACAATTGCTCAAGGAGGTAATATTATGAGTACAACAATTTCTAGAAAAATTTCAATTGTACAGATGGCATGTTGCGCCATTTTTACGGTGCTGACAATTATTGGAGGTCACAGACAGTGATATTTTAAAAGGCTATCAGGAGTTTGCTTATGAAAGAGGTGTATTTGCAAGACCATTTTTAAACTACCTTTATGCGATGGTTCCATATGTTATTTCGGATGATGAACTTCTAAAAGTTTTAAATACAATGAAAGAGTGGTTTGACAAACGATAATTATATAAATAGAATTTGAGATATAAATTTAGTTATTCAGAGAGGCAACTTACAATGAATGAACAGTTTCAAAGAACACAACTACTGCTTGGAAATGAAAATATGGAGAAACTGGAAAATGCCAGAGTGGCTGTATTTGGTGTAGGCGGAGTTGGCGGATATGTGGTTGAGGCCTTAGTCAGAAGTGGTGTTGGTACAATTGATTTGATAGATGATGATGATGTATGTCTTTCAAATATTAACAGACAGATTATTGCAACTACTAGGACTGTGGGAAGACCGAAGGTTGAAGTGGCAAAGGAGAGAATTCTTGAGATAAATCCTGATGCAAAGGTAAATATCTATAAGACTTTTTATCTGCCTGAGAATAAAGAAATGTTTGAATTTTCACAGTATGATTATGTAGTTGATGCAATTGATACTGTAACAGGTAAAATCTCGCTTGTGATGCAGGCAAAGGAAGCTAATGTTCCTATTATTAGCAGTATGGGGGCAGGAAATAAGCTTAATCCTGCTATGTTTGAGGTTGCTGATATCTACAAAACTTCTGTTTGCCCGCTTGCAAAGGTTATGAGACGTGAACTTAAAAAGCGTGGCATTAAAAAGCTGAAGGTTGTCTATTCAAAGGAAGAACCGATTACACCACTTCCTTCAGATGAAAAAAATGAGTCTGGTAGACGTTCAATTCCAGGAAGCAATGCATTTGTTCCATCTGTAGTTGGACTTATTATTGCAAGTGAAGTGATAAAGGATATAATAAAATAACAAAAAATACATTATTGGGAGGGTAATATGTATATTGAAAAGATAAATTCACCATTAAATATCAAGGAGATGGAAATCTGTCAGCTTGAAGTTCTGGCAGGAGAAATTAGACAGGGACTTATGAACCGACTTTCAAAAAGAGGTGGACATTTTGGCCCAAACTTTGGTTTTGTAGAGGCAACCATTGCTTTACACTATGTTTTTAATTCACCTGTAGATAAGTTTGTTTTTGACGTATCGCATCAGTGTTATACGCATAAAATACTTACTGGAAGAAAAGATGCCTTTTTTAAGGATGAGCACTTTGGTGATATCTCCGGATACACTAATCCAATAGAGAGTGAGCATGACTTTTTTAATGTTGGTCATACATCAACTTCAGTAAGTCTTGCCTGTGGACTGGCAAAGGCAAGAGATTTAAAGCAAGACAATGAAAATATTGTAGCAATAATCGGAGATGGTTCATTAAGCGGCGGTGAAGCTCTCGAAGGAATTGATTTTGCAGCTGAATTAGAGAGTAATTTTATAATTATTGTAAATGATAATGATATGTCCATTGCAGAAAATCATGGTGGTTTGTATAAGAATCTCAAGGCACTTCGTGATTCAAACGGCACTTGTGAGTGTAATTTATTCAAAGCAATGGGATTAGATTATCTCTATGTTGCAGAAGGAAATGATATCGGAAGTCTTATTGCTGCTTTTGAAAAAGTAAAAGATATTGACCATCCAATCGTGGTTCATCTTAATACTCTTAAAGGAAAAGGTTATAAGCTGGCGGAGACAGACAAAGAGCCTTGGCATTGGCATCTTCCATTTAATCCTGATACCGGGGAAGCAACAATCTCTGAACAGGGTGAAAGCTATGGTTCACTTACCTGTGACTATTTATTGAAAAAGATGAAGGCAGACCCAACAGTTACAACAATTGTAGCGGCTGTGCCTACAAATATTGGGTTTACTGCTGATAAGAGAAAAGAGGCAGGAAAGCAGTTCGTGGATGTAGGAATTGCTGAAGAACATGCAGTTGCAATGGTATCCGGTATTGCAAAAAATGGGGGAAAGCCAGTGTTTGCAACACATTCAAGCTTTTTCCAGAGAACCTATGACCAGATTTCGCAGGATCTTTGTATAAATAGTAATCCAGCGACACTTTTGGTTAACACTGCTTCGGTGTATGGAATGAATGATGTGACTCATCTTGGAATCTACGATATTCCAATGATTTCAAATATTCCAAATCTGGTTTATCTTGCACCAACAAGCTGTGAGGAATATTTTGCAATGCTAGACTGGAGTATTGAGCAGGATAAATATCCTGTTGCAGTCAGAATTCCATGCAATGGAGTTGTACATACTACAGAAGAAGTGGAAAAAGATTACAGTGATTTGAATAAATATCAGGTTAACAAAGAAGGAAGCGAAATTGCAATTCTCGCACTTGGTGATTTTTATCAGATTGGAGAAGAACTTGCTGATATCATTCATAAAAAGACAGGAAAGCAGCCGACTCTTATTAATCCGAGATATATCACAGGGATTGATGAGACACTTCTTTCTGATTTGAAGGAGAATCATTCAAAAGTGATTACACTTGAGGATGGTATTTTAGAGGGTGGATTTGGTGAGAAAATCGCCAGATTCTATGGACCTTCAGATATTAAAGTATATAATTATGGATTAAAGAAGGAGTTTATCGACAGGTATTCGGTTGAAGAAGTATTAAATGAAAATCGAATCAATCCAGAGATGATTTTAGAAGATGTATTATGATTTTGCTATCTGTTTTTGAAGATATTACGAAAATTGAATTTTGGGAGAAATTATTTGAGTCATTTGCCAATTTAGGACCATTGCTACCTATTTTTCTGGCAATGATTGAATCAATTATCCCGGCGCTTCCTCTTGTTGCAATTGTTGCAATTAATGTGGCTGCCCATGGTCCTTTACTTGGCTTTTTATATAGCTGGGGCGGTTCGTGCCTTGGCTGTACGATCGTATT
This sequence comes from Agathobacter sp., assembly GCA_045122195.1. Lineage (GTDB taxonomy): Bacteria > Bacillota > Clostridia > Lachnospirales > Lachnospiraceae > Roseburia. The sequence goes on from JBGVHH010000043.1 coordinate 28,309, forward strand.
TTTCTTTTTTAGATGCGTTTTTAAAAAGCTTACCGACAAAATTGGAAAAGACAAGATGGACAGCAAGATAAACAAGGCAAGAAAAGTGGTTTCAGACTTTGATGTGGCGGCACTCTTTTTGATTTTATGTCTTCCATTTACGCCTAGTTCGTTTATGAATTTTGCTTTCGGAATATCGAATTTTTCAGCGAAAAAATATTTGATAACGCTGTTTCTTGCTAAAGTTCTTATGATTGGTTCACTGGCAATTTTTGGTGCTTCAGCTGCCGAGGCTATGTCAAATCCATGGGTGCTTATTCCAGCCGTTGCACTTATGGCGCTTTTGTATTGGATAAGTGTTAAAGTTAGAAAAAGACATAAATTAGATTAAATAAGATGTTGTATTATTGAATATTCCACGCATATTCTCCTTTTGAGAGGTGTATTTTTTCTCTGGAAGGAATTAAATTGAAGGAGAAAAAATACATTGGAGGTATAGATATGAACCAACTAACAATTGGCAAATTTATTGCACAAAAAAGAAAAGAGAAAAATCTAACTCAGGGACAGCTTGCTGAAAAGCTAGGCGTATCTAATAAAACTGTATCAAAATGGGAATGTGGGAAATGTATGCCGGACTACAGTATTGTTAAACAATTATGCCGGGAGCTTGGTATTACTGTGTCCGAGCTTATGGACGGTGAGGTCAAGGCTGACAGCAGTATTCGAGTATTTGACGAAGAACAAATGCTTAATATGCTTGAGAGAATACAGCAGTTGGAAAAACAGAAAATGTCAATCTTCGGCATATTATTGGTCATAATGGGAAGTGCTTTAATTTCATTTTCCCAGTTGCTAGGTGGAACAAATTTCAGGGATTTTCTGTCTGGCTTAATGGTGGGAATATCTGTCGGAGAAATGCTTGCTGGAGTATTTATCATAGGGCGTTCATTTGCTAAACAATAGAATATAATACTTGCTTATGAGGATGCAGACAACTTTTATCAGATGAGTGAAATAACTCATCTGATTTTTTTTGCCCTTAGACGATTAATTATGAAAAGGAAGAATCGCATCTGGCTATATGGTTTTTCTTGTATCAGTTCAAGCAGTGCATTGACAAAGAATAAAGTTTGTGTTATTAATTGAACCAAGGAGTTCAATTAATTCAAGAAGGAGATGATTTTAATGGGAACCAAATGTAGAGTATTAGCAATTCAGGGTAGCTACCGTAAGTCTGGTAAGACAACAACTATGTTGAAGTATGCTGCCAAGCAGGCAGAAAAATTGGGCCATAGCCTGACATATATTAATTTGTTTGAAAAGAAAATTGAGTATTGCAGAGGCTGTAGGAAGTGTATGGAGACTTCAGAGTGTGTTTTTAAAAATGATGACATGCCAGAGATTACAAGGCTTATAAAAGAGGCAGATGTTATTATCCTTGCAGCCCCGGTATATTGGGGGAATGTGCCTGCCATTGTTAAAAATTTGATGGATAGAATGACGGGAGCATCAATGCTTGAGACAGATTATTTTCCTAAGCCTCGCTTAAAGGGTAAGAAATACATACTTCTTACGGCATGTAATACCAGGATGCCGTTTGCAAAATTGTGCGGTCAATCCTCAGGAATCAGCCGTGTGGTAAAAGAATATTTTAAGACCTCCGGGGTAAAGAAGAGCGGGACGGTTATATGTTCAAATACAGGAAAATATGAAGCTGTGCCACAGAAGAAATTTGCAAAGATAGATAAATTATTAAAGAAGATTTAGGAGGAAAAAGAGATGGGCATTGTTACAGGATATATTTGTCTGATTCTGTTATTATTGTTGCTGCTAAAGTTTTTTGCTAGAAAATTTAAGTGGAATAAAATCAACAAAGCACTTATGAAAAGTCATAAATACATAGCATTTTCATTTTTAGCTGTTTCTATAATCCACTTTATTCTGGTATTAGGTGTATTAGAAGGCCGACATATTCTGGTTACGATTTCAGGAATTGTAATTCTGCTTGCGGGAATTTTGCTTACAATAGTATGCCATGTTGTAAAAAATCATAAGGTTGAGATTAAATTTCATCATTTTTTCTCTATTGTGATGGCACTTATGCTGGTAGTTCATATGGGAACATATTTTGTTGATTTTAGTAATTATTTAAATTCAATTGATGAAATTAAAATAAGTGGCATAGACTTAGCAAATGTAGAAGATGGCACATACATCGGAGAATATGATGCAGGTTATGTATATGCAAAGGTTAAGGTAATTGTGTATAATCATACCATAACAGACGTTGAAATTCTAAAACATGTGACAGAGCGTGGAAAACCTGCTGAAGTAATTACTGAGGATATTGTAGTAAATCAAAGCGTAAAAGTTGATGCTGTTTCAAGCGCGACAAACAGCAGCAAGGTAATTATGAAGGCCTGTGAGAATGCATTGAGTGAGAAATAGAGGATTATATGGCAAGAAGAATTAAGGAAGAGCCGATTGTACATCAAAATCGAATTGCCGAAAAAGCAATGGTTTTGTTTGCAAAAAAAGGAATTGAAAATACAAAAATGGATGAGATAGCCGCTGCGGCCGGATACGGAAAAGCAACCTTGTATGTGTATTTTAAAAACAAGGAAGATATAGTCTCATTTTTGTCGTTAAAAAGTATGGAGAAGCTTAAAGAATTACTTTCAGGAGCACTGGAGAATGAAGGGACTGCCAAAGAACAATTTTTATCAATGTGCAATGCTCTGGTAAAATATCAGGCTGACTACCCGGATTTTTTTGACCGTTCATTGCAGTACATTCAAGTAGAAAAAAAGAACGATAATGAGTGGTTATCAAAAACTTATCAAGTTGGCGAAGAAGTTAATCAGATTATTTCTCAGTATATAAAAAAGGGAGTAGAAAGCGGTGAACTGGCTCAGACAACGGATTATTTTGGAACTATACTGCTTATGTGGGGAATGATATCCGGTGTTATAAAGCTTGCTTCAGAAAAAGAAGAATATATTCGTATCAGGGGGAACGTCCCCAAAGAAGAATTTCTAAAAGCGGGATTTGAAAAAATATATAAGGCGATTATGAGTGGGCAATAGATGGTTGCACTTGAAAAGCTGACTTGTGATTTATAGCAAGTGAAAAAGGGTGTATTTTATAATAGGTACAAATTCTTTTTGAATGAAAATTATATCAAAAAAAGAGAGAAAATGAAAGTTTTTCCCTCTTTTCATGTTTTATATTACCACAAAATGGCGTTTTTTTCAAGTCTACCAATAACTTTCCATTGGATATATAATCAGTAAACCCTATAAAAAGAGGAAAGAAGGTATCAGTATGTGGATGGAACTGTTGGCAGGGAAGAATCAGGTACAGAAGGTAATGGATATGAATCAAAAAACTGAGCGTTTTGGTCTTTCAATGACTCAGGAGGATGCCGAGCTTCTTGTTGCACACAAGATGGAATGCTTGAAAGAACAGCAGAGAGTGGAATTTGGGGAAACAATAATGTCAAAGCTAATTGATACTTTTTGTGATTCTCCATATATTTCACAAAGTGATTACGTAGAAACCATATCCAGACTGCAGGAGATATTTTATCTCTACAAGAATGAATCATTAGATGTATTGACAGACGATGAGCTTCTTGAATTTATGAAGGAAGCTTTTGATGGCAAATGTCAGGGGTCTTTGGAATATCTGGAGGAAACTGTCATTGAGGAGTTTGCAAGAAATATAAGAATAGAAGGATGCAGTTATCTAGAAAAACATTACAAGTTGAAAAGGGGAGTTGATATAGATGAATGATTATCAAATGGAGGAATTGATTCCTATTGTGGCAGGGCTTGCGGAAAAATACACTTCCAAAGAGAGCACATCAGTTACTTATGAAAAAGCCAGACAGTTTATGGAGGCAGTGATTTATTGTATTCAGCAGTGTGAAGGCAGCAATCAGTTGGCAAAAGTAGAAAAATTGTCTGCAAAGGATGCATATGCTTATGGATATGAGATACTTCTTGGCAAGGTAAAGCAGGCGCAAGAAGCGTACAATAAGATGGTTTTAGATTTCGATGCGTATGGAAATGAAAATTATAATGACACAGTAACAAAAGGAATATCCGGATTTTTCCTTTATTATGATGTTGTGTTCGCACCACAGGAAACAATCATTACGATGGATTATCCAACAATTTATCCTCTTAATCATTTATCTGGAATTAATGCCATTGAAAAATATGTAGAGTATATTGAATTAGAACAGACATTCCTTAGGGCTCTTCCAAAGGAATATGTAATACAGGTTTTGACAAATTATCAGGCGAATTATAGAAAACAGTTTTATAATATGTGCAGTATTATACTGCGTCATATACTTCAATATATGTTGATAGGTAAGAAATTGGGAACAGCCCTTTTGGAGGAGGATTATGAAAATCTTCGTAATACTATTTTAACAAGTGGCAGGGAAAATTTGAAAAAAACTTTGTCAGACTTATTAGAGAAATTGGTACAGCAAAAATATAATAATAATCTTTCTTTGCTAGGTTATCTAAAAGGAGATATAGACGATTTTACAGTAGAACTAATAAATGGAAGCGCGGTATGGACATTTGGGAAAAATACTACTTGACTCTCCCCCATACGGGAGAGCTTACAATCCTTCTTGTAAATAATAGATAGTGTCAAATGACCTATGAAAAACTGAGTTGAAGAAAAAAGGCTCAGATGAACCTTGAAAACTGTAGATATTTTAGGTTGTGGCAGTTTTCCGCCACCCTTGACAGCACGAAAAAGAACTGCTGTAGGTTAATC
>JBGVHH010000044.1:0-8857 GCA_045122195.1 Agathobacter sp.
AGAAATTTTATCTTCGTTACTATTTCTGGACATTTCTGAATTTCATCAAAAAATACTACTGTCTCATGTGGTTTATATTCCTCTGGCATAATCATTTTTAACTTTACCAGAAAATCTTCGGCACTCATTTCTGCGTTTAAATAATCTACCATATCTGGTTGATCAATAAAGTTGACCTCGAATCTCTTAAATCCGCTTTTATCTATCTCATCTCTGATAAGCCATGTCTTTCCTATTTGCCTAGCGCCTGTTACTAGCAGTGCCTTATTAGAATCTTTTATCCATTCTTTTATTGTGATAGAGTCTTTTCTGAACATAAAATCACACCTCCAAGTACATGATACACTGCTTTGCCCCGTTTTTGCAATCTGTTTCGTTGTATTTTGCCCCGTTTTGAATCTATTATCCTACGCATAAACTATCATGCGTTGCCAATTTAGATTACGAAATGTAGCCTCCTGATTTATTGCTTCTGATACTTAGGAATTCCTTCTCCATATTTTTACATATCAATCCACTGAATAAATGCAGTCTTGTCAGAACTGTTATAACCGGCTTTTCGATAGAAATTCAATGTACTTTCTTCCTTTGAACCGGTAAGCAACATCATCTTGTAGCAATTATTCTCTTCTGCAATTTTCCTAGCAAAATTTAAGCAAGCCGTAGCATATCCTTTCTTTCTATACTCCCCATGTGTTACCACATTTTCAACAAATGCATATGGGCGAACATTTCTTGTGAGATTTGGAATAATCACACATACACAGGATGCCACAATCTTGCCATCAATCTCACAAACAATAAGATGATGATTGACATCATTTATAATATTCTCCCATGTGCTTCTTAACTGCTCGGAATCTTCTGGAATGCTTTTCTCATGAAGATAAAGGTACAGCTGTAATATTTCATCTAAATCATTTTTGTTTGCTTCTCTAATCATTTTTTCATCCAATCTATATCTTAAAGTTCCATCAGCCCGTTTTCGTCAAAGTAATAAATTTTCTCTTTCTTATATCCATACTTTGAATATGGAAATGCTATATGTGGCTCAAATGTAAAATATTTTACATCTGCAAGAATCGTCTTATTCCCTTTTTCAATATAAATTCTGTCCCCTTTAGTTTTTACAATGGAATGCCCCAGGTTGCCCATAAAATCAAGATTGACAAATCCATTTTCTACTATGTACTCATTCATATGATAGTACAATTCCTCAAAGGTTGTTTCCTATAACCCTATCCGAAGTTAAATACTGCTTACCAGATACAGAAACTGTTGTTTCATCTCCTGCAAACACAAATGCACCAACATCCCAATACCAGAACGAATCTGCACCCAACTCCAGCAGTTTTTTCTCACATAGCTTTCGAATCTCGAGCAAATCTATCCCCGGCTTGATAGTCTTTTTTATATACTCAATAGTCTGTTTCGCTGCCATCTGTATCTGACTGTAAGATTGCCTTTCTATCTGCAGATACTTTTCTATCAACATCGGCTGTATCAATGGATATGTCCAGTTGATAGGCAACTCATCCATAAGTTCAACCTTTTCTATCTCTCTTTCCAGCTTACCAGAAAATTCGGTTATTTCTGCAAAACATAATAATCCAAATGTTTCTTCACTGGTCTCATTTACACTATTCTCACCCGTAACGGAATAAACGCATATTGGCTTAATATCAAACCGGATAGCACCTGTTTCTTCCTGAAGTTCTCTCTTGGCAGTTTCCAAAATATCTTCTCCAACTTCACGATGACCTCCCGGAGCCTCATAGGTATCTCGTTCCCTATGTTTGCAAAATACCCATTTGCCATTGCTCTGTGAAATGATTACTGCAAATTTCAACAAAGCGTCATCAACTGTATCATAAAATTTTACTTCCAACATATCACCATTCTCCTCGTGTAATAAAGCAGCCAACTGTACAATCAGCATATCCGCGTTTTCTTGCTCTGCTATTTCTGAATTTATATTTTTTCCTCACTACCATAAGTCCAACCAAATCCGTCTCGCACATATCTTGGAAAAATGTGCAGATGGTAATGTCCTCAGTTTAATTTCTTTGTAAAACAGATAATTCTATTTGCTTCTACAAATCCCATCTTCATGTGAAACTTCAGACTCTCTTCATTTTCCAGCTCACAATCACTGGCAAATTCCGCACAGCCCTGCTCCTTTGCCCACTTCTGGCATGCCTCTAACATATCTCTTGCCAGTCCTCTTTTTCTATATTCCTCTTTTATAAAAATCCCCTCCAGGTATCCCACCGGACTTGAATTTGTGCCTTCTACATAGTCACGCCTTAATCCACATTGTGCAAATCCAACTGCACATCCATCTACAATGGTAATAAAAACTATACCATTCTCTTTACTAATATATTCGTAAAATTCCTGTGTCAATTCTTCAATAGTATGTGATTCCCACATTTGAATTGCCAATTCCGTAACTAGTAGTGCATCCTCTAACGTCGCTACTCTAATACTCATTTTCACTGTCACTCCTACAATCCTACTAAAACACTTGCCACCATCATTAATCAGTTCTTTTAATCCATCTTGCTACAAAATTCCACAATCTGTTCTTTTTTACTTTCCAGATCTTCCTTATATTCCACCGAACACAATCCCAGCCTGTCACAACACTCAATTTCCATATGTCCATAAAAATGCTCTATACTTTCAATAATTCTTTCACATTCTCTCATGCTCGGGCCTGTTCTTAATGCTATGACATATCCTTTCTTACCACTGCTTATTTGGGCATGTGGTTCGTGTGTGTTGCACCACGGAGTACATCTGTCAATAAAAGCTTTGAATTGTCCTGGTATGTCAGCCCAATATGATGGAGACACAGAAATAATAATATCAGCCCATTCATATTGTTCGATTATTCTATCAACATCATCTTTCTGAACGCACTTTGCTGTAGTATGACATGTCCTGCATCCTTTGCAAAAATGTATATCATAATCGTCAATACATATGTTTTTAACATCGTGTATCTTTTCTAAGCAATCAGAAACTATTTTAACTATTTCTGCTGTTGCTCCGTTTCTTACCGGACTGCAATTCATTACCAATACTTTCATTTTTACCTCTTTTACTTATCCATCCTTAAAGATATTTTGACGCTTCTTTCACACTCAACGAATTCATTTTCGTACCATATTTTTCAATAAAATGAGTAACCCATTCCGGATTTGTCTTGCTATAGTCCCGAAGGCTCCATCCGATGGCTTTATTAATAAAAAACTCATCACTGCCAAGATTAGCTACAATTATTCTTTCAAGAATATCTACATTCGTAACATCCTTATATTCCTGCTGATAATCTATTGCAACTCTTCTTAACCAGATATTATCGGATACTGCCCATTCAAGCATTGTTTCTATAAGTCTGCTATCCTGTAATACAAGATTCCCCACCAAAGCATCTATGGTATCAACAGTTTCCCACCATGACTTTTCAGTAATCAATCGTTTCAAATTATCCAAATCTGTTGGACGAAGCTGTTTACGATGCTTCAATAAATACTCAAGTGCCACATACTGCGCTTCTCTCCACTTACAATCCCAAAGCTCAAAAATCAGATTCCAATCAAGTTCTTTTTTGGCAGTCTCTTTCAATATTGGTTTGATCAACTCTTTTAGTTTTGGTTTCTTTATTCCGACGAACTCAAATTTATTCTGCATATATGCAGACATTTTTTCTGCCTGTTGTACATCTCCATTTTCTTCAAGCATTCTTATTATAGTTTCTGTCATACGGTTTAACCTTTTCCATTATTTTTTGTTATTCCCCAATTATCTCTAGTCCATCTGGAAATTCTCGTATAACAAGAGCACAGGTATTGGTTAATCTCATATTATCCTTTAGCGGATATTCTACCTTACCCCTTGCTTCTCCATCCGGACAATGCACATCCAATCTAGTATCTATCAATCCTAAATTTTCCACTAAATTATTCGAGAACAGAAGGCTTCCGGCACTCACACCGATTACCATTCCATCCTGCTTAATATACTCCAATAAGGTTGCACCAAATCCAGTTGCATTTACTCTTTCAAGCAAATAAGCAGCATCGCCACCACACAAATATACCACATCATACTTATGCAGTTCGGCTATATCCATTCCTGTGTGCAAATCAAAAACTTTTATATTTTTATTTTGAATACCACACTTTAACAAATCATTCATGCATTTGGGCAACATCTCTATTGCCCCTGCATTTATAGCTGCTGTAGGAATAAATAACGCCTTTACCGTTGACACATCTTTTCCTAGCATCTTCACAAAATATTCTTTGATTTCTTCTGTTTCCAAACCTGCTGATGTTAATAATACTCTCATATCTGCCTCCTCTTTAATCTTACCCTTATACAATAGGACTCTGTCCTGTTTCTTGTCTGCTGTTTCTACCTTGCAGCTGCAAACATATAATCGTGTATCACTTTGGCAACTAATTTTTTATATAATAAATAATTGCAAGCACCAGGAATAATGCTTGCAATTAAAAGTCGATATATACACTTTGTAAGCCATTTGAAATTATTCAAACTCGCAAAGTTTGAAGCGTGAGATATTGTTTTTCGTTAGTTTTCTATACATATTTGTATTGTAAAATATGTATATTTTTTCCTGTTATTTTTCGTTCTAACTGATTTTAGTACCATTTTAGTACCAAAATTTTGGTACTACTCAGCCCAAAAATCGAACAAACTTTCTATCATTATAAATGGTTCCACCGGCTGAAAATGAATTTTTTGACTCTTTTTGCTCAAATTTGGCTTGCCCATTGATACCATCGCAGGCAATGAGTTCTAAACTATTTTTCAACCTTGAATTTATTATAGAATCCATTTTGAGAAATTACAAGAAGAATTTTCACGAATTTTTCATAACGGATTTTTTATATTTTCTGCTTTACTGAAATGCTTTTAGTACCAGCATTAGTACCGCAGGAAAATTAAGGGTTTCAGAGGTGTCTGCGCCTGATTTTTATGCTGTTTTTGTAGTACCAATGCAGCTCCATTCACTGCCTGAGTAGTACCACCAATTACCGCAAAGCCCGTCGATAAAAACATCGGGATTTTATATAGTACCAAAACGTCCGGTACTATTTCTATAATGTCCGGTTTCACATATGTTTTTTGTGAATATGGCTTCGGGGTTAAAAATCAGGGGCTGTAGTACCACGAAATGAGTAATGTTACAGTGGCTTCTGTGTGGTTGTTGCAAAAAATGCAACAACCTATTTTATCCCTATAACTTCTTCTCTACCTTCTGTAACTCATCTAACAACGCTGTTCTTCTTGGGTAGGTTTCCTTAAACTCATCCACAAGCATTCTGGCCGTGTCATTCCCCTTCCACTTGATTAACTGCAACAGGTCCTTGCATACCTTCTTGTACAATCTTCTATCCGTTGCCTGTGCACATTTTTCTCTTATACAACCTGCACACAGCTCATATATTTCATTCGGATAATCCTTTACTAAGAATTGTGCATAATAAAACAAATCATATGGATTTTCTGAAACTGTTTTTAACAGCAGCTCTTTTTCATTTTCTTCCACCAATACGCTGCGATAACACACCGTATATTTACTTTGCCCTAATTCATTAAGCAATATTGGCTTCTGCTCATCCCATGCGTTCTGACTTTGATACAGGCGCTTTAATACATCCCAAAACTTTTCATTACCTAAAAATAAGATGTTCTTCGCCTGCTCAAGCTGTTTTTCTATATTCCCTGCCGCCACATAAACGTCAAACAATATATTATTCCAGTCATCCGGGGATCTTCTGTAATAATGCCCTTCACCCTTTTTTATCTGTTCAAGACATAGCTTTTCCGCTTCAGCATAATCCTTCGTCTCTACCGCATCCTGAACAGCAATTACTCGCATTTCCCTTATCTGTAAATTTGCATATAGCTCATCCTTAACTGCTTCTGCTCCTTTTAAATGTCTGTGCAGTTTATAGCGTAAAACAACATCCTCTTGTCTTGCATATTCCGGAGCATAGTCATCCTTGCTTTCTTCCAAAAAGACATCCAACACCTTTTCCAGCTTTACCGCCATTTTTTCATCACACAAACAAATGGCTTTTTCCAGCAGCTCATAACGCCAATCTGTCCAGCCATCAAACGCCTTTTTCTTAGACTCTTTGATAATCAGTGACAATGCCTGATTTCTTACCGACTCATCCAGCTTTGCAATTGTCTTTGTACACAAATCTATCAATTCAAATGTACACATCACTACATCTGTTAACATACCGGAACTGCTATCGGCATAAGATGCTAATTTTACACCCGAAACCAACACATATGTAGCCACCTCAAGAACCTCCGCATATCTTTCCTGCTTAAAGGCCTCCTCACACATATCCAGCACATCATGCATATCCATACATATATTATCGCAGCTGTACCAGCCAATGTATCCTCGGACTGTATTACATTTTATAGACGCATTAATCGTCATCTTTGCGACTTCCAAAATATCATTCATTTCTGCCATAACTATTCCTCTATCTCTATCCCGAATCGCTCGCACCAGTCTCTTGCCACTCGCTCATAACAAGCATCTCTGTACTTGTACCACTTCTCCTGCAAATTAAAATCATAGAGTCTGTCTTTAAATTTTCGAAATGCACCCTTTCCTCTGATCGCTGCCTCCAATGCATCCTGCGCTCTCCCTCCGGGAAGCTCATAAATAAACTCTTCCATCATCCGGTATTCATGAATATCATACTGACCTGGCAACGGGATATAATCCTCTATAAATCCATCTTCGATTTCCTCAATCAGCTCCGGATTGTTTTCGCCATTCACCATGCCATCAAATATCATCAGTATCTCTTGATTTTTGGTATCATAATAATAATTCACATCCATTCCGGCACCCTCAAGGGCTTCTAAGACTTCTTGTAATTTTACTTTCATAAACATCCCTCTGATATATCTTCTTTTTCGTAAACGCTCCATAGTGAGTACGAACCTAATACTTCTTAATAAAGCATTTGCCTTTATTTCTTTCAAATATTAAAAATGGTATCTCTGCTTTTGACAACATACTATTGCTTATAGGAGCAAAGCTATATTGTCCCAACTCTGGTATGAATTCTAAAACTCGAGCCTTATCCGGATAAACCAATGCATCTTCACTATCCCATAAACATTCCATTTTTATAGCGATACATTCTGTTTCAACAACAACCTTATACCTCTCTAGCTCCTCATATTCAATTCTCTTTATTTGTTCACCATCCGTATATTCAAATGTATATCCGTTCCCCCATGACATATAAATCTTCTTTTCAGCAATTGCTTTCTCATCAAATCCTAAGCCCTTGTACAGCGCATCGTAATCCGTAACCTTCTCAGGCAATGTAATATTTTTTTCAACATTTTCATATCTTTGTCCAGAACGCCCCGAATGTTGTACATATGCCCACTGTGGTATAGGATTAATTTCGCACCTACGTAGTATTGGTAGTAGCTTTTCTTTTTTATCTTTAAACTTACTATCATACTTTAATGTATTTATCATTGTTTCTAAAAACGCAACTTTGTTCATATCAATATTCTCCTACAAATACACTTCTCGTATCAATTCCATCACCTTTTCTACCAGCTTGTCTAAGCTATGTCCTTTCGCCATCGCTGAAATCTCTTCCTTATCATCAAAACAATGCTGCAAAATAACTTTCACTATTGTTTCATCCCTCAGTTCTTGCTCAGACAATTCTTTTATATGTTTTTCGATTTCTATAGCAACCGATGCAATCTGTTCACATTTTTCATATGAACCACCCATGTCTTCAGCAACCATATTTCCATACTCTTTTTCATATGGATTAAAGCCATAAAAAGCTCCCGTAGCAATAGGACATATTGCATCATATATCAGCTTGGCACCAAGTTCTCTCTTTATCTGTCTCGGATAAATAAGTTTTCCTTTCTCCGACTTCATCTCCATTTTAATCTGCGCTTCTTGACTTGCCTTAGTAATCCCCTTAAGATATGCCATCATACGATTTGCAAAATTGGTACTATATACACGCTTAATCGCCACAGCAGGAATATACGCTGTACCTTTAATGGAGCAAACCGTTTGTATTCTAAAAGAATATATGAAGAGAAATGGTTTAGATAATGGACTAAATGGTGATCACCCATTATTTTTCAATGCTCAAGAGAAAAAACTTACACGTCAGGGAATAACCTATGTATTAAAAAAATATGCTGAGCAATGTGGGATCAATGATATCTCACCTCACCAACTAAGACATACAAAGGCAATGCACCTTACTGAGGCAAATGTTAATCCCATATTTATTAGGGATTTCCTAGGTCATACAGACCTTAAGGTAACTGAAATATACTCAAAAACAAGTGTAAAAATGAAACGTGAGGCATTAAAAAAAATGGATACAAAAGAAGTCATTCCAACAGATGCAAAAGAATGGAATGAAGATGCTGAACTTATGACATGGCTTAAGAATTTGTAATAGATTATCTAAACTGTTATGTAAAGAAAAACTGGTGAAATTCTGCGTAAACAGAGGGATTCACCAGAATTCTTTACATAATAAAAAACTTTACATAATAGCGATAAGTAATTTTCTCTGTTTCATGCCCCACACGCTTCCCTATAGCTAATGCACTAAATCCCATATTGATAAGAAGAGAGACATGGCTATGACGTAAATCATGAATTCTGATTTTTTTCACGCCCGATGCCTTACAACCTCTTTCCATCTCATGACCAAGATATGATTTTGTAAAACTGAACATCCTCTCACTTTCACCTATCTCATAAAACATTCCAAGATAATCTTTA
>JBGVHH010000045.1:0-2678 GCA_045122195.1 Agathobacter sp.
AAGCAGGAATTTGATGATTTCGTAGACAGCCGATTTGGAGCAGAGGCTCAGGCTCAGAATGAAAAGGCTGCAAAGGCTATGAAAGAAATTGAGCAATTGAAGGAATCTTTGGGGAAAGGTAGTACAAGCCATTTTGAATCGGAACTGATTCCGGACGGATTTGCAGACAATTTAAAGAGAGAAACGGGGACGTATGCCAAAAGGAATGCTGGAGCCAAAATAATTTGATGTTTAAGTATCGGAAATGATTGTTCGATAATAATATATAGAACATCACACTTTGAAACTAATATTTTACTGTATGAAAGTATTTTAGTCAGATTTTATTTTTTAAAATTATCCTAGATTATTCACGATTTTGTCGTGAAAGTGGCTGAAAGCCACATAACTTCTATATTTTAATTGAATATTGCATTTCACCTAACAAGTGAATAGAAAAAGAGCATCCAAATGTGGTAAAATTTAGGTGTCGAATCCAAATATATACCCAAAGGAGCCCTTTATGAGTATTGTAAACACCTTATCACTGAAAAGCAATAGACAGATTAAAATTAATTTCGATGGAGGCGATTTATCCTCCGATGCAGGCTTGCTTCTTATCAAAGAATTCGTAAGCAAACTTGGCATTGACAGACTTTTTGGTCATTCATTTAAGACCAACGATTCTGCATTATTCAGATATCACACTGATAAGGAAAACCTTCTTCAGATGATATATATGATCATTGCAGGTTACTTTGAAGACGATGCTTCGGATGAACTTACAAATGATCCGGTGTTTAAAGCAGTTCTTGAAAAAGACGCTTTGGCATCACAGCCAACAGTTTCAAGATTCTTCAATCGTATGGATGAAGACACATTGAATCAGTTTCTCACTATCGGAAGAATACTAAGAAAGAAAATCTACAGTATACAGCTGCCAGAAGCTGTCATTCTTGATTTAGATTCAACACTTCTTGAAGCTTATGGCAAACAGGAAGGCAGAGCCTTTAACTTTCATTATCAGAGTAATGGATACCATCCACTTGTGTGTTACGATGGAATCACTGGAGATTTGATTAAAATCCAGTTGCGTGATGGAACCCAATATTCCTGTACCGGAGTTGTTGATTTTCTTCAGCCAATCCTCAAAGAATATCTGGACGATTATTCAACAATCAAGCTCTTGCTCCGTGGTGACAGCGGCTTTGCAACACCTGAATTATATAAGCAGTGCGAAGAAAACGGCGTTAGTTACGTTATCCGACTCAAAGGAAATGCAACTCTCCGAAAGGAAGCTTCTTTCCTTGTTGATGAACTGGATGAAATCACCAAGAAAAACAAGGTGGATTATGCTGTAGTCTATGGTGAATTCATGTATCAGGCATCTTCCTGGCCTTATAAAAGACGTGTTGTCTGTAAGGTGGAAAAACCTGAAAACCAGATGACTTACATGTTTACATTTGTTGTGACAAACATGGATTCATCACCAGAGTACCTCATCAAGTTTTACTGTAAAAGAGGACTGATGGAAAACTTTATCAAAGAGAGTAAATCAGGTTTTGATTTTGCTTCCGTAAGCAGTCATTCTAGAGTAGTGAATGCAAACCGGCTTCAGGTACATGCACTTGCTTATAACATATTTAATTGGTTTAGACGATTGGCGTTATCTGCAAATATGAGAAAACAACGCATAGATACCGTCCGTTTAAAACTGCTGAAGATTGCTGCAAAAGTAACCCATTCAGCAAGAAATATAACATTCAAGCTGTGTAGCAGTTGCCCTTATAAGAACGTGTTCTACGAGACTCTTTCCAATATCAGCAAGCTACATGTACAGCTGGAATAGCAACTATTAACGAACCTTGACAGCTCAATAATCATTCATAAAACTGTCACAGGGATACTATACCCTTTTGTCAGGAGTAAAATGATTAGTTGAGTCTGCATGAATTATTTTTATGATTCATGGGTCAGTTTTTAGGAAAGAAACTGTTCCGTGAATAATTTAGGATTATAGTGTTTCTACCATCAGTATTCTTTTCGCTGCACAAGAAGAGGGGACAGAGATTCTTCTCATTTCCAAAGACAACCTGTCCACAGAGATTGAAAATGGAATACAGATTCTACAACCAAGCAGACCATTATCAATGTGGTTAACAGTGGAATGGTCGTTACAGTTCCGGCAGAAGATGTTACTATGGGTGGCTGGTCAGGAACTGGGTATATCGTGACCAATTCGGAAACTGGAACTGGAGCATATATGATTTCCGGTGGTTTGAATGAGGGATTATCAATATACATTGAAAGATTTAGGGTATTGAAATGGATTATGATGCTGATAGATAGAGCAATTTGTAATATCAGTGAGTGGAAAAATTTATTTTTGATACTCACATCATTATATATTTGTGGAAGAGGAAAAATAATATGTTTAAAATTGAATACTCAATATTGGAAAGAAGATATTGACTATGATGAATTTCAAAAAGAAGTTTTAGATAAAGCCAAGCAGTATATTGAGGAGATTGTATCTTATAATAGTAATTTTCTTGAAACGAAAGATTATCAAAAGCTAGTTCATTTCTAATTCTGATTATGTAATGGTATATTGTAAACCAGACTTAGCAGAGGAGAAGAGATTCTTTATATCCGTATGGAGCATGTATGGGTTCGGGCATATCATCCATATACTGATT
>JBGVHH010000046.1:0-3607 GCA_045122195.1 Agathobacter sp.
TGGCTTTTTGAACGGGATTGTATGTGATGGTATAATCGGTGTCATCCCGACTGTAAACAGCGGTACAGCACCTACCCATCTCATCAATGATCCTTCCTTGCAGGCGTTTCATTTCATTTTCCACTCGCTTTACCTCGGCATTAAGTGATGACTTTTCTGCCTGTAACTCCAAATAACGCACGACACTGCTGAAGCTTGTAAGGCTAAGCTCGATTGCCGCAGCGTTAGGATCAGCAGAGCCAAAATGATTTTTAACGCTTTCGATTACCAGATCACCATCCTCGACGTATTGAGGCGGCGTTCTTGTGAGTATGTGATTGTTCCAAAAGTCGTCTTCAAGAGCAATCAATTCTTCCTCGTAGTCCATATCCCTCACGATGTGGCGAATGATGGTCTCCTGTTCGCTGTTGCCATATAGACAACAGAAGAACACGTGATTGACATTCATAACCGCCATATAGTGACGTCCTTGGATCTCGTAGTTGACGGGTACAGCTTCAACACCGTTTACCCACCAATGGTCTGTTGCATTGTAGTTCGTCGTCTTGATTTCAAGAATCGCCGTCTCACCGTTTGGCATCGTGATGAAATAGTCCACGTCTGCCAACATAAATGGATACTTGGGATGATAAAACATCTTCTTGACCTGATAGATTTCATATCCTGTTCTTACATGGAATATTTCAGCCACCAAGTCCTCAAGGAGATGTCCCATCTTTTTTTGTACCCAGTTTTCTTCGGGGTCCTCGTAGGTTACGATCTTTAGCTTATCGTAATATAGATCCCGCGCGGTTTTGAAGGGCGATACACCGAGAATGGATGCAGCATCACTGCCACCGATTCCACGTCTGCGGTATTCAAGCCAATCTTTTTCCGGCAAATCCGCCGTGTCTACAAGCACTTGGGGTTTGTAGCTCAAGGTTGAGGTATCTGCCATATTACGCACCTCGCTTTCGAGCTTGCTTCAGGAATACGTTTTGTCTGTATTCGGGACGCTGGGGATACTTTGCTTGTTTTCTGTTCTCCTTTCTTAAAATTTGCTGCTTCATTTTGGCATTTCGTTTTCCTCGGGAATGCCTTTTGGGGTTGTTGTTCATTCTTTCACTGAACCACCTTTCATTATTTATTTCCATAGCCGTGTGGCTCTTGGACAAATAAAAAAAGCGAGAATGAACTTCCAAAACCTAAATCGGCAGTGGTGTTTGCAGGTTATGCAAACCAAAATTCATTCTCGCTATGTGTGGGCGAAAAGCCCTATAAAAAACAAAAAAGCCAATACATATCTCCCAAAGCTAAAGAGCATAAGGGTAGCAATACATACTGACTACATACAAAAATAACAACGTGTGCAATGTGAATCAATCACGAATTGTCCTTGCGGACACGCACAAAAAATCAATTACAAAAGAATTATATCACAATATATGGAGTTTGTCAAGGAGTTTTGCCAATATATTGTGTTTTTGAAAGAAAGCAATACAAACAATGCAATTTATTTGCTTAATTGTGCTGTGTAAAAGAAAAGCCACGGATCATTAAACCCGTGGCAAATCTGTTCGACAAATTGGAATTTGTCAATACCTATTACCATAAAGATATTTATTTGAAATTCTCTTTTGTGTTTCCAAATATTTTGTAACGTTTTCATCATAATCAGGATAATTATAACCAAGTGAATCTGCCACTTTTTTAGATATTTTTTTGAACAAACATAGACACAAATCAAACGATTTCCACATTTCTTCATACGAACTCATTGAATATGTATTTAGTAAGTTATCCCACAATTCTTTTGAAATATGCTTATCTAAAAATTTATAGTTTTTACCCAAACTGAAATTAAATCCTTTTTCAGTACCGACATACCAACTAATCATCCTAAGAAGCTCATGACGTAATACTTCATTCATATGGTCTATTGCAAATAGTATTTCACCACGAAGTAAGCCCTTGGATACATATGTTGCAACATTCCAAAATTCGTTACAACAGTCATCAAACTTTCTTTCTGTTGGACACTTAATGTAATAATCTTCATCTGTGGGAACTATTTCTGTTTTAATCATATTATCTTTATCTAACATGATTTTTACAAGTTTATCGCGAGTAAGATACTCCTCAAGCATTGAAACAGGTAACAAAGTTAAATCAATCTTTACACCATCATCAAAAAGCATTATATAAGAAAATCCTTTTTCTTCTGGAGGAAATAATTCCATATCTTCAGGTTTTTGCATCATAATTCTGTTACCAAAAACACTAAGCCAGTCATCGCTTTTCAAAAATTCTCCCATATCTATAACAAAAAAAGTAATATCATAATCTTGAAGATTGTCTTTTGGTATATTAACATTAGTGCGAGACCCCTCAAGAGTTACAATTCTAATTCTCTCATCTTGAAAAGCAAAATTCAAAACTAAATCGTATATTTCTTTTTCAGTCCTCATTTCATTCACCTCAATAAAATTATATCACAAAAAAAGATTGATTCTAACTGTTCTTATAATTTGATAACCGCATCAAGGCAGAGCGTAAGTGCATATTCGTATGCATTACCGCCCCAGTTTCTTTCGTCGTATTTGTCAACATCTGCAAGACTGTCTGCGGTATAAAGTATCATACCCCAGGTTGCCCCTCTGAAATCAGCACAGGCCGCCAGAGCAGAACATTCCATTTCTACAACTGCACAGCCTTCACTTTTGCGATAAGCCACCTTTTCTTTGGTTTCACGGAAAAATCCATCCGTTGACCAGGTTATAACCTCCTGATATTTCATACTATGCTCAAGAATGGTTTCTTCAATTGCTTTTCTTGCCTTCTCGCTGATTTCCACAAATCGAGAAGGGGGCGCATAGTGATAAGATGTTCCCTCATCACGCAGAGCCTTGTTTGGTACGAGGAATGTACTTTCGGGGAACTTTTCCAGAGCACCGCAACTACCTGCCGAGATTACCTCTCTTACACCATAACCAATCAGCCAATCAAGTATCTGTGTGGCTGCTGCCGCACCAACGGGTGCTTGACAAAGCACAATGTCCTCACCCTTGTATTTGGTGATGTAAATGGGATAATGCTTCGTTGCACTCTCAAAAGTGGATACCTGTTTGGTATCACTTTTACTGGCATATTCATCTATGTAAGCACCAAGAAATGCGAACACACATTTCTTGGGTAAGTTCAAACCAAGATTTTCATGAGTGGGATTAAGAACTGCTGTCTGCTCTGTATCAAACTCCAAAATCGGTATTTCGTTTTTAATAATAGCCATACTATCTCTCCGTCAAATTCTTATTTATCGATGAGTTTATTATATCATATTTTTATGAACTTTTCAACCGATTTAGCTTTTCTTTGCTTCCTCCGATGCAATTTTTGAGGGGCGACCGTTCGTGGTCGCCCCTCTGTGCGTTATGCCGTTTTTGCTTTTTTCTTGAGTTCGGAGATTTCCTTTTTCTTTTGCTCTATCATCTTGGCAAGCTCCGCTTCGCATTCTTCTCTCGTCTTTGCGTAGACGTTGAACTTCTTTCTCTTGCCATCGGGGAGTCTTGGGAAGTAGCTTCCTTCCCACAGGTGATCGTTGATCTGATACACGCATCCTGTGCCACTC
>JBGVHH010000047.1:0-2437 GCA_045122195.1 Agathobacter sp.
GGGACATTTAGACCCTAAATCCACCGAGGTTTATCTTCATGTCAGCAACAAAACTCTGCTGGGTATTAAAAGTCCTTTTGATGTACAGGAGGATTCATAATGGAGCATCCCACTGTACAGGATATAAAATGTCAAGGATTAATGTACAAAAAATATGATATAAAAATGTACAATTAATCGGTTGGTTTAATATGATCTTTTAGTCTGTAGGACCTTCCAGATATTGTTATCACATGTGAATGATGTAAAACTCTATCCATTATGGCATTGGCAACAACTGCATCATAAAATATCCCATCCCATTCGTTAAAGTTCATATTTGTTGTAAGTATTGTACTTTTCTTTTCATATCTCATATCTATAAGTTGAAAGAAAAGATTTGAATCTTCTTTATCAATTGGCAAATATCCGATTTCATCCACCACTAATAGCTTATATTTAGAGAAGTGTTTTAACCTGGCATCCAAGCGATTTTCAAGTTTAGCACGTTTTAATTGTGCAAGAAGATCATTACACTTAATAAAATATGTACTTACACGTCTTTTAGCTGCGGCTATACCTATGGCAGTAGCAAGATGCGTTTTTCCAACACCACTAGGCCCAAGAAAAACTATATTTTCATGTTTTTCCAGGAAACCTAAGGTTGCCAGTTCTTTTAATTCCTGCTCATTAACTGTTGGTTGAAAAGAGAAGTCATAATCTTTTAGTTCCTTTACAAATGGAAATGCTGCAGCTTTAATCATTGATTTAGATGCATTTTTTTCTTTGAAATCGACTTCGTAGTTACTTAATTTTTGCAATCCTTCTGTAAATGATAAATTGTTTGAGGTAACAAAATCTGTTATCTCATCAAGATGTATCAGCATTTGAGATAATTTTAATTGTTCTAAGTTTGAACAAAGCTGATTGTATGTTGTATTATTCATAACCATATATCCTTCCTATTGTTTCTAGATTTTCTTTAGCCCTATCAGATATATTTTCTTCTTTGAAAGCATGAGATTTTCTTGCTATTTCAACATAATGTTCTTCAAGATAATTAAGTTTATTTTTACTTAGTTGATGTATAGTTATGAGATTTGTGTTATTATAAACATGTATGTAGCCATCGTATATCTGTAAAGAAACATTTTTGTCAACGTATTCTGGTGGTACAGAATACTGATTTCCATTGTGCTGGAACATGCTTGAATGATTTACTTTTACTGTATGCATTGGTGTTTGATAAGGCTTTCTGATGGTATTTGTGGGTAAAGTACCTAAGAAAGCCTTTTCTTTTTGAAAATACATAAGCGGAATTCGTCCTGTTCCTTGATTAACCTGACTATTGACACGATTATTAATCCTAGTAATTAAATCGTTGAGCTGCTTATAATTGAGTTTTCCATTATAAGCGCGTATTTCATCAAGTATCTTCATGGGTGCTTCAACTTTTGCCTTTGTGCGTGGTCTTCCTGCTATACAAGGCTGAACTTTAAATCCATAATCATCAGCGAATTGTTTAAAGCGTGGGTTTATCTTGCCTTCAAAATATTCTGTTCTTGCCTCATCCATAACAGTTTTCATGTTATCTGTAACGATTTCCTTTGGCACACCTCCAAATGTTTCAAACGCATCATCCAGAAAAGAAAACAAAACATCCTGTGTTTTAGATATGGACAAACGATATTTTCTAAATCTGGAATACGACAAAAGTAATACAAATACATTTATTTCTATAGTTTCACCTGTATCAAGTATAAATGGGATTGACTCCTTCCAATCCAGCTGAGCTTGTTTTCCCATGTCAGTTTCATATCTAATAGTTACGCCAGTTTTGTTAGACGATTTATTTTTTCTGAAATATGAATCGAATTCGGGATAAGTTCTTAAATAAGTAGCAAAGTTGCAATAAACACCTGTATAGTTGTGATTATCAACAAGGTACTGCCAGAGAACTTTTCTGTAATAAAAAACTTGCTGGTTATTATCAGAAAGCAATTCAGCAATAATATCGTAATAAGGTTCTATGCAGTTGCTTGAGTTCCTAGTAGAAGGTTTTTCGTATCCATTTATATATTTATCCACGGTACGTCTATCAACATCCAGTTCTCGAGCAATCTGGCTTTTATTAATCTTCAATGATGTGTCCTCCATAAACGGTTTTAGTTTATATAGATCCTTGACACTTTTAATTTCTAAGTCTGTTATGATTTCGTTTTTTATTATCATTATGAGTTCCTCCTGCACTCATAAATCATAACATTTGTACATTCTTATTTAATATTTTTTGTACATATTTAATTATAACTTTATAACATGAATCACCTCCCGGTGATCAGGCACAATTCGACTGGAGTGAATACAACTGCATGGTCAATGGAAAGATCAGAAAGGTGTATTGTTTTGCCATGATCCTTGCTGCTTCTCGAAAGAAAGCGGTCTGTTTTTCCTACAA
>JBGVHH010000048.1:0-26398 GCA_045122195.1 Agathobacter sp.
ATCAATAAAACAATATCTCCGATTCGATTAACTGCTACTTCATCTGTATTAAATCTACATTCTTTTGGAAGTCTTACCGCTTGACTCCTACCATTTTCAAAAACTTTTGCAGTCATCATAATAATCATCTCCTTCCTTATATCATTAGTATATACCAAAGTATATATCTTAGTCAATAAAATAAGAATTTACCAAAACAACAAATGGAACAAGTTTTTCTTTCTCCTATTCGCGACAACAGCCAACTGTGGTGAAGATTGAAAAATTGCACCTGCTGCATACTGACGTCAATTAATTCTCCATTCAAATTTTCGTTATTAACTCTTAGTAATTAGAAATATCTAACTAATGCCCCATTGCATACTATCCTTTTTGATATCCACCCATTCCCCAGTTTTCAAGAGGTGGTTCATTCATCACAATAAATATATCTGTTGGTGCAATCGATAATCTTTCACCCAGTATAGCGGTTATCCTCTCAATAGCCTTTTTCTTTTGTTCCTTACTTCTTCCTGGAAATATTGTTAATTCAATAATCATGAAGTCATCTGTTTTTTCCGGTGCAGTTTCAAAATCCTCTTTGTCTATCTCTATTATTCTTTGAAATCTGTCCCATTCTTCTATACCAAAAGCCTCAACCAATCCGGTATGTACACAATCAAACAACGTTTTCTTATATTCTGAACTCTTTCCCTTTTTCATTTCAATTTTAACTAATGGCATTATTTTCATTTCCTTTCTATACTGCATGACATAACGAACCTCACAGCTTCGATTTGAATTCTTCATCATAGTTTTGGATTTCAAGATATTTTTGAAAATTGGGAAGTTGATGGATTCTATTCCTTAACAGATTCTAATTCCTCTAATGACAATCCCATAGTAATTTCTCCTTTTCAACTTCCGATTGTATAATCACGCAATTTAAGGGTTACATTAGC
Source organism: Agathobacter sp. (assembly GCA_045122195.1). Classification (GTDB taxonomy): domain Bacteria; phylum Bacillota; class Clostridia; order Lachnospirales; family Lachnospiraceae; genus Roseburia. The sequence continues at coordinate 942 of JBGVHH010000048.1, forward strand.
TGTTATATTTTATTAATAAATCCCCCGCTAACCCTTATAAACACTAACTTTTCTGCAAGTGAGCTTTCCCTTATGTATTCCCTTGTGTTATATTGTTTCACAAGACTTTACGAACACTCGTAAGGGAAAAAATAAGGGCACAGAGCAGATGTGGATAGATGCTGAGGATTCGTTGGAACTATGGTAAATAATTCTTAAGTCAAAGCAAGCACCAAATGATTTGTAGTGTCATTTGGTGCTTGCTTTATAGATTCCGTCCTTGATACTGTATTGTTACTACATAAACTGTTTTGCATGGTTCATCAATGCGGAAAATGGCGATATAATTATCAATCAGTAACTGACGGTAGCCTTTTCCGGCATATCTGCCCTCGTTACGCTCTTGATGGGACTGTGGAAATGTATCTGGGCTTAAAATAGACTTCTTAATTCTGTCTACCTGTTCTTTGGCATTTTCAAGAGCCAATTTCTCATTTGCAATATATTCGTAAATGTGGTCTAATTCACGGATTGCTCTGGGGTTGACTTTTACCTTGTATTTATCCAAAATGTTTTTTCTCCAATTCTGCAAAAACTATTTCTGCGTCAACTGCTTCTGCACCGTTAGCAATTTCTTGCTCAGATTCGAAGATTGCTTGGTCGATGCGATTCATTCTTGCAAATTTATCGTATAATTCACTACTCATCACAACCAAATCGCTATATCCGTTTTTGGTAATAAAAATAGGCTCCTGTTCCTTGTGTGCGATATTAGAAATCTCGGTTGTATTGCGTAAATCCTTAATAGGCATAATAAGTGGCATAATGCTTCGCTCCTTTCTTTGACATAATTATAGCATAATTATGTCTGGTAAGTAATGAAAATATACGTACTATTCTGGTGATTTCACAAATAATTTTGTTTTGAGAAATAGTTGATGCGAAAAGGAGCAAAGAAATGAAAAATATAAAGAAAAATGAATTATATGAGTTGAAAGATTTTTTGATTCTCTGGAGTACCCAGAGTGTATCTCAACTTGGTAGCAGTATCACGGCATTTGCACTTACTTTATGGTTGTACGAAAAGACAGGTTCTTCATTAAGCACGGCAGCACTTACGATATGCTCTTATGCACCATATGTGTTAATGAGCATATTTGCAGGAGCATTGACTGACAGATTTGATAAAAAGAAGACAATGCTTGTTTGTGATGTGCTTGCGGTATTTTGTACTATAGTAGTATTTGGGTTATTTAGTACAAATCGTTTGATGGTATGGCATTTGTATGCCTTAAATGCGATTTCGGGATTAATGAATACAGTACAGCAACCAGCATAAGAAGTTGCTATGACGCTTATCATTCCTAAAAAGTATTATCAGAAAACAAGTGGTCTTCGTTCTTTGTCAAGGTCGCTGATATTATTTATGGCAGGTGTTAATCTGGTAGCTTCCGCTTTTGATGCAACGTTACCGGGATATGTGCTTCCAAATCCAAAAGGTGGTCAGGCTGTTACATTCATTAATTGTTACTCTGATAAGCCAGTTTCTTGCATGTTCATCGCTTTCAAATTTCTTTTTGCATTTAAGTAATTTTATGAAGGTTTCCTGCACAATATCATCTGCATCATATTTATTTTTACACCCATTTAATGCACCCCTGTAAACTGTATCAATATACAAATCAGTGAGGCGCTTATACTCTTGTATCTCCAAGCTGTTCCTCCTGTGTTTTAAAGGCCTTTCACTTATAGTACAGTTTGAATTACCAAAATATCACATAATTTTGAAATTATTTTTCTGCTTTTCTAAATATAAATGGCAGTCCATATATAGGACTGCCATTTATTAAATATGATTCATCATCAATTCCTTTAATCTATCTATATCTGTAAAAGTTACTTTTATGCCTCGAGCGTTTAACGCCAAAAGACTCTTTACATTTTTCTTTATTACTTTCTGTAAATCTTTCTTCACTGGAATTGGATTTCCATTTTTTGTATGTATATGATCAATATATTCTTCCGTAATCGGAAACATATTTTGTATCAAAAAAGCTGCCTGCTGTCCATCAAACTCACCCAAAATGATTCCTCGACAAGGTTTACCACTGTTTAATATTTTATTCCTAATTGTAGCATATTTTTCATATTGTGATGTAATTGGAACCATCCATAATAATTGTGTATATAAATCCTTAATACAATACAAAGTTGGTCTATAACTCCCTTTTTCTTTATTTTGCATCAAATTATCATCTTTTACTAATTCGAAATATGAATCTTTAATATGATATGCGTATCCCTGTAGTATCTCCATAAAACTCCTTTATTCCATACAACAAAACCCCTTCACCTAAGCGAAGGGGAGTAATTTTCAAGCCGTCAATTTATTAGACGCGGGCGGTGCGCGAACATTATTTTCGAGCCGCTTACTTAGCAGTCGCGAGACGGTGCGCGAACATTATTTTCATCCTTATAATATGAAAATTATATTACTTTGTCAATAAAAATAAAATATAAAAACAATTTTTCATTCTCTATACTGTAATCTCAATCTGATTTCCTTCAAATCCAACGATACAGCTCTCATAGTAACCGTCCCCTGTCACGCGAGGTCCTGAAACAACTGCGTATCCAGCCTGTCTTAATTCTTCAGTTAGTTTATCTACTTTCTCTCTACTTCCCACAGAAAATGCGATATGAATATAACCCATTGAATTTAAGTCTTTCCTACTATCCTTAAGCCCTGGCTTATTCATAATTTCAAGCCTTGCGCCATCATCAAAAGTCAGAAAGTATGATTTAAAATCTGTTGTGCTGTTATGATATCCAGCATTTGATTTTGCCCCAAAGAAGGTTTCAAAAAAGTTTTTTGCATTCTCTAAATCATTAACATACATTGCTACATGTTCTATTGTCATAATTATCTGTCCCCCATCATTCAAAAACTACATTACTTCCACATATATCCAACTTTAATTACTGTTTCCACATGATAACTGGCTTTGCCAAGTGCCGCACGCAATTTTTTTATGTGGGTATCAACTGCTCTGTCATAGCCTTCATACTCCATTCCCCATACTTTATCAAGTATCTGATTACGCGACAAAACCTGTTTTTTATTTTCTATCATATACATAAGAAGATCGTATTGCTTTGGTGCCAAAACCACTTCTTTTCCATCTACCGTGACATATCTTCTAGCGGGTTCAATTGTAATTTCTTCCACCCTAATCTGTCCATTTTTCACTAAGAGGCCATGATACCTTTTTATCAACGCATTTATTTTTGCAAGTAGTACTGGTGCAGAAAATGGCTTCGTGATATATTCATCAGCACCAATTTCATATCCATCCACAATATCCTGTTCACTATCAAGAGCTGTCAAAAAAATAACTGGAACATCATATTTGTGACGGATATGTACACACACTTCTTTTCCATTTTTCCCCGGCATCATAATATCAAGAACAATAATATCGTATACCTTCTCATCAACCGCATGGCATGCACTATCGCCATCACCAACAACGTCAACCTCAAATCCTTTTTTCTGAAGAAATTTGCTCAAAATATCTCTAAGTCCCTTTTCATCTTCTGCTATAAGAACTTTATATTGTTCTTCCATCTATTTGTTACTCCTCCATTTTATTTAACTCAAACCAGAAGGTTGTTTTCCCCTGCTCGCTTGAACAGCCGTATTCTGCTTCATGCAAGATAAGTATGTTCTTAGTAATTGCAAGACCCAGACCACTACTTCCAATTCTATTAGTTCTTGAATCATCAGTCTTGTAAAATGTATCCCATACTCTGTCTATATCCTGCTTGCTAATTCCTTGTCCATCATTTTCAATTTTAAATGTAATTTTCTTTCCAACTTTAGATATATATACGGTAATCTTCTTATCTGCATATTTTATGGCATTCGACATAAAATTATTGATTACAATTCTCATCATTTCAAGGTCTGCATTTACAAGATATTCCTGCTTATTTTTATCTGCAATTATATTGATTTCCAGATTTCTCTCATCAATCATACCTTTCATATGTGCATATATTGTATTTGTTAATGCAAGCATATCAACAGCTTCCTTTTGTAGTTTTTTCGCACCACATTCCATTCTCGATAATTCAAGAAGATCATTTACCATCATATTCATATGGTCTATCTCATCCACCATATTCTTACAATAATCAGCCCTGTCTTCTTCGTCAATATACTGCCAATTTTCAACATAAGATTTTGTGATTGCCAAAGGAGTCTTTAACTCATGTGCAACTCCTCTTGTCATTTTACGAGTTCTTAGTTCGAATTCTTGCTGCTGTAAATACAATTGTTTGACAATTATGCAAATGATAACTATCAATAAAATAGCTATGGCTAATAAAATCATATATCTGCCAGTTAGCTTTGACATAGCAATTTCAACCGGATGAAATACATAAACACATGTTATTACAGAGCTTTCATCCAGATACTTTTTATAAGTTAAATAATTTGTAAAAATCCCTTCGTTTGATTGATCATAAAACTCATCGTCGTAAATAAATGCATCATCACTGTAGATTTTTTCATTAATCTTCTTAGCTTCATCGTTAAGGGCTTGTTTCTTGGCATCATCCCCCCACCATGCCCCAATATAATTTATAGATATTTCATAATCATCATCACCTACCCAATCTTTGAAACTGGTTGTCGCTGAATTTGCCTTCTTATCTGTTTCATCAAAAAGTAATTCGTAATTTCCTCCATCATAAGAAGACCAACTGATTTTATTTGGATATATGTATGTATCATCGCATACTCCATCAACCCAAAAATCCTCTATTTTATAATCATCGAATTCTTCTGCTTCTGCACCTTGTGGAAATACATCCTTCAGCAAAATAACTCTCATGTCATAATCATCATCTTTTGTCACAGTTATATAATTTTGAGAATAAGCCAATACATTATCCTTATAATCTTTTACTTCACAGTAGAAACCTATTTCATCATCATATATATATACACTACCAATAATTTTATAGCTTACTTTTACAATATCATCTATGTCTCCCAATGCAAATGAAGACACTAAATCATTACATCTACTCATATATTCATCCTTGATATGTAGTGCCTCATTATAAGTCAATACGGCGGCTGAAAAGCAAAACATTGCGAGCACTACGATTGCAACTTTAATTGTAAATAGTTTATACTTCTTCTTCATATTTTTCTCCAATCTTTACATAAGTATTTTTTACAATACTCACTTTAAAGAATTCATGTGTACTCTTTATGTACTTTAAAAAATCTCTTTGGATTATATTCTATCATATTAGCATCTTTCAATTTCGACCTTAAACAATTATAATAAAAAAGATTTTTTTTAAAAAAGTCGAAAAAAATTGTAACGAAATTAATCAAAAGCAAATATACATTATGAACAGATGATAAAACCTGAAAACCAATTGGTTTTCGAAAATGTTTAACACTAACGAGGGAGGTAAGAAAGCTTGGAGTCAATGAATGAAATTTATCAGCAATACGCCAACAGCGTATATCGTTTTCTTCTTTCAAAGACAAGAAACGAGGACATTGCCGAAGAGTTAACTCAGGAAACTTTTTATCAGGCAATACGAAGCATTAATAAATTTGATGGAAGCTGCAAACTTTCTACCTGGTTGTTTGGAATTGCGAAGAATCAGTATTTCAATTATTCAAGAAAAAATCCTATTTTACAGGATGTTTCAGAATATGAAGAAAAACTTGAATCAAACGAAAAAGTTGATGAAAAGATAATCAGTTCTTTTGAGAGAGTCGACATGATAAGAGCATTACATGACTGTAAGGAACCATACAGAGAAGTTCTATATCAGAGGATTTTTGGAAATTTTTCTTTTCGGGAAATTGGAGATGTACTTGGCAAATCCGAGAACTGGGCGAGAGTCACATATTATCGTGGAAAAGAGCAATTAAAGAAAGGAATGATGAATAATGGAAAATAAAATATCATGTGATGTTATAAAAGATCTTTTACCAACTTATCTGGATGAATTGACATCCGAAGAATCAAATCAGATGATAGAAGCTCATATTAATAAGTGCGCAGAATGCAAAAAAACACTTGAGAATATGAGAACTCCAGAAATAGATGAAGAACAGATTGAAATCGAGAAAAAAGAAATAGATTTTCTTAAGAAAAGTAGAAAGCATTTAGAAACAGTTCTTGGTGTCACAATTGGTCTTGCAATATCTATTGTAATAGTGGTATTAATTGTTTCTTTTTGCAGGTATTCAATAAATAAAAGAAAAGAAGCAAAACCATCTAATGCTAGTGAAATTGAGGAGTATCAAGATAGGTCTGATTATGAGCCAGCTGATATGAAAAATTTAAATGGATTTTATCTTCAGACTTCTGAAAACAACTTGATTAGTAATGGACGTTTCACCATAGATGGTGAATCTTTTCGCTTAAGTACTAACCAAACATCTCATATTCTTTCAGGTCACTCACTGACAAGCGATATGGGCAATGATACCTTTGAAATAATGACATATTTTGGTAGTCAAGAGGAACTTCTTAAATTTACTGTGCAAAGTATTGAAAACAATCAAATTGCTGTATACATTTTAGAATCAGAAAATGCATATTTTGAAGAAGGGGAGATTATTATTTTTACCGAACATGAATACGTTGATGATGAAATACTAGAATAACCCCACAGGAAAAGGCGCTGACACGCTTCGTGTCAATGCCTTTTTCTTTTTCCAAAATCATTCTCTTTCCGTACGAAGAGTAAAGTTCTCTGGCAAATTAAAAATTTCTTTCTTTAAAAATAATGGATAAAAATATTCATCCTGTAAGCGTTCAAATTCCAGCCATTCAAAGTGGTTAGTCTTCTCCTCTTCCTCCACAGAAAATGTTGCACCTCTGTCTAATAAATCTGTACCCTCTATGTCAATAAGAAAATACAGACACAGCTCATGGTAATCAAGGTGATTAACATCCTCATTGAAAAAAGACTGATTTAACCATAATGCACGCTTGATTTTTGCCATAATATTCAGTTCTTCCTGCACTTCACGAAGTACAGCTTCCTCAGCAGTCTCCCCCATTTGTACTCTTCCTCCCGGAAGATAATAATATGGGGTTCTGTAATCTTTCATTGCCAGAATCTTGCCATCATTAATTATAATCGCACACACTCTGTAATTGAATTTTTCTTTTCCTGTTTCAAATGTTATATCCATTTCTTCTCCTCTGTTAATTGGCATCAATCCATCCCATTTCACTTAAAAGATATTCTTTATATCGATGAATACAGTATAGAGGAATGCTCCATACATGAGTATCACCATCCATATTATCTCCAATGTTCTTCAATGAAGTTTTGACTGCCAATTGTGGCTTAAATCTATTACAGAACAAATGTAAACTCTTTGCTTTTGTATTATCAGCTGATTTAACTTCTATTGGAACCAAGACTCCTTCGTAATCTGTAATAAAATCCATTTCAGCATCCGCTTTTGATCTCCAGAAATATGAATCAATTCCCAGAGAAACTAATTGAGTTAATACGTAATTTTCTGTAAGAGCCCCCTTAAATGTTATATATGAGCTATCTCCATTTAATATTGTCCTGTAATTAATATTTGATTTTCGTCTTAACAATCCAATATCTGACATATATACTTTGAAATAAGAATAGTCTGCCATACCTGACAATGGAAGTTCTGGTATACTTACTAAATTTAGTTTATAAGCAATGCCTGCGTTTACCAGCCATGATAATGCATCCTCAAGATCTTTGGCACGTGCTCCCGCTTTTACATGTGAGAAAATAAATTTATTGTTTTCTTTTGCAATTTGTGAAGGAATTGAATCCCATATAAGACGTATTTTTGTAGCTGTATCTGGTGTCGTATATTTTCCAAAATCATCGGCATAGTCTTTTAATATTCTATCCTGCACACTCTCCACTTCTTTATAGTCATGGGTATCAATCCATGTCTGAACAGCTTCAGGCATACCGCCAATAATAAAATAGTTTTTCAAGTATTTCTCTAAGGGAATGGTGTATAATTCTGGAATTTTACAATCCAATGGCAATTTTTTAATTCCATCGAGATATTTTTTCCCGCCATCTGCAATTACAAACTCTTCAAAACTCATTGGATACATTTCTAAACGATTAACTTTACCTACCGGAAAGCTGATACCCTCAGTTCTAAGTGCTACCCCTAACAAAGATCCTGCGGCTATTAAATGAAGCTCTGGCATATTTTCACAAAAGTATTTAAGAGATGTAATAGCTCTTGGACACGCTTGAATCTCATCAAATATTACTAACGTCTGTCCTGCAACGATTTTTTTACCATAAATAATACTTCCCAATTCATCAATAATACGCTCAACATCGAAATCATATTCAAAAAGAGACTTCAATCCTTCATTACCATCAAAATTAAAATATGCGACTTCTTTAAATTCTCTTTTTCCGAATATGTCAAGAAGATATGTTTTTCCACATTGACGAACCCCAGTAACGAGTAATGGTTTTCTATTTTTATTGTTTTTCCATTTATTCAATTTATCTATATATGATCTTTCCATTTATATCCCTCCATATAGATAATAGCATTTTGGGGACTAATAATCTACCAATGTTTGCGTTTTTACATTGAATAAATGTGTTTGTGTTGCATTTTTCAAACGAAAAATGATGTTAACGGTGTTTTCTGGCTTTTTCATGTGTTTACAATTTTGTAATAGAATATGCAGGCTAAATCTAATATAACCGAAAGAAACAAATTTACCGACTTTCAGCAACTACAACTTGCAGATTAAAATAACTAAACTTATTTCCAACAATAGAATACCCTTGTTTCTTTAGACATTTAATAAGAGTTTTCATAAAAAAACCATGAGTAACAATTATACAGTCTTCATCAAGTTTTTCTAATTGACGAATAACTTGGGTACATCTTTCAACAGTTTCTATCCTTGTCTCAGTTTGCCTTCTATTATTGAAAAACCATTGCAAACGTCCCATCATATTCCATCTCCATAATGGAATTTGTAATGAGCAATCTTTATATGATTTTAAAGGCACTTCTCCTACTTCAATCTCAGAATATTCTCTATTGGGAAATATTTTTCGTGCCGTTTCTTTACTTCTATACAGGTTACTAACATAAATATTTCTACAATTTATATCTAATTGAGTTATATCTGAATCAAAAATATTAGCCTTATCATACAACTCACACGCATTATCAAATTCTACAGAACTGCATTTCTTCGGCCATTTCATTTCAACCTTAGCATGTCTTATTATATATATCTTCAAAAATCATTACCTCGAAAAAATTAACACTTTTTCATCATCAATACCTTTTTGCACTATGACTAATTAATCAAAAAATAAGCACGCAACACTTTAAAAATTTCCTTCTATGTACTCAATATATGGTTTTGTATTAACCTGATTGGCATTATCCCTGTACCATTCAAAAGCTTCACGCAATCCATCCTTTAAATCAATCGTCGTAGGCATTATCTCATATTGCTTCTGAACGTCCAGATAATATTCATAATCGTAGAAACTAAAATAATTGCGCTGCTTAATTTCATCATAAACATTAACATAAGTTGGTTTCTTTCCAGCACATTCATAACATAAATATACCCATTCCTTTATGCTGACAGCTTCTTTATTACCCACATTAAAAATATGATTTTCTGGCTCTTTTTCCCAAATACATTCTATAAATCTGCATAAATCATCTACATGAAAAAATTGCATTTTCATGCCGCCATCCTTTGGCAGATAAAATGGTCTGTCTTTCATTGCACACTCAAAAACGAAGGCTTCTCTATATACATTGTTCAAAGATCCATATAAATATGGTGGGCGCAAAATATATGCATCGGGAACCATCTCTAACAATTTCTTTTCAGCAGCTATTTTGTCAGTTCCGTAAGTACCCCAAAATTTGTTCACCGCCAGTTCAGACTCCTCTTTAAATGGCTGTATTCCTGCTTCAGGATAAACAGCACTTGAACTAATCATAATGTATGTATCAAAGGAATCTAATGCCGATACTAAATCGCTGATATCAGCCTCATTATAAGCTGTGACATCCAAAACTAAATCAAAATGTATATTTTTTAATTTATCACCTATCGCATGTCTGTCGGATTCAATTAATTTTACATTTTCAACTTGTGGCTTTGTATTTCGGTTTAGGACATAAACTTCATACCCTTTATTCACAAAATAGTTTGCAACATATTTGCTTACAAACACAGTTCCGCCAGTTACTAACACTTTTTTCATAGCATTCCCTTTCTATCATTCTTTTTTGAAATTTATTAAGAAACTCTTGCACTAGGATATGTGGTTATATTTTAGCTCAGTTGGCAGATTGTTCAAAAGTTCTGTTCTTGTCTTGTTTTGTCTCAATTTTTCTAATATTTTTTCATCTGGTTCAGAATATACTACAAAACCATCAACCTCACCCATTTCCTGACGTATTGGAAATGCAAGTTGCTCCGTTTCTATTGAAAACTGTGCATTTACACCGTCTTTATTGCCTCTTGCGTCAAGTCGTATCCACTTTTTGAATTCTTTAATATATACACCATTAAGTCCATGATATACTAAAACAGGAGCTGTTTCATCATCTAATACTAACTTTTGATAACAAAAACCTGTTGGAATGGATTTGCAACGCAGTAAAGCAGCTAACAAATGCGATTTTGCAAAACAAATCCCATGACCCGCTTTTAGCACTTCTGAAGCTGTACACGTAATTATATCCTCATTTATATCCGCCGAATGAGAAATTTTATCTCTTACAAATTCATAGACTATTTTTATATACTCTAATTCATTATTTGCTTTTTCAAATAATGTGTTAGCCTGTTCCACAATGAATTCGTTTTTGTAATCAATAACTTCATCTTCTTTTAAATATTCATCAATTTTGTCTGAATGTTGTATTATATTCATTTTCTATCTCCCAATATTAATTCAATATCATCATTTACAAATCTAGTTCTTCTAATATCTTCATCGCAGACTCTACCATCTTTGGACAGAATTCTGTAAACAGTTTGTTGTCGCGGGCGTAATTAATTCCCTCTTGTGTGGAAATATCGCAGCCAAGTAAATCATTACAAATATATGACCCATTTTCTTCTGCAAATATTTCTAAAAATGCATCTGACATCTCATTTGTTTTATTTCGACTTTCCAAATCTTCTTTTTTTGCCTGTCCGTATTTAAGTCCAAGTACCATTAATGCACCTGAACACGCTCCGCAAATTCCACCTTTTCGAAAACCGCTTCCAAAACAAGCTCCTAGCTTTAATGCCTGTTCCTCAGTCAGCTCAAGTTCACTTGCATATGCCGCTAAAACAGCCTGCGAACAGTGAAATTTATCTGCAAAATACTTTAGTGCTGTCTCTGTTTTTCCCATATTACTCCACCTTAAAATTTATTTTGAAACAATATAACGACACCTTATTCCTTCAGTAACAATGTCTCCACCGTTACATTCATAAGGAATTCCTTTCTCATCAACAAAACCAAGTTTATGCAATACATTTGCTGAACCACTATTCACTTTGGCATATGCTGTAACGCACTCCTTCATCCCAAGTTCTGCTTGGGCAAATTGCATGACCATTTTCATTGCTTCTGTAACGTAACCTTTGTCCCAAAACTTTTTCCCCAGGTTATATGAGATATCCCAATGATTCTCAGCATCTTCGTCGTTATAAAATACAAGACATGTCCCTATGATTTCCTTCGTTTCTTTGAGTATAATAATCCATCTCTTCCATTTTTCATTTTCAATCTGATTAAGCTCAAATTCTACGAATTTTCTGGCTTCTGCAATATCATCACTTGCTTTCCAGCACATATATCGAGAAACATCTTCATCCTTCATCCAACAATCGAAAATGGCTTCTACATCCTTCTCTTGTACTTCTCTTAGTAATAATCTGTCAGTTTCCATTCTTGGTGTTTTCACATTCATCCCCCTTATTTATTCCCTGTCTTCATCTCAGTTGGTGAAACTCCCACTTCTATAAGTGACGAAACGAAACATATTTAATTACCTGCTCTTATATCCACCACTCAGGAGTTAATTCACCAAGCGTAACCACTTTCTCATTTTCGTAATCCAATAATATTTCAACATTCCTATATGTATCTGGCATCAATTGAACCATTAATTCTCTACATGCCCCACAAGGTGCTCCACTCTTTCCATCTGGCATGATTGCCACTACTCTGGAAAAAGCATTTTCCCCTCTCCGCACTTTTTAAAAATACAAGACCTTCGTCAAAGCGTTCTGTAAGCCACGCCTTTTTGAAATTACCTGCACATCTTTGTTATTTGAAATCGCACAGCAAATATGCTCTTTCTCTATATTTTCTTTTGTAACCTGTATGTATTCCATTTTTCTCCCCTCATATCTATTCCATTGTCAACTTATATTATATCCTCCATAGGCTTTAGAGGAGGTCTTACTGCTTGTTGTATTCGTCCTTTAAAATAGAATAGTATAGTCTGCCAACATACTCTCCATCCAGATAAAAATAATCTCTAAGTGTTCCTTCGTATGTTAATCCACATTTTTCTATAACCCTTTTTGAAGAAGGATTTTTTGTCTTTACACAAATCTGAACCTTGTGCAGATTAATCTTTTCAAATCTTCTAAGTATCAATCTGTCTGTTTCTATTGTATTTGTACCTACATGTGTAAGCATGATTATCACCTCTTCTATTTTACCTCAAAGGATGTCTATTTATCCTTCTCTTCGTAAGGTTTATTCCAAGAACCAATCTCTATGATATTTCCTTCCGGGTCTGCTATAAAGCAGGTTCTTTGTCCCCATGGTTCTGTGGTTGGTTCAAGTAAAGATGTTGCACCATTTTCAATTGCATGCTGATACTGCTCATCAACTTCGTCATATGTATCAACATATAATGCCATTTCTGAATGTGCATTTACACCCTTTAAATATTCATATTTTTTGCTAGTCAATTTTTCGAAATTATTTCTTCCATATAGTAAAAATAATGTTCCATCTTTGACTAAGTAAACATTTTCTGTATCCTCAGATTCTTTGATTTCAAACCCTAATACATCTCTATAGAACCTAATCATTGATGCCATATCTTTTACAAATAATCCATATCCGTCTAATCTCATTTTTTCTCCTTCAATTGATGACAATGTTTAGTTATTTTACTACTCAAGAAATAATTGCATACACATATGTATCCTTCCACTTTGGATTCCCATTCTCATCTCTATGGAAAAATACATTTTGCTTAAAATGAGCTTCTCTCTCCATTCCTATTTTTTCAAGTAGTCTCCAGGAGCATTCGTTTCGCGGATCGCACTCGGCAAATACTCTATGCACACCATCCTTAAAAGCATTTTCTATAACTGCACTTAAAGCCTCACTGGCATATCCTTTTCTCTGGTAATTCTTATTTATAATATAACCTACTTCCTTTGACTCAAAATCTCTATTGCCATAATAGATATTGCCAATTACTTTTCCAGATTCCTTTAATTCAATTGCATAAAACTCCTCTGAGCCAACTCTGTATGCAAGATGCTCTCGTCCATTCTCATAAGTTATCCCTGGATAACCCTCGAACTCATTGTCTTCTAACTGTGACAAAAATTCATACAAATCATCATAATCTGATTCACAAAATCCTCTCAAAATCAATCTGTCAGTTACAATTTTTCTCATATCTTTCTCCCTTTGCTAAACCGTTAGTATTCTTTAATTTTCGAAGAAGAAAACATCTGCCGGAGTCCCATCTTCATAATCAACTTCGTGATTTGGATACCTTTCTATTAAACGGTAATTGCCATTTGTATATTCCTCAACGATGCTATTCCAAAAATATACTGACCCAATATTATGAGGATGTCTCTTCAGCTGCCATTTTCCATGATGTTTATCCAACACCTGAAAAACAGCCTGTCTTCCATATCCTTTTCTTCGGTAACTTGTTCATAATAAAAAACTCTGACAGACAATAATCTGTCTTTTCTTTTGGAACTTCCGGATAATCACTAACAAGTATTAACCCTTGTTTGTATATCTTTATTCATACATTCTCCGCCTACTTTATTGCATAAATCCCCATTTGCATGTAGCTATACCAAAACACATGTACATGCTCAAATCCACTATTCTTTAATAAGTCAATGTGTTGCGAAACTGTAATCGGGAAATAATTTACGCCACATCTTGCATTATGTGCCTTTGCCTCTGCTTCTGTCTTACCATGTCGCTGCTGATATTGTCCCCACAAATATATTCAATCTCTTTGCACTCCAATTTTTCTTTTTCTTTTTCAAGCATTTTTTCTGATGGGTCAACCAATACAAATTGTGGTTCATGAAATCTCTCATACGCTAACTTTTCCAAACTGCCTGTACCACAGCCCAAATCAAGCCATTTCAGTTCTGAAAAATTGCATTGCTCAATTACATCAAAGGTCTGTTCATAAAATTCGCTGTAATATGGAATTGTGTTATTTTTTTCTTTGTCATATACTCCAGCAGACATTGGAGTTGTATTATCATTCTCCATTGTATTCCTCTTCTACTCTATATTTTTTACTCCCCCATTGGCACCAATAGCATCAAGTCCATTCGTAAACATGTCAATTGAAATCTGGAAACTTTCTTCAATTGATACAGGGTTACCAAAAGAGTTATGAATTACAAGCAAAATAAATCCCTCTATTAAACTTCTATAAGTTCTAAGCAAATGATTCGCCATATTTCTTTCTATTCCTAATTTATCAGTCTGACTGAAAAAGAAAGTATACAATCCTTCTGACACAATCTTCAAATCCTCATTCTCGTAAGTGTTGTACCACAACATCGCCTCAAAAATTCCAGGATTTGCCAAAGCATAATCATATATAGAATGTGACAGCTCATTTATCGCCTGCTTGGGATTATCGGAAGTAATTTGTGGACATATTTCATTCGAAACATATCTCCAGCCCGAAATCATTATTCCACTAAAAACATCTTCCTGATCCTTGATATGGTTATATAGCGACGGTTTTTTAATTCCAAGACGATTTGCTAAATTCGTGATTGTAACTGCATTTAAACCCTGCTCATTAGCCAACATTCCTGCTTCTTCTATTACCTTTTCCCTCGTTAATCCAATTCCTCTCATGAAAAGCCTCCATATGCAAAAACAACTAACACTATTAGTTATAGTATAACTAATGGTGTTAGTTGTCAATTTTTCTTTTTCTAAAGTTCTTTCACATATTCTATTTTTACATAATAATCGTATTGTTCTGGGGCAACAAATATATCATCTTCTGAATCATAAATGTAATCATCACTCATCCCCCCATACCTCACAAAGCTTATGTTTTCCAGCTGTTCCTCAGAATTATTCTTCTCTATATATCTAACAGTCTCATCATAAGTCATAGAACTAAGAATTACTTTTTCTCCTAGAATCTTGTCATAATATACATCCGAATAACACACCCTAATTGGATGAACCGTTTCACATCCGTCAGGAAGAGATAAGCCTTTGATTGTCTGTACCGGTTCAGAGAAATATATGTACAAATATACACTAGCAACCATTCCAACCAGCACAACTGCAACACTTATTATTGCTACAATTTTAGATCTTTTCATATTCTTTATTCTCCATCATCATTACACTCTTCTATATTAGACTCTAGCTTTGCAATCCTATGTTCCCATAAGTATTCCATTTTTAGTCAGGCAAGTAAATCGGCCCATTATACTCATCCGCGTATTTCTCATATGATTCAAAAAATTCATCTGAAAGGTTACTAAAGACAGCACTTCTCATTTCACTAAACCTCTCACTTTTTGGACAAAACCCTCCACATCGTTTATAGATTTCATCATCTTCATTGTAAATGAAAAGCCAAACACATCCACCATCCATCACTTCATCCGGATCCAACTCCTCTGGATCAAGATAATATAACTCGTCCAAATCAATTCCACTAATAATATTATTGAACTGCTCATCAGTTAAATCAAATACTTGTGTCTCAATACTCTCTTCGCCATTTTCCACGTATATATAGTCAGCCTCTACCTTTTTATCATATCTAATCCTACACTCAATTATTCGACCGGGATTAGAGATACTATAAAAACAATAATCAAATCCAATAAAATATTTATCACTCAGCTCAACATTTTCCTTTTCCTCTAACTCTTTCGCTTCTGAAGTATATGTATTATTCGCCTCTCCATTTACCGGTGAAACCTCTGTATTTTGCGTAATATTATTTACTTGTGAATTGTCTGTTTTTTTCTCAGTTCCTTCAGTATTTGACGAACAAGCTATAACTGTACATGACAACACAAAAACAACAATCAATTTAATCTTTTTTTTCATAACTTAAACTCCTCTGCAAAATTTATTCTACCAATTCCTTTTTCATATGCTGCTTCAATACACTAATTGCAACAATCAATAATATAGGAAAAAGAACTCCTGCCAAAATCCCTTTTTTCAAATTGTCCGAGAACACTCCTGTCACAAACCCCACAAGAGTCGGACCTGCACCACATCCCACATCACCTGCTAATGCCAGAAACGCAAACATGGCTGTTCCTCCTTTTCTCAAGGCAACTGCCGCTTTACTAAAAGTACCAGGCCACATAATACCTACTGATAGTCCACAGATTGAACATCCAATTAATGAAAAAACCGGCAATGGCGAAACAGAAATACATATGTATGATAAAACACATAGGAAACTGCTTCCCAACATAAATTTATCCAAATCTATCTTGTCACCAAATTTACCATAAAAAGCTCTTGCACTTCCCATCAGAATTGCAAAACACATGGGACCAGCGATATCTCCAATTGTCTTGCTTACATTTAATCCTTTTTCTGCAAAAGTGGAAGCCCACTGACTTACCCCTTGTTCACTGGCGCCGGCACACACCATCATTAGCATCAGAACCCAAAATGTCTTATTTTTACACAAATCCAAAATAGACATCCCTGACTCACCATCTTCTATCAAAGACGCAATTGGAACCTTTGTAAAGGCAATTCCATTTATAATTGGAATAAGTGCCCAGATTAAAGCTAATATTCTCCAGTTCTCAATTCCACATATTCTAAAGAACAATGTTGAGAATAAAACAACGGCAACGTGTCCCCAGCAATAAAATGAGTGCAACAGACTCATTGCTTTCTCTTTGTTATCTGTCGGACAACTCTCCACGATTGGACTAACCAATACTTCTATTAAGCCACCACCAATTGCATAAATCACGATAGAAACCAAAAGCCCTGCAAATGCACTAGGCAACAAATCAGGTAACACCACCAGTCCTATAAGTCCTGCTGCGGAGCAAACGTGAGCAATTACCACAGATATTCTATATCCGATTTTGTCCACAAACTTTGCTGATAATAAATCAATAAACAGCTGCATTCCGAAGTTAAAGGTAATCAGCATTGTAATCTGACTAAGTGGAATCTTATATGTCTTTTCAAATGTTAAAAATAATAAAGGTACAAAATTATTAATTATTGCCTGAACCACGTATCCCACAAAACATGCATAAATCGTGTTTTTGTATTTATCTCTCATATTCTCTCCTTAGATTATAGGTAAAAAAAGAAGCCACTTCTTTGTAGCCTCTCAATATTTGATATATAATTATTCAGTAGGTCTTGAAGCACCACAAGAACAAGTTCCAACATACGATGCATTTTCAGTTCCACATTTATTACATTTCCAGTTCTTCTGGTTTTGAACAACCGCTCTTTGGGTTTGAGAAACATTGCATTGTATATCATATATTTGTTTATTCATATCATACATTTTTCTAAAAGCATATGCTAATGCAAAAAATGGTATAACAGTAATAGCCATATTAAGCAAGCCTCCAATAATAATTACAAGTGTTGACATGTAATAAAATATTGAATCTTCTGAACTAAAAAAAAGTGCATATATTATCCCTATCACTTCAATAACAACCAAAAAAATCCCAAACAGCTTAAACTTTACATCTAAATCTTCCTTCATAACGCTTCCCCTTTTTTTCATATTATTAATAACAATCATATTATAACATTGTCTTTACTTAATATCAATATTTTTTTCTATCATCTTCAACAATTGTTCTATATCTTCAACTTAGATAGCCTGGATGTACTACATTTTACAGAATTCAACCAATTCACGAATTGCGTCTTTATTTGTTCTATCAGCACCTTTTAATGTCTCAAGCATGTACAAATCTTCTTCTGTTTTCTCTTCTTTCTTCTCGATAGATTTGCCAATCATATTCATCATCATTTTCTTAAAAAATCCCAATTTCTTAGGATTATATCCACCTTCGAAATAGAAAAAATCACTCTCTGGAATTTGATTCTGTTCTTGAATTTTTGTTTTTACTTCTTCACTTGGAATTGTCATTCCTACTGCAAATACCACAAGTTTTTTCAGATTAAGTTCCTTGATTTTCCCATAGCCAGCAACCATTCCAGCCATAATCCAGCCACCATAAATGACCATGTCATATTGATTGAGTTCTTTAATATTTATTTTCCTTAATTCCTTTGCCTCGCAGCCTAATTCTTCAGCTATCCACGCTGCATATTTAGCTGTAAATCCAGTACCACTTTCATACACTACAATTTTACTCATATTCATGTTCCTCACTTTTCTATAACAATTATTATATTTGTTTTAGGTTATCCTCTAACTTCAATAGCACTTTTATCACTGTTTTTATTTCATCTTCGTCAACACCACTAAATATCCGTCCAACTACTTCTTTACTTGCCATATCCTGTTCTGCACATAATTTCAAGGTTTTCTCTGTCAGTACAACTCTCTGCTTTCGCTTATCCTTATCATCAGAAACAATTTCAACATAGCCTCTTTTCTCCAGTTTGATTAAAATCTGCTTCACATTCTGATGAGAGCTTCCCATTATTGCAGCAATATCCTTTATTGTTGGACTTTCTTTACATAGATTAATGCATATGATTGCAAAAAACTGCTTCCAGCTAATATCCTCAAAAAAAGCATCGGCCTTTGCCTGATATCGATTTTCAAAGGCACTTATTAGTCCCAGCAAAAAAAATGAACTCTCTATACCATCAAAATTCAAGTCTTCATCATTCAATACCTCATTTAAATTTTTCACGTTTTCCTCCTCTTAAAATTATAAAAAGGTAATATATTACTTTATTTAAGTAATATATTACCTTTTTGTTTTTCTAATGTCAACCACATTCAATTATTTTCAATAATGCCTTGGCGTTATTGCTGTAGAATGCATTTTTCAAAGCTGCATTTTAAACCCTATCCGGCATATGGAAGTTCCTCAAATGCATCGTATTGATCTATTCCATCGACTGTAATAATAAATTCATCTTCATTTTTCTGATAATTGAAATATCCTTCTTCGCCATTGATTTCTACATAAAATCTACCACTTGACTCATTGAAACCAATCGGATAGACTACACTTCCGGCATTAAGCATCTCACTTCCACCATCGGTATATAATGTAAGATTCGACTTCAAAATTAATTTTTTGCGACCATTTTCATCAAATATTTTTATTGTATAGTTATCCTCTGAAAGACCATCAAGAAACGAACCATCATTAACAATATTTTCATTGTTAAAAGAGACATATCCGTCCATATTTTGAGGATAAAACCCTGTATCTGCAATGCTGTATTCAATTATTGTAGAATACGTTCCGAGAATATCTACTCTGCTGGAAATATAACATGTTCTACTATTTAATGTATACTCAGATTCAACATATCCCCATTCTTTTCCAAAAACTGTCAAGCCAAAATCTACAGAATACTTTACCCCCACTGTCTGACACCAATCATTTGAGTATCCCAACTGTGCAAGTACAATAAATTCAGAATCACTAGTTGTAATGACATAACTATCAATTAACCATTCACAACTATCCAGTTCTATTTCCTGATCTCCGTACGATATACAAGCTTTGCCCTCAAAGCTATCAACATCTTCTGCCACGAAATGATAAAAAATCTGCTGCCCGTTTATTTCCAATGGCTCCTGTTCCCTAAGAGTGAATACCTGCTCATCCGCTATACTCACTTCACTAGAGTTCTCATCTTCAGAGTTCATATCCTCCATTACCTGAACTGAGCCATTATCACTTTTTGAAAAAAAGGAATTTCCATTTCCTCTTCTACATCCTGTAATCAATACAACTACGCTTACTACCCCCAACAACAACGCTACTTTTTTCCTCATAAGAACCTCCCTTGTAATACGATAAAATACACTTCCCAGATACTATAATTTTCGAATTATCTTCTCCACCAGTTTTTCGCCTTCGTATCTAAGTTTCATTGTAAAAAATCCACTATCTTCAAAAAGAAGCTTCAAAAATTCTCTGTCACCTTCCCATAGATTCAATTTCATCACCTCGGACTTTGGAATCCAACGCAATTCACCCTCATCACACTCTTTCACCTCGCCGTTAAATCCTGTGGCAGTAAAAAGATGCATATAATCTGTCTCCCATTCGTCAGAGGCAAAAGTTACAAGTCCTCTGAATCTGTAATCGGTAAGCGTCAGTCCCGTTTCTTCAAACACTTCACGCATCACACATTCTTCAGGTGTTTCCCCTTCTTCAAAATGACCTCCCACTCCAATCCATTTTCCTTTGTTTTCATCTATCTTCTTTTTATTTCTAAGAAGCATAAGATAACAATCATCTTTTTCTATATAGCAAAGTGTGGTGTTTTTCATATTTTTCTCTCAATTCCATTCTATAATCTACTTCTACTCATTTTTGTAGTATGTCTCAAGTTTATCCCGGCTTGCAATAAACACAGGCTCTAATGCTGGATCAAAATGGCTTCCCATAGAATCAATAATGATGTCATAAGCTTCTTCAAAGCTCATGGCTTCCTTGTAACAGCGCTTGCTTACCAACGCATCGTAAACATCTGCTATTGCCATAATTCTTGCTTCAAGAGGAATTTCTTCTCCCGTAAGACCTTCTGGATATCCCATTCCATTCCATTTTTCATGATGATATCTGGCGATATTCTCCGCTACATCTACAAAACTATCTTCTTCGACCCCACGCAAAATATTTTCAATTATCTCCGCACTCTTTTCAGAATGAGTTTTCATGATAGTGACATACTCTCACCACTTAAGTCTAAGATTTTGAAGTGGGAGCTTCCTATTCAATGCTTCTAACAAAGCAAGTATCAATAGGCTATCCTCGCGTGCCCCGCGATTCTATTGCCCAGATATGGGCAGCTTTTCAGTCCGGTTACGGACACCTTTTTTATCTCTAGTTGGAGAAGACTCCCACTTCTATAAGTGGTGAGTAAAGATGATATTTGTGTCAGTGGGAGTCTCAATCTCCAACTGAGATAAAAGCCTCCGGCGGATTGCAGGAATGCGCAGAGGAAGATGTCAGCAAAGTTGACGCGCATTCCGCAGCAAGAACGCTGGAGCGTTCTTGAATTCTATGCAATGAGTATTCTTCTTGCTTCTTCTCTTATATTTATTGCTGCATTTTTATCCCTGTCCATTATGTTTCCACAATTACACTTATATACTCTTTCTGATAGTTGTAATTCTTTTCTGACATTTCCACATTTACAGCATTTTTTACTTGATGGGAAAAATCTATCTATCTTTACTAATTTCTTTCCCTGATGCTCAAGCTTGTATGTTAGGATATCTCGAAACATACCATAACTATTATCCATAACACTTTTTCCAAAGTTTAGACACTGACTCATCGCCTTCATGTCAATGTCTTCTACACCAACTACATCATATTCATCAGCTATTCTTTTTACCAGCTTGTGTATATAATCTTTTCTCTGGTTCTTGATTTTCTCATGACACAATGCCACTTTTGTCTTTTGCTTATAATAATTCTTGCTTCCTCGAATGCAGTTTGATAGCTTCCTTTGTTCTTTTGCAAGTTTATCCTGTGCCGCTCTGAAATATCTGTGATAATCAAAGGATATGTCATCCGAAAATACTGCCAGTCCATTCATTGCATAATCAATCCCCAGTATTCTAGCCTGTTCGTATGAAATAATATCCGTTTGGTTTTCACTTCTATTATATTCATACAGCAGACTTGCATAGTATTTACCTGATGGTTCACGACTTACTGTTACCGATTTTAATTTATAATCAGA
Organism: Agathobacter sp.; assembly: GCA_045122195.1. Classification (GTDB taxonomy): domain Bacteria; phylum Bacillota; class Clostridia; order Lachnospirales; family Lachnospiraceae; genus Roseburia. Next base: position 23,193 of record JBGVHH010000048.1, read on the forward strand.
AGGGATTTCTCTATGTTGTTTAACTTTTACTTCTTTTATTTTTGGAAGTTTGAGTTTGCCATTTTTAAGTATAATATTTCCATTTACTACGTTTGTTGTATACGCATTATGATTTTTGTGTTTTGACTTATATTTAGGAAAACCAACTGATGGGGTTCTAAAGAAATTCTTATACGCCTGCTCTAAGTGGAGCTGAACATTTGCCAATGCAAGTGAGTCTACTTCTTTTAGGAATTCATAGGATTTTTTGTACTGTGCTGGTGTGTTGTGTAACATTTTTCCTGTAGCTTCATATTCTTTTATCTTGTCTGAGAGCATGATGTTATAGAGAAATCTGCAACAACCAAATGTCTTTGCAAGAAGAGTTGCCTGCTCCTTTGTTGGATAGATTCGAAACTTATATGCTTTATGCTGTAAAACCCCTTGTTCCATTATTTCTCACCCTGACTTTCGATATACTTACGTATCACTTCAATTGGCGCGCCCCCAGCTGTTAACAGACAAAAACTCTGACTCCAGAAAGCTTCTTTCCATAGCTTTGACCTGATTTGGGGATATTCTTTTTTTATCAGTCTGCTACTTGCACTTTTATAAGCATTGATAAACTTTGATATCTCTGTTTTCGGTTGTGCACGAAACATCACATGCACATGATCAATATCATGATTCCACTCCTCCAAAACGATTCCATAATTCGGAGCAATGTATTCGAATATCTCTTTGGCTCTAGCCGAAATATCGTCATCAATTACTTTTCTTCTGTACTTTACCACCATTATCAAATGATAATACAATAAATATACTGAATGTGCATTATTATCCAAATTCATTATATATCAGCCTTCTTTCTATTATCGACTGAATATATTATAACACATTTGCCGGAATAGAACAAGTGTTCTCTTATATTTTTTTGCAATTCATCTCACCACCTACAGAGGAGGGAGAATTCTTGCTATTAATTGTTAAAGATAAAAAACAAATTATTTATCCCTTATATAGCCCTTAATCTTTTCCTTTAACAAAAACAGCAGACAGTGTTGAATAATAAATTATTCGTACCTGCCTGCTGTTTGAGAAATTACTTTTTATTTTGAAATATGTAATTTACATAAAGCGTATTATGCTCTTTTTAGTCTTCTCTTAGCTGTTAATATAAATCCACAACCAATTAATGATAATAAAATATATAATGCAATTGGTGTATCATCGCCTGTCTTAGGCGCTACCGCGCTCGATGCGGTTGCTTCTTTATAACCCAACACATACTCTGAGAATTTCTTAATGTGAAGAGTTAACTTCTTTCCATCCTTGCTAACTTCAATATATTCTCCATCTGCATTCTTAGTTGTTGTAAGAATATCTACAGAACCTTCATGATTACGATATACTGAATATTCTGCTTTTCCCTGTAGAGTAGCAGGAATATCTACTGTTACATCAATAACACTTGGGAGCTCTATCAATTGAGTAGTTGTTTTAACACCTGCAGATGTTGTAATATCCTTAAAAATATTGATATCCAACGCTAAACCTGTCTTATATCCTGCTGATGTTAATTTATCAGATGCTGCCTTACTTCCTTTTGTTTCTTTTGTTACCACCTTGGCATCTAGATAGATGTTTGCAGAGCCACCTGCTGCTACAATAGCTTTATCTGCTGCTGTATATCCTTTGTTGTTTTCTGTTGCAAGTGTTTCATATGCTTTTTCTAAACCAGCTACTGAACCCACCGGAGTTCCGGTTTCGATTTTTGTTTCAGTTTTTTTATCTGATTCTTTTGGTGTATCCTGTGGTGTAGCTTCTGTTACTGTAACAGTTGCAGCTTCGCCAGCTTTATGAGTATCATCTGCTTTTAAGCGAACCTTGTATGTTCCAGGAGCTACTGTTGTAGAACCTTCTGTACAATCTTTCCATGTAGTTCCATCATCTGATGAATATTCCATCTTAGTTGTGGTTCCGTTTATTTTACCCTTTCCATCTGTAAGGCTAGTTGGAGCTGGTTGAGAGTCTTTAGTAGAGTTTTCGATTTCATCCTTTATATCAGCAATGCTTCCAAGAGAAACATAAACATATGCATAATCAAAATTGTCAAATTCATCGCCATCTTGATCAAAATACTCAACTGCGATTTTCTCTGAACTTGCTAATGCATCGCTCCAACCATCATGTCCGTCAAGATAATTATATGTACCAAATGCAGTATCTTCTCCATTTAATTTAAAAGACATCATTTCTGACGGCTTGGAAACATCTATTTCTTTGTCAAAATTTACACATATTTCAATCTTAACAATGGCATCATCATCAACTTTGCTATCTAGCAATTCAGTATTATCATTATCATCATCAAAATATGCTTCGTATGTATCCCCATCAATTAAAAACGCAATACCTGTCTTGCTTTCGTCTGGAGTTGGTGATACCTCCCACTCTAGATTTTCTCCTATGTCATTTAATATATCCCTATATGTAGAATTAGCATCAATCGCACCAAAATTGTTATAATCAAAAGATATATCAAATGCTGGCTTTATTTTTTCCTCAGCAGCTTGTACCTCCATTGTCCCAACACCCCAAAACAATGAAAATACCATTATGAGTGTAAGTAAACCACTCAATATTTTTTTCGTTACGTTCTTTCCCATGTACTTTCTCCTTTTCTCTTTTTAATGTAACTATTGTACCATCCCAACAGGGACAAATTGGGTACTAATGCACTATAAAATGGAATTAATATAAAAATTTTCTCGATTTATGTAATACTATATAAAATCTGTCACAAAATTCTATTATTTTTGCTCAATTGTTTTCTCTTCCCCACCGTGTTACAATTCCAATACAAGTTGATTAGTCGCGATATTTCAGCTCTATACTTGGTCAATTCATGACAGATTGCATTTCGTCAATTATCCCAAGTTAGAATACAATTTAATTTTTACTTTATGAGAAAGAAGGGGTCTATTTATGAATGAAACTATGCCTACTATTACCTCTCTCGAGCAGATTCTGGGTAAATCCTGTTCTCGCGAGGAAGCACTTAATTCTCTGAAACAGCAGCCTGAAAGCTATGCCATTTTTTCATCTTTCAGACCAGAACATCAGAATACTATACTGTCATTTATGCAAGGACAATGTAGTCTGGATATTACACTGGACAAATTTTTCCTATACGTTCTCAATCCAGATACTCACAAGGACAGACT
>JBGVHH010000049.1:0-5097 GCA_045122195.1 Agathobacter sp.
TCCTTTCGAGGTAATGGTTTGTGGTGAACTCATTATACATCAAAAAGGGAGGTCAATGCTCTTTTTATTTGCAAACCTCCAAAAATCAAGGTTTTAAAAGAATTTTTAAAATAAAAAATGGGTAGTTTTTGACACTACCTCCGGGAGATGAAGGGATTATTAAATGTAAAAGAGATAAGTTAGTAGATATGTTAATTGAAGAATCGGGAATATGTAGAGAAAAGGTTGAAGATGCGGTTGATTTTTTTACATATAAAATGGATGACAAAAATGCAGATTTATCATTAAATTATTTGTTTGAAATGGGCAATGATGAAATTATGCTCTCAGAGGGAATTTTTAGTATGCAGAGACCAGCAGTAAATGCTTTAAGAATATTATCAAAACGTCATTCTAAGCAATATGAGATAGAGCAGAATATGTTTGAGACAGAGCAAAAAAATAGGATAAAAGAAATTGTAAATAAAAGATTTGTGGTTGCTAAAAATTTGAATAAGGAGCAAGAAATTAGACCAGGAATGGATATGTTAGTTTATGATAGGTTAAATAACCATTTGCAGGTGATTGAATTAAAATATAAAATTCCGGTTGATTCTGAAAGAGATATAACTAATTTGGATGAGATGTTAAGAAAAGCATACTCTCAATTGGAATGGGCCAAGAAATATGTTGAAGAACATAACGAGATATTATCAGAATACTTTGGTATGGAATATGAAGGAATTGTACCTAAGACCATAGATTTTTTTGTGATAACTAATTACTCTGTTGGAACTGGAGTGAAATATCAATTACCAACGCCAATCTTATTGGAGGGGCATTATTTGGAGTTAATGCAATATGCGGATGGAATGAAGCTGGTCAGTAAAGCTCTTTCTGATAGAGGAAAATGTATGGTTGGTACTACTAGTAAACGTTACGCAAGGTATGGATTAATTGATTTCAAAATAAAGGTTCCAGAAACCTTAATGAATGCTTATAGTTGAATTAATTAGAGAAAAACGATTATTGAGTATAAAAATGAAATGTGATTGTCAAATGGTAAGGAAACATATCCAAGCACAAGACATCAATTCAAACCAGACATTTCATGTGGAGACGGTTGTTCTCTTGTCCCAACAAAAAGCGGATGATTATATTGAAGTGGAATTAGAGTTGGATGAGCTTGATTTGACGACCGCAGAGAGTAAGGCAACTTATAAGGAAATTCAGGAGTATGTGCTGAAAGAGCATGGGTTGAAGGTTTCTAATCTATACATTTCACAGGTAAAAAGGAAATGTGGAATAGAGGTTGGAGTAAACTTTAATTTATCAAAATCTAATGATGCAAAACAACCACAGTGTCCAAAAGAGAAAGAGGAGGCAATAATAGAAGCATTGAAAGCATTTAATATGATTTAATTTAGGAGCATGACTGTATGAAGGTTTTATTAGGATCAACAAATTATTAGAACAGAACTATTACAACTAGAATCCAGAGTGAAGCATTATATTACAGATGGACGGTAAATATTTATTTGAAGGAGAACAATAGGAGAAATGAGACACCTTGAGCTTCCTGAAAATATTCAGGCAATTGTCGGCACAAAAGAATATTCATTGGATAATGTTGGTATGTCGGACTCAGAAGTACGTATTTATGATAAATTCGTTTTGAAAATCCAGCCACAAAGTGAAGAAACAAATAATGAGTCTGCAATTGCAAAGTGGATTGGTAATCAAATCCCGATTCCTACAATACTTGAATATTGTGTTGTGAATGGTATGTAATATACGCTTATGACTAAAATTGATGGAAAAATGCTCTGTTCTGTTGAGTACCTTGGACAACCCGAAAAACTGATAAATCTTGCAGCACAGGGCTTAAAGCAACTATGGAAAATTGATGTAAAAGATTGTCCATATCAGGCTAGCAGACTTAATGAACGATTAAAAAATGCAGAATATAATGTATTGCATAATCTGGTAGATTTATACAACGTCGAGCCAGAGACATTCGGACCAAATGGTTTCGCTAATCCAAAAGAACTTCTTAATTGGTTAAAAAATAATCGACCTGATGAAGACATTGTTCTTACACATGGTGATTATTGCTTACCAAACATATTTGTAAAAGAAAATGAAATAAGCGGTTTCATAGATATTGGTAAAATGGGTCCAGCCGATCGATGGCAAGATATCGCAATTGCAATAAGAAGTTTGAAACACAATTTCGATGGCAAGTACACTGATGGGAAAAAGATTTTTAATTTTAAGCCTCAGATGTTTTTAGATGCGTTGGGTGTTGATTTTGATAATCAAAAATACAAATATTATTTTTTACTGGATGAGTTGTTTTAAGCAGAAATTATGATTTGATGGATGAAATATTGAGCAAGTACATAAGAAAATTATAGTGTGAAAGGCTGGTGTTATCTTTTGAAGATAGATATTATTGGTTCAGTTGCAAGTGGAAAAACAACACTTGCAAGGCTAATATCGCGAAAATTAAATGTCCCTTACTATGAAAAAGATAATATAGTCTGGAAAAGAACTTCAGATGGAGATGTAAAAAGAAGTCCGAAGGAACGTGATGAATACTTTAACGAAATTGTTAGTGGAAGCGAATGGATAGTAGAGGGCTCACCGAGGGAGTCGCTTAAGGAAAGTTTTGATTGTTGCGATTATATTATTGTGATAGATGAAAATACAGCTACAAGAATGATAAGAGTATTTAGACGCTGGATTAATCAAAGAAATGGAAAAGAATCCTATAATTCCAAACCGACATTGAAATTTTTATGGTGGAACATTAAATGGGTATTCGAGTTCAACATAAAGAGAAAAGAGTTATTTCAGGAATTGCATACTTATGGTGAGAAAGTAAAAATATTTAAGCATTCAAAAGATGCATATGAATTTTTGATTCAAAGATACTATTGTGATACATAATGACATTATATATTAAAAAACAAAGGTAAATGGCAATGAATAGAAATGATGTATTAACAGACCCTAAGAAACTTGTAAGAGTAGAATTAAATAATGCTGGATTCAATATCGATAAAATCAAAATACCAGAAAGAGTATATCTTCTTGCTGATGATATTTTTGATGAAATGGTGTCAAGAAATGTAGGAGAATATAGATATCCATTAGGTGGGAAGCTGTATGTGTTTAATAAAAATGAAAACATTGGTTTTATTAAAGGGCATATGTGCTCACCTGCGATAGCTACGCAAGCGGAGGATTTAATTGCCGGAGGCGTTAAAGAATTAATTCACGTTGGATATGCCGGAGGCTTACAACCAGAATTAGTTCCGGGAGATATTATTCTTACGGACGGCACTTTTAATGATACTGCAGTAGCAAGGTTGTACGGATATGATTATGAGATAATTCGTTCGTCTAAGGATTTAACGAACGATATTGAAGAAATGATAACAAATGCTGAAATTCCATATAAGAGAGGACTTCACTGGACAACGGACGCAGGTTATAGAGAGACGTGGGGACAAGTCATGGATTATCGGGATAAAGGAGCACTTTGCGTTGAAATGGAAGGTGTTGGTTTGTTTACAATAGCTAATTATAGAAAATGTGTGGCAACAGGTATATATGTTGTTTCTGATGTGTATTCAGAGGATGATTGGAAACTTGGATGGGAAGGCAATGATATTAAAAGAGCTGTTGGTGTTGTTATTGATATGATAATTGAGTCGATAAGATAAAAGGGAGTGGTAAGTTTGTTATGAAGTTTGAAAATGTATACTTTATTAATGGAACAGCATATGCTGGAAAATCCACAATGGTAAAACTTCTGGCAGAAAAATATGACGGAATCGCCTGCGAAGAAAATTATCAGGATAGACTTTTAGAAAATTTGGATGCCAAGGAGTTTCCTAATCTTACTTACACAAGAGATTTACAGGATTGGGGTGAATTTGTCAGAAGAACTCCAGATGAATATGAGGCGTGGGTAAATGGTGTTACAAAAGAATGTACTGTCTTAGAAATTGAAATTTTAAAGGATTTAGTTTCCAGAACAAAGAAAAAAATATTTGTGGATACTAATATTCCAGTTGAAATTTTACATGAGGTTTCAGATGAAAATCATGTTTTGATTATGTTAGCAGATCCGAATATTTCTGTGCAGAGATTTTTTGAAAGACCAGATAAGGAAAAACAGTTTTTATATCAGTTGTTATTGAAAGAAGATAATCCTGAGGAGGCTATGATAAATTTCAGAGAATGTCTGAAAAGAATTAATTCACAGGAAAGATACATGATGTTCCAAAATTCTGGTTTTAATGTAATAACAAGAGATGAAAATCGGAGTATAGAAGAAACGCTTAGCCTGGTTGAAGAAAAGTTGGATTTAAATTAAAACAATAAATATAATACTTTTGTGAAAACTGTAATGTGCAAATTAATACTATAATGGTCCGTATTTTACAGTAAAAGTTCATTTTTACATCAGTTTTTCATGTGCTAAAATAGTTGGAAAAAAGAGAAAAAGAGCACATCATTTTTTACGGTAAAAGCGCTAAAATACATTATATTATAATGTGAAGTATAATTTTTACTTTAAATTTTACTGCACTTTAAAAAGCCGTTCATTTGTGGTAGCAATCATTCACCCGTTTTTTACTGCAAAATGGCTGGAATACTCCGGATTTTCGCGCAGATAGGTTTTTTCACTCCATATTTTACAGTAAAGGGATAATAACAGGGGGGCAGAGGGGGAGCACCCTGACAAGATGCATTGGAGGAGGCAGAGCCGTCTCTAATGCGTATCTTGCCATGGACATGGGAAAATTATTGTAGCAAATGATGAACTTGAGAATAAGAAAATATATTTTTTTAAGAGCTTGAATTATTGCTTTTTCTGAGTTGTGGTTGTATCATTGGTATATGAAGTAATTATAATTTTATATGTAAGAAACGATGCAGAAGCACAACTATGGAAGGAGGAGCAGTTTGAACAAGGAATTTGAACGCTGCTGCACATTTCTGGCTGAGATGATGGAGAAATATGGGCTATTGGTTATGCAAGATATACTTGAAGAGCTTCACTATGATCTGGAAACTTGGGGTTATGATGCAGAAGGAAAAAGA
>JBGVHH010000050.1:0-2742 GCA_045122195.1 Agathobacter sp.
GCCACACACTCTTTTACATTTGCAAGACCATACCCATGCATTTCTTTATCCTGTTTTCTAGTTTGGATACTACCGTCTTTTTCTACCAACTTCCCATCATATGTATTCTTTATACACGACATAAAATCCCCTTCTTCATGACGCAATTCTAAACAAATCCTTTTTTCCACACAGTTTTCTGTTGCCTCTATGGCATTACTTAACAAATTTGAGAAAATCACACACAAATCAAAAGAAGAAATTCTGCATTCCTGTGGCATATATCCTTTTACAGACAAGGCAATGTTCTTCTCCTCACATTCTGCTGCATATTTATTCAGTATGGCATCTACAATTCCATGATTTACAGAAATCGGCGTTCCCATTGCATTAAAATGCTGTTCCATCTCACCTGCATACTGCTTTGCTTCCTCCTGTTTCCCCTGCTCCAGCAAATGCTGTAGAATGTAAATATGATTTCTCATGTCATGCCGAAATTTTTTTGTGGCAGTTTCTCTTTGTTCCAAATATTTATAGTGAGATTCCTGCAATTTCAAATACTTTTGGTTCAGTAAATCTCTTTCTTTATATACTTCTCTTGTCGCTGCAAGAATCAGTAAAAGTGCCAACTCAAGAAAAACCCCCAATACAATAAAGATAAAGGCAATCTTTAGTGCTACATTCCCTTTTTCCAAATTGTCTTGTATTTTCCCCAGTATAATCCCGTTTCCAGTATCCAAACAAATGAATATGAAATAATATCGTATGGGTATCTTACTTATGTACCCTTGCATTTTATCACGTATAACATATATGATAAGTATCAAGAAAAGAATCGTTGTAGCTGAAACAATCCAATTCATTGGCAACTCTATATCATTTCCAAAAAGTTTCAAAAACACCTCATACATTTGCTGTATCATAACATCAATTACATTAATTGCATACACCTCTGTAATTGTAAAGAAAACTAATTTCCATACAACTTCTTCAAACACAATAAAAGTTTCTATCAGCAAAAAAACAAAATAAAAAATCAACGGATTTATTTGTTGAGATAAATAAAAGAAAAACAATGCAATTACCCATACACCACACACCACTAATACAATCCTTTTCCAATTCAATTTCCTTATTTTCCAACCAAATAAATATTTATCCACTAAAAAAATTTTAACTAATTCTAAACTGTATACAATTACATAATAAAAAATACTAACAACATTCTCCATACTCACCACTTCCTCATATTTTTATTCCTAGTATAATGGTATCATAATTTAAGACACTTTTTGAGACAGATCTTAATGAATTTGGTATACTGTTATTATCAATCAGAAAGAAGGAAAAATTATGTCTCGTACAAGAAGAAATTTTACAGCTCAGTTCAAAGCAAAACTCGTATTGGAAGTGCTTAAAGGTGAAAAAGATATAAACACAATAGCTACTGAAAACAATATTCAGCCAAACTTACTCCGTAACTGGAAGAAAGAATTCCTGGACAATGCCTCTGTTGTCTTTGACGACAAAAGAGAAGAAAATATCAAGGAAAAGCTTGCATCAGAACGTAAGGAAAAAGCTGAATATGCCAAAATGGTTGGTCAACTCACTATGCAGGTGGATTGGCTCAAAAAAAAATCTAGAGAATTGCTTGGACCTGACTACGAGAGTAAATTTAGTAAAAAACCATTCGAAGAATAAGGAAAGCGATCTCTCTGTTTCTGTTGTTGCGAAGCTTGCTAGCGTTAACAGAACAAGTATTTATTATAAAGGAACTCCTGTTTCTGACGAAGAACTCGAATGCAAACGTATTATAGATCGGCTTCACACAGATAATCCAACATGGGGTGCCAGACAGATGTCTTCCCAGCTTAAACAACGTGGATATAAAGTCGGTAGACGCAAAGCACGTAGATACATGGATGAAATGGGCATTAACCCGGTATATCCGAAGCCAAATCTTTCAAAACGCTTGAAACAGGCACAGGTTGTTCCATATTTACTTAGAAATGCCGTCATAGACCGCCCTAACCAGGCATGGTCAATCGACATTACATATATTCCAATGAAGCATGGTTTCTTGTATTTAACAGCCATTATAGACTGGCATAGCCGTTGTATCGTAGGCTGGGAACTGGATGACACTTTGGATACACGTGCCTGCATAGAAGCATGTGAAAAAGCATTCAAAGTTGCAAAGCCGGAAATTCTCAACTCAGATCAGGGTTGCCAATTTACCAGTCAGAAATACAAGGATTTTCTCAAAGCAAACAAAATCAAGCAAAGCATGGATGGAAAAAGCCGTTGGGCTGATAACATCATGATCGAACGCTGGTTCCGTACATTCAAGTACGAAGAAGCATATCTTACCGAATGGAAAAATATCAAAGAAGCACGCCAGGCTATCGCTGCTTATATTCATAAGTACAACTTTGAGCGTTGCCATTCTGCAATCGGTAATGTTCCTCCAGCGACCGTATACTATCCAGCTATGCTATATGAAGCTGCTAAGGAAGCTGCCTAATTGGAGACTGTCACTGGGGAGATTCTATCTTCCCATAACCATGGATATCAGTTCATTATAAAAGTCTTAGATTTTTGTCTTGACAACTGAACCATTATAGACAAAAGCTCCATAAAGATGCCCTTGCAAACCTTCTTTTTGCCTTCAACCAAAAATTAAAACGAAGACTTTACAAAGGCAAGTATCAATTAATCGCCTGTGATGGTTCATCTCTTGACATTTACAGAAACCCCGACGAT
>JBGVHH010000051.1:0-3802 GCA_045122195.1 Agathobacter sp.
CATACTGATAAAATTCAGATACCATGGATTTAACTTCCTCTATGAATCCCGGCAGCTTAACCTTTGACTTAAAATAACAAAGCTTATCTTTATTTTCTTCCACTATCTTTCTCAATATTAAACATTTTCCTGTGTCATCTAATACTTTTAATACATTCATGGATGATTCGTCAAATAATCTTTTTGCCAGCCTGTCAAAGCTTAGTATATCTATATTCATTGTTCCGTGACCTGTGCTCATATTCACAATGGTTCTCTGTGTCTCCATTGTAAACTGTTCCGGCACAACTGCTATACATTTTTTTTCATGGTCATCTATTAAATCTCTATATAATTCTGTGGTCTTTCCAAAACCACTTCCACCTAAAATAAGTTGTAAACTCATCCCTTTATCTCCTCCCTTATATTATAAATTGTCCGACAAAAGACCAATATTTTAGTTTTTACTACAAGATATACTAAATTGCCAGCTGTGAGTATACTAAATATAGTACATTAAATTAAAGATATCCCATTTGTCGGACAACTCATATGGTTACGTCGCCTTGGCCATGAATCCTCCTCTCGCTTCGCGGGTTCCCCCTCGTGACATACCATATAAAATTACATCTTTTCAATGCAAGCCTTCAAAAAATGTAATTTTGTATAGCTCTTGATAGTTATCAATTATTTTATACATACTTTAGTCCCATCACTAATATACTTTAATATAGCATTTGTAACTGTAATTTTATTAATCCATTATAATAACTTGATGTTGGGGGCAAAAGGTATTTTGACCCCTATGATACCGGATTTCTTCACTCTTCGAGCTCTCGAAATCCTAAAAACATTCGAAATCCGGTATCATAACTTTTTAAGATCATTAAAAATCAAAGGTGGTATTTGTATGAAAAAAGAACCTAAAATTATGGTATTCAGACTAAAAGAACTGATTTATATCAGTCTCTTTATTGTGTTTGGTATTATACTATTTTTCTTTATTATCAAAATGTTTTCCTCAGATACTCAGGGTAATTCTGCCAGTTCCGGCGAATTAATGTCCGATGCTACCCCAACATCCGAGGTAGTTGCCGAAGTTTCTTACATACCGGGTGTTTATTCTTCCTCATTAGTTCTCAATAATTGTTCACTTGAAGTAATGGTATGTGTAGATAAAAATCACATCAATTCTATATCTGTAAAAAATCTGGATGAAAGTATTTCAGCAATGTACCCTCTAATCGAAGGTTCCATAAATGATATTTCAAATCAGATTGTCAATTCACAGTCACTGTCTGACATTAAATATACTGAAGATTGCAGATACACCTATATGATACTTCTGGATGCCATACAATCAGCCATTAATAAGGCAACTCCCGCTCAGGATGTATAGTTATTTCAACTGTTTCACTGTCATACAAACATTTTCCCATTCACAGTTGCCCTGCCACATTGGAACAATAGTTCTAATTTCACTTGTAAATAAAAGACCTGATATAAATGACAGCATATCACACTTTCATTTGAATAATCAGGTCTTTTTATTACATCTGCATAGTAATAAACACTATTTCATACAAGAATCTATAAACTGTTTAAGTGCATCCTTTGGAACAAATCCTACCTGTGTATTTACCTTTTCTCCATCCTTCAACACTACAAGTGCAGGTATACTTACCACTTTGTACTGCATGGCAAGGGCTGCTGATTCATCTACATCAATTGTATAAAATTTCATTTTGTCAGCATATTCCTCTGACACCTCTTCAAGCACAGGTGCCAGCATCTGACAAGGTCCACACCATTTTGCTGAAAAATCAATTAATGTATATCCTGTCTTGTCCATTTCGTTAAATTCTTTTTCTGAAATCTTTTTTACCATCTTTCTCTTCTCCTTTTACTTCTATTATTTTTATATAGTAACTGTTCAGAACCCTAGTGGGTTCATGTAACTTTATTTTGTACAAAACAGAGAAATTTCTTTTTTTCTGTTTTGACAAAAACAGCTTTATTGTGGATAAGAGAAACTCCTTTTAGAAGATTTCTTGTCCCATGTGGATAGAAATGTTTTTCCACTTAATTTATCATTCATTTTCATCGTTTTTTGATGTTTTTGAATAGATTTTGTACCATTTGCACCTTGAAATTTAATACTTATCCACCGTCATTTTTACCATAAGCAGTTTACTTGCGATTCGCTTATTTCCTTAATTTTTGCTATAATTATGGTATAGAAATCAAGGAAAGAAGGTGGTCTGTTTGCCTATTAATATTACAATGGAATTCGTTCAACAGTTAATGGAGCAGAATACTGCTTTGACAAAGCAAGTATCCGAAATGAACGAAACAATTAAAGAGCTCAACCAGACCATCAAAGAACTTAAGGAGCAGCTTAATAAAAACTCCAAGAACAGTTCAAAGCCACCTTCAAGCGATGGACTTAAGAAGCCGCCAGTAAATAAGGAGCGTAGTCTACGCCAGAAGTCCGGCAGGAAACAAGGGGCTCAGAATGGGCATGATGGAGTATGTCTTTCTGTCATTTCTGAACCCGACATCATAGAGCCACATATGCACTCTGATTGTCTGAACTGTCCTTATCATGATAGTTGTCTTGATAAAGCATGTATCAAAGAGACACGCCATGAAATCGATGCTGAAGTAGTTGTAAATGTTACAGCGCATCAACTTATTGTGGTAGGCAATTGCCCTCTTCATAACTGTAAGAAGGCAGGTTCTTTTCCTTCCGACATCAAAGCAACTGTACAGTATGGTAAAAACTTACAGTCAATGGTCATAGCTTTTAATACTGTTGGCGCAGTAAGTATTAATCGTACTCATGAAATACTTAGCAGTGTATTCAACATCCCACTATCAACTGGAACCATCAAAAACATGGTGACCCGATGTGCCGGTGTTTTAAAGCCAACCTATGAAAAACTTCATAGTGTCATGACAAATCTTGGTCTTATCCATTGCGACGAGACAGGTACCCGTGTTGACGGAAAAACCTGGTGGGTTCATAACGTATCGGATATGGATTACACTTATTTAAGCCTCCAGCAGAAACGTGGACATCTGGGAATGGATGCCATTGGAATCCTTCCATCTTTTCATGGTATTGCTGTCCATGATTGCTGGGCTTCCTACTGGAAATATCCGGATGTGGAACATGCGGTATGCTGCGCACATTTATTGCGTGAGCTTAACGGGATAATCGAAAACTACCCCGAGCAAAAATGGGCTCCGCAATTCAAGGAACTTCTTCTTGCTATGAAAAAGGTAAGAGACAAAGCTCTTGTAAGCGGGAAAAATGAAATCAGCTATTATTACTTGCATAAGTTTGATAAAAAGTATGATGAAATCATCAAAACCGCATATGAAGAAAATCCTCTTCCGGAAGAAACCACAAAAAAACGTGGTCGCAAGAAAAAGAGCAAGGTATTAAATTTAATCAGCAGACTAGAGAGTTACAAGGCATCAGTCTGCCTATTTATAAATAACCTCTGTGTACCTTTCGATAACAACCAGGCTGAACGAGATTTAAGAATGATTAAAGTAAAAACCAAAGTCTCAGGTTGCTTTCGATGTGAAGAAGGCGCACAGGAGTATCTAACAATTATGAGTTATATTGGAACCGCTCACAAGCATGGAATCAATGCATTTACAGCTATAAAAGAAGCGTTAAATGGAAATGCAGATATCATCTTTGCTTAAGAGGTTCTGAACAGTTACATTGGTCCTATAGTAGGATAATTTTCACACAATGGTATATCAGGCAAATGCATTATCCTAACATTACTAGGCAACTTGTATTTCT
>JBGVHH010000052.1:0-10146 GCA_045122195.1 Agathobacter sp.
GCATGATATGTAACCTCCATAGGTATTGAAGGAATCCATTTCCCTACGTTTTCCATAGTGAAATGCTCCATTATTTTTGGTTACTATCATTATTTCAGTTATTAGGTGGTACTTCTAGACACCTTATTATTTAGCGCTTACATATCAACAGTATAACCAGTTTGATTATTGTATTTAATAATATCAATTCTTTCCAAAAACTGTTTCTGTATCAAACATTTCTTTTTCTCCTTAGACTGGGAAATTTGAATTTCCCACTAACTTGCAAATTAATCAACTATATTATTATTTGTAACTTTCCGTACCCCTGTTTTCCCTTTTTTCAGTCAAATTAAATGAAGGTGCAGTATAAATTATTCTGATGCATTTTACTTCAGATTGTTTTATCCTGTACCTTCTTGTATTATTATAGTCTATGTCACTATAAACAAAAGAAGCAGGAACCTCCCCGACCAAAGTTTGGTTTCCTGCCTCAAACACCAAAGATTTTCCTTACATCTTTCAATGTAAAGTAAAAAATCTTACTTAGCTATGATAACCATATTTGTCCAGGAAAACAATCCCATAACACCAAATTTTTATAATAATCTTATTTCAAACCTTCAGTTCCATAAACTCCACTGCTCATGTGGTCACTCCGGATACCTTACAGTTCATGGTTATTACTACCGTTACCTCAAAACTCCATCTGGCAAACTCCGTTTTAGGATATGTCGTGTCAAATGCGAAGTATGCGGTAAAACTCATGCCATCCTGCTATCCTCATTTGTTCCTTATTCCCAAATCTCGCTTAAAGACCATGTTGAAATTATTGAAGCTTTTGAAGATGTTGTTCCAACTGCATCACTTCTTAAATCTAATGATTCCATAGATGAGAGCAGTTTCAGATACATAATCAGACAATACCTGAATCATTGGAAACAGAAACTTCTTTCTGAAAAGATACCATTGACTCCTCTGTCCGATTTGATTCAAAGCTGTTTCAACCACTATTCCCGACAGTTCATGCAGATTAGACGAACCACAAATCTTCTTTTTTCGTCTACCACATAGCCTGACACGACAGACTCAGAATTCTTCCTTATACTTAAGAAAAAACACAAGGAGGAACCCATATGAACCAGGAAAAAAACAAGATATTTATGTTCCATTACGGCTTGGCTTGGTAAAAAAATATTTCAGGCTGTAAACTTTCTCTCTTTTGTGGATTTTTCCAATAAATTTTACGGCCTGGTGCACGCTTGCTTATTTCAGGCAGTATACGCCAGTCTTTCAAATTATTTGACAACCTTCATTGCAAATTAAAGCCTAAAACACTAAGCACCAGCTGCAGAAATTCTCTACTTTTTGATTGGTATAGTAACCTCACATGCATAATCCTTTTCATATGCATCAGATGTCTCTCTTTTTGCCCAATAATCTCGCCAATACGCCCACCACTTTTCATGTAACAAAGTAATATCTGACTCTTCATATTTACCATTGCTTCCAACTATACTTAACTCATCACCACCAGCTACAAAGCCAATACTTCCACATGTTGCCGTAAGCAAATATTTTGCGTTTGGTATCAAATCTTGAATTGAATTTCCATTTATAATTTTTCGTATTTTGTTTCTTTTCAAAACTTCAAAAGCATAGTTAGTATCATTAAATGAAAAACTATCATAATCTAATGTAAAAGGCTCTATTTTATCATCATGAAGTTCATCATACCAAACATCTGTATTTTTCTCACAATCAAAAAAAACTATAAATCCATTTCCAGAAAAGCGCAACGCAATGACACTTGATTTAGCAGCATTACCTGTCTTTGAAACATCAAATAATTCTACGCCTCCAAATTCGACCTGAGCAATGTCACTAGTAGTATCCCACCATCTCCAATATCCAACATCAGAAATTGCTGTTGATAAAATATCCATCGTTTCCTTTTTCATATTCTCCTCCCATCGTTCAAATGAAAATCATATAAACCCTTTATCTACGATATATTTAATATTTCCCCTAGTAATCATCCATGCCTTGTTCTTAGTACCGTTCTTATACTTCACAACTTATTGTTTTATCTCTTCTGAAAAACTTGAATAAATATTGATTGCTTTATACAAATCAACTGCCGTTTATTAAATCTTTCTTCTAATTCAACATAAATAAAGTGATGCAATCACTATCTATTACTAGAGCTACGGAATACAATTCCTCATCTTTCATCTTCTTTAATACTCTTTTTACATCCTTTTTAAGCGCTTTATATAACTTTTTACTAATCTTATCATAAAATTTTTCCATTACTTTAATCTTAATCGATTGTTAAATCGGAATTTCCTATAGTTCTTCCCATTGTAAATCGTGTGACATACTCTGTGAATCAAAATAATCCAATATGCCTTTGATTGCAGTTTCCTTATCTATAACCTGATA
Organism: Agathobacter sp.; assembly: GCA_045122195.1. Lineage (GTDB taxonomy): Bacteria > Bacillota > Clostridia > Lachnospirales > Lachnospiraceae > Roseburia. The sequence continues at coordinate 2,425 of JBGVHH010000052.1, forward strand.
TCCGGCAACATCATATTGCCCCTCACAAAAGGAAATGATTCTACTATCTTCTTCGTCACCAACTGTGACAAAGTTACATTCATCTTCTCCAAAATAATTGATAACAACTTCATCATCATTTATCAAAATTGAAAGACAAGGCAATTCATCTTGTCCCCCATTTTCCGATATCCATATTTCTGCAGTTTTCATTTCAAATAGCTTGTATATTTGCACTTTATATTCTTCAAAAGAATTACAAAGAATTGATTCCTTATCTATTTGAATAATCATATCGTCCTCCACTTTAAATATTCAGGAAATAAAAATTCCATCTACCAGACATTATTAAAAATATCTATGCCATTTTCCTTTACGAAAAAGGATTCCAATGAATCAGCAATATATTTCATCTCGCTAATATCTAAATCACTTAAAGATACAATATACAATCCAAATCCATTATTCCCATGTGCATATAGAAGAGCATTACAACATTCATCATCCCCAATTGCTAAAGACTTAGGGATATACTTCTGAATATTATAAGCCTCATTCATTTCCATACAGCCTTCTGCTCCCCAGATTCGAAAATACTTTTTCTTATTAATCTCAATCCTCTCCAGAATCGCTAATAAAATCACAATTATTACTGCTTATTTAATCTGATTTCTTAACTTGTGCCTCTATCATTTCCGAATCATTAGGTATAATCTCTGTATGATTCATATTTTCAATTAGCCAACATCCTTCATCATAATCGGCTTACCATAAATTCTGCATTATATACCTTCCAACATCTGGATGCTCATCTTCAACTTCAACCACATAATCAATTAAGTATTTTTCTAAGTTGTCTGTATGAGGCATCCGAAAAAGATGTTCTAGCGCTGAAATCATATACTCATACATCTGATTGTTATGCAAAATATAATCAATAACTTCAAATAATCTTTCATGTCTATTAGCCGCAAGTGCATCCATAAAAATATCATATTTTGTTTCTTCTAAACTTATTTCATTATGTAAAAATTTATCAATAAATTCATTTGTTATAGGTCCAAATATATCCATACTTACACATTCTTTCACTGTAGGATAAAAATCTGAAAGACCTCTTGTATCAATTTCGTCAGGGAAAATATCTTCAGTATCAATTTTCCAATTGCTTATCGAAGAGTATTTATGTTCTTTCTTTTCCGATAAGTATTTATCTTTGCAAAATTCACTCTGCAACTCATCAACCTTAAAAATAGCTTCATTTGCTTCTAAGCAACCATACTTTTCGCCATTTTGCATTGTTCTCATGAAATAAGTACATTTTGAAATTACAATCGAATTACACGGTCTATGTTCCATCGCCGCAGCCATTGCTTTATGGTGACCATCAAGTAATGCCGTAATATTTCCATCCATATAATAGGCAATTGCTCTGCAATTAGGATTCAGTTTGTAGTATTGTACTCTCTCAACATTCAGTTTCTTCTTAGGTTGTGTTGCAATCATATAATGTGGAATACATGAGCCCCATTCACCATCACCAAAATAGAAAATGCATGAGCCAGGCTTAACACTACTATCATTTGGATAATCCCAAAAAAGATTTCCATTTCCATCAGTGGGATAAAGCTGGGTGTTCCACAAGCAATAGAATCCACTTTCTAACAAACCTAACATAGGAGATATTTCATTTACAGACTCCTCAAATGATGTTCCTTCCTGATTGATTTTATCTATACAAAACTCATCCGTTTGTTCCAATTTATATGCGGTACGGACTATTTTCTCACAGGTCGGACAAAAATATTCATCCCCCTGCAATTGAAAGAGTGTTTTGTCTTTGAACTGGAGATTATAACACAAATTGCCATTTTCAAGTACCCAGTTTACAAACAAATCGCCTCTACCATTTTCAATATAGACAAGCAACCCTGGTGCAAAATAATTTTCTGATTTTGCAAAGCGCTTCACTACATGTATTTTAGGTTTAGTCTGCAAAAATTTATCCAAAATCAATTTTTCTTCCTCTCCCTTCACATTTTTTCAGTATGACTCTTCAATAATTTTTTCTGTTCTTGTCTCTGACAGATAAATTCCCCATTCCTTCAATTCCTTTGGCAAGACAAAAACAGATTTTCCGTTACAATCACCTTTTAAGTCCTCCGTAACCAAACTTGCTTATACCATTATTTATGAGCAATTCTCCATAATGACAAGACATTATTCGCTGGAACATCCATTATATCAGCTCTTCCTTCATGATCCGAACATTTACTATTAATTATGAATCTATTTGTTCACTATAGATTTTCATTTTTAATAATAATTTTGTAAAACGGATTCACTAACATACTTCCGCAATTAGCAATCTCATAACTACACATTTTCCATTCTTTCCGAACATATTGTGTTGGAATTATGGCATATGGTGTTACATTAGGCATAAGACCAGAAATAATATCATCTATCTCTGTCCAATCATCCTCAATTTCCCATCCTGTCTGAATGGATAGAAATTTATTTCTCTCCCACATCGAAATCATTAATTTTTCAACTAACATAATAGATTCATTTAAGCAAAAATCATTTTTACATTTATAATCAAACATGATGAATTCCGATTCTGGAATTATCAAAACAAACATGAAATAATCCTCTTCCGCTAGATTATTCAAAAAAACTCTTGTTTCCTTAAAATTTTGAAACTTAAAATATATTTGTTCAAAATCTTCTTCATTCGCATAAAGTTTCTTTTGATTCAATTCAGCTATTTCATTTACTGAATATCCCTCTGCGTCAAAAGCCCCTTTAAAAAACACAAGTCCAGAATCCAATAATGATTGATAAAAATTCATTACGATATTTTCATATATGTTCTTTTTACTAATAATAAAATTAACAGAAAAATAAGCAGGCATATCCCCCTCCTATACCATCTAGATTTTTATTTATTATCAATCAGCTTACCTCCCCAAGTCAGCAAATTTTTCTTGAAGCTCTATATCCTTTCTGCTTTAGCTCTTATAGAATAAAATTATTTAAAGTCAATAATTGGTGGTCTAAATCTCTGTTTTAAACCCACTTTTAGACCACAATCCCCGCCTCGGGCAATTGTTCCACCTGGTCTTTCAGCAAAAGCTGTTGCAGGAGAATCTACTTATCTTTATAAATCACCATGCAATCTCCATCACCACAATAAGCAGCCATTTGGTCAAATTGCAATGATACTATATAAAAATCTTCTATATTTCCTGTTATCTCACCTAACACAGCAATGATTTCATCAATGTAACCTTCATATACCCATCCATCATCTAGTATCAAATACAGTTGTTTGCTCCAATCGTAATCCATTCGCTCTTTTATGGTCTGAAGCATATTATGCCATCCAATATTTGCATTTGCTGGAGCACTTGATATCAGATTCTCTCTAAAATGGAGCCATATATATGACAATGTTATCTGAGGATGTTTTTCATAGTCGCAGAACGAATAATAAAATTTTCGAATTACTTTTTCATAATCATTTTTTGAATATTCACAGAATCGTGTACGATCAATTTGTTTTTCTTTAACAATATGTTCAATTTCATCACGACTCCAATATCTTACACTTTTTCTTTTTTTCATAGCATAAATCTCCGCAAATTATCATATCTCGTCTAGTGCCTACTTGTAACCATATATTATAAATGTCCCTTCCTCATCCTCTAGAGCCTCATACTTAATATTCGTCTTACTAATTTTCTCAAGAAATATATCCGTATAATTTTCACTTGTATACTCATCCTCTAAGAATCTGCCTCTATAGACTCGAGTCACATGGATTGGACGAATCTTAAGCCACTGAAAATAGCGACTGTTTATCCCAGGCAGACCTTCATCACCACGCATGGTCCAATAACCGACCTCAGCATCTTCAGCCAGTAGCTTATAGTTTATTAGCACATCATGACCTGTCTGGTTCTCAATCTGACGGATAATATCAAAAACCTGATTCCATCTGGACTTATTCATATAGGATGTCAGGTTGTTATCCTCAATGTACTTAAGGTATTTCTCCGTAGGTGTCTTCTGCTTATCAAAACGCCCTGAATACAAATCATTTATGAAGCGTTGCAGATTAATATGAGTATCCTTACCAATCTTACTCATAGAATATGTATGGGAAATCTGCTCTCCATTTCTAGTCGCATAATAATATCCACGCCAGAGAGTCTGGTACAAAACAAAATGGATTCCATGGGCAAATTTAACCTCTATGGCAATCATGCCAGTATTTTCTGAATTAGTACATGGAATAAAATCTAAAACCTCTCCCTCAAAAAAATCTAAAATGGGAAGAAAATAATCTCTTGTCTCCATTGCAATCTGATTAATCTTTGTCATTTTTACTCCTTCAAAAAGATATTGCTTGTTTTCTTTACTATGAAAGCTCCAGATTAACCAATTCTCTTTTTTCATTACATTTATCGCATGTCAGAGATATTACAATCCAATTAAATGCATCTATATAATCTTCTGGCGAAAAATCTTCTGGAAATTCTTCTACACATTCTTCTATAAACTGTTCATAGTCTTCAGCTTCGATATCAACATCTATCTTAAAAGAATTTGCACCACATGATTCACATTTAAATATCTCAAGATATTCATCATTCGCTGTTTTACAATCATGACAAACAAACCCATTATAACCTTGCGTTGCTTCATCAAACAAAATATAACTGTTTTCACACTCAGGGCATTTGATTAATACTTTCAAACCATCTTGTTCACTATACGGTATTGATTGGTCATATTCGCGATTAATATTATGAAAAATATGAAATTTATTGCAACCACAACTACATACTATCTTCCCTGCAACTTCCTCTATATTTGATTTTTTCTCATCAAGCTGCAAAATGTTTTTTATATGTGTGGGAATAGGAAAAATATTCATACTGTCTCCTCATTCGTTAGTTTGTTTGGAATTTTCGCCAATCTACTCACTCCATAATTCATTTATTCTATTAGGCAACTCATCTATATTATTGCCAAGCAAACGGATATCATCTTCGTCTCCAATAGAAGGTGCGTTAAAATAATATCCTTCTGAGTTGATTCCGTACAATTCTCCGCCACCATTACTACCAATTATTATATTTCCTGGCAAATATTCTTGAATCTCATAATCATCATTTACTTCTTGAAGCTCCTCTATGGGATAAAGAATAAGCCAGCTTTCTCCAATATCACCTTCACCACCATTATGCTTTTTTATAAAATCAATATACTGTTTTGGCAACGAAATTCCATTGATACTGCTTATTTCTGGACCATCATAAGGCTCATTTAATTCAAAATCGTTCCATTGTTCCATTAACACATTATCCCTCCTCTAGAAATATAAATATGACATTTCTTTTTCTCCTTAGACTGGAAAATTTGAATTTCCTACTAACTTGCAAATTAATCAACTATATAAAAATCAATACAAACAATTTCTTCATCCCTTTTAAGAATTCTAAATATTTCTCCGACATTTCCCATAGCAATGTACTCATAATCTTCGCAAAAACTGTACATTTCAACCTTTTCATCAAGAATATTAAACAAACTACTGCATATGTTATTATTGAAATGCCATTCAGCACATAACCTCTGTAGTTCATTCTCAATGTCGTTAATTCGGACTACTTTAATTTCATTTTTTACTGAAGAAGTAACATTCATACTCATCAACATTCTTTTTACAGATATACTGATTGGAACATTTTCATCATATTTTTCGATTCCAATACAATACGAAACTCCTCCATTAAAATATTCATCGCCCTCCAATGATTTTTCAATCAATTTTAAATCTTCGTAAAGCATATAACAAGCTCCTCTATATAAAATCTTTCAGCATGAGTCTAGCAGCTGCTCTAATATTATTGACCACCAGCCAATTGTACTATCACTACTTTTTGAAAATGGAATCTGTGCTATTATTGTTGGAATCAGTAAAGCAAATTACAGATAAACATTCCTATAAAAAATACCATTAATAGCGCCTCCTAAATATCATTTTTTCTAAATTCCCCTTTCATTTTGTGTTGATAATTTTCCCTCCTCCACATCTTTCTAGTGTGCGAACTTCCAGCATTGAAATCAGTATTCCAATAAACTTCATATGGAGTCTCGGGACGCCCGCTGCAATATGGACAATTAAAGTCATTGCACGGTTCTTCAAGCCATTCATTACAATCAATACATGCCCAAGCATCATGCTTATATATTTGTATAATATTAATACTTTCACAATAAGGACAACTTCTTTTTTCGCCAAACATCCCAATTTGAGCCCATTTATGCTTTTGTTCTCTTATCTTTAACTGCTTTTCCCTTTTAGTCATATTTTTACCATATCCTTTCTTCATGTATTCTTTGAGAATTCCTGTTGCCCATACTGCTTTCTTTTCCAATTCTCCCTCCTTAAAAATATTTCTTACATGCTTTCCAATCACACATCGATCCCGCTGAAATAATTCTGGCATGTGTAAATCTCCTCGTACTCTTTTAGCCTCAATTGTCATGTTGATTCTCATCACTATTCCCAGTAATTTGAGTTCTTGATGACTATCATTCCCAAAATCAGAATTAAGAACTCCATCTGTTGAACAGTTACTTTTTACCGATAATAGTCTACATCTCCCAGCTCTACTGGTTCTGGATTTGCAATCACCCACTGAACCACAAGCTCATTCAGACGATAGAGTTCCTTTTTACTGGAGTGTGGAGATATTTTCTTTGTCAGATTACAGGCTTCTTCTACAAGTCCTGATTCTATTCCACTTCCCATTTGTAAAAATATATGCAATGTCCGCAGCATCTGACGATAATCATCATCCCAGTTAATTCCGCCATTATCAAGGATTTCATATAAAACTTTACCAACAATGCGAATCATCTCCCCCTGCATCGTCTGAGCCTTTCCCTTTCCAGGAACCAACATATTCCAAAGCTCCTCATGCTGTTTCTGCCAGGTCGTAGCTTTGATTGAAATTACGGATGTTCCATCATGAATTTCTCGTCTGGGAACCGGCTCTACATCAAATATTTTATATAATTCGTCCAAGGCATCACTGTACTGCTCAACACGTTCCTTGTTAAAATCAGCCCTGAAAAACTCAAATCGTTCTCCTATTCTATGTACATACTCTTTTGTTCGATCTGATGCAAAAGCACCTGCATCAATCAACATCTTAGAAATTTCCAACGCATTAACGATATAAGCATTATCGCAATGTGCCAACACTGCTTCCAACAACGATTTTTGATCCAAATCACACTTCACATCAATAGAAGCGTTCTGTTCTAATAAATTCTTCACTGCCTCAACATCCAAACAGGAACAGGCTCTTGACACAGCACTTCCATTATATTCTTTAATAATACAATTGATATCCGCACCATGATCTAACAGGCATTTGAGGTTATCCTTATTTCCAGCCTGCAGCGCAACTGCCGAATATCCCCAGCCGCAATCCGCATTGACATCTAATCCTTTATCAATCAAAAACTGTATATGTGCCGGAGTGAGATTTCGATAAGACAATGCATTGCAAGTTGTCGCACCACGATTTGTTGCATTTATTTCGCATTTGTCAAATACAGCCTGAAACGCATCTAAATCGCCACTGTCAATAATCTCTTGTAAATTGTCAACTAAGGTTTTTCTTTTCTTTGCCATATCTTACTCCTTCATCGGTTTAT
>JBGVHH010000053.1:0-3309 GCA_045122195.1 Agathobacter sp.
CTTGGCGTAAATCTTACGATGTTGCCGATCTCACGGTAATGCTCACCGTTCCATATCTCTTGGGGCGGCTTGCGCTTGCTCTTATACATATCCTTGCGGAACTTATCCTCGGAAACCTTGGCTATGGCAATCATTATGACAAAATCAAGACCGTTATAGGTTGGCTCATCAGGTTTACCGATACCGAACCACAATGCACCAATTCCAAGAGAAGCAAGGTACAGATCAAGTTGCTCACCAATATAGCCGATGTTCTGCAGATAATTTTCTTTTTTCTCGCTGTATAGGAGAATACAATACTCCTGACCACGCTTGCAGGTAGTTTCTTCTGCCGGAACAATTTTAATCGCCGTTTTAATTTCGCTAACAAGCGGAGTAAAGGTTTTATATGCTTCTTCAATGTTTCGCAGTTCCGTGGCATTGATGATTCCTATATCACGGAAAATGTGAAAGGATTTTCTTTTAAAAATCATCGAGTAAAGGACTTTTTCCATAGCGTTTTCGCCTCCTAAGGTTAGAAACATTTTAACAAATCAAATTTTAAATGTCAACGAAAGTTAATCTGAAAAATATAAAATTTAATGCCATACATTAAAAGCCTATTGACAAACATTAAGAGACGTGCTATACTTATACCAACAAATCACTCAGGAGGTATGAGTAATGAAAGGTCTTAATAAACTCGGAAAGGTTATTACAAAAATTTTAGAGGTATTCCATTGGATAGGGGCAGTTGGAATGGGGATTGCCTCTATTGGCATCATTATTGCAAATAACAGCGTAGAGAACTTTAGAAGCTTAGTTGCGGAAAATTTCGTCCGTGAGGATTTTGCAGTTTACGGTTTTCAGATCAGCGCCCCCGTTATAAATGGAGAATTGAACGTAGCAGCCTTTATCGTTTTCTGTATTGGTGCAGCCGTGCTTCTTGCTGTAATGGCTATGATTTTCCGTAATCTGCATCTGATTTTCAAAAAATCGGAAAACTCCACACCTTTTCAAAAAGACAATGTGCGTATGATGAGAGAAATCGGTATTTTTGCGATTGCCATTCCCGTAATCGGCTTTATTATGAGCGTGATTACTCGTTTGGTATGCGGAGTGGATTTTGCAGAAATCAGCGTTGATATGGGCGGTATCTCTATGGGTATTATCGTTCTTTGCTTCTCACAGTTCTTTGCTCACGGTGTAAAACTTGAAAACGATGTAGATGGATTGCTGTAAGGAGGTCATTATGGGTAAAATCATTCTCCGTTTAGACAGAATGATGGTTGAGAGAAAAATGTCCTTAAACGAGCTTGCAGAGCGTGTGGGGATCTCCAACGTCAACCTTTCCAAAATCAAAAACAACAAAGTAACGGCTATTCGCTTTGCCACCCTTGCAGCGATCTGCGACGTGCTTGATTGCGAAGCCGGAGATATTTTGGAGTTTCAAAAAGAAGAATAAATAACATACAAGCCCTCGTTCCCAAAACGGAGCGAGGGCAGAACTTTGTTTACGCACAATTGCAGCAGAGAATGTAAAAACAAGCAATGTTAAGAAAACGGGCGGCTTTTCCAAGGTGAATTGGTAGAGTTTTCGGCTTGGTAATGATAGAATTCATAGCGAAAGGAGTTGATAACATGGAACTTGGTAAACAGGTCTATGAACTAAGAAAGAAGGCAAACCTCTCGCAAGAACAGCTTGCCGAAAAGGTCGGTGTATCGAGACAAACAATTTCAAAATGGGAGCTTGGTGAAACTGCGCCTGACATTAAGCAAGCACAAGTTTTATCACAGGTATTTAGTGTCAGTTTGGATGAATTAACCGGAAACGACACAAAGGAAGTTATCTACAAAAAGGTAAGCAATACAGAAAAACTTGCGGGCTTGATAATAAAAGTAATAAAAATTTGGGGAATTATTATTCTCACTTGTTTGATTGTTGCCGTTGTTGGCATTGTTTTGTTTGGTTTTGTGCGAGGGGAAGGTTCCGTCGAATTTGAAAACAACGTGGAAAAGGTCACATTTACGGAAGTCGTTGGCGAAGAAACATATGTTATTACGATTGGTTCGGACGGCTATTTTGAAGGTATTGGAATGTCTGACGAAATAAAGGAAGAACTTATGGAACTTATAGTTGTGGGAGATCTTCCTACATCCGAAGATAATATTACAGATTATTTCATAAAGCTACGTGAAGGAACGCAGCAAGAAACACCGTAATACGAAAATAAAGACTAAAGATCTGCCCTCGTTTCTTGATAGGACGGAGGCATGGTATGATGAGTTATACAAATAAGAATTTGACGAGGAAAATATGGATAACAAGAATAATAACAAGATAACAATAACAATCATTGTTGTTGCCTTAATATTGGTGTGCGTGTGTATTTTTATATATCCAAGCGTATATGAATATCAATGTAAAACACGGCATTTTGATGATTTTACAAATAAGATTACAAATGATATTTTAGAGAGCAATATTGTGATTGTAAAACAAGAGAAAACGGTAACAGAAAATATTACGAGTATTTCTTGGGGTGTTGGTGCGAGTGGAGTTATTTTTAGGTCAGACGGAGATACTTATTATGCATTAACAGCATATCACGTTGTGAAAGATTTTCAAAATACGGAATATATTATAATGCCATATGGAGCTCCTACATATTCGGAGTACAGAAAAAGCAGCGAATCATATGTTTCCAGTGAAATGTATTATGAACAATTTGAAAAAGCCACAATAGTTCTTATTGACGAAGAATATGACTTAGCGGTGATTTCTTTTGAATCAAAGGAACCATTGAATGTACTTTCTGTAAGTGAAGATAATCCGAACACCAATGAAAAAATTGCGGTTATCAGCAATCCAGAGGGAGAGCGTTTTGTCTATTCATTTGGTGTTATTACGTCAAAAGATTATTATTTGTTTGAAAGCAATGACAAACTATTGCCCGTAAATACCTTTACTCATAATGCTTATATCGCTCCTGGAAGTAGTGGAAGTGCAGTGCTCAATGAGGAAATGAGAATTGTTGGTATAAATATCGGCGGAGGTACGGATTTTATGAATAGATTTAAATATGGAGCGATAATTCCATGTGAATTGATTCATGAATTCTTTCAGAAGAATAGTTTTGAATAATAGAACAAATTCCAATTTGACGAGGTAAATTAATATGAAAAACAATAAAAGTAATAAAATTGTATCAGTTTTGAATTTCCTTACATCCTTCTGTTTTTACATTTGTGCAATAATTAATTTTATTAATAACAGTGGAATGGGAGCATTATATTTATGCTTGGGTTCAACTTTTTTGTGTTTAGGTT
>JBGVHH010000054.1:0-2964 GCA_045122195.1 Agathobacter sp.
TTACCAGGTTCTCTACTTCTCTGTATTCTTCTTTTCTTTCTAAACGAATGATATAGTCATTTTTACTCATTAATTTTTCCTCCTGATGATTGTTGACTGCAATGCTGGGAGGTTACGATTCGATTGTTATTCATAACCTCCCGGTTACGCTACAATCTCCAAGGTGTTGTTTTTTCTCAAACAGCAATCTCCTTAAAATATAATATTTATAATCAAGCCTTTCGGCTGGATTAACAGAAATGAAAATTCAAATTGAACAAAATCGCTGCGCGATGGCCTGCCAAGGCTGTGGCGCATTTTCTGTTTATTCTAAAAAGGCAGTGACAGGATTGTCCCAAGATAGTATTGTTAAAGTGCGACCAATAACAAACTTCAAATACGGGCTTAGTCCCAACAACTGCCTATGAAAAGAATACCATCTTTAGGCTGCTTTCACAAGCAGTTTTATTTTGCGAACGCACCTCCGTGAATAGGTAGTTGAATCATTTTTCTACTATCATTTCATGGAGGTCATTTTATGTATGAAGATATTTTTGAATTAATAATTATTGCTGCTCAAAAGAGAAATCTGAAGGAATCTACATCTCACAGGTATTGCCAAGCACTTACGCCTTTTCTCAAAGCGATTAATAAACCTTGGCAGGAACTCTCTATCGAAGATGCAGATGACTACTTAACAGCTAAAAGACTCGCTGGAATTATGCCTGAAACCTATAATCACTATTACGCAGCCCTTCGATTCATGTATAAGAGAGTTCTTAAAATTAATTGGAACGAAGACGATATTCCAAGGATGAGACGTGATCGCAGTCTGCCTACAATTCTTGAAAAAGAAGAAATAGATGCCATCCTTGAAGTAACAACCAATCTCAAGTATAAGTCTATTTTTGCAGTTATGTATTCTGGCGGGCTTCGTGTGTCTGAAGCGACACATTTGCATTATAAAGACATTTCAAGGAAGAGCCATTCTATTCACATCCATAATACGAAAAATAGAATGGACAGATATACAATCCTTGCTGACAGAACACTTGATATTCTCACAGAATACTGGTATCAGTGCGGAAGACCAAGAGACATCTTATTTCCAAGTAAAGTCACCGGAGATTATCTGGATATTTCAGCAGTAAATCAGGTATTGAAAAGAAGTACTCAAAGAGCCGGTATCACAAAGCATGTGACAACCCATGCTTTCCGTCACAGTTTTGCCAGTCACCTTTTGGAATCAGGATGCGATATTAAATACATTCAGGCTTTATTAGGACATCTTGATCCTAAATCTACAGAGATTTATCTTCATGTGAGCAATAAAACGCTGCTTGGTATTCGTAGTCCTTTCGATGTACAGGAGGCTTGATCACAATGGAGAAACCTACTGTACAGGATATTTTTAATCGTTTTTATCCGGATTATCTGGATAAATATTCGCCTTCACCTCAGCAGGCAAAAGTAGCCAATTGCATCATCAATTGCAAAACTGGTGCTTATGGTGCAAATGTCAGCATTTGCGAGGATTGCGGACATCTTCATATCCATTACAATTCCTGTCGCAATCGCTGTTGTCCTATGTGCCAGGCTCTGCCAAAAGAAAAATGGATAGACGCAAGACGTGAAGATGTTTTAGAAGCACCTTATTTTCACGTTGTTTTCACTGTACCACAGGAATTAAATCCTGTTATCTACAGTAATCAAAAACTTTTATATGATGTTTTCTATCATTCCGTAGCAGCTACAATTAATGAACTTACAGTCGATTCCAAATATCTTGGAGCAAAAGTCGGATATATCTGCATTTTACATACCTGGGGTTCTGAAATGAATTTCCATCCTCATATCCACGTGATTCTTCTTGGCGGTGGATTAACTGAGAAAAATCAATGGAAAGATAAAGGCAATGAATTCTTTCTTCCAATAAAAGTTCTTTCAAAGGTGTTCCGTGGAAAATACATGGAAGAATTAAAATCCTTATGGGAACAAGATAAGTTGCTGTTCCATGGAACCAGCGAAACATATCGTAACCACTATAACTTCAAAGAATTACTGGATATCTGTTATAAAAAAGACTGGATTCCTCATTGTAAGAAGACTTTTAACGGTGCTAACTCTGTTATTAATTATCTCGGGAAATATACACATCGGATTGCAATCAGCAATCATCGAATAATTCGAATGGCTGAAAATACCGTTACCTTTTCCGTAAAAGACTATCGTGAAGAAGGTAAATGGAAAGAGCTTACACTTTCAGGTGTTGAATTCATCCGAAGATTTCTGATGCATGTTCCTCCAAAACGTTTTGTCAGGATCAGGCATTATGGAATTCTTTGCACCCGAAGCAAATCCAAATATCTGACTTTATGCCGAAATCTTTTGGGATGTAAACAGTATCTTTCCAGACTTCGTTCCATGGAAACACCTCAGATTTTAGAAACTCTGTACGGAATAAAGATCTCTGTTTGTACATGTTGTGGCGGAAAGCTTGGAAAATCACAGTTAAAAATGCCTTTGCGGATTTAAAAAACTCACTACCTATATCGTTAAAATAACCTCGAGTTCGAGGTCTTTTTGTCGTGCCTCTAATTGCACGGTTCATGGTAAGATACCGAAATATCGTTGTTTTTTCTATGAATCTTAATCAAGAAGAGAATGATTGAAAATCCATAGGATTCCAACAAAACGGACGCGACTTTGTTCACTATAGAAAAATCGAAATTGGTGCAAACGACAGGGCAGTTTATAAAAATGTGTAAACTGCTTTATCGTTTACACCAACTTCGATTGGTTTCTAATCAATTTTCGCTCTCCTCGAAAGCCACCAATTATATCATAATATATACTATTTTTCTACATGCTTTTTGACCTATGCAGTGTGCTACGAAGCCCTGACCTCATTAGCAATCAGCCTCTTTATCTTGTCCTTCATGCTTTCCTTTGCATCCTCATTGAAATGCACCCTGACTACATAGG
>JBGVHH010000055.1:0-20377 GCA_045122195.1 Agathobacter sp.
AGGGCAGGATGCCGGTTAACGGCCGGTGGAGGAAACTCTAAGGAAAGTGCAACAGAAATATACCGCCACTTTTGTGGTAAGGGTGGAATGGCAGTGTAAGAGACTACCGCCTCGCTGGTAACAGAGAGGGCACATGTAAACCCCATTCGAAGCAAGACCGAATAAAAGCTTTGACGTGGCCCGCTAGCTTTAGGTAGGTCGCTTGAGGCGGCTGGCGACAGTCGTCCTAGATAGATGATCACCCAACGACATAACCCGGCTTATCGTCCTGCTGTTCTTAAATCAATATTTAATTTTTATACTATAAAAGACGGAGATTTTATTCTCCGTCTTTTATTAACTACACATTAAAACAACTTCCACCAACAAATTCCCTTAAAAGAGAGTTCTTTGATATACCCTCTGCCGGCATAGGAAGTACATACTCTAAAAATTTAAGAAGTCTGTTTGCTTCCAGATATTCCGGACATTCTCTAGGAATCCCAAATAAAAGTGGCTCTGCATATACTTTTAAAACTGCCAGTTCATATACTAATGCAGAGTTAAACATCACATCAGCTTCCTCCTGATATGGAAAAATGTTCTGTTCCTCTCCCCTTCTAACCGAAGGCCACATTGCAATGGTTTCCATTGCATTAGTTCCTCTGGTTCTGGCATCCCTTACAATTCTTCTTATAAGTCTTGTATCGGTAGTAGGAAGTGGATTGTGTTCATCTATATTCAGCTGAGTCAATGCAGAAATATAAATTTTGAATTTACTATCATCAGGCAAAGTATGTGTAAGCTTGTCATTTAAGCCATGTATTCCTTCAATAACAAGAATATTATCCGGACCTAAATGAATTTTCTTGCCTTTGTATTCTCGTTTACCTGTCTTAAAATTAAATGATGGTAATTCTATCTCTTCTCCCTCTAAGAGTCTGCTCATATCCTCATTAAACTTGGCTACATCCAAAGCCTCCAGACATTCAAAGTCGTAGCTTCCGTCTGGATTTCTTGGACAAACCTCTCTATCAGCATAATAATCATCAAGACTCACCGGAAATGGTTTAAGCCCCTTTGCTGTAAGCTGAATAGAAAGTCTGTTTGCAAAACTTGTTTTTCCAGAAGAAGAAGGACCTGCAATCAGGATAAATTTTCGTTTTCTATCAGATGCTATCTGCTGTGCAATATTTCCGATTTTTTCCTCCATAAGTGCTTCCTGCAAAAGAATAAGGTCCTGTCCTTTTCCTTGGGAAATGGCATCATTTAATGCTCCAACATTTCCAATTCCAAGCATCTTACTCCATTCTCTTGAATCATCAAGCGTATGAAAAAGCTTGTTGGATGTACTTAATGGTTCAACAACCTTCGAATCCTTCTTCGGGAACAGAATTACAAATCCATTCTCATATGGAACAATATCAAAATATCTAAGCATCGTTGTGGAAGGCGCCATAAAACCATAAAAGTAATCTTCAACCCTATCCATTCTGTAAATATTTATTCTTGAGCTTCTTCTATAATGAAAAAGTCTCTCCTTATCATGCATTCCTCTTCGTGCAAACATTTCCTTAGCAGCCTCAGTACTCATACTGATTTTCTCTATTTCAATGTCTCTGTCACAAAGTAAAAGCATCTGCTTTTTGAGCTTATCAATATCAGACTGTTGAATTGGTACTTTATGAATAAGATTATCCTTTCCAGCCTGTACTATCTCACAATAGTAGCCCTCTCCAAGAGAATGACGCACATGTAAATCTGCACTCTCACCATAGATTACATCCACGGCCTTCTGCAAAAGAAAAAGAACACTTCTTCTGTATGTCTTTCGTCCATCCCTATCTTTTACTGTCACAAAAGATATCTCTGCATCTTTATCAAATTCATTATTCAGTTCTTTTAATTTTCCAT
The DNA here is from genome assembly GCA_045122195.1 of Agathobacter sp. Taxonomy (GTDB): domain Bacteria; phylum Bacillota; class Clostridia; order Lachnospirales; family Lachnospiraceae; genus Roseburia. The sequence continues at coordinate 1,894 of JBGVHH010000055.1, forward strand.
TTATCATTCCAAGGATGATATCATCCTCGTAATAGCTTTGATATTCTTTTGCTATCTGATATAACGTAGTTTCACTCGTCACTTTAACTTCTTCTATCTCTCCTGATGGAAGAAGAACACTAATCTCAAATTCCTGCATTTATTTTTCCCCTATTATAAAATATGCCTTTTTATTATATTCAATTTCCTTCTCGATTTGCTCCATCCTAATTGCGATTTTATCAGAAGAAGCTGATTTTCTTAATTGTTCCAAAATATCTGAAAGAGTTCTTCGTTCCTTTTCCAAAAAATCACGCAAAACTGAATTTCTATTTTTTAGAAGAACAGGTCCATATATGTCATTTATCATGACATCCTCTTCGGATAATTCTTCGCACTGACAAATTTTCTGTTCTATCCCCACTTTCATCATTGGATAATATTTGCCATCTTCGTATACCATATCCTCATCCAGCAAGGTATATCCTTTGTCTCGAATATACTTACGAACCTTCCATATGTCAGACTGTGGCTGTAAAATCAGTTCCTTTGCAGCATCACATACTTTACACCCATCTGACAAAATATGTAAAACAAGCTCCCCGCCCATTCCTGCTACGATAATTGATTCAACCTCCCCAGGCGAAATTGCAGCAAGACCATCAGATAATCTGGTTTCTATTTTATCTTCAAGTCCACAGGCCTCTATATGTTCTTTTGCCCTTTCAAGGGGACCTCTATTGATATCTACTGCAATTGCTCTTGTCACCTTTTCAGTCTCAATAAGTGAAATAGGTACATACCCATGGTCTGTACCTACGTCACAGAGAATGCTTCCCGATGTCACAAGATTTGCAACTGCACTCATTCTCTTTGATAATTTAATCATTTTACTCTAAGTAATCCTTTAACTTTCTGCTTCTGCTTGGATGACGAAGCTTACGCAATGCCTTTGCCTCAATCTGACGAATACGCTCTCTTGTTACATTAAATTCTTTTCCTACTTCCTCAAGTGTACGAGCTCTTCCATCATCTAATCCAAAACGAAGTGTCAGAACCTTCTGCTCACGCTCTGTTAACGTTCCAAGAACTTCTTCCAACTGCTCCTTTAAAAGTGTAAATGCAGCTGCATCAGCTGGTACTGGGACATTATCATCTTTGATGAAATCTCCAAGATGTGAATCTTCCTCCTCACCGATAGGCGTCTCAAGTGAAACAGGCTCCTGAGAGATTTTTAAGATTTCACGAACTCTCTCAACTGGCATATTCATCTCCTCAGCAATTTCTTCTGGTGAAGGCTCACGTCCTAATTCCTGAAGAAGCTGTCTTGATACACGAATAAGCTTATTGATTGTCTCAACCATATGAACAGGAATACGAATAGTTCTTGCCTGATCCGCAATAGCTCTTGTAATGGCCTGGCGAATCCACCATGTTGCATATGTCGAGAATTTATATCCCTTCTTGTAGTCAAACTTCTCTACGGCTTTAATAAGACCCAGATTTCCCTCCTGAATCAAATCAAGAAAAAGCATTCCACGTCCTACATATCTCTTTGCAATACTTACAACTAGACGAAGGTTTGCCTCTGCAAGTCTCTTCTTAGCATCAGCACCAACATCAGCAACCTTGTGAAGTTCTTTGATTTCAGCCTTTAATTCTTCTTTTTCCTCGTCCGTTGCGTCATCCATTCTACCACGTAAGATAGTGATTTTTTCAGTTGCAACCTGACCTTCTTCCATTTTCTGGGCTAAATCAATTTCTTCATCAGCACTTAAAAGAGGTACTTTTCCAATTTCTTTTAAGTACATACGAACAGGGTCTTCTACGCTAACTCCATCCGGAACAGACAAATCGATTTTCTCAACCTCAACTTCATCCTCTTCATCAAGGATGATTTCGTCATCGTCATCATCACTGTCGCTAATTTTGAGCACATCAATTCCATTATGTTCTAAATATTCAAGAACTGACTCCAGCTTTTCCGCATCGAGATTTAAATCTTTGAAATGATCGCTTATTTCCTGATACTCTAAAATATTCTTTTTCTTCTTTCCAATTGCAAGAAGCTCTGTGAGTTTCTCTTGGAATTTTACTTTCATTTCTTCTGTTTCTAAATTTTCTGTTGTTTCTTTTTTCTTTGCCATTTTAATTTCCTCTTTGTTTTAGTATTTTTTCCCTAATCAATAGAAATATGCAATTTTTCTAATTGTTCAAGCGAACGCTTGTCCTCTATCACCTTCATAAGACCTTCTAAGTCTTCTGGTTTCAAATTCTGCGACCGATAATTTATGCTGTTTTCTTTGATTCGAAGAATGGTCTCATGCAAAGCCTTTTCCATATCATTCTTGCTTTCAACCTTATGTATCGTCGCATTAAAAAGCCCTGCTATTTCCCGTTGTTCCGCCTCATCTTCATACATACTGACAATTTTGGCCGGATTAACAGTGCCCTCTTTTTCAAACTGATCAAACACCTCTACTGCAGCCTTTTTGTAAAGTTCCTCAGTAAAATCATCTGGTGAAATATATCCCTTGATTTTACTAAAAAGACGAGTATCCTCAATAAGCCATGTCAAAAGAAGCTTTTGTGATTGTTTCATTCCATCCTCTTTTTTCTTGTTCTCATTGATACCACTTTTAAGTTGCGTTGGTGCTTTTACAATTCCACCTTTAATAGCAAGATTATTGACAAGCTTTCTTAAATCTTCAAAAGCAATATTGTATTTGTCACACACTGCCTGAATATAATTATTTCGTTCAAGTTCCTCCGAAAAGCCCAAAAGTTTCTCAGCCACTTTATTGTAAAAAGCTGTTTTGGACTCAGGATCATTCATATCATGCTGTTCTTCCATGATTCGAATTTCAAACATAAAGCTATTCTCAGCTTTATCAATTCTCTCCTGATATGCTTCGGCTCCAAGAGCCTTTATAAATTCATCCGGATCCTTGTACGGCCGCATATTAATCACTTTTGTAGTAATTCCTACTTCTTTTAGAATTGGAATAGCTCTAAGCGCAGCCTTTACTCCCGCTCCATCACTGTCATAAGTTAGATATACTTCTTTGGTGTATCTTTTCAAGAGAGAAGCATGTCCACTGGTAAGAGCTGTTCCAAGTGAAGCAACCGCGTTGTCAAAGCCCGCCTGATGTAAAGCTATCACATCCATGTAGCCTTCACACAAAAGCAGCTGATTCTTTCTAGTTGTCCTTGCTATATTCAGTCCATATAAATTTCGGCTCTTATCAAAAATCTTAGTCTCTGGTGAATTGAGATATTTGGGTTCACCATCTCCCATTACTCGTCCACCAAAACCAATTACTCTATTGTGTACATCCATTATAGGAAACATTGCCCTGTTCCAAAACTTATCATGGCCACCTCGTACCTCATCAATAGTTACTAGACCTGTTTCTTTAAGAATCTCATCACTGTAACCCTTTTTTCTAAGATAACGGTACAAGTCATCGCTATACTGGTCTGCATAACCTAACCCAAACTTCTGCATTGTCTCATCGGAGAGCTTTCTGTTAGAAAAATACTCATAAGCTTTCTGTCCCCTTTGATTTCTAAGAAGAGTGTAGAAATACTTAGCAGCCTCTTTATTTATCTCAAGAAGCATTGTCCTCTTATCAGCTTCCCTCTTCTGAGCTTCTGACATCTCTTGCTTGGGCAGTTCAACTCCAACTCTGTCTGCTAAGGTCTGCATTGCTTCACCAAAGGTAAAGTTTTCGTATTGCATTAGAAATGTAAAAACATTTCCTCCTGCTCCGCAACCGAAACAATAATACATTTGTTTGTTCGGCGAAACCGAAAAAGATCCGGTTTTCTCGTTATGAAACGGGCATAATCCAAAATATGTACTTCCTTTTTTCTGAAGATGAACATATCCTCCAATGACATCAACGATATCATTTCTGGAACGTACCTCCTCAATTAATTCATCAGAATAGTACGGCATTATTTTCCCCTATCTAGTTTCTTAATATCCATCAATCTCCCATGCAACTGGAATAAAATAATCATGGAACTTCTTTATTGCATATTGATCAGTCATACCGGATATATAATCACAGATAACTCTTCCCTTATCTTCGCCCTGATCAAGCATAGATAAAAGTTTCTCCGGCAGTTCATCAATATGGTCCATATAGTAATAATAAAGCTGTTCAAGCATAGCTTTTGCTTTTGCTTCCTCGCTTTTTGCTATAGGATTTTTATATACATTTTCAAACATAAAAACTCGAAGTTCTTTCATCGCTTCCGCTGTTTCCTTCGACATCATTATGTCATTTTTGTCTGCACTGTTTATAATAATATTGTGAATCATATGATCGAGCCTGGTTCTTGTATCAAATCCCAGCTCTTTTCTGATTTCCAACGGAATATCTTCCTCACACACAAGCTGTGCTCGGATAGCATCGTCAAAGTCAGAATTTATATATGCGATTTTGTCTGAGAATCTGACAATCTTCCCCTCTAGAGTGCTTGGCATCAGCTTGGTCTGATGATTTAAAATACCATCTCTAACCTCCCACGTGAGATTAAGGCCTTCACCATCCTTTTCCAGCTTGTCCACGATTCTCACACTTTGTTCATTGTGTTTAAATCCGCCCTCATATATCTCATCCAAAATAAATTCTCCTGCATGTCCAAAAGGTGTATGTCCCAAATCATGTCCCAGAGCAATCGCTTCAACTAAATCTTCATTCATACGAAGTGCTTTAGCAATAGTTCTTGCATTTTGAGACACCTCAAGTGTATGGGACATTCTCGTTCTATAATGATCTCCCTTGGGCGTAAGAAAAACCTGTGTTTTATTCTTCAATCTACGGAATGATTTACTATGTAAAATGCGATCTCTGTCTCTTTGAAAAACAGGCCTGATATCACACTGTGCCTCTTCCTTTTGTCTGCCCCTAGAATTGATGCTTAGACATGCATATGGACTAAGTATTTCCTGCTCTCTTTTCTCTATTTGTTCGCGAATTGTCATGTTTGCCTCCTCGTGCCTACACTCTATAATTCTGTACAAAAACGATATTTCCTTTTTTATTTTTCATTTCCTCCTAAAACTTGCAATAATTTTTGAAGTTTTAGGCCAGTTATCTGATTTTCATAGTTTCCATAATAAAATTTATTGTCTTTTACAAAAATACATCCAACCCATGTCCCCTTGGGATTGTCCGATTCTACAGCATCTTTCATCTGCTTGTAGCTTACAATTGTAAAATATGCATCATAATCGTTAAAGTCATGAGGATTAATTTTTACATCATCAAATTCTTCTTCCAGACTTTCTATCAGCTCTTTCTCACACTCCGTATAGCCGGTTATTTCTTTGCTATAAGCTGATTCAGAACTCCACTCCTCATCCCACAGCAAAAATACATTGTCATTTTTCCATGAATCAATAGACTCAACGACAGAAAGCTTCTTGTATGTATTCTCTGTAGCTCCAGACATCTGAACATATGTCTTCTCACCCTTTTTATCAGTATACAAAACATTTGAAACAGCCATCTTATAAAATCTACTGTCACAGTCCTCACCCTTAAATGCAATATACCCTAAATCTTTCCCTTTCTCATCATAGTTCAGTTCAATATCTATAGGCACATATATTTCATTTTCATAAACAATTGGTCCTAGAATCGAGTCCTCTGTGAGACATTCTGCAACTTTATCATACTCCAATGGTTCGTCAGAAGGTGCTGCAAAAAAATACACCACAAACATTGCCGTAATCACAATGATAAATGAAGTCGTAATTATCGTTTTATTTCTCTTTATCATTCTGATTTTGGCGGCCTTGGAATTTATATCAAACACGGACTCATCATCTGGCAAAAATCCTTTTTGCGGACCATACACCTTCACAGCAAATTTATATACAAAAAACAACTGTAGCACAATAACAATAAGCATTCCTGCAATAAAGGTCGCCGCCTCCCACATCTGTGGAATTTCACATACCAAAAGATTATCGAGAACACATATAGAATGTCCCCCATACTTATTGTTGATAAACATATTACTTATCATTGAGATTACAATACAGATAATTGAATATGCTGCACTGTCAACTACAATGTATAAAAACCAATCCCTGGTTTTCTTAATTGTCACAAGAGGAAACAATGACAACACAAACGACACCATAAGTATTCCAGTGAAAAAATATGCCCATCTTTCAAGCATGGTACTTCCATATAAAACTACAAAATACTCTGAAAAATCCAGCTTTTTTATGTTCCCCCAGCCCGAAAACTTTGAAAAAAATATTACTACTTTCATCAAAAACCAGACAACAACATATATTGCAAGATAATTAAAAATCAAATATTTTACTTTTACTTTTGAATTCATTGCCAGATTATGGCTTATTCTGTTTCCCGATAAAATCATAGCTCTTAGCAGATAATACACCACTAAAAAACCGGCAAAAGCCGGGATTCCTCCCATGCTTCCCACAAATGTATTCAAAAACAACATCACATACAAGGCAAGTACTACTGATGTAAACAAATGTCCTGGCGTCGAATCGACATTCCAAGATATTCGATAAAATTTTTTCATATCAATTCTCCGTTTTCTATAGTAAAGACTTTATCACAGTACTTCTCAGCCTCAGACTTGCTGTGAGCAGTCACCAAAACCGTAAGCTTCTTTTCCTTCCGGTATTCTCTTATCAGATTCTGCATTTCTTCTTTCGAATTATCATCAACCCCAGAAAATGGTTCATCAAAAACCAATAGCTCCGGTTCTCTCGAAAGTGCTAAGGCAAGCATAATCTTCTTCTTCATTCCAGACGAATAAAATCTGACTTTTTGGCTGATATTTAATTCCATTCTATCAGCATATTCCTCAAATTTTTCTATATTAAAAAAAGGTTCGAATTTCTTTATCTCTTTTACCAGATTTTTTGCTTTCATCGCTGTATTAAAATTAGGTGTATCAAAAGAAACAGACATCCTGCCTAATATCTCCTGCTCATTTTCATACATTTCCTGTCCAAAATATCTGATTATTCCAGCATTCGGCTTATTTGCTCCACTAATTAGTCCAATCAAAGTAGATTTTCCCGCTCCACTTTTTCCTACTATGGCCACAGTTTCATTTTCTTCTACCTTCAGATTTATGTCTTTGATCAAAAATTTCCCCTGATGGAAATATATTTTTTGCAACTCAAGTGCCAGCATCTTCTCTCCCCTTATTTTTCCCATAAATCCAAAAAGGGGAAGTCTCAAAAATAAAGACTTCCCACTATATGAATGTTATATAAATGCAGGAGATGGGACTTGAACCCACACGATATTGCTACCACAGGCACCTGAAGCCTGCGCGTCTGCCAATTCCGCCACTCCTGCAAACAAAGATTATTCTATCAAATTATATATGAGAATGCAACCAGAAATATGTATTTTTTTCCGAATACTGTTGACATCTATTTCACTCTCTGCTATTATAATCAAGTCGCAAATAAATACGACTTAATTTAATACATATGCGGAAGTGTCGGAACTGGCAGACGAGCAAGACTAAGGATCTTGTGATTATTGCAATCGTGTGGGTTCAAGTCCCATCTTCCGCATTACAAAAAGGGTTCATCCATTTGGATGAACCCTTTTACTAATTATTGCAATATTTCTTTTCAAATGTCTCAATATCAAGAGGTTTATCAAAATAGTATCCCTGAATCAAATCTATACCCATGGATTTAATAATTTCATACTGTTCTTGTGTTTCAACTCCTTCTACACATACATTGACTCCAATTGTATTTGCCAATTCTCCAATCATATTCACAAATGCATTAGAAAAATCATCCTGTCCGAGATGTTCAATAAAGCATTTATCGATTTTAATAACATCTATAGGCATCTCACGAATATGATTAAGCGATGAATAACCTGTTCCAAAATCGTCAAGAGCTACACCTACACCAAGAGCCTTTATCTCTTTTAGAATTCGCTTCATTCGAATCATATCATTTACTGCGAGACTTTCCGTAACCTCCAACCTAATATTATGGGGATTTACTCCAGTCTCATCCAGTACATTTTTGATACGTTTTACGATATCATTCTGCAAAAGCTGCACAACAGACAGGTTTACATTAACCTTATAATTCGGGTGCCCCATGTCATTCCAGTATTTGCAATGTTTTGCTGCTAGTAATAGAACATGCTCCCCTATCGGATTAATAAGGCCAAGATACTCTGCTAATGGGATAAAATCAACCGGCTTAACAAAGCCCATAGAAGCCGAATTCCATCTTACAAGAGCCTCTGCGCCAACGCATTTGTCTATTTTGCCCGATACATCCATTATAGGCTGAAAATATACAGCAAACTCTTCCATACTATTCAAGGTTGCATTCCGCATATTTTTCTCTAAATCAAACTGCTTTGCATTGGCATCATCCAACTTACAATCATAGAACTCAACACAGTTTTTACCCTTTTTCTTTGCAGCAAAAAGAGCCATATCTGCTTTTCTAATTACTTCATCAACTGTATTTCCCTGATTAGGGAAAAATGAAATACCTAAACTACTCGTACAATAATAATCCTCGCCCTTTAACAACCATGGACTGACAAAAATATTTTGAATGTCACGTATAATCTTATGTATATCCTGTTGACTAATATCTGGAATAATAACGATAAATTCATCACCGCCCATTCTGTAGCAATGCTCTCCAACACCATCAATTCTGGTCATACTATGAGAAACAGCCTTCAAAAGCATATCCCCACTGAGATGTCCTAATCCGTCATTTATATGCTTAAAATCATCTATATCAATATAAATAAGCGCTCCCTGACCATTCAAAACTTCTGCCTTACGGATAAAAATCTCCAGATCCTGCTCGCATCTCATTCTATTATACAAGCCAGTCAAAAAGTCATTATTTGCCTGATTCTCTATCTTTTGCTGATACTTTTTCTTGTCAGTTATATCATATATTGTACACAGCCTAACTTCACTACCATCAACCCATGAAATTTTAGTCTTATGTACATCAAACCACTTATCCTCTTCCGGAATAAATACTTCCTCAAAATAATTCTCTGAAGCCTTATCAAACAAAATACTACTTTCCAGATTGCCTGCATCAATCGTATTCCTGTACAATTCCTTGAATCGTTGATTCATATATAAAATCTTTTTACGATCAATATCAGCCACATATATTCCACACCCAGCATTCTCCAGTATTGCTTCAAGTGAATTATATGAACTGGCAAGAGAATTCTTGGTAATTCTTTTAGAAAGAACACTTTGAATTACACTTTTAACATCATTTATAAATTTAATATCTATAATACTCCACACTCGTGGCTTATTTATCATAAAAAAGCACAGATACATTAATACTTTTTCATTTACCTCAATTGGTTGAAAAACAGCTGCCGAAATATTAAATCTAGAAAAAAACGCATCAAAGCTCCCCGGCTTCATTGAGTCCGACGAAATCATATATGGCTTAGCCTTAAAAAACGGTATATCATCTATCGAAAGCATAGAAAAATCCAACCCGCCTATGCAACTAATTATATCGCAATTTAACTTCTCCATATTAGGTCTAACAAGGCAAGCTGCTGAAACATCAAGGCAATCACAAACCCGTTCCAAAGCTTCATCTACTATTTCGCTAAAACCAGCTTCTGACTCCAGGAGCTTGACAATTTCATTTATTGTCTCGATTCTTTCAAGCTGAAACTTTAACTCTCGCTCTGACTCAACCAAAGATTTCATCGCAGAGTTTGCTTTTCTCTCGTTCTTTTTGGACTCTAAAATCTGTCTCGTTATAATCTCTAAGAATTCAATTGAAAACTCATATCTATCCATGGTTGTAGTAAGAATATCATCCGGCAATTCAATCTCTTCAGAAAGTCTGTCACCGATTATTCCAATTACCACCCACATCATGAAAATATCTTCATCAATTTTTACAGATACTCCACTCATTTTCAGATAATCCAATTCCAATGGTTCTTCCACAATGCTTTCAATGTCACTATCATTTAGCTTCCTCAAAAGTGACATATAAGTATCTTTATTTATTAAATCAAAAATAAATTTTTTATCTTCAACACTTCCGTATGCTTTTGTAATTACCCCTTCTTCCTTGTCAATACATGCCAGATATACCGCATTTGTCTGACAGAAAAAGTCCTGAAGTTTCTGAAGAAGTTCTGGTTCTATCAATCCCTCATAGTTATTTGTAACCATCTTCTTTCCCCCTGATGTTTTTACCCCATAAATTTGATTATATATAAATAAAAATCAGTCTTTTTTATCATACATGTTTCAGAAATAAGCTTGTAATTTTTACGAAGTCGCAACTGCTTCTTCACGAAACCAGCCTCGTTTGAATAAATGATAATAATGGCATCCTCCGCAAGAATCTCTTGTGCCTTATCAAAAAACTCTCCATAAAAGGCATCCATCTCTTCTTTAGACTTCTTACCCCTTATTGGCATATTGCTTATTATTTCATCAAACTTGTAATCATGTTTAAAATCAAAAAAATCTCTGTGAATATAATTTACTTTCTTTCCGGCAAGAGAAGTATTCTCTCTGGCCATCTCAATTGCATCACCAAAAATATCCGTTCCATATATCTCGCGGGCAGGTACTTTATTATCTCTTTCAATAAGCATTGTTCCCACTCCACAAAATGGATCCATAATCTGAGCATTTTCTTTCAAATACGTTTGTGCTATCTCCATAATCAAGGCTGCTGTAGAAGGATGAATAGATGCTGAAATACTATTCTTTCTATATAAAAATCTATCATCACGAATAGCATTTGTTTTCATACAACAGAAATAATTTCCCGCTCGATCAGGTATAAGTTTAATCTCGATTTCATAATCCCCCGAGGAATTAATCAATTCACCACCTGATATTTGATCCAACGCTGCTGCAATCTTTTTTGGAAAGTCTGTTGTACTTTGACAATCAATTCTATAGTAATATGGAGCTCCACCTTTATGAATCTTATTTAATATTGTCATCAAATCAGATTCCCAAATCTGCCTTGCCCCTTTTCTTGCATCAGCAACCACAAACTTATCTGTATGCACTGGAAAATATATAGTTCTGTATAATCTTAACTTCAACAATTCTCTAAGATTGTCCGTCTTGACAAGAACTCCAAGGGGATGAACCTTCGCAGTGTGACCTGTAATGGCTCTCTTTACAATCTCTCTATGAATCCTATTACAGAACAATAAGACCTCAACATCTACCCCATCAATAGAAATTTCATGTTTAGATGCACCACGATATTTAATCAGGATTTTATTTAATTCCCTTAACTCGCTCTCGACATGTTTTCTATTTTCTTCAGCAACTTCCTGTTTTTTCAAATTTTCATAACATTCTTCAATGTCACTGATAAGATTATCAATTTGCATATTGTACAAAGCACTTAAATATGCACTCTTTACAAATAATGTATTCTCATTTTTGTAAAACTCAAAAATATCCTCTGATATCTGCGACAGCTCTAAATCACCCGCCAGTAACACTGCGTTCTTACGAGTTTTCGCATCATCATTTTTCATACATTCAATAAGTAACTGAATATTTCCCGTGAAAAAATCTAAAATACACTCTCTATTAAGTGGATCCTTTGCACATTTTCTCAAATCACTGAGATTACTTCTCATATTTTCTTTCTTCAAAACACCACTTAATAATGCTTCAATATTATTATTCATATGATTTGTCATTCTTTCTAACGCCGTTTTCCTCAATATAATCTGTTAAATCAGTCTTAAATGTCTCCCATGCATCTTCATGTTCAACATAGTATTTGGGACAATTCTTTCCCGTCACATCATAATGTCGAATAACATCTTCCTCATCCAAATCGTATCTGCCCATAAGCCAAGTCGTAAGCTCAACTAATGATTTATATGTATCTTCATTAAATTTTCCTGAGTCATCTTCGATGCAGCACTCAATGGAAATCGTATCACTATTCCTATCATTAGATGCATATGCAATCTCATTACAAGGAATACACTGAACTATTTCACCATCTAATCCAATAACAAAATGACTACTTGCCTTTGTCTTTTTTGAATTTGCAAGTCCATTAAAATAATCTCTGTTTTGCTCTGCAGAGGTACCCGGATTCGCAGTATAATGAATCACTATTCCATTTACTTTTTCAAGTGCGATTCCTGGTCTTGAATATTCATTTATATCCAAAAGCTGAACATCTAATTCCGGTTCCACCGGATTATACTTTTCTACAAGCTTTGCTGCTTCAATAGCTTTTTTCTCCTGTGCATTATGATTACACACCGAAACAATTATTATCAGGCTAACAACCAAAACAATTGAGCCAATTATTCCAAAACGGATCTTTAACTGCTGTTTTCTTATTTCTGCTCTTCGTCTTTTCCTGTATGCTTCTCTCCTCTTTCTGGAGAGTTCATCGTAATCACTCATTTCCCCATTTCCTATCCTCATTCGTATAGAGTAATTTTATCATAAGTATTGTAAAAAAACAAAAAAAAGACCACATTTAGAAAATTAAAATCAAATAATTTTCTAAATGTAGTCAATCATTTAACAGTATTAAAGAATCTGATGAATCCATCCTTCTGGAGCTTCAATTTTGCCCATCTGGATTCCTGTAAGAGTATCATAAAGCTTCTTAGTAACTGGTCCCATCTCGTCCATACCGCTTGGTAAGCAAATCTCCTTACCGTGATCATATATTTTTCCAATTGGAGAGATAACTGCTGCAGTTCCGCAAAGACCTGCCTCAGCAAAATCTTTAACTTCATCGAATTTTACTTCTCTATGCTCTACTGTAAGTCCAAGATATTTCTCAGCAACAACCATAAGAGATCTTCTTGTGATTGAAGGAAGAATACTGTCAGACTTTGGAGTGACGAATTTTCCATCCTTTGTAATGAAAATAAAGTTTGCACCACCTGTCTCTTCAACCTTTGTACGAGTTGCTGGATCAAGATACATATTCTCATCGAATCCCTTTTCATGAGCATCAACAATCTGATATAAACTCATTGCATAGTTAAGTCCTGCTTTAATATGTCCTGTTCCATGAGGTGCTGCTCTGTCATAATCAGAAACACGAATAGTAATTGGCTTAGCGCCACCCTTGAAATATGGTCCAACTGGAGTAACAAAAATTCTAAACTGATACTCATCTGCTGGCTTAACACCGATTACAGGATTTGTTCCCATCATATATGGTCTGATATAAAGTGATGCTCCTGAGCCATATGGTGGAACCCATGCAGCATTTGCCTTTACAACATCCTCAACTGCCTTTACAAATTTATCTACTGGAAATACAGGCATCTGAAGTCTCTCACAAGAGTCTTTCATTCTCTCTGCATTGAGGTCTGGTCTAAAGCATACAATCTTTCCGTCCTCTGTTGTATATGCTTTTAATCCCTCAAAACAAGTCTGTGCATACTGAAATACACCAGCACACTCATTGAGTGTAACATTTGAATCTGTAGTAAGCTCGCCTTCATCCCACTTACCATCTTTATAATTTGCTACAAATCTGTAGTCTGCCTGTTGGTATCCAAAACCTAGGTTTGCCCAATCGATATCTTTCTTTTCCATATCTTCATTCCTCCGTTTCTTTACGGCTCGGATATAACCTATTGTTATCATATATCGAGTCTATTATCATTTAAAATCATTCTAGTACAAGAAAATATAAATGTCTACTATCAAATAATTATAGAAAATATAACTTAGGTTTCTATAATCGCTTATTTATGCTTTTTCTTCTATCTCTCCAATAAAATACAATGAACCAAATGCTATATTCTTATCCTCTAAAGCAAGCCTTGAAAACATCTCTTCTACAGATGATATACTGGTTGCTTTGACACCTTCCCTGGAGATAAACGCTGCCAGCTCTTTTGCCTGAAGCGCTCGACTTGACTCTGGTGTAACAGTTACAAATTCTTTTGCAATAGGGAGCATCTGTTTTATCATAAGAGGGTAATCCTTGTCAGCCATTACACCCATAAAAAATACAAATTTCTCATTAGGATATAATTCAATAAGACTTGACTTAAGCGCCGCAACACCATTACTATTGTGTGCACCATCAACCATTAAAAATGGCTTATCACTTATTTTTTCCATTCTCCCCTTCCAACGAGTCTGCCTTATCGCTTCATCTACAAGCTTTTCATTATATTTCTTTAAATTTAATAGAATAATACCTTTCCTAGCTACCGCAGCATTCTCCCACTGATGAACTCCCAGAAGTGAAATCGAAAGTTCTTTTATCTGATTTATATCTTCCTGTAAGACTTCATTCAGAGCAACACCAGTTTCTTTTGCCTTCTTCCTAAAAACCTCCATCACTTCTGGCTCCTGGGATTCAACCACAAGTCTTGTACCTGGCTTTATCACGCCTGATTTTTCCATAGCAATTGAAACCAGATTATCCCCCAGAATTGCCATATGATCAAATCCTATTTTGGTAATCACAGTGAGCTCAGGTATTCCTACAGCATTTGTAGAATCAAGCCTTCCACCAAGACCTGTCTCTAAAATCATATAGTCACACTTTTCTTCCTCGAAATATATGATTGCCATAATCAAACAATAATCAAACATAGTAAGCTCAACTCCAAAATCCTGTGAAAGAAGTTCCTGTCCCAGCTGTCTTACTTTTTCTTTTGAAATCTGCTTATTGTTTATTACAATTCGCTCCTCAAAATCTATGAGATGTGGTGATGTAAATGTTCCCACCTTATATCCCACATTTTTAAGTATATTCGACAAAAAAGCACAGGTTGAGCCTTTGCCATTTGTCCCGGCGACATGAATAAAAGGAATATTTCCTTTTATTCTTCCACCTTCTTTAAGTCGCTCAAGAACCACTGACGAAGCCTCTACTCCCGGTGCTTTTCCAAATCTTCTACTATTTTCAATTTTATTAATTACTTCTTCGTATGATTTCATTTCAAAAACATTTGACATTATACTGCCAAAATAACGCCTCCATTATTAGCATACATACTAGAAATTCCTGCTGTATCAAGCACTACAATATCCTTAAATTTAACAAGTTCAAGTATTGCATTTTTCACATACTCTGCTCTTTCAGGGCAATTGCAGTGGGATATTGCAAGTATTTTATTCTCACAATCCTTAGTAGTCTCAACAACCATAGAAACCATTTTTGCAAGTGCTTTTTTCACTCCTCTGGCTTGTCCAAGCTGTTGAATTGTACCTTCATCTGTGGAACCCATTACAGGCTTGATATTTAATGTATTGGCGACAAACGCTTTTAAATTGCTAAGTCTTCCCGCTTTTCTTAAGGTCTCCAATGTCTCAAGCACAAAAAAAGTATTCATTTCACTTATATACGCTTCCGTCTTCTTAATAATTTCTTCAAAAGTCTCCCCTGCTTCCTCAAGTTCTTTAACCTTTAACGCAATAAGAGTCTCCCCGATTGATGCAGAACATGAATTAAATACATAAATATTCTTATTGGAATTCTCATGCTCCTCTTTATATAAATCAACAGCTAAAACCGCACTATTATATGAACCACTTAATTTTCCAGAAAGGGTAACTACATATACATTCTCAGCCTCTCCCTCATACGTCTGCATATAAGCCTCAGGTGAAGGACATGAAGACTTGGGACTAGTAGGACACTCTTTAACTCTTTTAAGAAAATCCTGCTGATCAAAAGAATCATCATCCTTGATTCTATATCCATCAACATCAATTTCAAGTGCTACATGTTCAAAATGGCTATCGTTCTTTAATTCTTCTGGCAATTCACCACAACTATCAATTACTATCTTGTACATATGTCTTTTTACCTCTTTCTGCAATATTATAATAGTAAAGTTTTTAATAACTTACAATGTAGTTTTCATTACTACATCATCTTAACACGGAAACTATACTTCTGCAACCATATTTTTCTAAAAACTGCATTAAACTATATTAAATTATATATAAAAAAAAGAAGTCACTATTTCAACAAGAGATTTCACATCATTTGTACCCATATGCTCTCTGACAGAATGCATAGACAAAATTGGAACACCAATATCAACTGTTTTTATAGGAAGAAGCGTAGATGTAATCGAGCCTAATGTTCCACCACCTCTGATATCAGATCTGTTTGCAAATCTCTGATACGGAATTTTCTTCTCCTCACATATCTGACATACTATGGCGACAGCCTCTGAATCAGTGGCATAAGACTGACTACATGCCTCTTTTATACATACTCCTTTTCCCATTACAGGCTTATTGGTGATATCCATTTTTGACACCTTGTTAGGGTGCAAGGCATGAGCTACATCTACAGACAAAAGCATTGCATTGTAGACAGTTCTGTCGATACTCTCTTCATTTTCTCCTAGATTTCTGTATATCCTTCTAATTATATCATGTAATAAAACAGAAGCTGCGCCCTGCTTGCTCACACTCCCTATCTCCTCATGGTCAAAAAGAGCAATCAGATTAACTCCTTCCTTTCTCTGTCCATTGATTATAGCCTCTAATAGTGAAAAACATGAAATCTGGTTATCAATCCTTGGTGCAGAAATGATGGAATCAGATATCCCTACCATAGAAGGTTCTTCCATACAAAAAGTATTTAATTCAAAATCAAGTATATTTTCTTTCGATACTCCCAGCTCGTTTGCAATGAAACTAACAAAATAATCAGTTGTTTTCTCTTCTTCTGACAAGCAATCAATAATAGGCATTAAATCAACTTGATTATTTATCTCCACGCCTTTATTGACTTCACGGTTCAAATGTATTGCAAGATTCGGAATAATCATAATAGGTTTTTTAGACTGATACATAACCATCTTAGGTTCAAAAATATTATCACCTCTAAGTGCCACTCTTCCAGCTACGCCAAGCGGTCTGTCAAACCAGGTATTTAAAATAGCGCCACCGTACACCTCCAAATTAATCTGAGCATATGCATCAGTTTTGAAATCCGGATTAGGTTTAATCCTTAAGCATGGATAATCTGTATGTGCCGCTGCGATTCTAAGCATATCTAAGGTTTTGTATTCTTCACCTACAGTAAATGCAAACAATGTTGTATCATGGTGATTAATATAATATTTTCCCCCTCGACAGATATTCCATTCACTATCGTATGAAAGCTTTTCAAATCCATTATCTATAAGTCTTTCTTCAGAAGTACGCACGCACATAAATGGCGATACCGCCTCTTTTAGCTGTTTAAACAATTTTTCCACCTGCATATTTTCCCCTTCCAAAATATTTATTATTTTATATTCTGATTTACATATTATCATTTTACAATGTATAATCAACTACAGTACTATTATTTATGAAATATATTATATATTTATTGCAAGAGGATATACAATGATTGCATTACAACTAACTGACAAAAAGGACTTTATGAATAAACTGCTTAGAAGTGAAATATTTGATAATTTTCTGCTTCAGGAGGCAATAATAAACAACTGCGCTTCATATGTGATAGACGGTCACATTCAAAAAGATTTTTACAGCACAGATGAAATCGAGGAGTTGGGACTAACAGGCTATAAAATGCTTCCTTTCCGCCTTCTTCGAACAAGTTGCTTTGATTTGATAAAAGGCAAAAAAACACCATCTTATTTCAAATTTGTTTTTCTGCTATCCCCTGAAAATCTCAAAAAAACTATGGCTTCACTTGATAGCAATTTTACAGAAAATGACATAAGTGGTGTCTTTATTAATCTAAGATATCAAAACGATATATTGACCCTTACAACAGGTATCTCTTACAATATTTTTTCAATAGATAAAACGCTTGAATTTCAGTGGGATAAACTCGTCAAAAAATTTCTTCATACTAATGAAATAGCCTTTGAAGAGCTATAATTTTCACTACATTTTAACGCTTTACATATGTAAACTGTTATGCTATTCTAAATTTGTTGCATGGCAACACTAATATTTTCGGAGGTACTTTGAATGAATAAAGGTACAGTAAAATGGTTTAATAACCAGAAAGGATACGGATTCATCACATCAGAAGATGGAATCGATGTATTCGTACACTATTCAGGACTTAACATGGAGGGCTTCAAAACTCTCGAGGAAGGTGCTTCAGTTGAATTTGAGATCACTGATGGCGCAAAGGGTCCACAGGCAGTAAATGTAGCAGTAGTATAATATTTCTACTCAAAATCTAGTTTTTATGTACCTTATTCTTTTATAGCAATGAGATATATGAATCAATGATTAAAAAGCAAGGGGAGTAAATTTACTCCCCTTGCTTTTTTATATGATGATGTGTGGTGAGGGCGATTCGTTCCTGCGGACGGCACTAGCAATGTCATTAAGATAAGAGAATATGAATTTATGAGCAGATATGTACAAACCAATATATCTGTTCTTTTTTTTGAAAAATTCTATAAATTTCGCAAAAAAGTTCTTGACAAATAGTCAAAAAAATGCAGCGAAGCCTTTT
>JBGVHH010000056.1:0-4661 GCA_045122195.1 Agathobacter sp.
ATAAACTCCAACCAGCATTTCTGCAATTGACAATCCCAATAGTAAGCCTGAAATAAAATCTTTAAAATTCGAACCTCCAAATGCATATGAAAGAGCCTGTAATGCAATACCCATTACAATAAGTATAATTCCATATAACAAATTTTTTTGTTTTTCCAGCTCTTGTGTTCTTCTTAGCAAATCTAAAATTTGTTCATCATCATAAATACGAACACTTTTTTCTTCTGACATCTCACCATCCATCATTTCTGCCACTGTAACTTCAAGTTCTTCACACAAACTTTTTATAATGGAATAGTCAGGCATACATTTGCCAGTTTCCCATTTAGAAATAGTCTTATTGGATACGCCAAGCTTCTCTGCTAATTGTTCCTGTGTTAGATTTTTCTGTTTTCTCTTTAATGCTATAAATTTTCCTGTAACTAATTGATTCATATGTATTCCTCCATTCATTTGATGATACAAAGGTACTTCTTTTATCATTAAAATAACATCCCTTGTAAGTAGAATATAGGTGGAATCTCTGTAAAATAGCCAAATATACCATAGTAAACTCAACAGAAACTTCAAATTCTTCTCTCCCTAATCTTTACTTACTATTTGAATTGTTTTTTTACTTGCATTCTACATTACCTCCTGAGCTATCTTATATAAGCGTTCAATTCGTTTCAGTTCAAGTTGTAAAACTTCTAATCCTAAATTTGTGATTTGATAAGCGAAACGATATAGCAGGTAACTAAGAGGGACTCGCTGCTATTTTGCGAAAAACTTCTTTACTTTTCGTTATCTACAAATTCAAACAATTCTTCGACAGTCACATTGAATATTTTCGCTATATCCATAGCTAACTTTAAGGAAGGATTATATCTGCCATTTTCAAGGTGAACAATGGTTTCTCGCCTTGCGCCTACCATCTCAGCAAGTTCACTTTGCTTATATCCTGCCCGCTCTCGATATTCTTTGATTTTGGTAATGAGAGCCATATTATACCCCCTTACTATCCATAACTACAAACATCACTGTGCGAATAATAGATAAAACCAAAATCGACAACACAATCATCCATCCAATAAATCCTGTACTGACGACATTCCCATGACCAAGAATGGCAGCACCAAAAGCAACTACAACCATTACACCAACAAAAAGTTTTAAGCAAATTGAATCGCATCGTTTCAAGTTTTGTTCTGCCATCTCGTCGATGCCTTCTTTTTTATACTTTGAAATTCGGATCATTTGTACAATAAAGAAAGAGAAGAGAAATACACCAAGTACATATTGCACCGTTTCATACCAGTCTTTCCAATCGGTTCTTGCCCACATCCAATAATAGGATGTGAGGATGATAGCATAGACAATTTTAGTTCCGACAATTTCTTTTAAGGATACTTTCTTATTCATATTGTTGTTCTCCCGTGTTATATATTTCGCACTTGCGATGTTATAAATATATCACTTTACCTTATGGATGTCAATAGAAAAGTGAAATATTTATAACTTTAAAAGAACAAGCGGCAGAGAGTTTTCCCTGCCGTTTTGGATTATGTGTAAATAATTTCTGTGTTGACAATTTCTCTTGCCCTTGCTTGTATCTCATTCATTTTTCCAACCCACAACATCGGGTTTTCTGCTTTGAATTGTTCGGTCAAGCCCTCCTTATCAGCCATCTGCTCGACCAATCGAAACATCATTTCTGTTGCCTGTCTGTCAATATCTGCAAGGTAGGAGTTTAGTGTACTCTTAATCAGCATTGTAGTATAAAGGAACTGCTTATGCTCCTTCAAATACTGCTTGTGGCGTTGTCCCCATAAGCCGATAGGCTGTGTTTCTTCTTCGGAAAGTATCAGACAAAGGATATAATAGTCTCCCTGCAACTCATACCATAAACCATTACTTTCATCAAAAATGTACTTGTCCATATAATAAATCCTCCAGTATAATATATTCGCACATACGTCGCAGTTCTCCGATTGCCACTCGCTGTTATATCTTGTTATCAGATTTTCTTGCCCTTATCAGCTTCCAAGGGAAGAATAAACATAAGTGAAATCGTATAATAAGTTAAGATGAGCATTTTGCGATAAACCCTTTATTTTCAAGACTTTTGGAGGATTTTATTAAAACCCTGTGAGGGTTAATAACCACTTATAAAATTGTAATTTTCAAATCCATGTTTGTCGGACTATTAAAAACCAAACTGCAAGGCGCTCCTATCGGGAGTATCGGCATCTTCATTTTCCGTCAGCAGGAGAAAACTGTATGACCAAGAAAATTTCGTCATTTCGTAACCTCAAGGTGGCTGCATTACTTTGCGCCGCTAAAGCGGCTATCCCCTGTGGAATTGCCGCAAGCAAGTTAGAATATAGACTATAAAGAATCCTCCGGATGATCTCAACCATACGGAGGATTAACTGTTTTATGGACACATGCCATTCCCTGCGGCTTTTTGTTTTATCACAGCGGATTGTAAGCATTCATACTGCTGGTGTGAGTTCCTTTTAAGGAGGAAATGAACTATGATGAAGCGAATCCATCAAAACCGGTCTTCACAGGGACTTTTGGGCGGGCAAATTGAAACGGAAAAAAGTATTTTAACGGAAATCGACGGCGGCTACCGATTGGTAGACAAATAACCCAATACGAAACGCCCTGGAAGTTCCAGGGCGCTTCCGTTTACAAGTATCGTTTTTTCTTGAAGTAGTAAATACATCCTCCCACAATTAATGCACTCAGCACAACCACCGCCGGATAACCATAGACCCAATGAAGTTCCGGCATATTGTCAAAATTCATTCCATACCATCCTGCAATCAGAGACAACGGCATAAAAATTGTGGTAACAATTGTCAAAAGCTTCATAATCCGGTTCTGCCCAAGATCCATCTGGGCCTGATACTCGCTGCTGACCTGACTGGCATATTCTCGCAGCATCTGGGTTTCCTCTTGTAAGCGATTCAACCTGCGAAGAATATACTGCAGCCTGCCGGAACTGCATTCATCCAATAAATCGGTAGAATTTTCCTGTAAAGTTGCCACCATATCATTCATCTGAGCGTAGTAACGGTTATGTTGATTCAGTTCCTTCCGGAGCCGGCTCATTTGCCTGATAAACTTGTCTGTCTGGTTATCCAATACCATCTGTTCAAGTCCGGAAATGCGTTCTTCCATGTTCTGAATATGGAAGAGGTCATCCATAATCAGAGCCAGAAAAAAATCCATCAGTAAATCATATGCCCCATCCGCATGATGCGGGCGCATATTCCTGACCCGTTCCATACATTTGGCGGCTTCTCCGTCCGCATCAACAAAAAGAAGGTTGTTGTTCCACCATGTGAAAACGATTCTCTTTTCCTGCTGATGTGGTCTTGCCGGCTCGTGAATCTCGCCGAGGATTCGGTTTTGCTCAACCATCAGCCGACAGCCCTTAATATTTCCTGCGCAGAGCATAGACTCCGGCGGAATCAGCATAGCTGGCAGCTTATGGTCCTTGATTTCTTCCGGATTTAGAATGACTGCGATTTTCTCCCAAATCTCAACATCTTCTGGCCGGATTGGTTTTAGCGTCTCTGCTATGTGATAGTACATGATGTATTCCTCCTCATATCTCAACCCCACCGTAAAATCGCATGTTCCACCAATAAGTTATATGGTTGGACTGTGCGGTTTCACGGTGTCCTGCTTTTCTGAACGAAACCCGTTTTTCGAACATTTTTTTCGAAAAACGTTTTTTTCTTTTCGGAAAGCCTGGCAATGCTTGGGTTTTCCGATTTTGTATTTTGGAGAAGATATTCCAAAAGTCCAGAAATGCAAAAGTATTATTTTTACTCCATGTCGCTATTTGGACACATGTTTTCGATAAAATTGAATCGTGCTCGGTCTCAAAGGCCTGTGGTATCTGGTATTTCAGGGTTTGATGAGGGCGAACCTCATTGTAAAACTGAATATACTGTTTTACGCTTTCGCGGAAACCTTCTTTGCGACTGCGTTGTCATGAGGCCTGCCGGTAGCTGAAAATGATTGCTTGATACCATTTGATTGGAGCAATTATCTAAATGCACCCGATGTGTACTGCTTTCATAACATGACAGAACTAAAGCCTTCTACAGCTTCGAACGCATCTTGCTCTTGCGTAAAATAAAGTATAGCATACAAGTGTGAAGTTTTCTACCATTCATACAAGAAACGCCCGAACATTTTCGTCCGGGAGTTCTCGGTATCAATCATAAATCAGTTCAAACTTCACTATTTCTTCTGCCTGTGCCTTGCAGGCGTTCATCTGCTGTACCCATTCCATTTGATTTTCTGCTTTTAACTGTTCTGTCACACCCTGCTTTTGAGCCATTTCATCAATCAATCTGTGGAACATTTGCTCCGCCTGTTGGTTAATATCTGCAAGATAACGGTTAAGTGTACCATCAATCAGCATTGTGGTGTAAACAATGTGCCTATGCTCTTTCAGATACTGCTTGTGGCGTTGTTCCCATAAGCCGATAAGCTGTACATCTTTTTATAAGTTCTACCATACATTCACTTCATCAACTTCAAGTTTATCCATCTTACATATTACTGCAGTCCCACAATATAAATTGCCAAAGCCGTAAGCGTCATTATTGTCCAACCTATGTATCTTCCTGCTATCTCCCATTCAGATGGCTCTGCAC
>JBGVHH010000057.1:0-5187 GCA_045122195.1 Agathobacter sp.
TCCTAACTTATGTTTTCTTATCCTAATATATTGACATTTTTATTTTTTGCTGTAAGCTTTGAGTAAATAAAGTTTCAGACCTCGACATTAGTCCTCTCACTCTCAGAGAAGTGACGAAGTCGAGGTCTTATAGTATATGGAGAGTTTTTAAAGTTTGCGACAATAAACACGATTTAGTATTGAGAAAACAAAATGCAAATTTTATAATTAAAAAGAAGATTAGTCTTTTTAGGGAATATTTATTATGATTGGTGCATATAATTTCGATGAAAAATCACCTGTAATATCTTTTAAAAATGGTGGTTTTGGGTTTAATTATAAAAATAAAAAAGCATCAGAAAATCTGTTAAGTAATTTTGCAAAATGCAAAAGATTAACTGAAAAAAAGATCATTTCAGTTTCAAATAAAAAAGAACAATAATTATTTTATTTTTGCTGCTATGGCTCCTTGTAGGGGCCTTTTGTTTATATGGAAGCGTTTATTTTAGTTATTATAATGACCAGTGGGTTTATGTTTACAAGTAGATATCCAGTGGCAAGATTTAAACAATTAAGATCTGAAGGTTGGGATCAATATCTTCATGTATTTTCTTGGGGGCTTCCATTTGCGATATTGTCTTTTATTTTTGTATCAATTTTGGATTTGTTTGCAAAAGTAGACGATTTATTTTGCACATATTGGATTGGATTTAATTTTAATGAAAATTTTTCTGCTCTCGTAATGTTTTGGAGTGTATTTTCAATAATATTTGCCTGGGGATGTGGATATATACTTTCAAAAAATCAGAAAATTATTAATAAAGCAACAGTGTTATGTGCAAATGAAAACCAGTTAAAACAAAGAGTTTATGAAGCAACAAAAAATGGTAAATTTGTACAGATAACTCTGTCAAACAGAAAAGTTTATATTGGTTGGATAAAAACTTTTATGGAGTTAAAAAATCCTGATACCAAATATATTAAGATTTGTCCTTTCTTTTCTGGATATAGAACTGAAAAACGGTTAATTGAAAACATCACCAATGTTTATTGTGATTATTATCCGGATTTTATTTTTAATGAAAAATATTCAGAAGAACAAATGAAAAAGATTCTTGATGATGTTTTAGAACCTTACACAATAGTATTACCAATTGAAAATATTGTTTCAATTGCATATTGGGATCCGGATTTTTATCAAATGGTAAATGACAATCAAAATAAATAGTCGTATAGGTACTGTGACAGCTTGAACTAGGGTTCGGGTGGCAAGGCGCCCGAAAATCGTCTAGCTACACTACTTTTTATAATGCGGACTTTGCTATAATAATCCGCAGAAGGATAGTCTTTTTGAGAGGTAGCAGATATGTCCGATTATTTTCCTGATGGAGTTTCACGCAGAGAGTTTGCACGTGACATTGGTGTTGATGAAAAAACCGTGAGAAACCTTATTTCAAAAGGTATTCTGACTATTGATAGCAATCTGCAGATTAGTCTTTCTCAAGGTCGTAAGGCTTACAATACCTATAAGAAAAAGCAGGAACAGGCATCTGAAAAAATAGAGAAAATCTCCAAAAAGATAGGTGCGGACTTAAAGGGCAAAAACTCTCAAGACTTCAAAAAACTTCTATCCTCATGGCTTAATGATATTGATTCAAATCCAGGTCAAGTTCTTAATTCTGCAAAAGCATATCTAACAGCTCTTCAAGTTCAGGAACAGAAGATGAAAGTTGAGGAGATGGAGAAGCGCCTGATTCCAATTGAACGAATCAACCATGATGCAGAAGAAATTGGCACTCTGATTCGCAGTAAACTGATTACAATACCATCCAGAGTTGCAACAGTCTGTGAAGGTCGTACCGCCAGAGACATTGAAGAGATTATTGATATAGAAATCAATAAGGCACTTGAAGAACTTCAGAAGCTGTTTGTCCAGTTATAAAAAAAACAAAACTTGTCATAAATAAAATATGATAGGTGCGACATCTATCTTATATACCCTCAAATTTCAAATCTAAGCCACCTCAGACGCATTTCTTTTATAAAAATGGCTAACTGTACCACTAAGACATTAAAAATCTCTCTATGAGCGTTTTAGAAATAGATCGTTTTTAGATCGTTTTCGGATCGTTTTTATGTTTTATACTCATAGACAATACAGTGGCAAACTGTAATTAGGTGGTACTTGGCCTCTCAGATAATTTGAGAGGCTTTTTCTTTTTCTGGAGATAAGTCATGTTGCCCTCTGAAGTAACTTTTTTCGTGTTTGGAGGCTTGGCATGTAGTGTAACTTCATTTTTAGTTTCATCCTTTTTTAAAAAGCCACCTGAATTCATAAGAAGAATTTATTACGCTCTGATCTCTGGTATAGGTGCCATGGCCATATGTTGGTTAGGTTACAGATACTTTCCTGAGAGATTTGAAGCGTGGGATGCCGTGCCTTACGGTGTGATGATTGGTCTTTTTGGTATAGGCAGAGTTTTAGATTGGATTGCTAAAAGATATGGACTAGACAAAGTGGAGAAGAAAAATGAGCAATAAACATAAACGATTTATATCACAGTGGCTGATTCCGTTTTGTTACTTTGCTGAGTTCTCCTGGGCATTTATCAGTATTGCTTTAGGTATCCCTTTTTTAGTCTATGGAATCTGCAACATTGCAGGCATTTTGACAATTAACTATTTAACATCAGGAATAAATTAAGATGCGTGTTTCTTCTCATGCCATTGCCCTTATTCAGAATTTTGAAGGACTCAGAACAAAAGCATATAAACCTCTGCCACATGAGAAAGGATGGACTATTGGATATGGTCATCATTCCCCAGATGTGTATGAAGGCATGGTTTGCACTGAAGCTGAAGCTGAACTGCTTTTAAAGGCAGATATTGCTAAATATGAGTATCAGATTGAATCTGCATTAAACGTTGATGAAATTGAAGTTACTCAAGGAATGTTTGATGCCCTGGTATGTCTTCTTTTTAATTTGCAGGGTAAGCTACTTGAGAATGGCAAGCGTCTAACTCCTATTCAGACTTTAGTCAGTTACAAGCTCTGGAAGAAAATGAAGTCTGGAGACAAAGAAGGAGCTGCTAAAGAATTTCTGGATATTAACAAAGCCGGTGGTGTTGAAGTTGCAGGTTTAACCAGGCGCCGTAAAGCTGAAGCAAAACTATTTCTATCTTAGAAACGCTCAGTCTTTTTCGTTTCTGGAGTCTCCCAATGTTATCCATTAAGAATACACTGATTTTAGGTGCAGTCGCTTTTGCGGTTGGTTATATTGCCGGTTATGCGACAAGAAACGATCAAGCAGAAATTGAACGTCTGAACGTAGCGAAAAATGCACTGGATCAAGAAAGAGCTAATCTGATTCAACAGCTGGAGGTTGAACATGAACACCAGAAGACAGCACAAATCAATGCAGCAAAAACGCAGAAAGACCTGGACAATCTTGAAAAGCGTTATGCTAGTGCTATCGATGAACTTAATGCTCTGCAGCTGCAGTTCTCAGAGTACACCGATTCCGACACAGCAACACTGCCCTCAGATGCCTCCGCTTCCAGAACAGTTCAAAAAGACAAATGTCAATGCAGTGGAAAGGACAAGGCAAAACTTCAAAGACTTCTTAATGAACAATTGATTGTTGCAAAAGACTGTGACATTACAACAACGTACTATAACCATTTGATTGATTGGTATAAGAGTGTAAGCAGATGAATAAAGTTGATGTAAAACTAATATTAGATTTAATTAGTCGAAGTTCAAATAATATTCCTGTTTGGGATGAATCTGGTTATATCTTTGAGCACAAAGACACCGTTTCACTTTATGCGAGTGAAAACAGTGTTCTTTTGGAAGAATTATTGTCTTATTTGATACTGTTTAAAGTCTGTTACAAAGAAGGCAGATATTTAAAATTCAATCCAGAGACATTGAGTAAAATCAGTTTGCTCGATCTTTTGGGGTGAATCTATTTTTAATATCTTCAGCTAATCTCTGAGTGGTAATAGTTGTTGTTATAACTAAATTTATAAACTTTGCGAGATTCTCTACAAGAATAACATCATTTTCTGTTATATCAACTAAGGCAGGGTGAACTGCTTTGTTTCCTGCTATACGACAAGCTTCTAGTAGATTAATTACATCAGGATTGGTTGAGATTTCTTTTATTTTTTCTGCAAGATTTTTATGTTGATTCGCTCCCAGATGCAAGCATAGTTTTTCTGTACATAAACGAAGTAGAGCACATGCTGCGCGTGGAGATTTATTTGCAATAGATAAAGCTTCAATAAATATAGCTTTTACATCTTCAGGCATATCATTATTGGGTTCAATAGGAAGATTATTTGGATAGACAATTTTGTCGTCAATTAGAACTGTTAATTTATTGCAAACAGGGCATCTAAGCATCTTACCTCTTTCATATGAAGCTTCAATTTCATCAAAATAATCTTTTATATGTCCTGTAGGAATAGATGTTGTTTCATAATCTCTGTCATTTGATCTGATTTTGCAGTGAGGACAAATTATTCCAGATGGCAAAGAGTAGTGGATATTTATAATATCTTGATACATAAAGATTCCTTTAACTTGTATATAAAACGTCTAAGCACAGATGATTGTCGCAGATTGTCTGTGCTTTTCTCTATTTTAAGCCTATTAAGCTTATGAATCTATTTTTTACCGCTCTAAATAAAACTTTAAAGCCTAGACCAAGGCTTACTGGTTCGGAGTGGTCAGATCAATACCGTTTTGTAGCACCTGGAACATCACCTGAACCAGGTAAATGGAGAACTAGCAGAGTTCCTTATATGAAGGAGCCTCTAGATATGGCAACATCTCACAGTGTTGAAAAGGTTGTGATTATGGCAGCTTCGCAAGTTGCAAAATCAGAACTTCTCATGAATGTGATGGGTTACTACATAGATCAGGAACCTTCATCAATCATGATGATTCAACCTACTGTAGAAAATGCTGAAGCCTTCTCCAAAGAACGTATTGATCCTACCATTCAAGCTTCACCAGTTCTGAAAGAAAAAATGAGCGTTGCAGTTTCTGATGAAAAGGGACGCTCAAGAAAATCAAGTTCAACTATCCGTATGAAGCATTTCACCGGTGGTTATCTTGCAATGGTAGGTTCCAATTCACCTTCTGGGTTGGCATCTCGTCCTATACGTGTATTACTTTGTGATGAAATTGACAGATATGGC
>JBGVHH010000058.1:0-21370 GCA_045122195.1 Agathobacter sp.
TCCTTTCGAGGTAATGGTTTGTGGTGAACTCATTATACATCAAAAAGGGAGGTCAATGCTCTTTTTATTTGCAAACCTCCAAAAATCAAGGTTTTAAAAGAATTTTTAAAATAAAAAATGGGTAGTTTTTGACACTACCAATTAGTACAAGGAGGAAGTTCTTATGAAAAAAATAGAGGTTGTTACAAGACCAGAAAAATTAGTTGGATTAAAGGAAGTATTAGCATCACATAATTGCCAGGGAATGACAGTGTACAGTGTCATGGGATGTGGACGCCAGAAAGGTTATCTGCCGGAGATGAATTTCACGGGAGAAGATATAAATCTTCTTCCGAAAATAATGGCTTTTGTTGTGGTAGAAGATAACGTGGTAGAAGATATTTTGGCGGATTTAACATCTACAATTGGCACAGGAAAGAATGGAGATGGAAAAATATTTGTGACAGATGTGCTTGAAGCTGTACGTATTCGTACGAATGAGCGTAGTTCTGACGCAATTGGATAATAGAATGGAGGCACAGGGTTATGAGTAAAGCAATAGTTTCGATTATGAATGTGGAGAAAATGTATGGGGAAAATCATGTAGTAAAGAACATGAATATGAATATTGCAGAAGGGGAATTCCTGACATTGCTCGGACCATCAGGTTGCGGAAAAACAACAACTCTCAGAATGATTTCAGGCTTTGAAATGCCTTCATCCGGAGTAATTAAGGTTCAGGGTGAAAGTGTTGAGAAAAAGGAACCATATCAAAGAGACGTAAACACAGTATTTCAGAATTATGCTTTATTCCCAAATATGAATGTGTACGACAACGTAGCATATGGCTTAAGAGTAAAAAAAGTACCGAAGGCAGAAATTCACCAAAGAGTAATGGATGCTCTTAAAATGGTTCAGCTTGAGGGCTTTGAAAAAAGAAAAATAACCCAGATGTCCGGAGGACAGAAACAGCGTGTTGCCATTGCAAGAGCGATTATTAATAGACCAAAGGTTTTATTGCTTGACGAACCACTTGGAGCGCTTGACTTGAAACTTCGAAAACAGATGCAGATTGAGTTAAAGAGACTTCAGAAGAAATTAGGTATTACATTTGTCTATGTAACACACGACCAGGAAGAGGCTCTCACAATGTCTGACAGAATTGCAATTATCAATAAAGGAAGAATAGAGCAGCTTGATTCTCCAGTTGAGATATATGAGCATCCAAAGACAAAGTTTGTAGCAAACTTTATTGGTGAGACAAATCTTCTAGATGCTGTTGTGCTTGATACTGACGGAGAAAGCGCAACCATCGGTACAGAGGTTGGAAAAGCAAAGGTATTAACAAATTCAAAATTGAAACTGAAAGTAAACGACGGAGTGGCAGTTTCAGTAAGACCGGAACATATGAAATTTTCCACAACACCAGTGGAAGGATTTTCCATCAAAGGTGTTGTAAAAGAAATAATTTTTGTTGGAAATTTAATCAAAATGATGATTAATCTCAATGATGGAACAGAGATTAGAATCAATAGATTTGATAGAGATGATTTGGCTCAGGTAGGAGAACTCGTATATCTATACTGGGATTTAGCAAAAGGGGTGGTAATCAAAGAGGAAGGATTAATCGACACAGACTCAGTTAGAGATATCGAGGGAGGTGATCCTGATGAAGAAGAATAACATGGGAAAGGTTAAAAAAACCAAAAGAGCAAAAATTAGTTCGTTTATAATGCAGGCACCGCTTGCTGTCTGGACAGTCCTGTTTATTCTAGCACCATTTTGTTTGTTGGCTTTTATGAGTTTTATGACAAAGGGACCGCTTGGAATCATTAAATATGAATTTACATTTGATAATTACAAAGAGATGTTCAATCCTGTGTATGCCACTGTTATCAAGCAGTCTCTTGTGGTAGCATGCTGGACCACAGCACTTACTGTTTTGATGGGATATCCGCTGGCAAATTTTATCGCAAAGGTAAAGGCGAAAACATCTTCCCTGCTGACTGTATTGTTGATGCTTCCTCTTTGGGTGAGCGGACTTGTAGTTTTATACAGCTTTGTAATTATTTTAAACAGCAGTGGTGTAATCAACAACTTTTTAATGTCAATTCATTTAATTGATGAGCCGCTTGAACTCTTATACAACAATTTTGCAATTGTAGTGGGAATGATTTATATGTTTCTTCCGTTTGCAGTTTTACCAATGTATTCGTCAATTGAGAAGCTGGATGGAGGCCTTATAGAGGCTTCAAAAGACCTGGGAGCAGGCCCTGTAAAGACATTCTTTAAAGTGACACTTCCACTTACATCGCCAGGAATATTTGCAGCAATTATTCTCACCTTTATTCCTTGTATTGGTTACTACATGGTAACAGATATGTTGGGCGGAGGAACAAGTCTCATGATTGGTAACCTGATTTACCGTCAGTTCACAGTATCCAGGGACTGGCCATTTGGAGCAGCTCTCTCAATGGTGCTTGGATTGATAATTTTACTCATGGTATTTATTTATACAAAACTCGGTGGAGATTTGGATGACTTAGGAGCTTAGCCTATGAAAAAGAAAAAATTATTAAATGGTATTCAAAAATTTTATGTGGTGCTTTTGTTTTTATTTTTCTATGCACCAGTGGCAGTAATGATAGTATTCTCATTCAATACCAGTAAAGCTAATGTGGTATGGCAGGGCTTTACAACTAAATGGTATTCAAAATTAATGGGAGATAGTGAACTTTGGAAGATATTTGGGACAACGATTCTTGTGGCTTTGTTGACTACAGTTTTTGCAACCATTATTGGAACAATGGGGGCGATTGGATACAAAAAATCTAAAGGAAAATTCGCGAAGCTTATTACGAATTCTGTCTATTTTCCAATAGTTATTCCTGAAATCGTGTTGGCAGTTTCAATGTTCATGATTTTTAACACATCCGGAATTTCCCTTGGAGTTCCAGTGATTGTCATAGGTAATACGACAATTTGTCTGCCATATGTGTATATCACAGTAAAATCAAGACTGGTTGGTATGGACCCGTCCATTGAAGAGGCATCTTTGGATTTGGGAGCAGACAGAATATATACATTGTTACACGTTACAATTCCACAGATTATTCCAGGAATTGTATCAGGAGCTTTTATGGCATTTTCCCTTTCGCTGGATGAACTTATTGTTACATCATTCTTGGCAGATGCGGGAACAACAACATTGCCAATGAAAGTATACTCTATGATGAAAAAGGGTGTATCACCTGAGATTAATGCCCTTACAACAATAATTTTTGGAGTGAGTATTTTCTTTGTGCTTGTATATCTGATTTATGACGGAGTAAAATCCCACAGGATTGTCAAAGCGAAGAAGAGACAGGTAGATTTGTGATTTTGAAAGGAGTAGCTTATGAAAAAGAAAATGATTAGTTGGTTACTTGCATCAGTAATGGTAGTTGGCTGTGCAACTGGATGCGGAGGTAGTGGAGACACAGAAGCCTCTGGTGGTGGCACATTAAATGTTCTCACTTGGGAAGGCGATGTGGCAGAGGCACAGATTGAAGCCTTCGAGGAAAAATTTGGGGTAGACGTAAATGTTACTTATGTTGAGGATACGAATACCATTCTTGCAAAAATGCTTCAGGGTAATTGTGAGTATGATGTAATCGATGTTGAAAGTGCTTACATTGAATCTTTTGTAAAAGCAGAGCTTCTTGAACCTCTTGACTATGACAAAATGACAAATTATGACAACATAGAGCCTTCATACATAGAGAAGGGGGCAATTGGAGATGAAGAGTTTAAATACAGCCTTCCAATATGTGGACCTCTTTATACAGGTGTAGTTGTGAACAAAGAAACATGTCCAATAGAAATAGATTCCTTTGCGGATTTGGCTGATCCCGCTTTGAAAGACCAGATTTGGTGTACAAATGCTACTATTTCATTGTATGGAGGAGCACTTCAGTCATTGGGATATTCTCCTAACAGCTCTGATGAGGGCGAATTAAACGAGGCTCAGGAATTACTTCAAAAAATCAAACCAAATGTAAAAGCTTTCGGAGCGAGTTCAGTTTCGTCGCTTGAGACAGGTGATTGTTCAGTTGCTTATACATATGATTACAACATTCTCATGTGTGATGATAAAGCAAACTGGGATAAATTCGAAATTATTCCAGCTACAACATTGGGATATACACAGTATTGGACAATTGCTGCGGAATCTGACAATAAAGATTTGGCAAATGAGTTTATCAACTTCTCATTTAGTAAAGAAGCTGCTGTTGCCATAGCAGAAGAATGGGGTGGAGTTCCGGTCGTAAAAGCGGATTTGATTAAAGATGAGCTGGATAGCGAATATTTTGAAAATCCTATTATGACACAGTTTGAAGAAATGTGGTCTGACCATACTGATTTAGCTGTAAATGATGAACAGACAGCGATTATGGATACGCTGTACAACGAGCTGATGAGTGGTCAGTAAATAGAATAATAATATGATAAAAGGTCCCTTGGCTGTACGAAGATGTACGGTTGAGGGGCTTTTTCTTTATTGAAAAATAAGCTTAATCGCAAATAAGTTCAATTGAGAATAAGTTTGTAATTTAGCGAAATAGGAGGACAAATATGGCAGATTTAGTTATTTCAGGAAAAATATTCACGTCGGAGGATGAATATCCATATGCTGAGGCAATGGCGATTTCGGATGGAAAAATAATAGCTGTTGGAACCGAGGCACAAATTGCAAAATATATTGATGAAAGTACAGAAGTGAGAAAATATTCATCTGGGATAATTGTTCCGGGATTTACAGAGGGACATGCTCATGTAAGCTCTACAATTGAACTTTTTACGGGACCTTTTGTTGGTGTTGATTCTATAGAAGAGTGTCAGAAGCTTATAAAAGAATTCGCTGACAAACATCCTGAAAAAGAATCTATACTGGGCGGTGGATTTGACCCGGGATTGTTCGGACCCGACGGACCAACTGCGGATATCATTGACGAGGTTGTATCGGACAGACCGGTTATTATTTCTGATGAGGGACATCATTCTGTATGGGTAAATTCAAAAGCCATGGAGATAGCTGGAATTACAAAGGATACACCGGATCCTGAAAACGGAATTATTAATCACTATCCCAATGGTGAACCTAGTGGGTTTTTTCAGGAGATGGCAATTGGATTGATGAATCCAGCACTTCCTGAAATAACTGTTGAGGATTATAAGGAGGCAATTCTATATTATCAGCAGATTGGATTATCAAATGGTATAGTAAATGCATTTGAACCTATGCTTAGTCATTCTAATGATGAGCCTTTGAGAATGGATGCTTACGACGAATTGGAAAAGGAAGGAAAGCTAAAGATTACATTCAGGGTTGCGCAGACGCTTAACCCATCAGATGATGTAGACAAATTCTATTATGATATAGAAGCGCTACACGAGAGATTTGCAAATCGTGAAAAGATTCAGGTAAATACTGTGAAATTTTTTATGGATGGTGTCGTAGATGGTCATACTGCAGTTCTGCGTGACCCATATTTGTTGGAACCATTTGACTGTGGCCCAAAAATGTTTGAGCAGGATGACATTAACAAAAGAGTAGAGCTGGCATTGGAAAAGGGTTTTAGTATTCATATTCATGCAATTGGAGATGCTGCAATTGATGAGGCGCTAAACGCATATGAATATGCCCAGAATAAAGTTCCGGGAGAATATAGAAATGCAATCACCCATCTTCAGGTTTGTCAGCCGGATCAGCCAAAGAGAATGAAGGATTTAAATGTGGTTGCTGTTGTAAACCCGTATTGGCACTACAAAACTCCCTTATATGAGCCTCTGGAGCATCCTTTCCTGGGAGAAGAGCGGGCATCTCATATGTACTATCTAAAGAGCTTTCTGGATGCAGGTGTAAAAATGTGCCAGGCGAGTGATTTTCCTGTTACCGTTCCGCCAAATACTATGTTCTGCCTGCATATGATGGTAAACAGGTTTGATCCAAAGTCATCCAAAGAGGCTTACTTCCCGGAAGAATGTATAGAGATAGAGGATGCTCTTAAAACATTTACTATTGGAGGTGCTTACGAGAATTTTCTTGAGGATTCAAAGGGCTCTATCAAGGTTGGAAAGGATGCAGATTTTGTGCTGCTAAGCAACGATGTTACCAAAATAAAAAAAATGAATATTCATAAAACCAAGGTGATGGAGACATGGATAAAGGGTGAGTGTTGTTACACTTTTGAGGGGCAGTCATGAGAGACTGCCCTTTTTGGGAATAAAGTTACTCAGAATACTCAACAGGCAACTGAATTTCAATCAGATATTCCGACTCATCATTAGTCTCATATTCATCGATATAACACAACTCAATAGGGTCACCACAAACTGTGTACCCTTTTTGAACTGCGTAATCAAACATGGAAGGAAGTAGTTGTTTTGTTTTAGTAAGAGGGCCTCTATATATTATTGATAAATAGATACCAGCAGGTAGATAGTAGTTGAATTCCCTCTTGCTAATAGCATTTGAGTAGAAAAATGCATTTTTTGTTCTATAATAGTTGGATTCAGGATTTGAATTTTCTAAATCAAGCGTATAGCAGTCGTTTAGTCCAATTGTACCCACATGATTATTATTTTTGTTCATGTATTGCACCAGATAGTAGTCAATCATTTCGTCTGTCAGGTGCTTCTCCCTTATCATGACGCAAGGGCGCTCCGGATAATTAATCTCAGTGATTTTTTCGCCATTATATCTATTTTCTACGGATAAAATAGTGTCTATACGGTGCTCGAGACTTTTTCTTGTCTTTTTGAGACGTTTGATTTCTTCGTCAATTGTGTCCAGCTCAGAGTATAATAAATCCTTTGTTTTTTGGATGTTTCGGTCTGTTATGAAAAAATGAATCTGTTCGGTGGAAAAACCAAGGCCAAGCATCTCTCGAATTAGGGCAAGTCTTCTAAAATCCTCCATGGTGTAAAATCTGTAATTGTTTTCAGGATTTCGCACAGGTTCGAGAATTCCCACTTTTTCATAATATCTGATGGAATCCACGCTTATGTTAAATAGCTTGGATAGTTCTCCAATTTTGAATTTCTTAGAATCAGACATAAATTCCTCCAAAATAAATTTTTTGCAAAAAACTATTGACTCTAGTATCGTACCAGAGTTTAGCATATGAATAGAGATACGGCAAGGGCGCTAAATAGGTGTTCTTGCCTTTTTTTATTAAATAATGAATTCTAAAGAATTTGCAAAGAGAAACTTTATTTTATTAATGGGACAAGGAGGAAATGGAATATGGAAAGAATCACAACACATCCAATTCTGGGAGATTCCCCAGAGGGCAAGATGGTAAATTTTACATATGATGGACAGACATTACAGGGTATAGAAGGGGAACCAATATCAGCGGCGCTTAGAGTCGCCGGGGTTATGACTCATCGGTACACCAAAAAGAAACATGAACCAAGAGGTGTGTTTTGTGCCATAGGAAGATGTACTGACTGCGTAATGGTTGTGGACGGAAAACCAAATATCAGGACATGTATCACACCACTTAGAGAGGGCATGGTTGTTAATACCCAGTATGGGGCTTCTGACAAGCCACAGGAATAAAGAGAGAGATGAGATTTACATCTTGGGAAGGAGAAAGACATGAAGATAGAGAGATATGATTTGATAGTAATCGGAGCCGGTCCGGCAGGATTATCTGCAGCAATTGAAGCGTCAAAGAATGGGTTGAAGCCAATTGTCTTTGACGAAAATTCAAAACCGGGCGGACAGCTTTTTAAACAGATTCATAAATTTTTCGGCTCAAAGGAGCATAAAGCAAAAATAAGAGGCTTCAACATTGGAAATGAACTGCTGAAAGAGGCAAGTGAAAATGGTGTTGAGGTTGTGTTGGATGCCACGGTAATGGGACTTTATCCGGAAAAAGAGGTAACAGTAAAAATTGGTGAGGAGATAAAGCATTACAGAGGTGACAGTGTTCTTGTTGCAACGGGGGCCAGCGAAAACATGGTTACATTTAAGGGTTGGACGACTCCGGGAGTGATTGGAGCAGGCGCGGCCCAGACCATGATGAATCTGCATCATATCAAACCGGGAAATAAAATTCTGATGCTTGGCTCAGGAAATGTTGGCTTGGTTGTAAGTTATCAGTTGATGCAGGCTGGATGCGAGGTAGTAGCTCTGGTTGATGCTGCACCAAGGATTGGTGGATACGGAGTGCACGCAGCAAAAATCGCCAGATGTGGGGTTCCATTTTATCTGTCACATACCATTGTTGAAGTCACAGGTGATGGTGCTGTTGAAGGAGTTACAATTGCACAGGTGGATGACAAATTTCAGTTTATCGAAGGAACTGAGAAGCACTTTGAAGTGGATACAGTCTGTGTGGCGGTTGGACTTTCTCCAATGTCGCAGTTACTAAAACAGGCGGGGGTAAAGATGAAAGATACTCCCGGAGGATATATTCCGGAATGTGATGAACTGGGAGCAACGAGTGTTCCTGGAATTTATGCGGCAGGTGATGTGGCAGGAATTGAGGAAGCCAGTTCAGCAATGATAGAAGGAAGAATTGCAGGCGCAGTTATTTCCAACTATTTGGGATATCTGGAGGCGAAGGAATTAAATACACGTGTTGAAGAGCTTGAAGAGGCATTAAGCAGTCTTCGAAAGGGAATGTTTGCGCCGGAAAACAGAGGAAAACTGGTGACAAAGACAGAAGAGGGAATAGATACCTCTCTTAATCTTTTAGAGAAGGGCTTCGTGGCTGATGAAGAAATCGAGAGATATCCTGGAGTTACACATGCGGTTGGAATTCATCCGGTGATGGAGTGTACACAGAATATTCCATGTAATCCTTGTCAGGACGCATGTCCAAAAGGCTGTATCAGTATTGGAAGCAATATTACATCCCTTCCGGTGGTAAAAAATGATGTTAAGTGTATTGGATGTGGTATGTGCGTAGCTTCCTGCTCAGGACAGGCAATTTTCCTGGTGGATGAAAATGTGGGAGATGGATTTGGTACTGTTACACTTCCTTACGAATTTTTACCATTACCTGAAGCCGGTGACAAAGGAATTGCATTAGGAAGAGATGGCAAAGAGGTATGTGAGGCCGAGGTGGTAAGTGTCAAATCTTCAAAAGCTTTTGACTGTACGAATCTTCTCACAATGAAGGTTCCATCAGACATGGTTATGAAAGCAAGATTTTTTAAAAGTGTAGGTTAAAAGAAAAGGCGTCAGGAGGTAGTGGAGATGATAGATATACAGGAAAAATTAAAAGAAATTGGACCATATGTAGAAGCCGCAGATGACGATATGCTTATATGCCGTTGCGAAGAAGTGACAAAGGGAGAGATAAGGCAGGCAGTACATGCAGGTATGTTCACAATTGAAGAGATAAGAAGATTTCTTCGTTCAGGAATGGGATTATGTCAGGGGCAGACCTGTGGAAAACTAGTAAAGGGAATCGTTGCGAGGGAGTTAAAGGTTTCGCCCCTTGAGATTGAACCGGCTACATCAAGAGCTCCAATGAGACCGACAGAGATGAGGGTCTTAGCTGAGGATGGAGGTGTTGACCATGAGTAAAATGACAGCGGATGTAATTATAATCGGAGGAGGCGTAAACGGATGCGCAACAGCATATTATCTGGCTAAAAGCGGGGTGAAGGACGTAATAGTATTAGAAGCAGATAAGAGTATCGGACACGGTGGTTCATCCAGAAATGGTGGTGGAGTAAGACAGTCTGGTCGTGATGTGAGAGAGCTTCCATATGCTATGTACGCAGTAAACAATATGTGGCCAAACCTTTCAGAGGAACTTGGAGTGGACGTTGAATATTACCAGAAGGGTAATCTTCGCATGGGCAAAACAGAAGCACATTTAGAGAAGCTTGAAAATCTTGCATCCAAATCCAGAGATTTGGGATTGGATATGAATGTTGTGGACGCGGCAACAGTGAAGGAAATCTGTCCGTATTTGTCAGATGAGGTAATTGGTGCAAGCTGGTGTCCAACAGATGGCCATGCAAATCCAATGATTACTACACTTGCATATTACAAAAGGGCTGTGGAAATGGGAGTCAGATTTTTCACAGATGCAAAGGTTGCGTCACTTGGATTGTACAAGGGAAAAATTAGAAGAGTTGTAATGGAATCCGGAGAGGTATTCGAGGCAGAAACAGTAATTGTTGCAGCTGGTTACGAAAGCCGTTATCTGGCAAGAACTGTAGGAGTGGATGTTCCACTATGGAAATATTTTGAGGAAGCTTTGGTGACAGAGATGCAGCCACATATGTTTGACATAATGCTTGGGTGTGCAGATGGAGATTTTTACGGACATCAGGCTTTGCATGGTTCTTTTGTTTTTGGCTCAGACAGTGGACTTGAGGATGGAATAGATATGCCAATGGACGAACTAACCACATCTTCTCTTACAGTTTCTGCCGGATGCAGAGCAATTATGAGCTATATTCCACTGTTGGCAGATGCCAAGATTGTAAGAACCTGGGGAGGCTGGATTGATATGTGTCATGACGGTGTTCCGGTTATCAGCAAAGTGGATGAGGTTCCGGGAATGATTTTGGCATGTGGATTTACCGGTCATGGTTTCGGAACTGCGCCGGCTGTGGGGCTTATGCTTTCCCAGATGGTTCAGGGAGAAAAAACAGTGGTGGATATATCGGCATTGAGCTATGACAGATTTAAACCTATTAGATAGAAGCTTGGAGGTAGTTGATATGGATACAAAGGTTGAATTTCTATTTTTAAACGAAGAGGATATGATTGAGGCAGGAGTTCTCGATGCGGGGGCTTGTGTGGATACAGTTGGGGAGGTCATGAGCCTTTTAAGTGCAGGTGATTATGTTATGGGTGGAAAAGATCATAATGACCATGGTATGCAGCTTATTTTCCCGAAAAAATCAGAGATAGTAGGATTTCCACTGGAGGATTCAAGGGATAGACGTTTTATGGCGATGCCTGCTTACCTGGGGGGCAGATTCCATATGGCAGGAGAAAAATGGTATGGCTCTAATGGCAGAAATGCTACAAAGGGGCTTCCAAGATCAATTCTAATGGTTACATTAAATGATGTTGAGACTGGGCAGCCGCTTGCCTATATGTCAGCAAATCTTCTTAGTGCTATGAGAACTGGAGCAATGCCGGGACTAGCAGCCATGCATCTTGCCAGAAAAGACTCAAAAATTCTTTGTCTACTTGGTGCAGGTGTGGTTAACAGAACTGCGGTAATGGCAATTTTGGCAAAGATTCCTACAATAGAAGAGATTCGAATCAAGGGTAGTTCTGTGACTTCAAAAACTGCTTTGGAATTAAAAGAATATATTGAAAAAAACTATCCTGATATAAAAACACTCAAAATTTGCGCTACAGATGAAGAAGCAATAGTAGGCGCGGATATAATCAGTGAGGCGGTATCAGTTCCACCACGTAAATGGCCTGAAATTAAACCAGAATGGATAAAAAAAGGATGTCTTATTATTTCTTCAGGAACAGTTGATGTGGACTACGAGTTTACAAAACAAAACATCACAAAAGTCGTAGACAATATAGGAATGTACGAAGAATACATCAATGTATATCAGGAATACGACAAGGAGGGCAAACCGCTTTCCATGGGAGTCCCTGGAATGGCCTATGTAAATATGATTTTAGAAGGCGCTATTGATAAAAAGGATGTAATGCACCTGGGAGCAATTGTAAGAGGAATAGAACCGGGAAGAACATCTGATGACGAGATTATCATGATTAGTCTTGGTGGTATGCCAATTCTTGATGTGGGGTGGGGACACGAGTGCTATATGAATGCCCTCAAAAAAGGAATTGGTACAAAACTTAAACTGTG
The DNA here is from genome assembly GCA_045122195.1 of Agathobacter sp. Taxonomy (GTDB): domain Bacteria; phylum Bacillota; class Clostridia; order Lachnospirales; family Lachnospiraceae; genus Roseburia. Next base: position 11,841 of record JBGVHH010000058.1, read on the forward strand.
GGACAAACCATTTTTAGCTTAGTGTGGGAATGCCTATGGAACGGGAGAATAAAAATCTGAATTTTAGATATTTTATTTTGCAGGTGCTTTTCTGGGGAGCAGCGGTTGTATACTATGCGTATATGACCCAGATACTTCAGCACAAAAATTATACAGAGGTGGAAATAGGAATATTAAATGGCGTCAAACTACTTGTGGGAGTTATTTTTCAAGTGTGGATAGGCGCATATGCGGATAAGAACCGTTACAGAGTCCCGTTAAAAAATTTGATTGGATTATTGGCGCTACTTACTGGTATTTTAAACGTCGCCTTATTGGCTGTTGGACATAATTTCTGGATAATGTTCTTTATTTCAGCTGGGTTTGGAGTTACATTCACAACACTTCAGCCGCTGATTGATTCACTAACTCTTTTATATGGCAATCATGGTGAGGTTATAAATTATGCAAAGGGGCGCATGGGAGGGTCTATCTCCTGGGCGTTTCTTTGTATTTTAGCAGGAGTGTATTGTGACCAGATGGGGGTTGGAACATTTCCCTTAGGTGGTTTGATTTTTGTAGTATTTTTGGCATATGCTGCCTTCAGACTTCCATGGGAAAAAATATCTGAAAAAAATGCGGTGAATAAAAAGGCTGCCACCAAATCTACAAAAGAAAAACCACATTCTGTCCTTTTTTTGCTGAAAAATTATCCTGCTTTTACTGTTTTTCTTGTGGGTTCAACGGTTATGTTTATGGGATATAATTTTGGAAGCACTTTTCTGATTGACGTCTTTAGAGGATTGGGCGGAAACAATACCCATTTCGGAATTGCACAGTTTGTACTGGCAATCTCAGAGGTGCCATCAGCTATTATTATTTTAAAACTCAGAAACAAAATACCAATCAAATATATGATGGTGTGTTGTGCTTTTTTCATGGCACTCAAAAATGCTATTCCAGTGTATGCCTCATCCATAAGTGTTGTTATTGCAGCGCAGGCATGTGAAATGCTAGGATTAGGTTTGTTTTATGCTGGAAGTATATATTTTATTGAAGAAAATATTCCGAGTGCTGATATTGTAAAGGCGACAACACTTATAAGTGTGGCAACAGTTGGAATTGGAGAAGGAACAGCCGCTTTTATGTGTGGAGTAATAAGAAAAAATGTAGGATTATACGGTCTGATGAAAACTGGTGCAATTGTAAATGGTCTAGCTGTAATTATTTTTATTGTAATGTGTAAAATTCGCACTAGCAAAAAATAATTTGACTTTGGTATAATTCTATGGTTTATATTATTAAAAGAAATTAAATATTTTATAAGAAGACAAGGCAAGGGCGCTACTAATAGTGCTTTTGCCTTTTTTATTAAAGGAGATGAATATTATGACATCAGACAGGGATGTTGCGTTAGAACCATTGGGAAGAAAAAGTAATATAGAAAGTCAGAATCAGGGAGTATCTTTTTTATATCTCAGTGAAGAGGACATGGTGGATGCAGGTGTGCTGAATGCGGCACGATGCGTCGATGTGATGGAGGAAGCCATCGGATTGTTAGAGGATGGGGATTTTATCATGGGAGGACCATACAATGATGCCCATGGATTAATGCTTTATTTTCCAAAAAAATCAGATATTGCGAATTTCCCAATAAACAATTCAAGAGACCGTCGCTTTATTGCCATGCCCGCTTATCTGGGTGGAAGATTCCATGTGGCAGGAGAAAAATGGTATGGCTCAAATGGCGAAAACAGGAGAAAAGGTCTGCCAAGGTCAATTCTTATGGTGATGCTCAATGATGTGGAAACCGGAAAGCCGCTTGCTTATCTGTCAGGAAATTTACTGAGTGCAATGAGAACGGGAGCAATGCCAGGACTCGCGGCGAAGTTGTTGGCTGTAAAGGACGCAAAGGTTCTAAGTCTTCTTGGTTGTGGAGTAGTTAACAAGGCATGCCTTATGTCAATTATGACAGTGCGTCCAAATATTGAGATAATTAAAATTAAGGGCAGTTCAAAAACCTCACAGACAGCAATTAAGCTAAAGAAATATATTGAAAAAAGCTATCCAAGAGTTAAGGAAGTAATTATTTGTGATTCTATGGAAGAAGCGATAAGAGATGCAGATATTGTGAGCGAAGCTATTTCCTGCATGGCTGGGCAATGGCCGGAGGTAAAAAGAGAGTGGATGAAACCGGGGCTTGTATACATTTCATCAAGTACGTTTAATATGGATTACAAGAGTATTGTGGATTTGAAAAAAGTAATCGATAATTATGGAATGTATGAAAACTATGCAGAGGAAGATGAACTTGGATATGATAAAGATGGAAATAGACTTCATACAGGCTGCATGGGAGAGGATTTCGTGTATATGGTGGAGGATGGGTTAATTGAAAGAGATTCGTTAACGCATATTGGAGAGATAATCAGAGGCAAAAAACCAGGAAGAGAATCAGACGACGAAATCATTTTGGTTTCCATGGAGGGAATGCCAATAGAGGATGTGGCATGGGCGTATGAGTGTTATACATATGCGCTTGTTCATGATATTGGAACAAGGCTCAAGGTATGGGATAAACCATATGAATTTTAATATAAATGCCTAGAGTGTTGCTATTATTTGTGATAATATGAGAAAAAAGTAAGAAAATAATATTATTACAAATAATATCAAGGGGGAAATATGACATACGATGTTGCAATAATTGGAACGGGGCCAGCCGGTTTATCGGCGGCATTAAACCTCAAGCTTCACAATAAGGATATCATTTGGTTTGGAACCCAAAACCTTAGTATGAAGGTTGAAAAGTCAGAGAAAATTGCAAATTATCCAGGATTACCAATGATAAGTGGAAAAGAGCTCAATGAAGCCTTTGAACATCAGATAGAAGAAGCCGGACTTGAAATAACAGATAAAATGGTTACTAATATCAGTTCTATGAAGAATGGCTTTATGGTGTTGGCGGATAATGATGTTTTTGAGGCAAAATCAATTCTTCTGGCAACAGGAACCATTAGCGCCAAGCCTATGCCGGGAGAAGAGGAGCTTCTAGGAAAGGGCGTTAGTTATTGCGCAACATGTGATGGTTTTTTGTATAGAGAAAAGACTATTGCGGTGGTTTGTGGGGCAAAAAGATATGAGCACGAGATAGAATATCTGGCTCAGTTAGCTGACAAAGTTTATTTATCAACTACGTACCCAGACTATGGCGTAGACATTTCGAATGTAATAAAGCTGGAATCTACAGTGAAGGAGATTCACGGAGATGACAGGGTAGAAAGTATAGAGCTTCGAGATGGAACACGTCAGGAAGTGGATGGTGTTTTTATTTTACGTACTTCTGTTACGCCTACTACATTAATTCCAGGAATCGAGATGGATGGTCCCCATGTTGTGGTGGATCGTGAGATGAAGACTTCTAAAGCTGGTGTATTTGCGGCTGGTGATTGCACCGGACGACCATATCAGGTTGCAAAGGCTATAGGAGAGGGGAATGTTGCGGCTCATAGTATATTAGAATTTTTGAGTGAAAAATAACAAAAAGTTATACAGAGACAGTTCAATAAAAATTAATCAGAGCCTCGAGTTGAGGCTCTGTATTTTTTCTGTTAAAATAGAAAATCATAAAAAGAAAAATGGATAGAAGGAACAAAAGAATTATGGAACAGACAGAAAACAAAATGGGTACTATGCCTGAAGGAAAATTACTTATGAACATGTCTTTGCCAATGATTATTTCTATGTTGGTACAGGCAATGTATAACATTGTAGATAGTATATTTGTAGCAAAAATTGAGGAGGATGCACTTACAGCAGTATCACTGGCGTTTCCACTACAGGCGTTGCTTATTGCGATTGCAGCAGGAACTGGTGTAGGAGTAAATGCGCTTGTTTCTAGAGCTCTTGGTGAGAAAAATTCAGACAAGGCAAATAAAACGGCTGTAAATGGAATTTTTGTATATGGAATAAGTTATCTTGTAGTTGCCATTGTGTCAGTTTTTGTAGTGCCATTATTTTATAGTGCAATGACAAAATCCAGTGAAGTGAAAATCTATAATTATGGAGTAGATTACCTGTCAATTGTAATGATTTTTTCATTTGGTATTTTTACTCAGTTTATATTCGAAAGATTATTACAATCTACTGGACGTACCATGTATACCATGGCATCACAGATGACAGGTGCGATTATTAATATTATTCTTGATCCGATTCTCATTTTTGGATATTTTGGTATGCCGGAATTGGGAATTAAAGGTGCTGCAATTGCAACTGTAACAGGTCAGATTATTGCTGGGGCCGAGGCAATTTTGTGGAATTTGTGGAAAAACCATGATATCAAGATTAGTTTTAAAGGTTTTTGTCCAAATAGAAGTATCATAGCTAATATATATAAAATTGGATTTCCATCTATTATTATGCAGTCAATCGGTTCAATAATGACAGCTGGGATGAATGTGATATTAATGGATCTTTCTAAGACATCAGCGGCTGTCTTTGGAGTGTATTTTAAATTGCAAAGCTTTTTCTTTATGCCGGTATTTGGATTAAATAACGGACTTATTCCAATTTTGTCATACAATTTTGGAGCAAAGAAGAAAGATCGTATGATGAAGACGTTAAAATACGGATATATCACAGCATTTGCTTTTACACTTTTAGGTTTCTTAGCTTTTGAAATTATCCCAGAGTTATTGTTTATGCCGTTTGAACCGTCTAAGCATATGTTAGAGATTGGTGTGCCTGCACTTAGAATAATTGGAATACATTATCTGATAGCATGGTTTTGTATAGTCACAGGAACTTTATTCCAGTCAGTAGGAAAGGCTGTATACAGCATGTATGTATCTGTTGCGCGTCAGCTTGTGGTACTTCTTCCGGTAGCGTATGTACTTGCGAAAATTGGTGGACTATCTTTGATTTGGTGGTGCTTCCCAATAGCAGAGATTATGTCTCTTGCTATTTCACTGGTATGTATGAAGCTTACTTTTAAGAAGGTATTAAATCAAATATAAAGAGAATAATGTATGGGAGGTTTGTGCATGAGTGAATTACTCAAAAAATCCAGGGAATATGAATCCGAATTTGAGCAAACAATTTCTGAAGAAGAAAAACCTTTATTTCATCTGGCTCCAAGAATAGGTTGGATGAACGACCCAAATGGTTTTTCATATTATAATGGGGAGTATCATTTATTTTATCAGTATCATCCATATGATACAGTATGGGGACCTATGCATTGGGGACATTCTACAAGCAAGGACTTGATTCATTGGATGGATTTGCCGGCAGCAATTGCTCCTGATGAGAGCTTTGATAAAGATGGGTGTTTTTCTGGAAGTGCAATAGAGCTTGGCGATGGAAAGCAGCTTCTTATGTACACAGGGGTAAAAAAAATAGCAGACAATGAGGGAAATATATCGGAATTCCAGACACAGTGTGTAGCAATCGGGGATGGAAGAGATTATATAAAAAATAAGAATAATCCTGTGATAGACTCAGATATGTTGCCGGAAGGCGTAAGCAAGGTGGATTTTAGAGACCCGAAGATATGGATGGAAGATGACAATTTCTACTGTGTTGTGGCCAGTCGAACAGAAGATTGGGATGGACAGCTTTTATTGTTTAGCAGCGAGGATGCTGTTAGTTGGAAATATGACAAAATCCTTGTGAAAAATAATCATAGATTTGGAACTATGTGGGAGTGTCCTGATTACTTTGAGCTGGATGGAAAGAAAATAGTAATTACAAGCCCGATGGAGATGCTTACGGAGGGATATGAATTTACAAACGGAAATGGAACCTTGTGTCTGATAGGACATTCCACAGAAGATGGTACGTTTGAATATCAAAATTTCCAATCTGTGGATTACGGTATTGATTTTTATGCGCCACAGACAATGCTTTCTGAAGATGGCAGACGTATCATGATCGCCTGGATGCAAAATTGGGATACAATATCATATAGGTCAAAGGATACAAAGTGGTTTGGTCAGATGACTTTGCCGAGGGAATTGTCTGTAAGAGCTGGAAGGCTAATCCAACAGCCGGTTCGGGAAATTGAAAGTTTGTATGGTGAGAAAATTGAAAAATCAAATGTTATCATCAATAAAAACTGTGAGATAGAAGGTATTAACGGCAGACTTTTGGATATGACAGTTCGAATCAGACCGGCGGATGATGTCTTTGAAAAATTCGAAATTCGGGTGGCTGAGAATGATGTATTGTACACATCTATTTTGTATGATGCGATCAATTCTCTGGTAGAAATGGACAGAAGACATTGTGGTTGCAGAAAGGCTGTTGTAAATACAAGTTGCTGTAAAGTCAGAGATAATGATAGAGAAGTGACTCTTAGAATCATAATGGATCGATATAGTATAGAGATATTCGTAAATGATGGAGAACAAGTTATGTCGATGGCAATTTTTACAGATTTAGATGCTGATAAGATTAGTTTTAGTGCAAAAGGACAGGCCTTTGTAGATGTTTGTATGCATAGGCTGGAAGAAAAAAATAGATAAAATACCAAGAGAGAGAAGGAATGTAATATGGGAAAGAAATTTGATGTTGTTGCATTAGGAGAGCTATTGATTGATTTTACTGAAAATGGTGTTAGCGAGCAGGGAAATCCTATTTTGGAGGCAAATCCGGGTGGCGCGCCATGTAATGTTCTTGCAATGCTTAAAAAATTCGGACATGAGGCAGCTTTTATCGGAAAAGTTGGGGATGACAATTTTGGACACATGCTGGCAGACACAATCACAGAACTTGGAATTAATGCTGAGGGATTGAGATTCGACAAAGAGGTTCATACAACTCTTGCATTTGTACATACAGCAGAGGATGGAGACAGAAGCTTTTCGTTTTATAGAAAGCCGGGAGCAGATGTAATGCTTAGATCAGATGAAATTGATACAGATATTGTTTCAAATGCAAAGATTTTTCATTTCGGAACTCTTTCGATGACAGATGAGGAAATTGAAAAGGCAACAGTTTATGCAATAGAGGAAGCAAAGAAGAGTGGCGCGATAATAAGCTTTGACCCAAATCTTCGTCCGCCACTTTGGGATTCGCTTGACAAGGCAAAAGAGAAAATGGCTTATGGAATGAGTCAGTGTGATATACTAAAAATCTCAGACAATGAAATCGAATTTTTCACAGGAGAATCAGATATTGTAAAGGGTATAGAGAAAATCAGAAGCCAGTTTGATATCAAGCTGGTCTGTGCAACTTTGGGAAAAGATGGAAGCATCGGATTTTACAAGGATATAATGGTAAAAGGAAAACCTCATCTGACAGATAAGACTATTGAGACAACAGGTGCAGGTGATACCTTTATGGGATGCCTTCTTCATGGAGTGATTGAAAATGGAATTGATGATATTACAGAACCGATTCTTGAACAGATTTTGGATACTGCAAATCACGCCGCTTCAATCATTACAACAAGAAGAGGTGCACTTCGTGTGATGCCTGAGATTTCACTACTTGAAAGGAATTGAAAATTGAAAAACAAAAAGGGAATACTTTATGGTGTGGGAGTGGGACCAGGGGATCCTGAACTTCTTACAATAAAAGCATACAACATAATAAATGAGACAGAGCATATTGCTTTCCCCGGAAAAAACAAACGCAGTTGTCATTCATACAAAATTGTAAATGCTATCGTTCCACATATGGAGGATAAGGTTCTGATAGAATGTCCTGTTGAGATGACAAAAGATAAACGGATACTGCAGGAAAACTATAAGAACATTTGTCAAAAGATTGCCGCTGTTTTGGATAGAGGAGAAAACGTGGCGTTTTTGACAATTGGTGATCCTACTCTCTATGCTACATATATGTATATTCACAGAAGAATTCAGGCGCTTGGTTATGAGGCGATTCTTGTAAATGGAGTCGCTTCTTTTTGCGCGGTGGCTGCCAGACTGGATATTAGTGTCGCAGATAGAGATGAGCAGGTGCATATTATTCCATCTTCATATGACATAGACGAGGCACTTTCACTTCCGGGAACTAAGGTTCTCATGAAGGCTTCTAGAAAAATAAAGCAGGTCAAGGAGAAACTGCTAGATATGCCAGATGACGTGTATATGGTAGAAAACTGTGGGATGGAGAATGAAAAAATATACCGTTCGGCTGACGAGATTGACGAGAATGCAGGGTATTTATCCTTGGTTATTGTGAAAAATAGCAAGGAGAAGGTGTAGTAGAAAAAGGAATTAAATAGACAAGTTTGTCTAATGGATAAGACACGACATTTTCTCGCTTTATGTCGTGTACTTCCAGTAGGAAAAAAATTATTCTGCAAGTGAAGGGAGGAAAAAATGGAGCCGAAAAAAGTAGGAAAGTTTTTGAAAAAATTGCGTAATGAAAAAGGAATAACTCAACAAAAGCTTGCAGAAGAACTGAAGGTATCAGGCAGAACGGTGTCTCGTTGGGAAACAGGAAGTAATCTGCCAGATATATCTCTACTTGTGGAAATCGCAGATTTTTACCAGGTGGATGTAAGGGAAATAATAGAAGGAGAGCGAAAAAGCGAGATGATGGATCAAGAAATAAAAGATGTGGCCAATAAAATGGCGGACTATGCAGGAACAGAGAAGACAAGGCTGCTTGCATGGATACAAGTAGTGGGGGTAGTGGGAGTTATTGTTTTATCGGTAGCATTGGTATTGCAGTGTGTATCATATCACCCAAGTATATCCTCAGCTGGTGCAGTTGGGGCTACTTTTATAGCACTTATTACAATGGCCATAGTTACATTATATGTTGTGGGCGTTTTAGAAACAATTATCAAAAGAAAAGTGTTATCAATAGTGATAAAGACAGTTACGATTGTCTTTCTTGCATTAGCTATTTTTATAATATCGAGATTGGTTTTAGTATTTGGAATTTTAGGTATAGGATTTTTTGATTATTCTATCCCTTTTCAAAAAACAACAGGAATAGAAAATTATGACAAGTTCGAAATTGTAGAAAAATACAGTGGTGATATGGATTCATCATTTATGGTTTTTCCAGATTCTACGGAAAACTGTGCTGATACAGAATATGCATCAAGTATAAAAACCGGATTATTTGATTCAGATGGATACATCATTCTTACAGCCAAGTACGAAGAGGATGATTTTGAAAAAGAACTTGAGCGGCTGGGTAATATTTCATGCGAAGTGAGTACGGGAAACAAAACTGTTGTAAATAAAATAAAGTACGATGAAACTGCATACAACTATCCAGCTTATATTGCTAGTGACGGATATGATTATGTATATGAATATGCATTGATTGATAGGGCGAATAGCACTATTATTTATGTATTACTTAGCTATCCTGAATATGTAGATTTAGATGATTATACAGATTATCTAAAGAAGGATGCTGACGCATATCACATAAAAAATGTAAGCGTCTAATTTCAGGGTGTAATTAAAAATACTATCGGAATCCTCATTGCTAGGATTCCGATAAGCTAACATTTTACTCTGTTTTATTGCTACATTGTTGCTGAACTATTTCATTCCATGGTGCTAGAGAGTCTAGTT
>JBGVHH010000059.1:0-31021 GCA_045122195.1 Agathobacter sp.
GCTTTGCTGACATCTTCCTCTGCGCATTCCTGCAATCCGCCGGCGGCTTTTATCTCAGTTGGAGATTGAGACTCCCACTGAGACAAATATCATTTCTACTCACCACTTAAAGAAGTGGGAGTCTTCTCCAACTAGAGATAATCACAAATACAAAGTTTAATTGAAAAAGAGCCGTTCGCACGACTCTTTTGTAATAAATTATGTATTTTTCTTATCCAATCCAGAGAAGGTTGCCAGCTTCTGCATCTTATCATCCGCCTCAGCCATTATCTCCGCACACTTCTTAAGCTCAGCCTGCATCTCATCAGTAAACTCCCGTTCCTTCTTGTAGCGAAGCTGATGTTCTGTGCTTGCCCAGAAATTCATTGCAATTGTTCTAAACTGTAACTCAATTGGAACCTGGTCTTTGTGATCTGAAAAGTATACATCTACCATAATAATCATATGGAGGCTACGATAGCCATTCTCTTTTGGTTTCTTGATGTAATCCTTTACAACAAGAAGCTCAATATCCTGCTGATTTACAAGCATATTAGCAACCTGATATACATCTGAGATAAATGGACATACAACTCGAACTCCGGCTATGTCTTTGACCTCTCTAATCATAGCACCTGTTGTAAGAGGAATTCCCTTTCGGTTCATCTTATCAACTATACTATCTAATGATTTAACACGGCTTTTAATATTCTCAATTGGATTTCTCTCGTTGTTTCTCTTAAACTCATTGTTGAGAATCTGTAGCTTTGCAACCACCTGTTGAATTCCCGATTCGTAAAAAAACATAAGCTGATCATATTCAGATGCTATGGAACGAAACGCATCCATTGTAGGAAGAAGCATTTTCTCATCTGCCAAATACTCTTCCGCTTCAACAAACTCGTCCAATGATTCGCTTATATTATTATCCCCGCTTTTTTTGATATTATCGATTTGTTCAGTAATATTATTTTGTTTTGAATTATTAATTAGCTTCTTTAGTTTCTTTTTCATTTGCTTTACTTTTTACTATCTTACCAGTAATGAAATACGTAAGTTCGACAAGTCCAATTCCAGCAAAAACATCATACAAGACATGCTGTTTTGTGGTAACTGTTGATACACACACAGCCAATGCACAAATGCAAGATACAACTCTAAACCATAGCGGAACCTTTTTATTACCCCTGATTCCAATATAGCAAAGCCAGCTCACCAGGCAATGAATAGATGGGAACAAATTGTCTGCACTGTCAATCTTATATAAAAGTCTCATCAGTCCTGCAAATATATCATTACCAACAATTTCCGGTCTGGTATTAGTGGTAGGATATCCTACATAAAAAATGAAACAAACCACCTTTGCAATCCAGTCTGCCGCCAGAAACCTATAACAATGTGTCTTGTCCATTCTGGCGTTGTAAATATAGTTCACTATCCAAAAGATATAACAACAAAAATAAATCACCACCATCCAATATACCATTGGAATCTGTCTGTCAAGTTCGGTCTCAATATTGTGATGTGTCCAATTGCCTGCAATCAGGCGCGAACCAAAGTAAACACTGAAATTAAGTATTACCGTAAATAATAATGGCAGTCTGCAAAATGGTGGTAATAAATCGTCAAACTTTTTCTTTAATGTCTCAATATTTAGCTTGTTTGTTTCTTTATGCATGCTTGTTTCCGATGTGCTGTCCCTGAAGAACACGCACTTCTCTTTCTCCCTTCATTTGCTTCAAATACTCTGGAAGAATATCGATTGTATCTTTTTTGAATAAAAGAACGATAGTTGAACCGATAAGCTCAAAATGTCCCATGTCCTTTCCTCGTCTCATGATAACATTCTCACTATCATTTACTATTCCACCAACCAAAAGCGCTCCAATTTCAATCTGAGCAACCTTTCCAAAATTGTCAGTATCAAGTATAGTCCACATTCTTCTATTCAAACGATATACAGGAACACTCTCACAGGCGATTGGTTGAACGCTGTGAAGAACACCTTTTACAAAATGATTTTTTCCCTGAAAACCATTATCAATAAAGCAATAATGATGATAATCCGATGCACATAAGCGAAGAACCACGCAGTCACCACCAATGAATTCCTTGGCGATTTTCTTGTCCTTCACCAAATCAGTCACTTTATATAAAGAGCCTTTAATCTTGAATGTGCTGTTACTCTTTATCTTGTATGCACTCATATAACCATCACAAGGACTTATCAGATGAGTAGGCTCCATATCCACAGGTACCTCTTCTCTTTTTCTTGAGAAAAACTCCTGAAATGAGTCATACTGCTGTCCTTTAAAATCTCTCATATCAATATGATTTTTTCTGATATATCTTCCAACAAAAGGTTTTGATATTCCAGACCTTGCAACTTTCTCTCCAAGCTTCAATGCTCCAGAATGAAGAAGCACCTGTAAAGTCATTCTTCCAGGCGCTGTTGTATATAACCAATCTACAAATGTTTTTTTCTTCATTAAAAATTAACCCCCGCTATCAAAATTGAAAACTCAACTGCTCCAAAAAGTACAATAAGTATCTCTCCAAGAAGCTTTGGTTTCTTAAGATGAAATGGCGTTATGTAACAAATTCCAGTGATAAGAAGTGAAATTACACCAACATAATACAGGCAATCCTGCTTGTTGAGATATGCACACACTTCAAATACAGCCGGAACTACAAGAGCGGATGTAGTGATAGGAAGACCTAGATAGTAGGATCTTCTCTCATTGGTAGTTGCCTGTCTGTTTGCTTCGTCTACATTAAAATATGCAAGTCTGATAAGTCCACATAAAATAAAAACACATGGGGCGATAAATGTAAAATCAAGTCTTGGTGCCATTTCAAAAATAAGTGCTGCCGGCAATACACCAAAACAAATCAAATCGCTTAGGGAATCTATCTGAATTCCAAATGTTCTCTCATCTCTTGTTCTGTCCTTCTTCGTGGATGCAACCGTACCATCAAACAGATCACAAACACCTGCAAGCATCAGACAAACAAGAGCCCATTTATATTCATGCTTTGTGGTAAGCATGATACCTGTAAACCCTATCAGCATACCTACATATGTCAAGTAAACTGTATAATTATAATAGCCTATTGGCTTGATTTTTTCCTTCATTTTATTATCCTTTTCCTAAAAATTTTTATCCCATTTATAAACTTTATAAAATATTCACAAATATAATACCACAACATCTTACTTTAGGAAACATAATTTTAAAAAAGCCACTCCCCGTCAGGAAATGGCTTTCTGTATCATATCACTTATTTCTTTTTTATCTCTTTCTAGAACAAAAGCAAACTCCGAATAAAGATTATTCTCTGCCATCTTGAGATATCTCTCATCAATCGCTGTACTTCTTTTTCCCTGTTCAGCTCGTTCTTTATTCCTGACAAACAGACACTTTAACAATCCAATAATCTGTTCTGGTTCGCAGCTTCTTACAGCTTCCTTGTACTTGGCTTCACGCTCTTTTTCATTCGAAATTGTAAGTATGTCCACGGAAGAAATACTATCAATTATTGAAAGTGCTTCGTCTTTGCTAATAACTTTTCTAATCCTCTGTTCTGCCTTATCAACTGGAATATAGACCTTATCATGTTCAGATTCCACAGGTCTAAGCAAAAAATATGATTTCAAGACCTTGTCACCGGACATGTCCAACTCAACGACTTCATTTATCTTGCATATTCCATTTGTAGCATTAAGTACATAATTTCCTATTTCAAACATTTCGCACCTCTTTCGCATTACATTATTATATTAACACTTTTATACGAATTTGGTAAGAATTTATTTTAAGAAACTGTACTTTTTAATTCCTGAAGCTGTTCAAACGTACCATCAACAATACCAAGGAATTTACCCATGCTGTCCTTAAGTTCAATCATATCATCCTTGCTTGAAGTTGTGCTTGCCGAAATCTCCTGTGAAGTTCCCGAAAGAGTTGCAATTCCATCAACAATGTTCTGGTTTGCTCCTAGCACTGCTCTTACCTCATCACTCATTGTATCCATTCCTGCAATAAGCTCTTCCATGCCGCTTTCAACCTCAATAAAGCTGTCATGCACCTGTTTTACTTTTTCTCTTTGAATGTCGATACTTTCTACTGATCTGTCAAGTCCTTCTCTTGTCTCAGTTGTGACAGAGATAAGTTCGTTCATAATCTCAGTAATCTGTTCTGTTGACTTCTTTGTTTCTTCTGCTAAAGTTCTAATCTGCTCAGCAACAACAGCAAATCCTTTTCCCGCTTCTCCAGCTCTTGCAGCCTCAATAGAAGCATTTAGTGCAAGAAGGTTTGTCTGTGATGAAATACTGAGAATTGCCTCTGTAATTCCTGATACCTTATTTACATTCTCAACCAGATTAGAAACTGTCTGAGAAATTTTCTGTGAATTCTCATCAACAAGATTTGACTGAAGTTCAAGTTCGTCAGCCTGCTTTTTACCTTCCTCAATGATTTTTCTAAGGCTCTCTGATGTATCTCTCGCTCCACAGGCAGTATCATTTGTATGCTCCAATCTCTCCTGGATTTCTCCTGTCATCTCAGCCTGATGTGCAGTGGCCTCCGCTGTGCTTTCAGAGCCTGAAGCAATATCATCGATTATGTCTGTAGTATTTTCAATTGATGCATTGATATTTGTAACCTCATTAACAAGAGTCTTGAATTCCGCATCAAGCTGTCCAACAATTTTTTCAACGGTATTTGCAACCCTCTCCATTTCAATTTTATCCTGCTGGATTTCATGTTTATCTTCGTCACTATATAGAACAAGAAGATGAACCGCCCTACAACCACCGTATACACACACAACAACACCAAAAATCATAATAACAAGAATATGCATACTTGTTACATCCAGCTGTCCCAATGAATAAAGCATTATTCCTCTAATAATACAAAGCACCGCTGTTACAAAGCTTCCCGACATTACAAGAATTTCACTCAGATAAACAGTCATCGTCAAAAGTACTGGAAAAACAAGAATCATGGATGTTGGGTGATGAGTAAAAATCAAAAGGCCATAGCCCGTTGTAAATGCATACGCCATAAATAGCATTGCCGATCGTTTCTCAATATTAAGAATAACAAATATAAGGGTACCTATAAAAAGCCCCACCTGACCAATAATCTGAACAAATTTAGGTACAATTCCTGTAGGCTCCTGCATAACAGAAATAATTATAAAAAGTATGTAGACAAGAGATATGCAGCCTCCCATCACTTTGTTTGATCTTCTAAACTGTGCAGGTGTTAAATCTTTTCGTATTATCTTCATACCTTCAATCCTTTCACACTATATTGTTTTTACCACGCAATACTTTAGTACTATCATATAGTACTATTATCCCACTTGTCAACACTTACACAAAAAATCACCGCCCTACATTTTGTAAAGCGGTGACCCCATTATTCATCTGCTAAATTGTTCTTTACATATTCTTCAATATTTAAAGAGCGGATAATCATGTCTACAGATCCCTGTATTCCATAGCTGGCGCTATTTATACACATATCATAGTTGGATGCCTTACTCCATTTTCTTCCAGTGTAGAATTTATAGGTCTTTAAATGTCTCAAATCCTCAGACTCAATCCATTTCTTGGCCTGCTTTGGAGTAACATTTTCATTAATCTCAACAAATCGTTTAATTCGCCGTTTTTCCGGAGCTGTGATAAAGAGACTTATATGAGGGATATGATTATTGGTAAGAATCGCATCTGCAAATCGCCCCATCACTATAAAATCTTCCTCTTTCGCCTTCTGCACAAGCAGGCGGCTTGTCTCAAAAAACAGCGCATCCTGACCACTAAGGCCATGGTATTTCTTAAATTCTCTGATTGCTCTTTTCAGACTAAAATGCCTCTTCTCAAAGTTTGTAACAGCCTGAGCCGCATCAGCGCCTTCCAACTGTTTGAATACTTCATTCATGACAGATACATCATAAAAATTCATTCTTAGTTTATCTGCTAACGCAAAGCCTATCTCATTTCCACCACATCCGCAGGAACGACCAATACAGATAATTAAATGATCTCCACTTTTAAATCGATCCTTTAAATTAACGTGATTTAAATCAGCAATTTTAGGATCAAGAATATCTCCATCTGTAAAACTTGTAGGCAGAGCTTTGATATCATGAAGAATCTGATCATATTTTATCATTGTATTATGACGCATATCTTTATCCTGAATTGTACGCGCCATGTTGCTGATAAGGGCCAACTCACTTCTAACTCTTGAACTAGTATTTCTAGAATGAAGAGCTTCCATGATGTTTCGAACCTCTAAGTCTTTTTCCGAACTAAACACTCGTCCAATTGATGAACCAAGTTCTTCATATACCTCTGTATCAAGATCGTATATTCGAATTGCAAGCTCCTTTATTTTTGCATCATTAAATTCCATACTGCCCCTCCTTCCTTAAATAAAGAATATCAGCATATCGATGATAAACACAGGAACCAGATATCTGATAGACCACCATATATAACCGAAAAATGATGGCATGTGTACACCGTTTTCGTCTGATATTGACTTAACCATAAAGTTCGGAGCATTTCCAATGTATGTGTTTGCGCCCATAAATACCGCACCACAGGAAATCGCCATAAGCATCTTGACTGGTACTGTTCCAAGCATTGTTGATATTCCTGTTGCAAATCCCATAGAGCCTGCAGTTGTAAGGAACACCAGATATGTTGGTGTATTGTCCAAAAAGCTTGAAAGTCCACCTGTCACCCAGAACATCTGGTATGAATGTGTCAGTCCAAGCGACGCACCTGCATTCTTTAAAATCATAAGTGCAGGCTGCATAGTAATAAATATACCAATAAAGAGCACTGCAACCTCTTCAATTGCGCCCCATGTAAAATGGTTCTGAACACGGATTTCTTTGTTTGTTGTCTTAAATGAAAGCCATGCAGCAAGAAGGATAATTGCAACCTCTATCATAGCTGGAACTGTAAGACTAACTTCTCCAATAATTGGAATTCCAATAACCTCACCAGATGCTGTTTTAAATATATCAAGCGATGGAAGAACACCACTTAAAATTACAGCAATTACAATCATGATAATAAAGATAAAATTGTGAGCTCCCTTGATTCTGATAAGTGGATCTCCCTCCACGATTTCTGGCATACGACCTCTGGAAATATCTCTCTGATAGGCTTTCATATCCAAGCGATAGAAGATAAAAAGAAGTAGCACCATATTTAATAACAATACCGGAAACAGTCTTATACTCCAGAAGAAAGAAACACCACGTGAAAATCCCATAAGAAGTGGTGGATCACCTATTGGAGTTAAGCATCCTCCGATATTCGATACCAGGAAAATAAAGAAAACCATAATATGTGTCTTATGTTTTCTCCATGAATTCATCTGAATAATCGGACGAACAAAAAGCATACTGGCACCAGTTGTTCCAATCCAGCTTGAAAAAAGTGTTCCTATTGCAAGCATGATAATATTTACTTTTGGATTTCCAGCAAGATTTCCCTCAAGCTTAATGTTACCTGCTACACAGAACAACCCAAACAATAATACAATAAATGTTAAATAATCACCAATTATACACTCTAACACTGTCTCTGCCGCATCAAATCCACCGTATTTTACTGCGAATGGAATGATAAAAAGTAACGACCATATTATTACTGCGTATAATCTGTTTTTCTCCCACCATTCAGGTTTTACTAACGGCAAAACCGCGATACAAAGCAATAACCCTGCAAATGGAATACATAACCATAAAGGTACGCCTGACATTTTTATCACCTCTGTCCTTTTTTAATCCGTATACATTGTACTCTTATTTGTTAAATTTTCAACAATCTTTTTTCAAAAAGATTATAATAATTCAAAATACATTAAAAAACTAATTCCACTCATCAAAATCCTTAACAATATAATCAGCATCATCCGCCATATCTGCTTCAGGAGAAATATTGGATTTTACATAATATGTAGAAAATCCAACTGCCTTTGCTCCCTTTATATCCGTTGTGGAATCATTTCCGATAAAAAGTGTTTTACTTGAATCTAAATTGTGCTTATTGATTAACGCTTCAAAAAATCTTATATCGGGCTTTCTTGTTTTATAATCCGAAGAAATTAGAATATCATCAAAATATTTAAATATGTCAATTCCCTTCATCTCATATAATGTAAAAATTCTTTGAGCATTTGAAAGCAAATATACGTTTTTTCCTTTTTCTTTGAGTGATTCTAACATCTTTTCTGTTCCCGGATATGTTTTTACATACTCTAGTGAAAGCACTCTGAAAAACTGTCCTGTATGAATTGCCAGAGTTTTATCTGCCTCGACATTTTTGTATTTGAACAAATCAAGAAACACATCTTCTATCTGAATCTCAGGTGATGCCTCATGCGAATATCTCTTCATATCTGTTTTTTCAATTTGAAGTTTAAGCTCACCCTCATTATTCCTTACTAATTCATTGTACTTTTGTTTCAATTCCTGTGGTTCGTAGATAGCACCATAAAAACCATAGAATATCGCTAATTTCTCCCATAGCATTGGCATATTTTCGTCCGTATGAATATCAACCAGTGTACCATACAAATCAAAAACATAGTTCTCGTAAGTTAACGGTAATTTCGCAATCACAATATTATCCTTTCGTATTTAATTTTCTTTAAGCCTTCTAGTACTCAAGACTCATTTATTATATCACTCACAATTCTCATCAGCAACACAACTCTCGTAATTTAATCAAAATGTATTTTTCCCTTCTAGATACATACACCTGATTTTTGCCTAATTCCTTCGCCACCTCACTTTGAGTACGCTCCTTTATATATCGAAGAAAAATGAGTTTTCTGTCCGCAGGCTCTAATTTGTCAATCGCCTGTTGTAGCATAATCTGATTAACCACTCTATCAGTTTCCAATTCTCCATTAGTTTTTCTAGCCAAAAAATCTAACACAGATTCATCATCTATATTTGATACAGATTTTTCGGCATCCATTGCAATAATTATATCTTGCTTTGATAAACCTGTTTTTTCTTCCAATTTTTCAAGTAAATTGTTGTAATTTTCTGTCTTTTGCAACAATTCTCTGGCAACTGCAACGGTTCTTGCATCCTCCTTTATTTTTCGGCTGATATGTACCATTCCATCATCTCTTATGAACCTCTGTATTTCTCCAATTATCATTGGAACAGCATATGTAGAAAAAGCAAATCCCATTTGAGGATTAAATCTCTTAGCAGCCTTTACAAGACCTTCTGTTCCAACCATAAATAATTCTTCTCTGTCATGCCCCCTATTTGCAAACCTTTTCAATACCATATGTACAAGTCCCAGGTTATGTGTAATCAATTCATCGCTATTATTAATCTCAGTTTTCTCACTCATCATATTTTACAATCGCTTTTTCATAACTACTCTTGTTCCTTCTCCCGGCACCGACCAGACATCAAGACTGTCCATAAATGCCTCCATAAAACAAAAACCCATACCCGATCTTTCCAATTCAGGCTTTGTTGTAAATAATGGCTCCTTCGCCTTTTGCACATCAGCTATTCCCACCCCCTTATCTATGACCTCTATGGTTACATCCCTGTCCTCATACGAACATAATACCCTCACCTTTTTGTCTTTTTCTTCCCCATATCCATGTATAATTGAATTGGTCACAGCTTCCGATACAGCTGTTTTAATATCGTCTATCTGCTCTATAGTAGGATCCAATTCTGCCACGAAAACAGCTACTGCCATTCTCGCAAAGCCTTCATTTATAGAAACTGCATCAAAACATATCTCCATATGGTTATTCATTTTCTTCCTCCTTTTTTACGATTTTGTACAGACCAGCACTTTTAAAAATCAAATCCACTCTAGGTCTGATATGACAGACGCTTACCTGCCCCTCCGGAAAAAATTTAAGCTTTCTGCTTCTTCCAATAACAACTCCAATCCCAGAGCTATCCATAAACTCTGTGTCCTTCATGTCAAAAACAATACTTCTGACACCATCAAGTTCTATTTTCCTGTCCAATTCCATCGCAATCTTTTTTGCCACATGATGGTCTACTTCACGTGGCATAGCATATACTATTTCCTGCATAAATATTCCACCCTTTCCAGTTTTGTGTCTATCCACTTTTCGAATAACGCTAAAATATTATTACCTATATAGCAAAAAAAATATGTCATTTTCTGTTTGCTATTATTAAGTAGCAATTATTCATAAATAAAAAGACACTTTGCATTGCAAAGTGTCTTTAATATAATCATTATTTAATTTGTAGTATTGATATAATTTGCTGATGTTCTTGCTTTCTCTGTACCTGGGAAATTATCAATCACATATTGATAATACTGAACAGCAGTAGCATTGTCTCCAGATTTTCTATAGGACTGAGCAAGATAATAGACTGCTGAACCGTCCTTATAATTTTGATCCTTGGCAATTACCTTCAGGAAATCTGCGATAGCGCCTTCCAGATCTCCTCGCCCATAATTGGTATATGCTCTATTGTAAAGAGCATCCAGATATGGAGCACTAATTGTATCACTCAATGTGTTATAAGTTCCCATAGCACTTTCACTAAGATAAGAAGTATCAATAGAAGCAAGCGCATCACCGGTTGCGATTACATCTCCAGATGTATATGTCACGTACGCATTTAAAAGAGCCTCATATGATGATATCTGGGTGCTGACTGCTTCATTCTGAGCTTTTGCTTCCTCAAGCTGAGAATTCAATGATGCAATCTGTTCATTCAAGTCATCAATAGTCTGTCCATTTGTCGAGATAGTATCACTAGCCTCAAGTTGTTGCTTTTTAGCCTCCTCCTTAACATTGTTCTTCACTCCTGGAACAATCAAAAAGCAGGTAACAGCTACTCCAACAACAATTCCCATTAAAATCGAAAGAATAGTTGCCCCAATAGAGCTTTCTCTAAATCGCTTAGGCATGATAATTGTCTCATTACCACTTTGATAAGAAATTAAATCATCATTTTTCTTTTTCTTATTGCCCCCCTTCTCTTTCATTTTCCTGTTTACTTCCTTCAGGTATCTAAGAGTAGTGGTGTTGTCAGTATCTATCTTGCCCGCGTTTCTTAGCGAGTGTTTAGCCTTTTCAAGTTGTCCTTCCTGCAGATATAAAAGAGCAAGTAACTGGTGACCTTTCACTAGTTTTGGATTCAAAGATAATACCTTCTTCAACTGAATAATTGCCAAATCTCTACTGTCTTGTTTGCAATAAAGTAAAGCCTGATTATATTTCTTGATAGTCTGATTGATAGTATCCAGCTGACTTCGATTATTATGAATGGCTTCCAGATATTCCTTGGCCTTGTTGTCCTGCTTCTGATAATTCGCACTTATCACCCATTCACTCAAAGCCTGAACTACTTCACCGGTCTCATAATATACAAGCCCCAAAAGGTTTCTTGCATTTGTGTTGTATTTATAAAATTTTAAACTTTTCCTCAAACTAATAATTGCGCCGGAGAGATTTCTAACCTGTGCTTTCATCAATCCGTCATTGTAGTATTCATTAGAGATTTTAACTACTCTCTGAAATACCTCGATATCAGCTTCACAATGAGGACAAATATTCTCTCTTCCAGCGTCATATCCACATCTATAACAAATCATATTATTCTCCTATTAATAATCAGCTTCTATTTATTATTTCTAAGAAGCTCAGCAATAATATCAGTCACGTCAGTAAGATCATGGTTATAAATAGCAGACTCAGCCTCTTCAACCTCAAGACTAGGTTCATAGTTTTTCAATTCTTCTTCAAAATTAATCATTTCTATCCTCCAATTTTTTGTTTTAACATATAGTAAAGTAATGCTTTCCTATATATTAAAAAAAGAGTCACTATATATTATAATAAAGTGACTCTTTTATGCAAGTTAAAATCAAGATTTAATATTTTAATAATAATTATAAAATGGACATCATAACTACCTTTCCATTTCTGTCCATAAACTCTACCATTTGCTGTCTTCTTGAAACAACAGCTTTTGAATCATTTATCCACACCTCAACACCAGCGTAGACATTCTTAATTGCTTTTACAGTTGCTCCATCAGATTTATCAATAACATCCAAAAATCTGGTTAATTCCTGCTCTTTTACTGTTATTTCAGCCTGCTTTGCAATTCTGGTTCGAAGAAGCGACATTTTCTTCTCTTCCATGGACTCATTAGCATCTATTTCTAACGACATCTCTTCCAATTGGTGAAGTCCAATATTAATTTTATCAATCATACCTTTTGCTTCATCAATTTCTTTTTGTAAAAAGAATACCTTCTGTCTAATCTTCTTGTGCACACCTACATGCATCTCTGTCTTGATTTCTGTATCATTACCAATATTCTTGGCTTCAATACCTGCACAACCATAAATACTTCCGCCTACCACACTGGCTGTACCGGCATTAAAGATCACTCGGTCATAACTTACAATCGTACTATTTAAAGCTGAATCAGCTTCCACAAATCCATCTGCTTCTACTGTTGTATACTCAATAAATCTGGCAAAAAGATTACCTTTTGTTTTGATAACGGATTTTTCTCCACCAATCATTCCACCACGAAGTATAATATCTTTTCCAGCCTCCAAGAAACATGCCTCAGCAACACCATCAATTGTAATACTAGATGTGGCACGAATTCTACACCCCGGTTTTACGTTTCCGTGGATAATAACATCTCCCTTAAAGTCGATATTACCTACTGTCAGTCCTGCATCGCCATAGACCTCATATACAGGAAGAATAATAATTCTGTTCTTCTGTTTTTCAATTTTACCAGAAATGTCAGCAGTATAAGTCTTTCCATCCTCAGATCTCGAAAAACCTCTTCCAACTAACGGAAGCTGTGGTCTTCCTCGTTTTGCAACAAGGACTTTACCCTTAATATCTTTTCCATTATTTCCAGGAATAGGATCAAAGTATGTAGCCAACAGCTGTCCTTCTTCAACTAACTCAATCAGATGAATACTCCAGTAATCCACAGAACCATCCTCATTTATCTTAGGCTTCCTGCTTATCTCAGAGTCAAAATTAAACTCATAGTATCCGTCTTTGCCCTCGACTGGCTCCTCTCCCTGCGCAACCAGCATCTCTCTTCCATATAAACGATTCTCAAGCATAGTCTCAATTACATCATAATCAACACCATAACGTACTCCGCTTTTTTCGAGAGCAGTGGTAACTTCATCAAGAGTGTAATTTTCTTCAGCCGGCAACATAGGAAGCATTAAATATGCTTCCATGTTGTTATATGTTATTCTGATTTTTAGTTCCGGTTTCTTTTTTACTTCAGCCATAACATTCCCCAATAAAAAACTTATAGTTGGTACTATAATACCATTTTTATTTCATTGAGGCAAGTCGTTGTTCTACTTGTTCCATCATTTGTTCATATTTTGCAAGTTTTGCTTTTTCTTCTTCAACTTTCTCGGGCTTAGCATTGTTTAAGAACTTCTCATTTGAAAGCATTCCTCTAGAACGAGCAAGCTCTTTTGTGAGTTTTTCTTTTTCCTTGTTAAGTCTTTCTTTTTCTTTTTCGAAATCAACAAGATCCTCAAGTGGAAGGTAGCAAACAGCAGCCGGTATAACGACAGAAACTGCGTCATCACCGATTCCCGCCTTATCAGCAGCAACTACAATTTCACTTGTAAATGCCAGATTTACATATACCTCTTTGTTATTCTCAAAAATATTTCTGATGTTCTCATCTTCACTTACTACAAATAATTTAGCTTTTCTTGAAGGTGGTACATCCATCTCTGTACGAACATTTCTAATTCCTTTTACAAGGTCTTTGATGTGTGAAATAGCATCCTCATCCTCTGGGAAGTTCCACTCATCTTTGTACTCAGGCCATTTTGAAAGCATGATTGTCTCTTCCTCTGACTGAAGTGTACAGAAGATTTCCTCTGTGATAAATGGCATATATGGATGTAATAATTTAAGTGCATTTACAAGAACTGTTTTTAATGTCCAAAGTGCTGCATTTGCAGAAGCAGGATCTTCGTCTTTCTTGTAAGTACGTACTTTTGCAATCTCAATGTACCAGTCACAGAACTCATCCCAGATAAAGTCATATACTTTCTGTACCGCAATTCCAAGTTCAAACTTGTCCATGTTCTCTGTAGCATCTTTTGCAAGAGTATTTACACGTGAGAGAATCCATTTATCTGCAGTATGAAGGTCTTCTGCCTTTGGTTCTGTTACATCTACACCATCAAGGTTCATCATAATAAATCTTGATGCATTCCATACTTTATTAGCAAAGTTTCTAGATGCTTCAACTCTCTCCCAGTAGAAACGCATATCGTTTCCTGGTGCATTTCCTGTGATAAGAGTAAGTCTAAGTGCATCTGCTCCATATTTATCGATTACCTCAAGTGGGTCAATTCCGTTTCCAAGGGATTTGCTCATCTTGCGCCCCTGCGAATCTCTAACAAGACCGTGGAATAAAACTGTGTGGAATGGTGCTTTGCCCATCTGCTCATAACCAGAGAAAATCATTCTGATTACCCAGAAGAAGATAATATCGTATCCTGTTACAAGTACGTCATTTGGATAGAAATAATCTAAATCTTCAGTCTTTTCTGGCCAGCCAAGTGTTGAGAATGGCCAGAGTGCTGATGAGAACCATGTATCAAGTGTGTCAGGGTCCTGTGTCCAATGTTCTTTTCCACATTTTGGACATACGCCTGGTTTTTCAACAGAAACAATCATCTCTCCACAGTCGTCACAATACCACGCTGGAATTCTGTGTCCCCACCATAACTGACGGCTGATACACCAGTCACGGATATTGTCAGTCCAGTTGAAATATGTCTTGTCCATACGTTTTGGAAGAAGCTCGATTTCACCAGTCTTTACTGCTTCAACTGCCGGTTTAATCATCTCATCCATCTTTACGAACCACTGCTGTTTTACCATTGGCTCTACTGTTGTATGACATCTATCATGAGTTCCAACATTGTGTGAATGTGGAACAACCTTTACTAAAAGTCCCTGCTCCTCTAAATCCGAAACGAGCTGTTTTCTACACTCATATCTATCCATACCAGCGTATTTTCCAGTATTTTTAGCCATTGTTGCATCATCATTTATAACAACGATTTCTTCAAGATTATGACGTTTTCCCACCTCAAAATCGTTAGGGTCATGAGCTGGTGTAATCTTTACGCAACCTGTTCCAAATTCTTTATCAACATATGAATCAGCGATAACAGGAATCTCTCTGTCTGTGCAAGGAAGCTTAAGTGTCTTTCCAATGATATCCTGATATCTCTCATCATCAGGGTTTACAGCTACTGCTGTATCTCCGAAAAGTGTCTCTGGACGAGTTGTAGCGATTTCTACAAATCTTCCTTCCTCACCTACTACCGGATAATTAATATGCCAGAAAAATCCATCCTGCTCTTCATGCTCTACCTCTGCATCAGAGATTGAAGTCTTACATACCGGACACCAGTTTACAATTCTTGAACCTTTGTAAATCCATCCCTTTTTGTAAAGCTTTGTAAATACATCCGCAACTGCGTGTGAGCAACCCTCATCCATTGTAAATCTTTCTCTCTCCCAGTCAGCTGAAGAACCAAGCTTTCTAAGCTGCTTTACGATACGTCCGCCGTATTCTTCTCTCCAGTCCCAGCATTTCTCAAGGAACTCTTCTCTTGTAAGGTCTGCCTTGTTGATTCCCTGCTCTTTTAATGACTCAATCACTT
Organism: Agathobacter sp.; assembly: GCA_045122195.1. Classification (GTDB taxonomy): domain Bacteria; phylum Bacillota; class Clostridia; order Lachnospirales; family Lachnospiraceae; genus Roseburia. The sequence goes on from JBGVHH010000059.1 coordinate 15,743, forward strand.
TAACCTCTGTTGCGATTGAAGCGTGGTCTGTACCAGGCTGCCAGAGTGCATTGTAACCCTGCATTCTCTTGTATCTGATAAGAATATCCTGCATTGTATTATCTAGCGCATGTCCCATGTGAAGCTGACCTGTGATGTTTGGTGGTGGCATCACAATAGTAAATGGTTTTTTGCTTCTGTCTACTTCAGCATGAAAATAACCATTGCTTTCCCATTTTTCATAAAGACGGTCTTCGATGTCTTTTGGATCATAAGTCTTGCTTAATTCTTTGCTCATGTTCTATCTCCTTTTTTTTAATTATGATTTAATTTTGCGACTAATGATAGAAAAGCAGACTTTTTCAAGTATGGTATTAAAAAAGCCCTTCCAGTATGCATTGCATACCAGAAGGGCGAATTAGCGCTGTACCACCTTCGTTTGCTTCTATCAAAGCCTCTTGTTCTGTAACGGGAACGACTCCGGAAGAACTTATCTCAGACTCAGTCTGACTTTCTGGGTTCTTCAGCTAGAAAGCTACCTTCTGAAGTCCTCGTCCTAAGCACCTCACAGCTGTCTCCCATAGGAAATCAAGTGCTATTCTCTGAAGGATTTAGAAATCATACTCCTCTTTCCTTATTGCTTTTCTGTATCAAGTCTATGTTGATATAATAATTACAAAGTAATAATTTGTCAATTGAATATTTAAAAGTGGCTGACAAATCATTCTAATATTCCTCGAAGAAAATAACATCGCCTTCTTCAAAATAAGTATTTTCAGAGTCGATAATTGTCATCGCAAGCTCTCCACCACTAAAATACTGTAATTCGAAATCTACATACTCATATGTACCTGTACATGGATCATAAGGATATGACCAGGCATCAATTGTATCATTACCTAAATAGGTTACATTTGTTGTTGAATCAAAACCTACACCATCAAAATCAATAGATACATAATCATCCTCGATAGAAATTAATCCATTGTTAAGATAATAATTTCCAGATGTCTGCTCGTAATCTCCAATTAGCATTAACATATCACTATCGCTATATTCGATATCATCATCGACATATTCGATATCATCATCAAAATCGTAATCATCATAATCATCATTTACATTCTTGTTTGTTGAAGTCCCATTTGAAGTTCCTTTTCCTGTGATTTTCACTGTAGGTTTTGTACATCCCATTGCTGAAGCACAAACTGTTACCATTAATACTGCTAATACGATTTTCTTTTTCATAACTTTAATCTCCTTTAATTTCCTGTTGCTTTTTGCTTTTATTGTTTTCAATAAAAAAAGGTTTACTTGTTTCTACGTGTATGATTGTAACACGATGTTAATAACATGTAAACCCTTTTTTTATAATTTTTTTAAATTTTTTTATTTTAGACTTTTTATTGTCTTTTCATAGATAAAATCGCGCAATTCCAAAGTATCAAAACCCGTTATGCTTCCTTTACTACAAGTAGCCACCAAGGCTCCATATTCAAAAATACCAGATAATACAACCAAAAGTCTCTTTCTAGAATCAGTTTCAGTAAAGACACCTTCATTAAATCCATCCTCAACTAGTCTGGTAACTTTTGATTTAATATACTTTATTACATCTTCTTTTAATTTCTCATTTGCAATGCATTCATTTTTAGAACATTTTTCATTAGCAACCATTTTCAGCATTCCTATAAAAAGCATGTTGTAATCACGATTGTCATATATCCACTCCATAACACTATACAAACGCTCCTTGAAGGACGAGTGCTTAAAAGTATGTTCTACCAAATCCTGTATTTTGTTTGAATATTCATATACAACAGCATTTGCAACTATTTCATTTTTTGAAGAAAAATATTCATAAGCAGTGCCTTTTCCAATTCCCGCTTCCCGAGTAATATCAAGGACCTTGATATTACTCAGTTCTTTTTTCTCCTTTAAAAGCTTTATTGTCGCTTCATACATCAGACGAACTTTTTCTGGCGGATTCGAGATGTTCTTAATAGTGATTTCTTCTTCACTCATTAAATCTCCTCCTCAACCATACTCTTTTCTCTATTGAACATGTCATATATACATGGAATAACAATCAAAGTAAGGATTGTTCCATATACAAGACCTCCAATAATTGTGATTGCCATTGGACGAATCATATCTGAACCATCACCAAATCCAATTGCAGATGTTATCATTGCCAAAATTGTTGTCATCGCTGTCATAAGAATAGGACGAAGTCTAATAACTCCAGCGTCGATAATAGCATCCTTTTTACTCATTCCAGAACGTCTTGCCTGATTGATGTAGTCAATCAATACAATACCATTGTTTACAATAAGTCCCGCCAGCATAATAAATCCAAGCATTGAAATTATTCCAAGTTCGTTTCCTGAAATAAACAGTGCGATGAATCCACCTGTAAATGCAAGAGGAATAGAGAACATAATGATAAAAGGCGAGAGCAGTGACTGGAACTGTGCAACCATTATCAGGTAAATAAATATAACGGCAAGAAGTAACATAAGTCCCAACTGACTCATAGACTCATTTATTGTCTCATCCTCACCTTCCATGCTAATACTATAGCCTTCAGGAATGTCCATTTTCTTAATTTTAGATTTAATTTCATTACTTAAAAGCGTAACATTATGTTCCTCATCAACACCACAAGTAACTGAAATATATCTGTTCTGTGCATCTCTGTTGATGATGCTAAGTGTTGAGCCTTCCTCAACTGTACATATTTCTGTAAGTGGAATTTCTGATTCATTTCCATCAGAATCCTTATAGGTAAATGTCTTGTTCTTTATATCATCTAGTGTTACCTCAGCCTGATCCTCACTCTGAAGATATACATCGTAATCTTTAATATCAGTTGTAATAGTTGTTGCACTCTTGTTTGATGCCATATCAGAATAGATAAGCTGATAAACCTGCGCAACAGTATATCCGTAGCTGGCAGCTTTTTCTTTATCAACAGTAATTATAAGTTCAGGAGTAGTGTTATCTAATCCGTCTTTAACATCTACTGTTCCCTCTGTATCTTCAAGAATTTCTGCCACCTGTGTAGCAAGAGCCTTTAGTTTTTCAATATCACTTCCCTTAATCTTGACAGAAATACCGCTTCCAAACATAGCCGAAGAATCCATTGCTGATGTATTTGCTTCTACATCACAATCAAGGTCTTTTGTTCTCTTTTCTATCTCTGCAACAATATCATCTGATTTTACATTTTTGTCCTCATCTAAAAGCACATACATACTTACTGATTCTGAACCTGTATTCATCAGACTCATTGTAGAATTTCCACCAGCTGTTGCTCCAATTGTGTCGATACCTTCAATATCAGATATTCTTGAAATCACTTCATCTGACATTGCTGTGAGTTCATCAAACTCAAGCTTTTCATCTTCTTTTGCTTTGATTGTAAGTGAAATCTGGTTTGACTCCATGTCCATATCCATAAATGTCATACCACGTGATACACAAAGCAACCCACTTCCTATCAGAAGAACCACTGCCACCACTAAGACAATCGGCTTAAATCTAAGGCAAACTGCAAGTACTCTTCCATACCATTCTTTAAAGCTATCAAAAAATGGATGCTTTTTCGTTGTTGTTTTTTTCAGAAGTCCTGCTGAAATTGCAGGAACAAATGTAAGTGCAACGAGAAGACTGGCTGCAAGTGTAAATGCAATTGTAAGTGCTAAATCCACAAACAACTGACGTGTAATTCCATCTGTAAAGATAATTGGTGCATAAACACTGACTGTGGTAAGTGTAGACGCAAAAATCGCACCTGCCACCTGATTAGCACCCTCTACAGCAGCTTTTCTAACTGAATAGCCCTCACCTCTTAATCTATAGATATTCTCAATTACAACAATCGAGTTATCAACCAGCATACCTATACCTAGTACAAGTCCAGACATGGAAATCGTGTTGAGTGTAATATCAGTAAAATACATAAGCACTACTGCAACTACAACAGAAAGCGGAATCGATGCTGCAATTACAAGTGTAGGTTTTATATCCATCAGGAAGAAGAATAAAACTATAATCGCAAGAATCGCACCAAAAATCATATTCTGTGTTACAGAATCTACAACCAAATCAATATAAATTCCCTGATTCATCAGTACTGTTGTGTGTAAATCCTTGTTTTCTTTTTCAAGGAACTCAAGCTTATCCAACAAACGGTCTGTTACATCACCTGTTGAATATCCTGTCTGTTTTTCCATAGAAAGTACAATTCCAGGGTTTCCATTAACAATCGCATATGACTCATCTGAATTATCGGTCATTGTAACATCTGCCACATCGGACACGTGAATAGGCTCGATTCCATCCATGTTCAAATCGAGAAGCACAAGATTCTCAAGTTCATCCAGTGATTTTACTTTCTCTCCAACGCGAACAAGATACTGTGTACCTTCTGAATCATTTACGTAGCCTGCAGGCATATCGAAATTCTGTGCTACTAATAATGACGAAAGCGTATCCATAGACAACACATTATTTAAATCAGCATTTTCTAACGCCTCTGTTTTTGTCTCCTGAAGCTGTGTTCTGGAAGACTCAATTGAGGCTGCGGCTGTTGCAAGCTGTGCCGACTGTTGTCCAATAGTAATAGAACTTATTGCTGCTTTACTATTCAAATTATCCATAGCACTTGCAAGTGCATCTTTTCCCTGTGCGATTTGCTCCAAACCAGCTTCACAAGACTCTATACCAGCATTAACCTGTGCGAGTGTAGTAGAAATAGCTGTTGCCGCTGCTGGTAAGTCTTTATATCCATTTACAGCAATTCCCAATGCGCTAAGCCCACTAAACTGTGTTGCTATCTCAGTATTTATCTGATCAAGAGCCGCCTGAGCCTGTACGGCTCCCGGTCCACTTAATGCACCTTCAAGTGATGGAATCGTAGTCGTATATACATCACTTACCATAAACTCTGACAAAGCAGTCTGTATCTGTTCCAGCTGAGTTTTCTGTGTCTGAAGTGTAGCGAGAGTAGAGTTAATCTCACTTTCTTTTAATGCCAGTTCAGACTGTTGTCCTGTTATAGTATCAACTCCCTCAGATAACTGTCCTGATGCCGAATTGATTGCATTCTGTCCTGCCTCTATCTGCGCACTAGCACTATCCATCTGTGCTTCTGCATCCGAAAATTTTGCAGAGATAGCCACCTGAATCCTCTCGTTTAATTCATTAATTTTGTCCTGATTCATGGTAATCTGAATCTGTTCCTCAAGCTTTCCTGTAGCAGTAACAGATGCAACACCTTCTGTACTCTCTATCTGCGGGATAAGCTCATTCTGAACATAATCAGTAATTTCTGATTCGCTCATTCCATCTACGTCAACTGCAGCCATCATAATAGGAAGCATATCAGGATTAATCTGCATAATCGTTGGCGAACCCACAGAATCATCCCATACGGCTGACAACTGATCTAATTTCTGCTGAATCTCAATTACAACAGAGTCCATATTCGCACTCTGCTCATACTCGCAGGATACAATAGAATAGCTATTGTATGACATAGAACTTATATTTTTAACGTTCGATGTGGTAGCCATTGCAGATTCAATGGGAGCCGTCACTTCGCTTTCCACTTCCTCCGGACTTGCACCAATGTCTGTGGTAATAATGAGCGCATACTGGAAACTCATATCCGGCAATAAATCAGTAGTCATTCTTGAAAGTGACACAAAGCCCAACACAATTACAAGAATAACACCAACCAGTACCGTAAATGGTTTTTTAACACTGTACCTGGAAATCATAGTTTTTCTCTCCTTCATAAAATATATTCATAAAAGTCAAAAAGTGACCGACCAGTCGGTCAGTCACTTTCTAATTATATATTGACTTTTTATTTATTCAATATATTTTATGATTTTTTAAGACATTTTATGATTATTTATTAGACAAGTCCTTCTTCTTCAGCCTCTTCCTCTTCGTCTACAACACCTGCTACCGCTCCAGAAACAGCTCCCACTACGGCGATAAGTGCAAAAATAATCACTAATAAAATTACAATAAAAAATCCTACTAAAAATCCTGTTTCTGTCATTTTCTAGTTCCCCCAGTTCTTTGTTGATTGAATTATTCTACGTCAAAAATATACCATTCGTCTTCCCATTCACATACTACGAATGTTGCATCCTCTGTTCTTCTTCCATCAAGGTAAACTTCACATTCAACTCTGTATCCATCTGTCAAATCATACTCATCAACACCTAAATATGTGCCGTATGTTCCAAACTCGCTGAATGTTTCTATATCATCCAATTCATCATTAGACAATTGTTCAGCAGAAACAATTTCTATTTCAAGTTCACCATCAAATTCATCTTTAATAGAGTCCATCAACTCTTCACCTGCATAGTCGGAAAGAAGATTTGTTAGCAATGATGCTCCATCACTAAGTGGTAAAACAGAGAACATCTTTTTAGCGTTATCTTCATTTATTGCTTCTTCAAAAGTCTTGATTGGTTCTTCATATGGTTTTGAACCGCCACGTCCAAAAATAAAGAATAAAACAACTCCAATAATTGCAAGAAGTGCTACTCCACCACAAACAAGTCCGATGATAAGACCTGTATGTCCTTTCTTCTTCTGTGGCTGTCCCATATACTGTAACGCTGGGCCATTCATTGGTTGTGCTGGATTTACAAATGCCTGTCCATTCATTGCAGGTCCGTTCATTGGCTGTCCATTCATTGGCTGTCCGTTCATTGCCTGTCCATTCATCGCTGGACCATTCATTGGCTGTGCACCCTGACTAGCCTGTCCTGAATATGCTGAACCTCCAAATGTTGGCTGGTCTGCATAGATATTCTTAGGCTGCTTTGGTGCAGATACTCCCTGCTGAAATGCAGTCTGCCCAGTAACTGGTGCACCAAATGACTGCTGTGGCTCTTTTGGAGCGTATGGACTCTGCGCCTGTGACTCTGTTGGAGCTGCATATGGGCTCTGCTGTGCTGGTTCTGTTGGAGCTGCATATGGGCTCTGTTCCTCTACTACTGGTGTTTCTGCTACCGGTGTCTCCTCTACCGCTGGTGCTTCTGCTACCGGTGTCTCCTCTACCGCTGGTGCTTCTGCTACCGGTGTCTCCTCTACCGCTGGTGCTTCTGCTACTGGTGTCTCCTCTACCGCTGGTGTTTCTGCTACTGGTGTCTCCATAACTGGATCATCCGAAACAACCATATTACCACAGTTACTACAAAACTTTGCTTCATTGCTATTTTCAAATCCGCATACAATACACTTACTCATTTGTGTTACCTTAATCCCTTCATATTTTCTTTTTATTGTTATATTATCACAACTACATACATAATTTCAATCCACTCAAAGTACTACTATTCCTGATACTCTCTATTTTCATTTATATGCTTTGGTAATTCTTCTCTAATATCAGCTATATCGTCTTCACTTAGACTTGCTGGCAACTCCAAACTTAATTGGACATTGCAGCTAAACTGTCATTACAGCAACCATGTTTTAGACTCCAGCTTTGCGCCCCTGCGTTTCCGTCAATCAGCAATCTGCCGGCCATTTGCATCCATATGATAATCATCTGTCATAATCAGGTCAGACACTGTCACAAAGGAATAGCCTTGGTCTTTTAGATTGATAATCATCTCCTCAAGAGCATCCGCCGTATATTTTGCCCCATTGTGGCATAAAATAATTGAACCATTTCCCAGATTATCGTGATTACATACTGTGTCTATTATTGATTTAACACCATAATTTTTCCAATCCAGTGAATCAACATCCCACTCAATCGGGTAATAATCCGAATCGTAGACCACATCCACAACATTGTTGTCATACGCACCATACGGCGGTCTGAACACTTTCATCTCATAGTCACACAATTCTTTCACTTTATCGTGGGCAGCCATGATTTCTGTCTTCATCTCATCTGTTGAAATTGTAGTCATATCATAATGATTTTCACCGTGATTTCCAAGCTCATGCCCTTTTTCAACAAGAGTCTTTACACAATCAGGATTCTGTTCAACCCAGCCTCCGGTCATAAAAAAAGTCGCTTTTACTTCCTGTTTGTCAAGGATTTCCATTATTCGCTGAAAATCCTCCGCACCCCAGGCAGCATCGAACGTAAGTGCAATCTCTTTCTTATCTGTATCAACACAATATATTGGCAGCTTCCTGTCTCCAAATTCACTAACACTGCTGCTGATTGTCTCCACAACATCTATTTCCTTGAGGTCATCCAGACACCTCACTCCGGCTTCCTGATACAAAATTGCCGATACTAGCAATATCACAGATAAAGTAATCATCACTATTGTTCTTTTTTTCTTGCGACTTCTCTTTGCCTTTTTATACAGTTTTGATGTTTCCAAATATTTTCTATATTCACTCATATTAGATAATATTCAGATTGTCAAAAAAAATGCATATTTATATGATTATAATTTTTCAATAAAATCTAATACAACTTCGATGGACTGATGTGCTGCTTTTTCAGCAAATGTCTGATAATCAGTTGCTCCACCATCTCCATCCGAAATCGAACGAAGCACTGCAAATGGAATATTGTTCACATAGCAAACATGACCAATGCTTCCACCTTCCATTTCAGCTGCAATAGCTTCAAACCGCTCACTTATTAAGTCTTTTTGCTCTTTTGTTGCAATAAACTGGTCTCCAGTAGCGATATTGCCTTTTTTGAAGTTAATATTTTTTTCTTTGAGACACTCACATAAAAGAGAGACCATCTTCTCATCGGTTGGAAGTAAAACCATATTGATTCCTGATAAAAGTCCAACCGGATCCCCAATTGGAGAAGTATCCATATCATGCTGAAGCACATTCGTAGCAACAGCCACATCAAGAACCCCAAGGTCTCTTGTAAGGGTTCCGCCAACACCGATATTGATAATCATATCAACATTAAATTTTAAAATCATTGCCTCTGCGCAAATTGCTGCAAAAACTTTTCCTACTCCACATTTTGCGGCAACTACATCCTGACCAGCGATTTTTCCTTCAACAAAAGTGACTCCACTATACTCATGAATTTTTGTATCAGTCATCTCGGCCTGGAGATTATCAACCTCCATTTGCATTGCGCCTATAACACCTATTGTCATCTTTTTTCCTTCCTCATGCTCTATACTTGTGTTCATATCCTATTGCAAGATTCTATTCTGGATATGTAAATTCCATATTTGTCTGATTATTTAACACATCAAGATAGCGTTTGCATTCTGTCTTCGCCTCATCTATTGATAAGTTCTCATAATGTCCACACTCTATCGCAGATGCACCAAAGACCTCTCCTTCGTGAGCCAGGATCTGCTCTAAGACGTCTTTTGTAATGTCAAAAACCGCTTTTGGTTCCTCATCTCTCACGAGAAGATAAAATCCAGTCTGGCAACCCATTGGTCCAAAATAGACCACCTTGTCAGCTATTTTTGAATTTCTGACAATAGTTGCAAACATGTGCTCAACCGAATGCATTGCGGAATTTGACATGTAATCTCCTGCATTTGGTTTTCGTGTTCTAAGGTCATATGTAATCACATCCCCATCCTCTCTGGAAATGTAAAATCCAGGCTCTAACAGATTGTGATTTATCTCAAAACTTTTAATTCTTTCCATTTTTTCTCCTAAATGATCATAATTTGTTAAATCATGTTCTCAAATTTATCTAGATATTCTTCAAAAACACCCAGCGCATCGTCAACCGGTTCCGGTGTTCCCATATCTACTCCTGCCGCCTTTAACAAGTCAATTGGATCCTTTGAAGAACCACCACATAGGAATTTTCCAATGTAATCGTCCACTGCCGGTACTCCTTCATCCAATATTTTTTTAGAAAAAGCAACTGCTGCCGAATAGCCTGTTGAATACTGGTACACATAATACGGACTGTAAAAATGAGGAATTCTCATCCACTCATAAGCTATCTGGTTGTCTAACTTCATATCCGGTCCATAATACTGTTCATTCAGCTCGTACCACAATTTATTCAAATCATCTTTTGTAAGAGCTTCACCCTTTGCAATACGCTCGTGTGCAATATGCTCAAACTCTGCAAACTGCGCCTGTCTGAAAAGTGTTGTTCTAAAGCTGTCAAGATAATGGCAAATTAGATATTTCTTTTCATTCTCATCATCTGAATTTTCAAGTAGGTAATGCATCAAAAGCGATTCATTACAGGTAGATGCCACTTCAGCTACAAAAATCAGATAGTCTGCATATGTAACCGGCTGATTTTTGTTAGAAAAATATGTATGCATGGCATGACCCATCTCATGTGCCAATGTGAACACATTGTCGAGATTATCCTGATAATTCAAAAGCACATATGGATGTGTGCCGTATGCGCCCCATGAATAAGCACCACTTCTCTTGTTCTCATTCTCATACACATCAATCCATCCGCCATTCATGCCCTCTTTTAGAATTGACACATACTCTTCGCCCATAGGTGCAAGTGCTTTGACAACAAGTTCTTTGGCTTCCTCGAAAGAATATTTCTTCTCTGTATTTGACACCACTGGAGCAAAAAGATCATACATATGAAGATGCTCTACTCCTAAAAGCTTCTTCTTGATTGACATATATTTGTGAAGTGCAGGAAGATGCGCATGAACTGCCTTTATCAGGTTATCATACACACTCTCAGGAATATTTCCCCTTGAAAGATACATCTGTCTGGCACTGTCATATTTTCTGACTTTTGCATAAAAAGTATCACTTTTTAACTGACCAAGATATGTTGCAGTAATCGTATTGCTCCATTTTTTATATGAATCATATACATCCATAAATACCTGTTTTCTAAGGCTTCTATCTTTATTTGTTAAAAAGTCGATAAAATTGCCATGAGTTATCTGGATTTTATTTCCCTCTACATCTGTGATGTATGGAAACTTCAAATCTGCGTTGTTGAACATTCCAAAAATATTTTTAGGCATCGCTGCAAGCTCATTTACCTGAGCCAGTATACTTTCCTCAGCAGCAGACAAAGTATGCTCTTTTTGGCGAAGTATCTCATCAATAGCTCTCTTATATTCTAATAGCTTCGGTTCCTGCTCATAGAACATCTCGATAGCAGCCTCTGGAATCTGCAAAATCTCCGGATCTGCAAATGCTGCTGCACTTGAAACCTGAATCATTACAGATTCTGCCTTTGCTGCATAGCCCTGATATTTGGCTACTGCAGTATCCTGGTGAGATTTCTGATTTGCATACACATAAATACGCGCAAGATGATATGCCACCTCATCATTTTTCTCCATGTATGATAACAAAGTAGCTGCATCATCTGCCAGATGTCCCTCAAATTCTGCAACTTCTTTCGCATACGAAAGAGTATTCTCAGTCTCCTCCTCCCATGCTTCGTCCGTTGCAAACATGTCTTCTAATTTCCATTTATACTCCTGTGGAATATCTTCTCTTTTTCGAAGATTTTTATCACTCATTTAAATTACCTGTCCTTTTTATTTCTTGATGAGTGTTCCCATTCCACCTGTCACTTCAGTGCCTTCTTTGTTGAGCTTTGTGATTAGTACTGAACGAATTGCTGACTCATCAATAAAGTTAATTGCTGCTTCAATTTTTGGTGACATTGTTCCTTCTTCAAACTCTCCATTCTCAAGAAGCTTTTTGGCCTCATCAATGGATAATGTATCGAGTTCTTTCTGGTCCTCTTTTCCAAAATTAATACATACCTTGTCAACACTTGTAAGGATTACAAGCATATCTGCATCTAAAAGTTCTGCAAGTTTTCCTGCAGCTAAATCTTTTTCAATTACTGCACTTGCTCCCTGAAGTCTGTTGTCCTGTGAAAGCACTGGAATTCCGCCACCTCCACATGCAATTACAACCTGATCTGCATCTACAAGTGCTTTTATTGCATCTATTTCAACGATATCCATTGGCTTTGGTGCGGCTACTAATCTTCTATAGCCACCTTCTACCTCTGTTACGTGATTTCCTTTTTTCTCCTGCTCCTCAGCTTCTTCCTTTGTCATCACACGTCCAATGACTTTTGTTGGATGATAAAAAGCCTCATCATATGGGTCAACAACCACCTGTGTCAAAACAGTAGAAACAGTCTTATAAATTCCTCTGTTCAAGAGCTCTGTTCTAATTGCATTCTGCAAATCATAGCCAATGTATCCCTGACTCATTGCAGAACAAACTGATGTAGGTGTTGCTGTATACTCTGGATAAATTCTACAGAATTCTGACATTGCTGTATGAATCATTCCAACCTGTGGTCCATTGCTATGTGTAATTACAACTTCGTAATCATCTCTAATAAAATCTGCGACAGCCTTTGCTGTACGTTTTGTTGCCTCCTGCTGTTCTGGAAGAGTTGTTCCGAGTGCCTCATGTCCTAGTGCGATTACAATCTTCTTTTTCTTCATATTACCCTCCTAAATCAACGTGCAAAAACACGATTTATTCATCAATTTATATACTAACTATTATGATTTAGTGGAGCCTTTTTGTCAATTTTAAAAAGCTTTTCTTAGAGGTAAAATCACCTAAAAGAAAAGCTTTTGGGGGCTATTAATCATCAAAATCTTCAGTTGAACTCAATACTACTTTTACATCTGCATTTTCGTATTTATTATTGTTTGCTCTTGCAATTGTGATGGTAACTTCATCACCTGGATTTTTATCCTTGAGTGCCTGCTGCAAATCATCCATTCCCTTGATGGCAGTTCCATCTACTGCTGTAATGATATCACCGTCTTTTATTCCTGCTGCCTCTGCTCCTGAACCAGAACCTACTGATGATACATACACACCTTCTGGTACTCCATATGCCAGCATTCTTGATGATACGTCTCCACCTTTGATTCCAAGGCAGGCTGGATTCTCATTCACATACTCACCATTTTGAATAAGCGAATCAATAATTGGCTGTGCTACTGACATTGGAATTGCATATCCAATTCCCTCAACCTCTGTTGATGAGTATTTTACTGAATTGATTCCAATAACTTCTCCTGCAGCGTTAAGTAATGCTCCACCACTATTTCCAGGGTTGATTGCTGCATCAGTCTGGATAAGATTATCATTTGTGATTACTTCTCCTGTTGTTGGGTCCTGTGTTGTTACACTTCTTCCAAGCGCACTTACAATACCTGTTGTTACTGTCTGTCCATATCCCAATGCATTTCCAATCGCAATTGATGCATTACCTACCTGAAGTGAATCCGAGTCACCAATTGTTGCAATCTTTATTGTATTTAATGTTTCATCATCAACATCTGCTTTTTTCACTCGTACAACAGCTAAATCTGTATCTGGCTTTGTTCCCCTGATTTCAGCTTCAACAACTGACTCATCACAAAACTGTACTGTCAATTCATTTGCTCCTGCTACTACGTGATTGTTGGTAGCAATATATAGATACTCATCATCTTCGCTTACAATAAATCCTGAACCTGCACTTTCGCACTCGTATGTCCCCTGTCTTCCCATCATATTGCTGTATGTAACAGTTCCAGAATTTGTAATAGCTACGATACTTGGCATAACCTCATTTACAACGCCTGATACATCAGTAATGTCTCCTGCATTTCCTGTTGCAGTCTGTTTTGTGCTGCTTTTTGTTGTCGCAGTTGTCTTAACTGTTCCATTTCCTGATGAATCATTTCCTGTTAACTTCGAACCTGCATAGCTGATTCCAGTAAAAATTCCTCCACCAAGTAATCCAAAGATAAGTGCGGCTGCAACTGTCTTTGTAAAAAAGTTTCCAAAGAATGCTTTTGCCCCTGACTTTTTAGTTGAATCATTGCCCATCTGTGGATTGGCCTGATTCATTTCCGGTGCGCCTACTACGCCGTTTGGCATTTGAACGTTTGCTTGTCCATTTACTGATCCATTTGCTGGTCCACTAGATACCCCTCTTGCTGTTCCATTAGCAGATCCATTTGTTGACTGTCCATACATTGACGCTACACTTGCAACTGAGCTGTTCATCGGATTGCCAGAAGCACCACTCATTAATTTCTGAGCATCAATTCCACCTGACAAATGTTGTTCTTCCAAGTGTGGTTGCTCCGAATAAGCTGGTCGAGCTTGCGCGTACTGACCTTGTGAAGGATAGGATGCTCCCGGCTGAGTTGCTCCTGACTGCCCCTGATTCATCTGACCTCCTGTAGGCTGATTATACATTGGTGGAACACCTGTTCCATTCATTGTATTTCCCATATTGTTAAAATTGTTGTAATTCCTGTCCATCATCTTACTCCTTTTTATAAGTTTGAAGGGATTTTATCTCTATCAAATTTATGTATTATAATTGTTATTCTTTTTTTGTTAATAACAATTATAGCGAATCGTTTGATTTTGTCAACATTGTTTTTGTTTTTTCATATAGTTTTTATTTTCACATAACTTTATTTTATATTTTATTTATATCAAACACATTTTTATCATTTTTTCTATAACTCTTGAACTTAGTGGTATATTATTAGTCTCATATGTACTAATAAAATTGTCTCCTGGTATATATCCATTTATTACGTATTTTTCCATTTTTTTAATATTTTTTGTTGAATAAGTCATATCATCCATCATCCCAAAATGTTCCCAGACCACTTCTTTTCGTTTACGTACGTTCAAGCAAAAAAAGTCAGGATGAACGATTCCTATTCCATCTAACATTAATGGATATTCGTATCTATACGGAATTTTGTATCTATTTAGGGTTTCCGCTATCATGACTTCTGATTTTGAACGAACACGTATCCCATTAGATGTGATAAAATCCGATTCATCACTTTCTTCAAATCCCAATCCATTATATTCTTTTTTTAACCATTTCTCTACATATTTTTTATCAGAGGTAATTATTGGATTAATGAGCAATTTTTTTGCTTCACAGAATTTTTGAAATGTTTCATCCAATTTTTCAGGATGAAATGATGCTATTATTTGTTGAAGTTGTTTTTGTTGATTTCGAAGCTCATTTAATAAAATTAAATCATATTCTTTTTGCGCTAAATCAAATATTTTCTGTTGCTGTTTTTTACTAACATATACTTTGTTTCCGTCTTTTAATTTGTTATAGTATTGTGTTTTTCCCTTCGTTCCACATATATTTAATGTTCCATCAGGAACATTTTGCAATCTTTTCTCACACAATTGCTGTTAAAAATTCCATGAGTTGTCACAGATTTACTCTCACTCCCTGTCACAACCTTATTCACTTTCTTGTCACTGATTCCGGGGCAATCGCCCCGGATTTTTAGTCTATTCCACCAACCATCTCATGGTCGGCTACAAATC
>JBGVHH010000060.1:0-5311 GCA_045122195.1 Agathobacter sp.
ACCGATCTTCAGCTTGCGGAAAGAGAACAGGCCCAGGCTGATGAGATAACCAATATAGCGGTTTCTGCCTGCCACATAGTCCACAGTGCAGCCGATATGCTCACGATGAGCAAAAGGCAGTTCCTGCCAGTCCTGATCAAACACATGGAGCTTACCGTCGATGTAATCCTCTACCAGCAGCAGAGTTTCCTCCGGCATCTTCTCACCGTAACAGTCAATCAGCTTAATGCCATTGTCGTAATACGGGTTATGGCTTGCGGAGATCATGATGCCGCAGTCAAAGTCATCTACGCGGGCGATGTACGCCACAGACGGAGTGGTAGTGACATGGAGCAGATAGGCATCTGCACCAGAAGCGGTCAGGCCAGCAACCAAGCTGTACTCGAACATATAGGAGCTGCGGCGAGTATCCTTACCAATGACGATACGAGCAGGATTGGTGTCACCGTTGCGTTCACGCAACGCATTGTAATACCATCCTAAGAAGCGGCCTACCTTATAGGCATGATCCGCTGTTAATGTAATTCCGGCTTCTCCTCGGAAGCCGTCTGTTCCAAAGTATTTTCCCATTTTTTATCTTCCTCTATCACAGTTCATTTACTAAAACATCTGCAATTCGATCACAAGCATGACCATCTCCATATGGATTGCTTGCTTTGCTCATCACATCATATTCGCTTTTGTCAGAAAGTAAACGGCTGAACTCGTTATAAATAGTTTCTTCTTCTGTCCCTACTAATTTTAAAGTACCTGCTGCAATACCTTCTGGGCGCTCGGTTGTATCGCGCATAACTAGAACAGGCTTACCAAGAGAAGGGGCTTCCTCCTGAATTCCGCCAGAATCTGTCAGGATCAGATAACTACGGCTCAGGAAATTATGGAAATCCAAAACATCTAAAGGCTCGATAATATGGATACGGTCATCATTTCCCAAATATTCATTTGCAATTTCGCGTACGACCGGATTCATATGAATAGGATAAATCGCCTTGACATCCGGATGTTCATCCATCACACGCCGAATCGCTTTAAACATATGACGCATCGGCTCACCAAGATTTTCGCGACGATGTGCTGTTATCATAATAAGACGACTGTCTTTTGCCCATTCCAACTCTGGATGAGTATAATTTTCGCGCACTGTAGTCTTTAAGGCATCAATTGCTGTATTTCCAGTTACATAAATGCTTTCCGGTTTCTTTCCCTCTTTCAGTAGATTCTGTTTTGAAAGTTCTGTCGGAGCAAAGTTAAACTTACTGATAATCGAAACAGCCTGACGATTGAACTCCTCCGGATAGGGACTGTAAATATTATATGTACGCAATCCGGCTTCTACATGACCAACCGGAATTTGAAGATAAAAACAAGCGAGGGCAGTCACAAATGTCGTAGAAGTATCGCCATGAACAAGCACCACATCTGGCCTTTCCTTTTCTAGTACTTCTTTAATTCGGTTTAAAATGTTTGTCGTCACATCAAACAACGTCTGTTTATCCTTCATGATTGACAAATCATAATCTGGTGTAACAGAAAACGCTTCTAATACCATATCAAGCATTTGACGATGCTGACCCGTCACACAAACTACTGTCTGTAATTCTTTTCGCTTTTTCAGTTCATTTACAAGCGGACACATTTTAATTGCTTCGGGTCTTGTGCCAAAGACCAACATTACTTTTTTCATATGTTCTCCTCTTCTCCGGATTTTACTTTTAATATTTTATGAGTCAATAGAAGCGTCAAACCTGCTTCACCAATAGCAGCTGCACTAGAAACACCATAGACACCAAAAGCGAAGCCCAGTACAACATTTAGCAACACTGTAACAACTGCACTTAAAGAGAAAGCCTGACTATACTCTTTTTGATGTCCACTTGCTACAAGAAATTGGATTCCCAGAAAATTGTTTGTAATTGACAATATCATCCAAATAACCAAAGGTATAATTACATTAGAATACTCTGTATAGGCTGCACCAAAGGCAATAGAAATCAAAAAGTCACGCAACAAAATAATCAGGAATCCACCTATTGCAAAAAGACCTACGATACACATTGCTGCCTGCTTTACCGTATGACATCCCTTTTGGAAAGATTCCGAAAATTTCACACTAATGTGTGGATAAAGTGCTTGGCTAACCGGACTGAAAAACAAAATCATAATATAGGGAATCTTATATATTGCAGAATAAATGCCCACAATGCTTGAAACAGCAACTGTCCCAAGAACAGTGACTCCTACACTGCTAAAAATTTTAGACATTGCCTGAGAAATAAACAAATACCAACCATCTTTTATTTCATCAATAGCTTCCTTAAATTTGCAAAGCCTTACTTTCAATCCATACTTTTTTCTTGACAATGCCAAACCTAAAACAGCAGAAAAAATAAATGTCACCGAATAGCAAAAGCAATACAAATATAAATGAGCTTCTTTTTTAACAACCAAGAAAACCAGAATCACTGAAATCAAGCGAGACACTGCATTGATTATGGTAATCAACTTCATGTCCTGTTTTCCTTGAAAAAGCCAGGTTAACTGGAATGCAACGCCAATAATCACAAGAAATAAAATATTCATGCTTACAAACTGTTGCACACCGACATGTGTTGCATAAGCAAGAACATTCATTCCCAAATAAGAAACTGCCAACAATAAAAGTCTTGCGCTTATTATTCTACTATATAAGTTTTGTAAATCATCATCTCCTTCGATAGATACCTTTCTTGCTCCCGTAAAGCCAAAACCATATTCTACAATAACCTGAAAATAAGTCACCCAGTTCAGAGATAATGAAAAAATACCATAGTTAGATGTTCCCAAAACTCTTGTAATGTACGGCAATGTCAGCAATGGTACAACCGTGTTAAAAATCTGAAGAATGAACAACCACATTCCATTTTGGAAGAGTTTGGTGCCCAGCATTTTTTTTATTTTATCCATTTATCTCCTTCCCAACACTTTCTTTACACACATTTTCGCCGCATGAATAATTGGTCTCTTCAACTTTTCCTTTTTAAATACAACGTTACATGCCTTACCAAAGCCTTTTTCCGGATATAACTCTACAAAACGATTACGATATGCCGATGGAGTTGATGGTTTAGCAAGTTGATTTTCATACTTCAGTGCTTCTTCAAGCGGTCTTGAATTGACAGAAAGATACTTTTCATTCTCCAATTGTGCAAGAAATTTCTGTCCTTTATCTGAATTACAAAGTACACAGGAAATGCCTTTATATTTCATCTCTGCAACATTTCCATCAACAGGTGCTACTCTACCTAATCCTGTAAAATCTCCAATAGTTAAATCACCACATCTGTTAGGACCCGCATACATGCAACTATAGCAATTGGGTCTGTAAATTGTTGCATTGTGATATCCGATCTGGAAATTATCATTACTTTCTACGTATTTATGATAGTTCTTTCCATTATAATCCACACTAAATACGAATTTGGATGTCATGAAGCGTTCATCTCTAAATGATAATCTGTCAATTTCAGCCCCCTCATTGCATATATTTTTAACATGCTCTTTAATATAAAGATCGGAAGGCACACCATGACAGATCATATCGACTGTAAACAGGTTCTCCGTGTTGACTTTTTTTATTTCTGCATATCTTTTTACTGCCGCTAGCTGACAAGGCAAACCAATAAAAACAAGCGACTTCCCATTTTTAAGACATCAATAACATCTTCACTAATGTTTCCCATAAAAGAAAATGTATACTTTGAATTCACAAATTGATGAATATCTTCTTCTGAAAATCCTAGTATATCGAATAAAAAGTAAATAGCCCAAAACTGGTGTTACCCAGCAACAGAGGGCAAGTCGTCCAGCTTATAAGACCAATGGAAAACAACAGGATCAGCGTTGACCTCATCAAAATAGAGGTAGATGCGATCTTCCAACTCTTGCTTGGAAGCAACACGAATCCCTCTCAGCATTTGCTTTGTCATTTTACTAAAGAAACCTTCAATCAAGTTCAACCAGGAACCATGTGTCGGCGTGAAAACAAATGTGAACCGCCCTTCTGTTTTTGTGGCGAGATACGCCATAACTTCTTTGGATTTGTGGGCGGAGTGATTGTCGCAGATAATTCGGATAATGTCACCCTTGGGATACATGGCATCGAGTTTTTCCAATAAACAAATGAAATCCGCACTCTTATGTGTTTCACTTACTACAGGAATCGCTATCCCTGTCAGCAGATCAATTCCTGCAATAAGGGACAGTGTGCCAAGACGCTTGTATTCATAATCCCGGTAAACACATCCACGCTCAGTTGTTGGGCGAAGGTCATCGCTTGTTGTTGCTATCGCCTGAATCCCTGGCTTTTCATCGCAAGACACGGTATGGATCATGGGTTCATCTTGCGGAATGATTAAATTGCCATCTTCATCAAACTGCATTTCGATCTGCTGATATACCACCAAAACCTCATGCATCTTTGCCTCAAAGTCCGGATCCCGCTTTTCGCAATAATACTTGATTTTGAATGGCTTGATATCCGATCTTTGCAATATTTTTTGAACCATTGGTTTTGCAATGGTCTTTAGTCTTGGATAGCCTGCCGCTTCTGCGTTCTTTTGAATATGCTGATGAAGGTTTTTCAGCGTCCATAGCTCCTGCGAATATCCCAAATCCGCCGGGCGTTGACACGCTAAGTCTATGATCCATGCTACGGCGTCATCTGTAATTTCAACGGGACGCCCAGCTCGCTGATCGTCGTACAATGCCCGCTGAATCCCTCCTGCCTTGTATTTGTTGAGGCAGAGCTTCACGGTATTGATATTGACATCAAGCCGCTCCGCTATTTCTCCATTTGTCATTCCCTGAGACTTGTACAGCAGCATCTTCGACCGATCTACAATCTGGGCCTGGTTTGTCCTTTGCCGGATGATTGTTTCCAGTTCAACGATCTCGCTATCTGTCAATGCAAGCATTTTCGCGTGTGCCATTACTGTCCCCTCCTGTTATTGCTCTATATACAGTATAGCACACTTTAGACTAAATAGCTACTTATTTATTTTCTTTTATACTAGAAGTTATATTGTGGATAGTGCTGATACTCCTCCGGTATCTCATAGTCGTAACACCCTAGACCATTGATAAGCTTAGATTCGCATTCCGGGAATGCCCAGCGGTTCAGGTAGTCAATGAAATCCAGTGCGCCGAACACGGCACCAAGCTGTCCCTCGCCAAAACTCCGCAGGAATTTTCCGTTCTCCGGTCCATGCCATACCCAATTTGCGGCGAAGTCCCAGCAATACTCGCTGAGATTGGCGGCAACCTCGGCTGGTAC
>JBGVHH010000061.1:0-2178 GCA_045122195.1 Agathobacter sp.
AGCATAATAAATCGGTACACTATTGGTAAATTTGCCATACAGTGTACCGATTATGAAATCTATATTCTCTTTTTCACTCTATCTAACAAAGGTTGATGTTCTTCTCAATGGCAGTTTCCAATTCCTTAGAGCCGATACCGATGTATTTTTGAGAAACCACTGTTGAGGAATGTTGCAGAAGAACTCGCACCAATTCAATGTTATAATGATTATTTACTTAAACTTCCCACACCAAAAAGTGTGTTAGTACCTTGAAAACTTTATATTTTTGACCATAAAAAAGGCATATATCCATTCCTTTATGGTATAATTGAATCACCACAAAACAAATTACCGTAGGAGGATTATGCCTGTGTCTATTATACCACATACTAATGAAAATGACCATGAATTAAATACATCTGTTTCTCGCTTTATCAAAGATTACAAAATCAGTAAACTGCTTCGTATATGCAGAGCAGAAAAAGAAAAGGGTGTTCCAATCATTACCGTATTCCAGTATCTTCTCTGTCTGGTTTTTTCTGATAGAAGTATGTATATGCAGATCAAGACGAATGCTTTCAAAACATCATTTTCCAAGAATACTGTTTACAGATTTCTTAACTCTGCGAAAACAAACTGGCTCCGCTTTACTACACTGCTTTCTGAAATGGTGGTAAATCAGTTTATGCGTAATCTTACAAGTGATGAACGTGAAGATGTATTTATCATAGATGATACTTTGCATGCAAAAGCCGGATACAAAAAATCAGAACTGGTATCTAAAGTTTTTGACCATGTGACCATGAAGTATAAAAAAGGATTCCGACTTCTTACTGTTGGCTGGGGTGATGGAAATTCTTTTGTTCCAATCAACTTTGCCCTGCTCGCAAGCTCAAATGAAGAAAACGTACTTGGACCACATAAGGATTTTGATAAGCGCTCTGTTGCCGGTCGACGCAGAAAGCAGGCACAGTCAAAGGCTACGGATGTACTGATTGATCTGCTCAAGACTGCTATTCATTCAGGTCATTCTGCAAAATACGTCCTGTTTGACACATGGTTTTCTACTCCGAAAACAATCTGCCAGATAAAGAATGACTGTAAACTTGATGTGATTGCAATGATCAAAAAAAGCTCTCGCATCAAATACGAATGGAATAATCAAAAACTCGATGTCAAAGAAATCTATTCCCGTAATAAAAAGCGTCGTGGTCGTTCAAAGTATCTTCTGTCTGTGCCTGTGAACATCACAACCAAGGATGATAAAGGAACACAGATCAGCATTCCGGCAAAAATCGTATATGTGCGAAACGCAAAGAAGAAAAAGGACTGGATTGCTTTGATCAGCACTAACACTGAGCTTTCCGAGGAAGATATCATCCGGATTTATGGGAAACGCTGGCAAACCGAAGTCTTTTATAAAACCTGCAAATCATGGCTAAAACTTGGTAAAGAATGTCATGGTCTTTCTTATGATGCCCTTACTGCGCACGTATCACTGGTATTTACACGCTATATGCTGATTTCAATTGAACAGAGAAAGAGTGAAGATTCCCGTTCCATTTGTGAAATATTCTATGTTCTATGTGATGAACTTGCCGATATCACTTATAATGAATCTATGCGCATCATTGTAGAAGCTATGTTAGATAGCATAAGAAGCATCTTTCACATTACTGACGAACAACTTGAAGAATTCACTACAGATTTCGTTAACAGGCTGCCAAAATACCTGCAGGTATCGTTGGGTTACACATCGGCAGTCGCTTAAAGTGTATTCAATCGTCAAAAATATAAAGTTTTCAAGGAGCGAAGCCCGTTTTCAGTATGGGAAGTTTGAATGAATTAGATATATGTGTTGACATATGTTCTCAAATATCAACTTATCTTACAAACAGCGCACTTTCTTTTTATGAAAAAGAACAGCTTCTTGCTGAAAATGCTATTGTATATAGTAAGTATTTACTTGCTATTAAAGATTTTAATGCGGCTTATAAAATGGCTGATACTTTTCGACATAAAGCTATTTTTAACATGAATAATTCTGTATTACACGAGCTATCATTTCTTACAGCACTTGGATTATATTATAATGGTGATATTAAGAATGCTTATGAATTATTTGAGTCTACAATTTATTCTACTCATTCAACAGGAAGTTGCTATGCTACAATTTGTACTAATTATATAAAAACA
>JBGVHH010000062.1:0-8794 GCA_045122195.1 Agathobacter sp.
TTATAATAAGAGTTTCTAGAGCAGCCGCAAAGTTTGATGACGTCGGGATCTTCAAGACTACCACCAAAGTCTTTAGAGTGCTTCTTAATGATAGACATACACTCAAGTGCTTTTTTAGTGGTAAGGGTAGTACCTTGAGGCAGACCAATCTTGACACCGTTCTTTTTGGCTTCGCGCATTCCTTGGCTGATACGCGAGTGAAGGTCGGTAACTTCTTTCTCTGATTGCTCAAAGGCTGCTTTGATTTGCTGTTCGGCTAACGCCATCATAAAGTTATTTATAAGCTGGACGTTGCCTTTAAAGAAATCATCAACGGCAGTATTACCGGTTTCTATATTGATATTGAGAAGATTGTTCTTAGTGGAGTCAAAGACAGATGTGTTGATTAATGGTTCATTGAGAAAGATGAGGTTGACACCAGACTCATAGAGCATTTTATAATCCTTAAAGCCTTCATCAGCATTACGGCTCATACGGGAGACACTATCAAAAACTATAGTGTCTTCCTTTTTTATTTGTGTCATGAGTCGTTCCCAGTTAGGGCGGTTCTGTGTGGTTCCGGTGTAGAACTCTCTAAAGATGATTGCTTTTGGATAAAGTTCAGTGATGTTGGTAATCTGACGTTCGAGTCGCTGGTGGGGTGTGGATACACGGCAATAGGCATAAATCATAATAAAACCTTCCTTATTAGTATTAAAAGTAACTAAAGTTTCTTTCGGTACTTATATTATGTCGTGTTTGGAGCAAAAAGGGAGCCCTTTTTGACGAAAATTAGTACAATGTTTGCAAAGGTTTCTTTAAATACTGTTTTATGCCTTGATATAGTACAAAAAGTATGGTATACTGTAGTTGTACTAATTTTTTATTTCGAGGTGTATTATGGCACAACCGTGGACATTTGAAGAAGATTATATAGTTTGTAAATTTTATCTTGAAAACGCGCAGACTTGGAAAGAGAATTTTGAAAGTCTAATGGCATTGCTGCGTGAAAACGATTTTTTTAGTAGAGATAAAGGCTCCGTTAGGATGCGAGTTCAAAACTATGAGAGTTTACATACTGGAAAAGGCTTATCCAATGCTTCAAAACAATCACGAGATATTTATGCCGCAATGTTGAAACGAATAACGTATCCAGAAAAATATCAAGCTTTACATAGTCAGATAGACTCCATCGTTTCACTTAATTTGATTAATGTGCCGACCAACTTGCATTCTTACACCAAGGTAGGACCTCCGCTTGGCGAAAGTTTTTATAAAGTGTTTCGGAGATTCTTGGGCGCAAGTGGATTAACCGATCCTCAAGTATATAGTTCTTGCAATATGGGTAGGGATACTTTCTGGAGGATAATGAACCGGAAAAATGCTGGCATCAATAAAAAAACAGTAGTTCAATTATGTTTCGGCTTAAGGTTAAGTTATGAGGATAGCGTGATATTAATAGACGCTGCCGGTTTCTCTTTGGCGCCAGGCGAGGAGTTCGACAATGTAATTGCAACTTATTTAAAAAATAAAGATTATGATGTCAATGATGTAAATCTGTCGCTTGCCGAAAGAAAAGTCCCGGAAAGTTTATTCTTACTACAAAAGAATAGAAGATCACCAAATGAAGAGGAATAAAAAATATAGTTTTAGAATCCCAGGTAGTAGTTAGCTACCTGGGATTTTCTTTTTGCTAAACTGAGTTTGAAACTGTTTTCAAATGTTGATTGTCTATCTACACACCGACCGAGAAAAAATAGTAGAATATAAATGTAATCGGGAGGCGCCCCTGATTAATGAAATAAATAAAAATAATTTATATAAAAGGAGACTTTAAAAAAACTATGGCAAACTGGACTTTTGATTCTAATGATTACACCGCGAGAGAGTTCGCACTTATCCCCGAGGGAGACCACAGAGTAAGAATTACAAAGGTTGCTGAGAAGGTGTTCAGCACCGGCAATGAGGGATTTGAAATTACCCTTGAAGTAAATGGACACAACAGCAAGCTCTGGTATTACCTTATTCTTGATCCTACCGATCGCCAGAGAACCAACCAGCGCCTGGGAATGTTCTTTGATTCCTTCGATATCACCGATTATAACCTTTCTAACTATGATAGTTGGGTTGGAAAGGACGGGGCGGTACGTGTAAGGCACGGAGCATATAAGGGAACAATTACTGCTCAGGTGGCATTCTGTCTCAGCAAGCTTCAGCAGAAGAAACTCCCTGTCTGGAAGGATAACGATTCTAAAATGAATAATAACTTCTGTAGTAACACCCAGACATCGAATGGTGTAGTTACACCCACAAGGGCTTTCGATGGGTTTAAGAATGTAGGCGGAATCGTATTCTAATCACAAATCTAAAGTGGGGCTGTTGTATTGATTTTATGGCCCCATAAAAATAAACATAAATAAAAATATAAAGGAAGATTTATTATGAGAAGTACTTATGAATTTGGTTATACACCTTTAATCCCGGAACCCGAAGAAACAATGGAGGTAGTTGGCTGCGATGATGAAATCTACATCCCACCTGAATATCCGTTTCCTATTCCTAAGGTCTATCTTGAAGGTGATCAGGTAGCTCTTTATCAGACGTATTGGTTTGATTGGTGTTCTAAATCTATAATCGTCATCGATGATGATATTCTTACTAAATATACAACATACGATGGTGTGAAGTTTATTGATGACGCTCCCGAATCTATTCGTGATGCGCAGGGATTCGATATCAAGCAAATTGACCTTAAAACATTGGAAAAGAGAACTTATAAAGTTATCTTGGAATCCACATCAAAAATGGATCTTGAGGACTTCAACGAGTTGGTTGATTATGTCGATCCTACAATCATAAAAAGAATCGGTTGCAAAACAGAAGAGTAAATAATACATATTCTAATTGAAATATGAAGAAACATAGGGTCATAGATAATATGGCCCTACAAAGAGAATGAAAATAAATAAATAAATTTTGATTGCCTATTTAAGGCGGAAAGGTTAAACATATGAAGTGTAATATTGAAAGAAATGGTAGTAATAAGATGGCTAGCTTGTTTGGGCCAGAATTTAATTATAATACTGAAGAGATTATTAATATCATTCATAAAATGTATAAACTCGAAACTATAGGTCTCGATTTTAATCCCATAGAAGTCGAGGTGGCTTTATATAACTGTGATTATTATGTGAGACCCGGTGAGCCCAAGAGACGTTTCATGGAGGAACTTTATAAAATGTTTGACGAGTTGAAAACTCCTCTTAAAGCCGAGAGTGAGGTTGAAAGAGCACTCAATTTGTTGAGGAGACCCGTTCTGCAGCTCCATGCCATTAAAACATTCTTTGATGAAGAGTACTTCAAAGAACAGGTGAAAAAAAGAACAGCATCAACGATATCAATCGAAAGCCAGCGCAAACTGAGAATGTATTTGAGGAAACTGACTAGAGATAAACTTGAAGATTTTCTGAATACAGTAGTCCGCTATAGATCAGAGCATGGTATGTTTGTCAGCCAAGTTAGTTCGATGGGATTTTGGGATAAAATTAACAAACTTTGTAGAGCAGCAGGAGTAAAGGTTCCTAAAGCTCTTAATACTATCGAAGGAGTAGGGTTCTTGTTCAACAACGATGGCTATTATTATAAGGCATTAGACCTCAAAACCATCGCTGATATGCTTTGTGATGCAATAGATCTGGATGTTGAAATAGCCAGTATTGCGGCAGAAAAACTCTATAATACTGGTTATGATGATATGATTCATTATATTAACAGTAACATTTTTACTTAAACCATATAATCATTAATTTCAAAACAGGACTCTATAAAAATAAACTTCTTGGGTGGGGCTACAAATCCACTATGTGGTCCCACCGACATCATATTATTGAAAGGATATAAAATATAATGTATAATACTGAATCCAATTTTAATAAAGGTATCTCTCTCTTGGATTTCAATATTTCTTGGAATGATGATTTGTGGAGCACACCGGAAGAAGAACTCACCGTGAAGCAAAGAGCGATGAGAGAGTATTTTGATGACATAATTGTAAAAGAACTTTATGACATACGAGAAGAAGATATTGCTGAGACGATAAGAACGATAAAATACGCATAGGAAAATTCTTTCAATATACGGTAGAATAGTTGATCGAGTAGGTAATCTATATGGTCATTAATCTTCAATAAATGAAATGTGGACCATCACATTACCCATAGTGTGGTGGTCCGGTTTGAAAATATGAGGTTATATCTTAATCAAGAGAAAGTCTTGAATTGATACTTAAAATAAATTATTATCGTATACATTGACGTTGGAATAGAAGTTTTCGATTATCTCATCCACAGTAAACTTCTTTTTGATAAGCATAATGGCTGTAATGAGATTAAAGTGATCGTCGGTATAAGCAATAAGATTTTCGGCAAATTGTTTTTTATAATTTTTATCATCATTTACACGAAACGGATTCTTCTCTAAAGATTCCATAAATTCATAAAATTTTTCAAAGGTGGTGAGGTTGGGATATTGATGATTTATTTTGTAGAAAAACAAAAACAAATCGTGTAGCTCGGTGCTAGTGAGAGTGCTGATTTCCACATTTAGAGTTTCTATGGTCTTTTCTGATTTCTTCATAATATAGTCTTCTTTCATCATTAATTATGGGAATTTTACTAGGTATTCTTCTGTTATACGTGCTAGTTTATCTAAATCTTCTTCTGATACATCAGGTAGATTGAGAGTCCTTATAATATATTCGAACGCGGCTCTTGTATCTTTTAGATATAGCATCTCTGTAATTTTTGCAAGTTCTTCTACATGGTCAGTACAATGTTTGGGAAACAGTTCAGCTATACTATTTAATGTCAAAACATCAAAAAAATAATAAGGATGTTTTTTCCAATATGCTATAAAATCTTCTATCGGTCCATCATAAGGATCCGGATAGGTGTGGTCTTTAATATGACAGCGTGCCCCCAATTTTATCCAAAGATCTTTGAAAGTTAATCTTGTAATAAAAAGGTCGTACTCTCGATGTAAGTATGTGAACATTGTGAACCATATTTTGAATTTGCGTTTGTTCAGTTGTTTTAAACAAACTTTCAACCAGTCATTCTCAATGGGTTTCTTATAAGAGAATAGATTTTCGAGGTTGGGATTAGGTGATTTAGTAGAGTCAGTTATTTTCATAATTATTCCTCATATATTCTTATTAATTATTTAGTATGGGTATGGCTCTAGCTTTAAGAGCTTTCATTTAATTTAGCAGATTTTAAGGAGGTGATGCAAATGTTTTAATATATCATAATACATAAATACTAATGTATTTATATATATTGAAAGTGAAATATACATTAGTTGTAAAACGTAAAAAGCCAATATGATAATATAAAAGCTACGAAAGGAAAAAATATATGATTTCACTTATTGAAATTTCACAAAGAATAACCCCCGAAAATGACGAGGAAAAAAAAGAAAGTTGGCGACCGACCGCAGTAGAAGATTACATAGTACCCGAGTTTCATATTTTTGAAAGCACGGGCAAAGGAGCCAAAACACTTCTTCGAAAGAAACTGAGTAAGGTCCTGGCATTTGTCAACAGTGTCAGAAATAAGAGAGCTAATCAAGGGTGTACTATTATGTCTATCAGTGTCACTTCGAGAGCTAATCTTATGATTTGGGGTAGTTCTAAAAACATAACTAACGCAATTTCTTTTATGAAAGAGATTGGATTAATTGAAACCGAAAGTGATTACTATCGTTTCAGCGCGTATAGTAAATATGAGAATAGTAGTAAACTGTACCGATATTACAAAGAGAATGAGGACAAGCTTAGGCAGTATTGTGCTGAGAGAGACATTGAACCTTACTGGGTTAAGAACATAGTATATTCTGAAGAAGAAGTTCTTAATAGGGACAGGAGTATTGATGCTTCTAATGTTCGTTTTTCCTCTAGAGTTAAACTGGTTAAGCCTGATGGTCTGAGTAAGGCGGAGTTTGAAAAACAACTGACACTGTGTCTCTATGAAAATTATCCCGGTCTTCGTTTTCACATCATGAAAGCAAATGAGATTAACGAAAAATGTTATAAAGATTATCCTGAGTTTCGAATTCGCTTCCAGCCTCACTTCAGTTGGTCTGATGATCGGTATGTGAAGAGTATAGGAATCAGAGCTACCAATTCAATGATTAACATCAAGAAAAAGGATAGACCTAAAGTTTTGAGGGAGTATGGTTTTCATCTGGAAAAAGATATTAATGCATCGGTACCTCGTATGACTCTATCTCTGAATTCGGGGTATTGGATTGAGGAGTCGGAAGATATCTACGAGCTCATATATCGCTCCATGGAGCCTGAAGGCGAATTCAATAACGAGGACAGAGAGTCAATCAAAAAACTCCATATGAGAGCTTATTTTGACTCTAGCGATAAGTCTTTGGCACATCATACGTGGCTTGCGATGAATGATAATGAAGGGATTGAGCGACAAGAGGTCTATAACAAAATGGTAGAATTCAGACAAGCTATTGTTGAAGCTGAAGGTGGTAAACTTTATGGTAGCGAAATTTTTTACGTTGAGTCGTGTATCTATATTATGACTTTATATGACTTGATTACATCGGGGCATATGGTTTGGTTAATTTACGATGCGTTTTATTCTAACGGCGAAGAGGTTCAGGAGTTGTTTGAATCTATGATTTCAAATGCTGTTAAGATGAATTTCTTTTGGTTTTATCATGATTTTTGGAAAGATAAGGAGGGAGGGAGAGAGAGTATACATTAGTTGTAAAACGTAAAAAGGCTGGTGATTTAAAATAATCACCAGCCCCTATGTAACATTTTTAGTTATCTGCGATCTACAAGTTTTAAAGTTTCTCTGTCCAGCTTTCCATCGAAGAAACAATCTAGCACTTGATGAAATAGGGAGCCTTCGAGACTTACCAATGAGAACAAGGTCATAGACGACCTTAACTTCATTGAATCAACCTCACTGAAGATCTCTTCGATGCGCTTATCCCGGTGCAGAAGTAATGTCTCACAAAGCTCATAGAACCTCCCAGACAACACCGGGTGAGTAAGGTATGCTTTAGCTTCACCCAATCCCGAAATGCCATATATGTGAGACATAGAACTCGTACCAAGCCCTCTGATTTGAGGGAAGATATACCACATCCAATGAGAACGCTTCTTACCATTTTTGATTTCTCGAAGTGCTATTGGGTATGCTAGTTCTTGAGCTTTTAAGAAACGGTCTAAAGAATTAATATCCATATTATCACCATTCTAAAATATTGCAACTATTTAATATTTTAACGCAGAATACATTATATTGGAATATCAGACCTGTATTGTTTGCAAAAATGTTGCAAATCGGGGCGGCTGATAATTAATTGTAAACATCTTGCGAACTTATCAAAATAAGCATTCGCAAACACATCAAAACACGATATAATGCATTCAGTAAAACTCAAAACGATGTGTTCAACGTAATAATATTTTACAATTCAATTGGTCCAAAACACTTATATTTCAATGCTTTTAAATGCTTTTATATCACGAGAGACAACATTATGAAGACTACTACGTAGAAATGATGGGTCTGATCGGCGCAGGTAACAACCCCATGGTTGGTATGACTGTTGCAGTTGCAGTATCTATCGAAGAAGCAGCTACAGCTGGTAAATTCTAAGAGATTCTTTAAAAACAAAGTTTTTTAAAAATCAAGATTGTGTAAGATTGTTGAATTCGCAGTGGCAATACGCAAATAAAACAATCAGTACACAAAAATAATAAACAAAAGTAAGCCCATGTGGAAGTATCTGCATGGGCTTATATTTTTTGATAATATATAAAAAATATAATTTTTATGATATACTATTGTTGAAAAAATATAGCAAGATACGGAGAACATTTGAAAGATATACAGGAAAGGCCGGGTGGATTTGCATGACGATGTTGAATAAAGATGAATCTAAAAAAACATACGGTGAAAAAAGCAAACGAAAACATGACAAAATGGTTTCTGCACATGATCGCTTAAAAAAACATCCGAGATATCAGATATGGAGCAGCCGGCTGATTAATTTGGTGATTGTAAGTTATATATTGGCAGCACTCGGTTTCGCAATATTAGTCATTTCATTAGTTTATGGATATTTTCACCCAGATAAAGATCATCTTGCAGCAGAAGATGCAGTTATCTGTCAAGGGAAAATTAAAAAGATAACGAATGAATCATATATCAGCAAATTTGGCGCAGAACATATTTGTTATGATTTTCAATTAGATAATGGACAAACTCTGGAATTAGAAAATGAACTTTATCTGATTTTTTTAACTTATCTTGATGGCGAATATCAGGATGAAAATGAAGATCATTATGTTGAGGATATCACCAACTGGATTGACAAATTACAGACAGGGGATTGTTTAAGCTATGCAGTTAGGAAAAATGAACAGGATGAGAAATGGCCAACCATTTATTCTCTGGCTGTTAATGGAGAACCATTAATTTCAATTGATGAGGTTAATGCTATGAAATACGAGGTTAATCGGAATTTTAAGGAATATGGAGGCGTTTTATTATTTGCAATACTGGTATTTTGGCTTATATGTTATTGGGCAGTCACAGATTTAATAAAGGAGCAAAGAAGCAAAAAGAAGATGACTGCACAGTGTGATCAGGAATTTGTATAAAATCAGAGAATGCAACAAGTTATTGTTTTTTGCGTCGACTGTATATAGCGTAAAAATGTATGGAGTGGTGCTAGAATATAAATAGTACAAGTCAAAATGAGAATTCCTTATTACAAA
>JBGVHH010000063.1:0-2277 GCA_045122195.1 Agathobacter sp.
AATTTTTTTCTCCCTTTTTTATTAATCAAGCTTTCCAAAACAAGGTTTTGGATACTGAATTAATAGTGATTGTTTTTCGTAAAATTTACAAAAAACATAACTTGTGTTTACAATTCACATATTATACATCTTTTTTTGAGAAGGTCAATAGTTTTTATAAAAAATTATTCATTTTATATTTACTTTATATTTACAAGGCGTTCACAAAATGTTCATATTCTGGAGGAAACCCGTCTTTAGGATTTAGCACTATAATTCTTTTGGAGTAACTTAATATCATACTTAGGTGAAACCAGCATATCTGCTGGCTTTTTTTATTGTTTTGAAAACTTGACAAAAATATTTTTTAACCCTTGTATATATAGTGCTATAGTGTTATAATATAAGAGGGTGATTTTATGGCATATTTTTTAAAGAAAACTAACAACAAAAAAGGAATTTATCTTCAGATTTATGAAAGTTATTATGACTCAGAACGTAAAGGTGGTGCTCATCGTTCTTACAAGCCGATTGGATATGTACATGAACTACAAGCTAACGGTATTGAGGATCCTATTTCATTTTTTGGGGAAGAAGTTCAAAAACTCAATCAAGAACACAAAAAGAAAAAACAGGTTGAAAAACGCAGACAGATTTCAGATGAATCCCCGGAAAAACTACTGGGCTACTTCCCATTAAAAAATCTGAATGATTCTCTTAAATGCAAAAAATATATTGACCTTATGCAAACTGCAACACACTTTAGGTTTAATGTATTTGATATGATGTCTGCTCTTATTTATGCAAGAGCGGTTCATCCATGTTCAAAATCTCGTACCTATGATGAAGTCATTCCAAAACTATTTGAAACATATGACTTCTCTCTTGATCAGTTATATGACGGACTTGAATATATTGGCTCTGAGTATGAGAAGGTAATTGAAATTTATAATCATCAAGTTTCCCAGAAATATAAATTTGATACTTCTCATACCTATTTTGACTGCACAAATTTCTACTTTGAAATTGACAGGGAAGATGATTTCAGACTAAAAGGTCCTTCAAAAGAGAATAAAAAAGAACCTATCGTTGGTCTTGGTCTGCTCCTTGATGCAAATCAGATTCCAATTGGAATGAAAATGTATCCAGGAAATCAAAGCGAAAAGCCTGTACTCAGAGATATCATAGACGATTTAAAGCAACGAAATCATATATCCGGACGAACTATCCAGGTAGCGGATAAAGGACTTAACTGTTTCAACAATATCCTTCATGCACTTAAGTCTGGAGATGGATATATTTTCTCAAAATCAGTAAAAACACTTCCTGAAACGGAGAAAACATGGGTATTATTAGATAACGATTATGTTGATGTAAAAAGCAAAAAAGGTGAAGTACTATATCGTATAAAAGAATGTGTAGATGATTTTAACTATAGCTATGTAGATAATACAGGACATAGAAAAACTGTGAAACTGACAGAAAAACGTATTGTGACTTATAATCCCAAACTTGCAGAAAAACAAAAATTTGAAATAAACAAACAAGTAGAAAAAGCTAAAAATCTTAAAGCATGTGAAGCAAAAAAATCCGAATATGGAGACAGTGCAAAATATGTCACTTTTATTCCCGCTGATAAAAAAGGTGAGAAAACTGACGGAAAAATCAAAGTAGAATTGAATGACAAGGTTATAGAAAACGCTAAAAAACTTGCGGGCTATAACATGATCATTACTTCTGAAACCCGTATGTCTGCATCTGAAATATATGCTGCTTATCATAATCTTTGGAGAATAGAGGAATCGTTTCGTATTATGAAATCACAGCTTGACGCAAGACCTGTATATCTGCAAAAAGAAGATACCATTATTGGTCATTTTCTTATTTGTTATCTTGTAGTATTACTTACAAGATTATTTCAGATACATACTTTAAACGATGCATATGGTACAGAAGAAATATTTGACTTTATACATGATTTTCGTGTTGCACAAATTTCCGAACGAAAATACATAAACCTAACCCGAAAATCATTTTTTATCAATAACTTAACTACTCTCACAGGGCTTCCACTAACATCATATTTTCTTGGCAATGAGGACATAAATAAAGTGCTAAGTCACAGGTTTTAATCTGTGGCATAGCACTATTTTTTTACTTTAACTACCAAAGACAGGTATTATAACAGACAGTTACAAAAACAGAAAGCTGTAACTACCACTTTCTGACAGATTTTAAACTGATACTGTTATCAGGGAAGAATATCTTGCACTATCTAAGCAACAAGTATCAGGAAAA